>DATKDY010000001.1:0-3737 GCA_035512515.1 Vicinamibacterales bacterium
CGGATGGGGCGGATCGTGCATGACCATGATGCCTCCTCTCTAATGGTAGTCCTCGTAGTCGACTGCGTCGGCATCCTTGTCGACGAACGTGAACGTCACGCGCCAATTGCCGCTGACCTTGACGGCCCAGGTTCCGGCTCGCTTGCCGCGGAGCTGGTGGAAGTCCAATCCCGGCAGTGCCATGTCCCGCGGTTCCACCGACACGCTTAGCCGGCCGAGGATCAGCCGGAGTCGCGCCGCGTGCTTCGCTTGAATCCCGGCCGTGTTGTCGGTTTCGAAGAAGCGCGGAGTCCCTTGTGGCGAAAGCCCCGGATAGCCATCGTAAGAGTGTAACCATATAGGTTACAGCTTGTCAACGCGCTCGTGCCCGGCGGGTCCTGCACGGCACGCGTTGTGACAACGGGGCAACGGCGATGACCGTGAACGAGAGCAAGGCAGCTTGCATCTTCTGCAGGATACTGGAAGGTGAAGCACCGGCTACCTTCCTGTATCGGGATGAGCGTTGCGCGGTATTCATGGACATTCGCCCTGTGAATCCAGGGCATCTTCTGATCATCCCGATCGAGCACGCCCCCTACCTGCGGGACGTCGAGTCCGATACGGTGGCGCACATGATGCGCCTCGCCCAACGGTTCGCCGGTGCTCTTCGCGCGAGCGGGATGCGCTGCGAAGGGGTCAACTTGTTCCTGGCGGACGGTGAGGCTGCGATGCAGGAAGTGTTTCATTGCCATTTGCACGTGTTCCCGCGCTATCGCAACGACGGCTTCGGACTTCGATTCGGCCCGGATTACGTTGTACGGGATCGCGGTGAACTCGAGGCGGCCGCCGCGCAGATCCTCGCGGCACTTCCGGAGCCCGGGTAGGCAACGCGCAGCCGGAACCGGCTTCCGTGAACGTTAAACGGATTTGCTCATGCAGAGACTGCTCAGAGATTTGCTGCTGGTGGGCCTGATCACCGCGACGGCAGGTTGTGCAGGCCCCGATTCCGACCCTCAGCAAGGCGAAGATCTCCCCTCGCCTGCAGGGGGTAGCACCCACGAGTACGCATATCTCGAGGACGAGGTGCAGCACTTGCTGGAGTTCCTGCGGGGCACCGCTCCTCTTCGCGAAGGGCTGCTGGCCGACACGGTGGCGCTCTACATCGCTCCAGACGGCGGTGGCGAGAAAGTGAGCATGGCCGCCTCTGTGCTTGGGAGTCCTTCGGCCTGGCGCGTCGCCTCGTACTCGCTTACTCCTCCAGAGGACTACGGTCACGCCACGATAACGCCCGGGCTGCACTTCAACTGCCAGCCGGTGAACCTCGAGACTCTGTATCCAGAACTCGCGCGCTTTCCGCACGTGGGTGTGAGGCTCGCGATCGACGAGGGGGCCACCTGCCTTCAGACGTGGAATCTGACATTCGTCTTCAACGAGGACGCAGAGGCACCTCGTCTAACGGCGGTGGTCTACGACCAGTGGGAATGGTGATCCTCGGGCAAAAAGGCTTGAATCAGGGCCCCGTGGTGATTACATTGTGATTACTGCCAGGAGGCGCCATGAAGGCCAAGATCATCCGGATCGGCAACTCGCAGGGGATTCGAATTCCCAAGCCGCTGTTGGAGCAGACCGGACTTACCGAGGATGTGGAGCTCGTGGTCCGAGCGGATGAAATCGTTATCCGGCCAGCAAGGGCGGTCCGTGCCGGTTGGGGCGCTGCATTCCAGAGCATGGCTGAGGCGGGTGACGATGAGCTTCTCGAGGAGCTGATCGAGACGGAGTGGGACCGAGCGGAGTGGGAGTGGTAGTATCCCGCTTCGAGGTGTACCTGGTGAACCTCGACCCCACCGTCGGCAGTGAGATCAGGAAGACTCGGCCCTGCGTGGTCATTTCCCCAGATGAGATGAATCGGTTCATCCGAACCGTCATTATCGCGCCGTTGACCTCGAAGGGTCGGAGCTACCCCACGCGGGTCGATTGTCGCCTTGGCAGGAAAGACGGCCAGGTTGTGCTGGATCAGATCCGTACGGTAGACAAGGCGCGACTCATCAAGAAGCTGGGGCGCTTGGATGATGACACGCAGGAGCGGGTCCTTGGCTGCCTGGCAGAGATGTTTGCACGGTAGAACCGCAGGGTAGCCCGCGGCTCGTTAGCTGCTGGGAGGCAAGGGCGCCAACGGTGCCAGGCAGATAACTGACGAGTGCCGCAGCGCCGCCTGCGGCGGTTCGCCTTCGAGCCATGCCTGCCCGGAACTGTCGATAGCGCAAACCGTGGTATTTCGCGGGCGTGAGAGGGCGACATGACGCGAGTGCGGTGGCGATGAGGAAGAACGAGTCCGTTGAGGCACCACAGATCTCCGCAACGCCGACGGACCTCCAGGGCATTCAGCGCTGGCGGGACATGTATCGGCTGGAGATGGCCTGTCAGATCGTCAAGGATTCCATCCACGAGCGACCCGGCTGGACTCGGGAGTACCTCCTGTTCCTCGAAGGCGTCCCGGTCGGGTACGGCTCGATGGCAGTGGGTGGGCCATGGACCGGCCAGCCCACGCTGTATGAGTTCTACGTGCTGCCGGACCACCGCGACCGCCTTTTCGATCTGTTTCGCGCACTTCTGGACGAGAGCGGTGCCGAGCACATGGAGGTGCAGAGCAATGCGGCTCTGGCGACGGTAATGCTGCACGCGTTCGCTTCGCACGTAACCAGCGAGGCGATCCTGTTCCAGGATGGAATGCAGACCTTGCACCAGCCGCCTGGCGCCATCTTCCGTGAGCCGACGGCGGCGGAGGCACCCGACGTGGCGGCCGGGCATCGTCGGTGGTGCGGAGTCATCGAGGTCGACGGTCAGGTCGCCGCGAATGGCGGCATTCTCTTCCACTACAACCGACCGTTCGGAGACATCTACATGGAGGTCGAGGAATCGTTTCGACGCCGCGGCCTCGGGTCGTTCCTGGTCCAGGAGCTGAAGCGTGTATGCCACGAGGGCGGGCATGTCCCGGCGGCGCGCTGCAACGTCGACAACATCGCCTCGCAACGGACGCTCCAGAAGGCGGGCTTCGTGCCGTGCGGGCACATCCTGAAAGCGCGGCTGGCGCGTACTGGCCTCAACGCCACCGACGAGCGGTGAGGCGGTCGGGCTCAGCTCGCTCGCGCCGCCGAACAGGACAAACGTCAAACGGATCGACTCATGCAGAGACTGCCTGGCATTGGTGGCCGAAGACGTGTGGTCCGGGTGGTTCCGGAATCTTGCGAAAGGATGGAAGGTAGAAACGTGATCAAGAACGCAATTGCAAGCCTCGCGGTGAGTGATGTATCGAAAGCCGCAGTTTGGTACGAGCGACTCTTCGGCCGGCCTGCGGACGCTGCACCAATGAAGGAACTCGTGGAGTGGAAGTTCAAGGCCGGTGGCTGGCTGCAGGTGTATCAAGCGCCGGATCGAGCCGGAAACGGTTCTTGCACGCTCTCCGTTACCGACCTGGCCGATGAGGTCTCACGTCTGCAGCAGGCGGGATTCGAGACGAGCGAGCCTGCCCAGACTGCGACCGTGAGGGTGATGATGATCAGGGATCCAGATGGAAATAGTATCGCGCTTGCAGAGATGTCCAGTTCGGCAATCGCTCAATAGCTCAACTTGAAGGTCGCCGCCTACCAGACGCCGTTGCTCCGATCGGGCTCCATGGACCTGATCGAGTCGATCCGTGAGCGTGTCGAATGGTGCGCCATGAACGGTGTGAAGGTCCTCTGTTGCCCGGAGGCAGTTCC
>DATKDY010000002.1:0-7121 GCA_035512515.1 Vicinamibacterales bacterium
CGCGAGCCTCACTGGCCGCAAACAACCGGCGCGCTCGTTCGTCCAGATGGGGCCACAGGAGCGCCACCTTCTGCTTCAGCGCGCGGGGTACCGCCACGCCGCCAGTATAGGCCAGGCATCCGTGAATGTAAATCTTGTTTACTGACGCCGCCAAATCGGAAGCCGTTGACCCGCACTGTCGGCGAGAACTCCTGAATTTTCGCCTGCAGGCCTAGATGAAACCATTACGGGGCTGTCAGCGCGGCGTGGGACAAGATCATGCACATCGACTACTTCGACATGGACTAACTGGGCGATCGGGGCTCTCTTACGCAGTGAGGCCCGGCACGCGGGCCCGTGGCGGCGGCCTGCCTATGACACTTTCCTGAACACTTCGCGTCTGCCATTCACCACGAGGTCGTGGTACCCGGCCATCGCCTGCTGGGCGTCCTTGTCGGCCATGACCTGGTCTTCCATCGTGACGAACGTGTCAACGCTGTCGGCCTCCGTCTGGAGCACCAGCGTCCAGAAGTGTTCGCCGGCGACATCGGTCATGATGGTGAATGGCTCAAACCCCTTCTGCTTCACGATGGCATTGAGCGCCAGAAACTTCTTCTTCAGTTCTCCGACTTTTCCCGGTTTGCACTGTAGGACTTCCCGCATCACAAACATTGCTCTTGCTCCTTTCTGCTGGCTGAACCGGCGCTGTGGCGCCTCTAGCTAGGCTGCGGCCGGGGCTCCGGCTGCCAGCTCCTTCACGCGCGTGCGTCGAACGATGTGCCGCGCGACCCGCTCGGCATCTCGACCGACGCCGTGAATCATTGTCGACGAATACGCATACAGGAAGTGCAGCCCGACGAAATACAGACCCGGTTCCTGCCTGACGACACCCGCCTCGTGCTGCGGGTCGCCTTGCGGGTCGAACACCGGCAGGTCGAGCCACGAGAAGCCTGGATGGAACCCCGTGCACCAGATGACATTGGCGACCTCCAGGACGCGATCGCCCTCGACCAATGGTAGGCCGTTGCGCGCGCCGACAACTCTCGGCAGCCGCTCGACGCCGGCGGCGGTCAGGTCGGCGGGCTTGGTGCGTACGAGCGGGCCACCAGCGTGCAGCACCTTGGGTCGGAGCCTCCGACCCATGGGTGTCGCAACAGTCAGGACGCGGTGAAATAGGCCACGTAAGACAACCGGCAGGAGGTACCGGGCGAGTCGGCCGTCGACATGGAACGGCACGTGGCCCGTGTCGCGACCCGCGAGCCAAGTTCGGTGCCCCTTGGCCGCCTCGAGTGCGATCTCAGCGCCCGAGTTGCCGGCACCGACCACGAGCACCGGGCCGTCACGGAGTTGTCTGGGGTTGCGGTAGTCGAACGAGTGCACCTGCACGATTGCCGGGTCGAGTTCGCCGGCAAACACCGGCACATGTGGCTGTTGGAAGGTCGCCATCGCGACGACGACATTGTTCGCCTCGAAGCGCCGGTCGCCAGCGACGACCAAGAGGTCCTGCCGCTGGCGCGAGACACGATCGACGCGCAGGTCGAGTTCTACAGGGAGCCGGAACCGGCGCGCGTAGGTCTCGAGGTAGTCGCCCATTTCGTCTTTCGTCGGGAAGCTGTGTGGCGGAGCCGGGAAGGGCATGCCGTCGAGACCGGCGTACCGGGCGGGGGTGAATAATCGCAGCGAGTCCCAGCGTTTGCGCCACGGGTCGCCGACGCGCCGATGCGCGTCGAGGATGATGAAGGGAATCCCGAGTCGCTTCAGGTGATAGCCGACCGAGAGCCCGGCCTGACCGGCGCCGATGACAACTGTGTTGACGCGTTCAGTCCTGTGTCCGTTGCGCATGTCCGACCTCCGGTTGTCGCCAGTCCAACCATCGTGTGGCGTATGTCTACGCTAGGCATGTTGCGGATCCTGCGCATCGGCCAAATGTCGCAATCCCCTACGACAGGCGCATGGGTAATTCTTCGGAGGCCGGTTCAGACCAGCTTGTGTTCGTAGGCGTAGGCCGTCGCGGCCGCCCGAGATGGCAAGTCGAGCTTGGTGAAGATGTTGGTCAGGTGCCGTGCGACGGTCTTCTCGCTGATCGACAGGTCGGCGGCAATGGCACGATTGGTCTTTCCGGCCGCCACCAGCCGGAGCACCTCGACCTCGCGGCCTGTCAGTGGGCCCGTGGCTGGTGTGGGCCGACCGACGAGCGTCGACAGGCGATCGGCGTCGGACTTGGCACCAAGGCGTTCGTACGCGTCATGCGCCGCTTCGAACTCGAGCTGCGCACCGTCGTGATCGCCCAGTTGCTCGTAGGCGATTCCGAGCAACGTGCGCAGGCGGGCGAGTTCGTACGGGGCACCGAGATCCTGCCAGAGTGTCCGAGCATCGAGAAGTTGCGCGAGGGCGATGTCGGCTTGCCCGTCTGCCAGGGCGACGGATCCGGCCGCCTGCGCCGCCGCGGCCCGGAGGAGCGGGGCGTCGAAGGCCGTCGCGATCTCTGACAACTCGTCAGAGGCCGCGCGGGCGGCGGGCCGATCCTTCACGGCGAGCAGAATCTCGACCGCTACTCCAAGCAACCGGGCTCGGCTCCGTGGGTCTCGCGCGTCCTGCAACATGCGCCGCGCTGCCGCCCCGGCTGCCTGCTCGTCGCCCCGAGCCAGATGCAGCAGGGCGAGACCGGGGTAGGGGCGTCGGCCCGCCTGACTGGCGTTCCGATACGCCTCTTCCGCCTTCGTGATGTCACCTCGGAGGCGCAAGACCTCGGCCCATTGATAGTAGACGGCGCCGGCATCCGACTCCGAGTGCGTGCGCACCAGCCAATCGGCCGCTTTTTTTGCCTCGATTGCGGCCTCGGTCCAGTCGCCGTGCAGGAGCATCAACTCCGACCGACGCACGAGGCACTGGCCACGGAACGGCATCATGTCTGGATGGGCCAGGCACCAACGTGACAAGGCATCGGTCCACTCCTGCGCGCGTGCCAGATCGAAGACGTCATAGCAGGCGCTGATGACGCTGCAATAGACCACGCCGACGATTATCGGAGTGACCTGGCCTGCCGAAACGGTCACCATGACTTCGTCGAGAAGGGCAAAGGCATCAGCACGCCGGTTCATGCGAAGCAGCGCGCGGGCATGGCCATGACGAGCCAGGGCTGTCACGTCCTGGTCGCGGAATCGCGCCCCGACCGCGGCGGCCTGCTCGAATGTGTTCAGGGCCCCCTCGATGTCGCCCTCGGTGATCCGCTGAAATGCCAGCGCCGACAGCGCGAAGCCATATTCGGCACAGTCGGCGCCGCCTTCTTCGAGTAGCCGGCGTCCCCGCGAAAGCCAGCCCCCGGCTTGCGCGCGCTGCGAGGGCCGGTCGAGGAGCACGAATGCCAGCCAGAAGGCGCTTCTCGCCGCCCTGACCGGCTCCCCGCGGTCCAGAAAGGCCGAGTGCGCGCGAGCGCGGACCGCCAAGCTGGTCGCGTCGTCTCCGACCAGGAATGCTGCCGTTGCCAGGCGGTCGAGATCCGCAGGGTCGAGAGGTGCGACGCGATCGGCCTCCGATAGCAGGGCAAAGGCCGTCGCCCAGTCGTCCTGGTCGAAAGCGGCTCGGCCCTTCATGAGGCTCTCGAGTGCAACCATGAGCTAATCATCGCGCAGAACGTAGGCGTCGCACTACGCCGTCTTCGCGCCGTCTTCGCGACCGGATCACTGCAGGTCGTTCAACTGGGATCTCTTGGCTGCGCGGATCGGCGGCGCCGCCGCGGGTTGTGTAGAAGTCGGATAGCGGCCAAGTCTCGGCGCAAAGGCGTAGGCAACCGCTGACGCGCCGGTCAGCCCGCCGGTGAACAAGGAACGAGAAACGCCGCAGCGTTTACTGATCGGCCGGGGAGCGCTGAGTCCCTACCGCCATAGACGCACGCCAGAGTCTTGTCGTGGTAACCGTCGACGAGCGTTGTGTCAGAACTGTGTCAGATGCCCCCTGAAACCCCGGTCAAGCACCGTGGTTTACGGGGTCACTCCGATGCACATCGCTGTTGCGGGAAGTCGTTGAGGAGCAGTGCCTTGGTGCGTTTCGGTATGCGTTACTGAGCGCGAACGGAATCAATTTCCAAGCGTGCTCCTTCAACCACTCGGACATCTCTCCGTTTAGAATCAATAGCTTACGGACGCGCACCGATCAGGATTTCGCCGATTGTGATAAGTCCTCCAATGTGCCGCGATCACTTACGGGCTTTTCCAGTATAGCCGCGCCGTTACTGCTCCCTCGGTGAAATGACCGACGCGCGTCACCTGCTAAACTGAAATGTTGGAGACTGCTTCGAAATCGGCCTGTGCAACGGTTTGCTAAACGCCGATCAGCATTTCGGACATCATCGTTTTTCCTCGCAAATCCTCGCCCTCGGTGGACGGGTCAAACCCAGCAATTTGTGGACAGGGCAAAACCAGCATTTCCTGCCGGTGACCGAGACCCATGAGTTCTACTTCGCCGGCTCCTCCGTGCGCAAGTCAGTGTGGACTTTGGTACGCCAGCTGCGCGGCCCGCATTTCAGGACATGCGCGTGATGGAGTAACCGATCCAGGAGCGCCGTGATGGCCGCGGTGTCGCCCAGCAGCTTCCCCCAGTCGTCGACGGGCCGGTTCGAAGTGAGCAGCGTCGACGCCCGCTCGTAGCGGCGCATGATGATCTCGAGGAGGTCTTCGGCCGCCGTGTGCGGGAGCTTCCGCATGCCGAGGTCGTCGATGATCAGCAGCGGCACCGCCGTGAGCTCGGCGAAGAAATCCTTGCGTGCGCCGTCGAGTGTCGCGTCGGCCAGGTCCTCAAGCAGCAAGTGAGCTTCGCGGTAGAGCACGCGATGGCCCTGCAAGATGGCGGCGCGGCCGATCGCCTGAGCGAGATGGCTCTTGCCGGTGCCTGGCGGGCCGAGGAAGAGGACGTCTTCGCGTTGCTGGATGAAGCGGCCCGTGGCCAGGTCGTGGATGAGGGCGCGGTTCATCTTCTTGTTGAAATCGAGGTCGAAGGTGTCGAGCGAGCGGTCCACGTCCCGAAAGCCCGCCTGCTGGATGCGCCGGGTGATCAGCCGGTCCTGTCGTCGGACGAGTTCGTCCGCGACGAGGGCCGAGATGAGGTCGATGGGCGTCTGTTTCTCGGACTGCGCTTGGCGGAGGCGGGCTTCGAGGGTGGCCG
Organism: Vicinamibacterales bacterium; assembly: GCA_035512515.1. GTDB lineage: Bacteria > Acidobacteriota > Vicinamibacteria > Vicinamibacterales > UBA2999 > JACCSI01. The sequence goes on from DATKDY010000002.1 coordinate 5,140, forward strand.
CCATGCCCGAGAGCCGGAGCTTCCGGAGTGCGTGATCGAGTTCGACGAGATTCATACGGGGTCTCCTGTCTGCTGATCAATGAGATCGCGGTAGAGCGTGAGCTGGCGGATAAGCGGATCGACTTGTCGGAGGGTGAGCGGCACCGGCGGGCGGCGTTCGAGATAGCGGCGGAGAAAGTGATAGGTCGGGACCTGGAGCTCAAGCGCGGCCTTGGCCGCGTCGTCGGCGACGGCCGGGCCGTACCGCTTCGCGAGCGAGAGGACGCCGAGGATGCGCCGCACGCCGGCGGCGCCCTCGTGGTCGTGGATGTAGGTACAGACGGCGTGGAGATGGGCGCCAGCGTGGCGCGCCCGCGCGAGGAGCGCGACCGTCGATGCCGGCGTGCGCGCCGGGCGGTCGGCGTCGGCGATGCGGTGATACCCGCGCGGGGCCCGGACATGCTCGCGCAGGAGCTGGCCCGTCTTGGGATCGAGCAGGCGGACATGCAGGTCGGTCCACTGCACCTGGACGCGGTGCCCAATCCAGCCGGGCGGCGTCGAGTAGTACGCGGCCTCGACTTCGACGCAGCCATCGAGGTGCACGGTGCGGACACCGAAGCGGTAGTACCGAAAGGGCTCGATGGGCAGCCGCTGCAGCGCGGGCCGCTCCTCGGCAAACATCGCGGCGACTTGCCGCTTGGTCGTCCCGTGGATGCGGGTATCGGCCCAGTGTGTCTCCCAGCGATCGAGATACGCCTGCGCCTGCTCCAGGGTCTCGAAGCGCAGGCCGTAGAGCGGCGTCTTCTGCGTGTGGCCGATCCCGGACTCGACCTTCCCTTTGCGATCGGGATCGCCTACCCGACACGGCAAGCCGACGACGCCGTAGTGCGCGAGCATGTCGCGGTAGAGCGGATTGAGCGCGGGCTCGTAGATATCCGGGGTGAGCACGCCCTCTTTGAGGTTATCGAGGACGACGGTCCGGGTCGTGCCGCCGAGGCGACGAAACGCGCGTTCGTGGAGCTCGGCCCAGGTCTGCGCGCTCGAGTGCCACACGAGGAGCCGCACGGCTTTGCGGGAGTGCGCGAGCGTGAAGACAAACAGCCGCGTCCGCCGATACTTGCCGGTCAGCGGATAGCGGACCATCGGGCCGTCGCCGTAGTCGACCTGACCTTCCTCGCCGGCCGTCGTGACGATGACGACGCGCGCCTCGGCCGGCGTGGCCCCGCGCAGCTGCCGCACGAAGCGTCGGACGCTGGCGTAGCGCGCCGGGAAGCCGACCTCATCGACGAGGTCTTGCCAGATCGCCATCGCATTGCGCCCGACCTTGAGGGCGGCTTCGATGCGATCGCGATACGGCGCACACGCACTGGCCTGCGGCGCGCGAGTCGGCGCCGGGTCGGTGGACACCCCAGCCCCCGAAATTGCGGGGTTTGACGGCGGGTCGGTGGACACCTCCGTCGAAATGGCCGCTTTTGCCTCGCCTTCGCTCGGGCGCCCACGCCCGCGGACCGGAAGCTGGGCTGCCCGCAGGTACCGCGTGACCGTCGCCCGGTCCACGTGCACCGCCGCGGCGATGCGGCTGACCGGCCATCCCAAGTGGCCAAGAGCCAGGACTTGCTGCTGCTTTGTCGGTTCCAAGACGTTGCTCATTCAGGCGAGGGACACCAGGCCCGCCGCCCTCGTCAACGTCTCGGTCGTCGTCAGCTAATTGCTGGTTTTGCGGTGTCGATTAATTGCTGGATTTGGGTGTCCACCGAGGGCCACCTCGAGGCGATTCTCACGAACAAGCAACCGATGACGGCAACGGTCGTCCCGTTTCGCAGGTAACCGTCAGCACGGTGGTAGTGGCCAGAAGGCAGATTGCGTTACGAGATACGGCTTTCTCTCGTTAGGATCGTGGCCGTATGGCGACACGCCGCCCGCGCTCAACAAAGTCCGACGAGGAATACCGCCGAAGGCTCGAGAATAATTTGAACTGGCAGATCTTTGCCGAGATATCGCTG
>DATKDY010000003.1:0-9321 GCA_035512515.1 Vicinamibacterales bacterium
CCATCCCACGATCCCGAGCCCGGCTGGAGCGGTCGGGGCATTACGCCAAGGGTGTCCGACTCGTCGCTGTCACCAGTCGGCATCTTGATGCCGCCAAAGGGGGCGATTCGGAACGTTGATTCCTTCGTGGATCGGGCCGGCTTGAGCGGAACCCGAGCCCCACACGAGCATGGCCGTCACGACGAGCAGATACGTCTTCCTGATGGATCCCACTCCAGACATTTCGCGATGCCGCGTTCCCATCGCCCAAGCATGCACCTGCTACCCGACTGGAAGGTCACGCGCTTGACCTTCCAGTCGGGTGGAAGGCCTCGGGGACAGGCGCAGCAGCAGAATGAGTCTGAAGCTGTCCTTTCCGATCGCGCGACTGAGCGCGCGCGTTCGCGCCGCGCCGGCGATCGTCCGCTGCACCCAGCCGCGAAGCGCCGTGCGTCCCAGGAGAAAGGCTGCCGTCGCGGCGAGCACGCTGGCGGGGGATGCGACGAGCAGTCCGCCAATCGGCCCGTAGGCGAAGCCAGCGGCGAGCGTCAGCACCGATCCGGGAAGCAGCGCGACGGTCGCGGTCACATACGCGGCGATGAACAGCACGACACCGGCCGCACCCGCCCCTCGCACGCGATCGGCGAGGGCGATCGTCCACTCGCCGATCGGGAGCAGCCATCCGAGCGCCAGGAGGAGCGCGAGCGCGGCGACGACCGCGGCGAGCTTGAGGCCGGGGCCTGTCTTCGCGGTCGCGTCGCGAGCGGGAGACCGGCCGGCGACCCGCTCAGGGCTGCCGCTCATCCGCCCACCTCGCAGAACACCTTGAGTGCGTCTTCAATCAGTGAGCCGGCGGCGGGGTGACAATCAAACCGTCGGCCGTCACCGTCGCTTGACAAGATACTGCTCGATGAGAGATTAGGTGAACGAGGAGCGCCGGAATGGCGTTCCTCTGCCTCAGAGCCTGACGCTACTATCGAAAGGCGTTCGAGACTCACAAGTCCGGCGATTGTGTTGTGTCCGTCACACACGAGCGACGTGGCAGCGCGGCCGATTTCCACATCCGTTCGGCGGTGGACCGGCAGCGCCACGACGCATCCTCCGTGTCGACACGGCGTTCACGTCTCTATCCATTGCACCTCGTCTGCCAATCGCGTGGGCGCTGCGCGACGTTGACGACATTCATCCGGCGTGAGCTCGCTCACAGAGGCGGCGGTTGCGAAGGGCGCAGTTGCGGTACCCTTGATCGCGTGATCCTGAACGCTCCTGTGCGACCGTCAAGTGCGTGCCCGGATCGATCAGCGGTGATGCGGCGCAGCAGGGGGCGTGGATGAGAAACCGGGACACACACCAAAGGGGCGGACGATGGACGGCATGATGGGCGGCGGAATGATGTGGGCCATGGGGCTTTTGGCTCCTCGGTCTCGCCGTCCTGGCGCTCGGCTGCCGGCGCGCTGATTAAGTATCTATTCTTCAGCGCGAGGCGCAGTTGATAAATTGATCCGTCGTGCCTACGTCAGCGTTTCTGCCGCGCGGGGTAGCCCCCGGCGCTGCGCCGCTGGCAGGTTCCGTTGAGTGCGGTGAAGCGTCCGCACCCTGGAAGGAGTGTGCCTGTGTCCGTCAGAGCCACCGTCATTGGTGTCATCCTGCTGATCGTGGTCGGCGTCGGCGCCTATGTCGGCTACGGCTTCGTATCGAGACTGATGACATGGCGACATCTCGACCAGACGTACCAAGAACAGTTCACGTCGCCTGCGGCGATGGCGCCGGAACTGAATGGACGGAAGGTTACCTTCCACATCAAGACTGGACTCGACCAGGACGACAGCCAGATCTGTGTCGGCTTCAATATCATCCTGGCGTCCATCGAGGCCGGCGCCGACACGACCGTGGTCTTTGATGCCGGCGCCTTACTCGATCTGACGGACAAGAAGCACAATCTGGAATCGACCGGCGTTCCGCTTCGGCTGAAGAAGGTCATCGCCGCGCAGACGAACCTGCCCTTGGAGCAGATGCCGAACAACTACCGGGAGTACCTCGAACTGCTGCATCAGCGGGGTGCAGCGGTCTACGCGAACACCGCAATGTTGATTGTCACGGGAGACGCCGCACAAGTCGCGGCCAGAATCGCTGGATACGACTTCATCGAGCCAGTCGCCTACGCACGGCTGGCGCGGCTGCTCGCGCAGGCAGAGTCCGTCATCGTCTACTGAATTGCCGGCGGCTTCGACGCCGGAGCGCGTCAGACGCTCGGCACCATCTTCGAGACGCGCGGCATCATCAAGCTCGTGGCCGAGGCAATCAATGAACGCTACCCCACCAACTGAAAAGCAGAATCCCGTGGTAGACGAGTATTCACGCCTCGCCGAAGACTACGATTCGAAATGGTCGTTTTACGTAGCTGCCACGACCAGGGAGACCATGGCGCGCCTGTCAGTTGGCCCCACGGATCGCGTGCTGGACGTGGGCTGCGGCACTGGCGCCCTGCTCCACCAACTTGCTCGTATTTATCCACAGGCGCAACTGGCTGGTGTTGACCCCGTACCGGAAATGCTGGCTGTCGCTCGTCGCCGATTGCCACCGAGCGTCGATCTGCGAGAGGGGTGGGCGGAACGGCTGCCTTTCGCCGATGGGAGCTTCGATGTCGTGGTGTCGTGCAACATGTTCCACTACGTTCGTAAACCAATACCCGCCCTCAATGAGATGGGGCGTGTGCTTCGTTCCGGCGGTGAGCTTGTCATCACGGACTGGTGCGACGATTACCTGGCGTGCCGGGTTTGCGATTCGTACTTGCGCCTGTTTAGTCCGGCACATTTCAAGGTTTATGGAGAGGGGGAGTGTTTGCACCTGCTCAAAGAGGCGGGGCATCCACACGTGGACATCGAGCGCTACCGGATCAGTTGGCTGTGGGGCGTGATGACAGCGAAGGTCACGAAACAGGTAGCCTCGCCCACCCTAATCCCCGGTTCCGAACTGGCGTTAACCAGAGATACGAAACACATGCCGTGGACGTGGAGAAGGACTGTCAAATGAAGAAGGCATTCGATCTCGTTGTCATTGGCACCGGATCGGCGGCGTCAGGCGTCGCCTCACGCTGCCGGGCCGCGGGGTGGACCGTCGCGATCGTGGACTCGCGGCCGTTTGGCGGCACGTGCGCGCTGCGGGGCTGCGATCCGAAGAAGGTGCTCGTCGGCGCGGCCGAAGCCCTCGACTGGATTCGGCGCCTGGACGGGAAAGGCATCGTGCAAGGCGGGAGCCGGATCGACTGGCCCGCCTTGATGGCCTTCAAGCGGTCGATCATCGCCGCAGTTCCGGAAAGCCGTGAGGAGGGGTTCGCCAGGAAGGGTATCGAGGCTTTTCACGGCCGCGCGCAGTTCATCGGGCCGACCACGGTCGCGGTCGGCCGCGACGAGCTGGAAGGCCGGCACGTCCTGGTGGCTACAGGCGCGAAACCGGCCGATCTGGACATACCCGGGCGCGAGCATCTCGTCACGAGCGAACAATTTCTCGAGCTCGACGATCTGCCATCGAGCATCGTGTTCGTGGGCGGCGGGTATATCTCCTTCGAGTTCGCGCACGTCGCCGCCAGAGCCGGCGCGCGGGTCACGATTGTCCATCGTGGTGAGCGGCCTCTCGAGCTGTTCGACCCGGATCTCGTCGCCCTGCTCGCGGCGCGCACGCGCGCCCTGGGTATCGATCTTCACCTCCGCACCACCGTGACCGGCATCGAGCAGTCGGGCGGGCAGTTCGTGGTCCACGCCTCAACGGGCGGGGCCGCGCGAAGGGTCGAGGCCGCACTCGTCGTCCACGGCGCTGGCCGACTACCCGAGATCGACGATCTTGGTCTCGACATCGCCGGCGTCGCGTGGAATCGGCGCCGCGGCGTGACCGTGAACGAGTATCTTCAGAGCGTGTCGAATCCCGCCGTCTACGCCGCCGGCGACGCCGCAGCCAGCGGCGGCCCGGCGCTGACCCCGGTCGCCGGCTACGATGGCCGCGTCGTGGCGGCGAACCTGCTCGAGGGCAACACGGCGGTACCTGATTACGCGATTGTGCCGAGCGTCCTCTTCACGCTGCCGCCACTGGCGTCGGTGGGCCTTGGCGAGCAGGCCGCGCGCGAGCGGGGCCTGACGTTTGTGACGCATCACGAGAAGACCGATGGGTGGTATTCGTCCCGGCGCATCGGCGAGGACACGTCGGGCTTCAAGGTCCTGGTGGAGGAGCGCAGCGGGCGCGTGCTGGGTGCACACGTTTTGGGCCCTCACGCCGAGGAAGTCATCAATCTGTTTGCCGTGGCCATGCGTGCCGGCATACCGGCGGCGGATCTCAAATCCACGTTGTTCGGCTATCCGACGAGCGCTTCCGACGTGCCGTACATGGTCTGAGGAGGTCAGGGTTCGTATTGGCTTGACGGCGCGGTGTGGGCCGAGACGCGAAGCTCGCAGAACACCTCGCGTCTTCAATGAGTGGGGCGGTGGGCTGACATCAGACCGTCGGCCGTCACCGTCGCTTGGCAAGATATTCCTCGATGTGAGCCCGTAAACGTCGGTATTCGTCGCTGGCTTCGAGCCCACTTTACACAGTTCTTGCACAATTCCGGTTTCAGTTAATTAATTAGTGGCCATCGCGATGGGCGCGGTCAGCGGGTCCGTCGGAGGGATCATCCGCGATACGCTGGGGCACGTACCGTCGGTCCTCCTCCGTCGCGAGATCTACGTCACCGCTTCGGTGCTCGGTGCCTGCACATACGTTGGCCTGAACGGGCTCGGCCTCGCGCGGCTGGAAGCGATGACCGCCGGCTTTCTTGTGACGTTCAGCGTGCGCAGCCTGGCGATCAAGTTCGGTTGGTCGTTGCCGGTCTTCCGCGAATCGGCGACGCGCGAGCGCTGGAAGAATGAACGTAAGGACTCGGCGGGAGACGTGTGAACGCTTAACCGTCGCCGAATTGTTTAATCTTGCGATAGAGCGTCGCCTCGCCAATCCCGAGCTTCTGGGCTGCCTGACTGCGATTGCCGCCCACGGCCCGAAGTACTGACTTGATGTAGTCGCGCTCCACCTCCGCGAGCGGACGGACCTCAGTCGCCACGACGGCTTCCGGTACGGCGAGGCCGACTTCCCCTGGCAGATCCTCGATATCGATGCGGCTGCGGCGGGTCAGCACGACGGCTCGCTCGATCGCGTTTTCGAGTTCGCGCACGTTCCCGGGCCATCCGTAACGCAGCAGTTGATGCGCGGCGGCCGGCGTGAACCCGCTGACTTTCCGGCCGGTCCGTCCTGCGGCGTCAGCCACGAACGCTCTGGCGAGCGGCAGGATGTCCTCGCGCCGTTCGTGCAGCGGAGGAATCTCGATCTCGACGACGCGCAGCCGGTAGTACAAATCCTCACGGAACCTCGCGGCCCGAATCTCCTTCACGAGATCCCGATTCGTCGCCGCGATGACGCGCGCGCTCACCGCGCGATTACGGTTCTCACCGACGCGCCGGATCTGCCGTTCCTGTAGCGCGCGGAGCAGCTTCACCTGCATCGGCGGAGGGATTTCGCCGATCTCGTCCAGCAGCAGTGTGCCGTTGTTCGCCGCCTCGAACAGGCCAGTGCGATCCTGGGTTGCGCCGGTGAACGATCCGCGGACATGCCCGAACAGCTCCGACTCGAGCAGAGTCTCGGGAACGGCCCCACAGTTGATCGCGACAAACGGCCCGCCGGCGCGGCCCGACTCGTCGTGGATGAACCGCGCGATCCGCTCCTTGCCGACCCCGCTTTCACCCGTGAGCAGCACCGTGGAGTCGACCTGGGCAACACGGCGGGCGACATCGATCACGCGGTGCATCGCCGGACTCTCGAGGACGAGCCCGAACACGTCACGCCGCTCATTCGCGCGCGTGTCCTGGCGGCGCGGGCGAAGCCGTCGCTCGACCCGCCTGAGCTCGCTCGTGACCCGCGAAAGCGCCTCGTCGAGACAGGCGCTCTGGTAGTACGGCAGATGCGGGGTGATGGCGTCGCCCCATTCGCTCAGCGGACGTCCGACGACGCGGCAGTACGCGTCGCCTTTGCCGCGACAGCGCTCTTCGATGCAGTACACCTCCTGGTCGTACGCCCGCGAGAGATACCCGCTCGCGAACCCCGTGAGCGTCCAGCATACCGGCTCCTCCGCCGGTCCGAGATGCAGCAGATGTTGCTCGGCCTCGTAGGAGTCATGCCAGATCGAATCGCCAATCGGCTTCGGTCCCGCCTGAGGGGCCTGCGGTCCGGGGGATTCACAGACATCAAGGCGCGGCCGTATGGCGTGGCTCCGCCCGCTTTCGAGCTGCCCGACGCCACCACGCTGGGTCCAGTGCATCTGCAAGTCAGCGATCTGACGCGATCGCTCGAGTACTACCAGCGCGTCATCGGATTGCGCGCCGAGGAGACCGCAGACGACACAGCCGTCCTGACGGCACACGGTGACGATCGGGCCCTCGTCGTCCTGCGCAGCAGGCCTGGCGTCACACGGGCGCGGCGCGGCGCGTTCGGCCTGTATCACTTCGCGCTGCTGCTGCCCGATCGGGCTGCCCTTGGCCGCTTTGCTGCACACCTGGCCACGCAGCACATACAGGTCGGCATGGCGGATCACCTCGTGAGCGAGGCGTTATACCTCTCAGACCCGGATGGGCTGGGTATCGAGATCTACGCCGATCGACCGCGCGCGGCGTGGCAATATCGGGATCTGAACTTGCGATGACCACCGATCCGCTGGACATCACCAGCCTGATTGCTGCGGGGCGCGGCGAGACGTGGGACGGCGTGCCAAAGAACACGACGATGGGCCATGTCCACCTGCACGTAGGCAATCTGGACGACGCCGAAGCGTTCTACCATCGCGCGCTCGGGTTCGACAAGACTGTGTGGAGCTACCCGGGAGCGCTGTTCCTGTCGGCCGGTGGCTACCATCATCACCTGGGTACCAACGTCTGGTCGCCCGGACCTGCTCCCGGGGCCGATCACGCGCGGCTCCTCGCCTGGGAGCTGATCGTGCCGTCACACGACGACGTCCTGAGTGGCGCCCGAAGCCTGCGCGGCGCCGGCTACAGGTTTGACGAAACGAAACGCGAAGTCCGCGTCGCGGATCCGTGGGGCACCGTAGTACACCTTCGCGCCCGCGAGTAATCAACGACGCACTGCATTGGAAAGGACGCGATGATGGCAGATAAGGACATGACGACCGAACAGAAGAACATGGAACTGATGCAAACTTTGGACGACGCTTGGAACGCTCAGGATTGGGACACGTTCGACAAGCGCCATAAGCCCGACGTCGTTGTGCGCTGGCCGGCGCAGTCACCCACTCATGGCCGGCATGATCATCGCGGCGAAGGCGTCCAGATGTTCAAGACATTCCCGGACAACAAGGTGCATAACCGCCCGTACAAAACGTTCTTCGCCAGCGGCGACTGGACGTGCTCATCGCTCGATTCACAGGCACGATGAAGGGCCCGATGATCGGCCCCGGTGGCAAGGAGATTCCGCCGACCGGGAAGTCAGTCGAGGTGGACTTCTGCACGGTCGCGGGGTGGGACAACGGAGAGATCGTCGAAGAGAACCTGTTCTACGATGTCGTCGGGCTCATGAGTCAGATCGGGGTCGGCAAGTAACGCCGCCTGCCGTCGGCCGCAGCCACGATGTCGGTTTTCACCGTGACCGCGGGTGTCGGCCCCCGCGCTTCTGGCTGGTAGGACAGAGTCTTGTACGCATGACGATCGGCCAGTCCGCTCCGCCGTTCACAAGGGATCAAGATAAGTCATCTGGCTTCTCCGTAAGCCTTCAGCGTAGCTGGAACACTCGGCCAATGGCTGTGCGTTTGTGGACATCCGCGGCTGTGGCTGCCGCTGTACGGTCAATTGAGCGGAGCGCTGGAACGTCCGTCGCCACGGCACAGCGGGCGGAGCCTCGGCATGTCCACTGCGGTCCGAGGGCGGTGCGTTCAACACCTCAACAGGCGTAGCACCACATGAGTCTCAACGCGCTCGTTCGTGATGACGAGCTGCACACCCGGACGGACGCCGAGCGCGCCAGCGAGCGCGTGCTGGGCCCGTTTCATCAGTTCGCACGATGGCAGGCGTCGGGCGCGCTTCTCCTGCTCGTCTGCGCCGTCGGCGCTCTCGTGTGGGCCAACTCCCCGTGGGCGATCGCGTACGAACAGATGCTGCACGCGCCGCTCCGCCTGTCGTTGGGCGAGCGGGTGTTGCAACTGGACCTGCGTGACTGGATCAACGATGGCCTCATGGCGATTTTCTTCTTCGCCGTCGGCTTGGAGATCAAGCGCGAATTCCTCGTCGGTGAGCTCGCGGACGCTCGGAAAGCCATGCTCCCGATCGCGGCGGCCATCGGAGGGATGCTGGTGCCTGCCCTGTGCTACACCGCCTTCAACGCTGGCGGCGAGGGCGCCCACGGCTGGGGGATCCCGATGGCGACTGACATTGCGTTCGCTCTCGGGCCGTTCGCCGTGCTGGGCTCGCGGATTCAGGTATCTTCGTGGCGAGCTGGTTGGCCGTGAAGGCCGGGCTGGCCACCTTGCCGGAGGGCGTGTCATGGCGCCATGTGTGCGGCACGGGCTGGCTGGCCGGCATCGGGTTCACCATGGCCCTCTTCATCAGCGGCCTGGCCTTCCCGGGCACCGGGCTCGAGAGCCAGGCCAAGCTGGGCATCCTGCTCGGGTCGTTGATGTCAGCCGTCGTCGGAATCGCCATTCTGCTCGCGACGCGACGTGACGTTGAGACGCTCCGGGAGTGACCGACTTATGACCAGACTAGACACTCTCTTCTTCGACGTCGGCGGCGTGTGCCTCACCAATGGGTGGGACACTGACGCCCGCCTCGCCGCCGCGTCGCACTTCGTCCTCGACGTCGAGGAGACGGAAGGCCGGCATCAGGCGCTGGCCGACGGCTTCGAACGCGGCGAGCTGTCGCTGGACGCCTATCTCCATCACGTCGTCTTTCACCGCGAGCGCACGTTTTCGCGAGACGCCTTCATCGCATTCATGCGATCTCGATCACAGCCGCATAGCGCATCGCTGAGTGTGATTGCCTGCCTGGCCTCCGATGGCCGCTACAGGCTGGCGACCATCAACAACGAATCGCGCGAGATGAACCGGTACCGCATTGACACGTTCGGCCTCGGCCAGATGTTCTCGGCGTTCTTCAGCTCCTGCTATCTCGGGGTCCGTAAACCCGACGCGCGGATCTACGAGATCGCCCTCGATGTCATGCAGGCGGAGCCCGCGGCCAGCCTGTTCGTGGACGATCGAGAGGAGAACGTGGCGGGAGCGCGGGCCGTCGGCCTTCGCGCGCTTCACGCGCCAGATCCCGG
>DATKDY010000004.1:0-6244 GCA_035512515.1 Vicinamibacterales bacterium
ATGAACGACTCGGTCGACAGCGACGCCTTCGTGATCCCGAGCAGCAGCGGCTGCGCCGACGCCGGACGCCCGCCCGCGTTGATCACGCGCTCGTTCTCTTCGAGGAAGCGGAACTTGTCCACCTGCTCGTCGATCAGGAACGCAGGAGTTTAGCCGCGCCAGTTCACTCGCACCGGGCGACGAGATCACGGTCAAGGTGCTGCGAGTGGATGAAGGCCGGATGGAGGGCGCGACGTCAGTCCCGCCAAAGATCGCGCTGAGCCTGAAGCAGCTCACGGAAGATCCATGGGCAACCGCGCTGGTCAGGTACGCCGTCGGCCAGGTTTACACCGGTCGTGTCACGCGCCTCGCGGAATTCGGCGCGTTCGTGGAGCTCGATCCCGGCGTGGAGGGGCTTGCGCATTCGTCCACATTTCCACCGACGGGAGGACGCGATGACTGGCAGCGCGCGGTTCCCGTCGGCCTCACGGCGCCATTCGAAATTCTGAGCATCGATCCCGACAAGAAGCGCATCGGCGTCACGCTCGTGCCGGACGGCTCGACGCGTGCAACGGCGGCGCAGTCGTCCGGTGCGATTTCTCCGGGCGCACGACTCACCGGCACGGTGGAACGTCACGAGCGATTTCGGCGTCTTCGTGTTCCTCGCCCCGGGACCCTGATGCCGCTGAGCGAGACGGGTGTCGAGCGGGACGGCGACGTGGCGAAGCGATTTCCTGTCGGCAGCGACGTCGAGGTGATCGTCCTCGACAGCGACCCGGACGGCCGCCGCATTCGCGTGAGCCACAAGGCGGTGCGAGAGGCAGAAGAGGCCGCCCAACTGCGCGAGTATGCGGCACGCGGCGATGCCGCGCCGGCCGAAAGCTTCGGATCGCTCGCGGACAAACTGCGGGGCGCGCTGAGACCCAACGAGCGCGGATGAGCGGATCGTCGCCTTGACACCCACAGGTGGCGCGCGTAACGTGTGCGGTACTCACGGGCTCTATGCGGATTGTCGCATCCTACCGGCGGTTGCATCCCATGGTTCTTGCCATCGTGGCCACGGTGTGCGCGGCTGGCCTCGTGCTGTTCCTCCAGTACCGCGCGATTTCCGCCCTGCAATCCCAGACGCACCAAACCCTCCAGCAGATCAGCGAGCAAGCCGCCGGCGACATCGCGGTCGAGCTGCGCCGCATCCTGGATGGCCCGGTGTTCGAGACCTTGACCGCCGTCAACCACCCGGAACTGCGCGCCGGACGTCTGGATCTCGTGGCCCGGGAATTCGAGTCAGGGCTCGGGGCGTATCCGCAGATCGACCGCTTTTTCGCCTGGCATGCACAGACGCATCGCGCCACACCGGACCAGGTGCTGTTCTACGGGCGTGACGGCGGCTTCAGGGTGGACGAACCGCTCGGGAGCGCGGTCATGGCGCTGGCGCGGAAGCATGCGCCGGCACAAACCATCTACATCGCGGCGGAACATGTCGGCGATGGACGCCAGGCGTTTCTCCGCCTGTTCTGGACCGACGCGCGCCGCGTCGAGTACTTCGCGATCCTCGGATTCGTGATCGACCCGACGACCATCCGCGATCGGCTCTTCGGGCCGGAGCGTCAGGCCGTGCTCGACAGAATCCTCCAGCGACGCGCTCGCGACGTTCCGATGCAGTTGAGCGTCCGCGACCAGAGCGGCGCGGTGATTTACGGCCGGCCGGATGCGGGCCCGATCAGCGGCCGCGTGCCGTTCCCTCTGCTCTTCTATCCCGAGGGCGAGATTCACTCGCGCCTGGCCGCCACCGTCGAGCCGCGACAATGGGCGATCGAAGTCAGCGCCGGCGACGACAATAGCGGCATCTTCGTGGCAAGTCACGGCTACGGCCTCGCGAGCGTGTCGCTGCTGCTGATGTTGGTCGCGCTCGGTCTGACCGTGCAGGCGCATCGGCGGTCCGCCGAGCTCGCACAGATGCAGGCCGAGTTCGTCGCGCACGTGTCGCATCAGTTGAAGACCCCATTGTCGCTTCTCAGCGCGGCCACCGAAACGCTCCAGATGGATCGCGTGCGCTCGCCGGAGCGATTCGGCGAGTATCTGGCCACCATCCACGCGGAGGCGGCACGGCTCTCGTCGCTCGTGCAGCGGATCCTGGAGTTCTCCCGGGTTCAGCAGCAGCGAAGTTACGAATTCGAGCGGGTCGATCTCGGACATCTGGCGCGAGAGACCGTTGACGCCTTCGCGCGCGGCCTGTCGCACCGGGCGTTCCGCTGCGAGGTTCAACATGGCGCTGGCGGTCCGTACGTGCGAGCCGATCCGGCTGCCCTCGAGCAGGTACTCGCCAATCTGCTGGACAATGCCGTCAAGTACTCCAGCCCCGACAGCGTCGTTTCTGTACGGGTCCACGCCAATCGAACCCGTGCGGTGCTCGAGGTCAGCGATCAGGGAGTGGGGATCACGCCCGCTGACCAGAAGCACATGTTCGATCGGTTCTATCGGGGGTCGGGCGTCGGCAACCGCCAGGGCTTCGGCCTGGGACTGACGATTGTTCGGGAACTGCTCCAGGTGCACGGCGGCGACGTGCACGTCAACAGCGAGCCAGGCCGCGGCAGCACGTTCCGTGTGATGCTGCCTCTTCACAGCTCGGAGGTGCGCGTGGCGGGCCGCTCAGTCGATCCGGCGGAGGTGAACCCGTGAATCGCGACCTCTCCAGATTCGAGGATACACGGCGGGTGCTCGTCATCGAGGACGAGCCGCAAATGCGGGCGATGCTCACCGATAATCTCGAGTTCGAGGGCTACCAGGTGACGGCGGTGCCGACCGGTGAAGCCGCGCTTGAGGAATTCGATCGCCACTCATTCTCGCTTCTGCTCGTGGACGTCATGCTGCCGGGCATCAGCGGCTTTGAAATCTGCCAGCGGCTGCGCGGCCGCGGCACGCACGTGCCCATCATTCTGCTCACGGCACGCACCCAGGAGCACGATCGCGTGCGTGGCCTCGACCTCGGTGCGGACGACTACGTGAGCAAACCCTTCAGCGTCCGCGAACTGCTCGCCCGCGTCCGCGCGCAGGTGCGACGCGACGACTGGCATTCGGACGCCGGCGAGGAGTTCGCGTTCGGCGACCTGGTCGTCAAGTTGCGTCAGCGCCTGGTCCTGCGGAAAGGCCGCCGCGTGGTGTTGTCGGCGCGCGAGTTCGAACTGCTGCGCTATCTGCTCGCGCACCGCAACGAGGTCGTCAGCCGCGAGCAGCTCCTCAGGGATGTTTGGGGCTACCACCAGCATTCCATAACGAGGACGGTGGACAACTACGTCGCCAAGCTGCGCACGCATCTCGAGCCTCGGCCCCACGAGCCCAGGTACCTCATCACGGTGCATGGGACCGGCTATCAGCTGCTCGTGTAAACCGTCTCGGCCAGCACCCTTCACGCCTGCGACGGTACCAGGTCACGAGAAGAGGCGCGGGGGCACATCGGCCCCCGCCGCCTGTCGGGTGTCAGTTCGTCGCCACGGGCTGCGGGAAGTAGCGTCCGATGATGTGGGCCGGGTTCGCACCCTTCTTCGGGCGGAACTTCTGCGCCCGGCCCACGTGCACATCGGCCGTATACAGGTTCCCTTCCCTGTCGGTGTGGAACTGGTGCACGCCCCAGAAGCCGCCAGGGAACGCGCCGAACGTGCCCCACGAGTAGAGGAGCTTGCCGTTCAGGTCGAACTTTGTGAACTTCTGGGTGATGCCATCGGAGATCCAGAGGTGCTGGTCCTCGGTGAGAAGGAACGAGTACGGCCGGCGGATGTTCGGCCAAACATCCAGGAACTTGCCGTTCTCGTCGAACACCTGAACGCGCGAGTTGGAGCGGTCGCTGATGTAGATACGCCGGTTTTTGTCGATTGCAATCGCATGCACGGTGTTCATGTAATTTGGGCGTGTCTCGTTCGGCGGAGTGCCTCGCTCGCCCCAGGTCATGAGGAACTTGCCGTCCTTGTCGAATTTCACGACGCGAGTGTTCACGTAGCCGTCGCTGACGAAGAACGTCCCATCCGGCAGCCATGCGATATCCGTGGGCCGGGCGAAGGTCTTTTCGTCATTCCCGGGTGTCATCGGCGTGCCGATCGTCTGCACGAGCTTGCCGTCGCGGCTGAACTTGTAGATGGCGTGCGCCCCGTCATCAACGAACCAGATGTGCCGCTCGGGGTCGTAAGGATTCACGAGCACGCGATGCGGCCGTACGAACAGCTTGTTGTGCTGCTCCCACGATTCGATCATCTTCCCGTTGCGATCGACGAAGGTGATGATGTGGTCCCAGCGCGGGTGCCGTGCCGGGTCCTTCTGCGAGAGATCGAAGCCGGAGGTGTTGCGCTCCGGGATGAACTGCCCTTGCGGACCCCCGCCCCCCTTGGTTTTCAGCACCGGCAGGCAGCCTCGGGTGAAGAGGATCACGCGGTCCGGGCTCTCGGCCCAGACGCCGGCCGTCGAGCCCGGCTGGAACCCGTCGCCGCAGAAGTTCTGTGGCCAGTTCGCCACCAGGTCGTACGGTCCCGTCTCGTCGCCTCCACCCTTGTCCTGCGACATCTGAGCGTAGACGCCCACAGCCGCGACGAGACCAAATGTCACGATGGCAGCCGCATATTCGAGTTTGTTCTTCACTGGTCGGATCCCCTTGTTAGTTGCTGGTCGTTAGTTGCTGGTCGTGCTTTGATGATTGAGGTGCACGCCGGGACGTTGTTGAACGGCGACAGGATATGCGGGGCCGTACGGGAGAGCCCGTAAATTGATGTATGCAAGTTGTCTGTGAGATGTCTCCCGCGGCTGGGGTTGGAGGCGAGTGTCTCTATTCTTAATCTTGTTAATCTTGCCCTTTCTCCAGCGCAGGTCTTGCTGCTACAGCCCGCCGCGAGTCGGCGTCCGGGCCGCTGTCTTTGGTGGAACAATCGTATGCCCAGGCATGGGTTTCGAAACCACAGTGTTTCGCAAGGTGCCGAGGTGGCCGATGGTGAGCTCCACGGCGTCACCGGCCTGAAACTTCATCGAGGGGGCGGGTACTCCCGTTCCTATCATGTCTCCCGGCAGAAGGGTCATCCGCTCGCTCAAGTAAGCGATTGTCTGCGCGACGGTAAAGCTCAGAAATGACGTATTCCCGTTGGGCACAGGCCACACCGTGGGCTTGCCGTTCACGATGCCCGAGACCACGAGGTTGTGCGGATTCGGAACATCCTCTTTGAGCGTGATGTAGGGCCCGGCCGGCGTGAACGTGTCGAGCCCCTTTCCCATCGTCGATCCCTGCGAAGTGTGCTGCCCCTGTTTGAGATCGCGTGAGCTCACGTCGTTGATGATCGTGTAGCCCATCACGTAGTCCATCGCCTCCGACTCGGGCACATTTGTCGCGGTCTGGCCGATCACAATCGTCATCTCGGGTTCGTGCACACCAGTCGTCAGCAATCCTTCCAGATTGATCTCTGTCTCGTGACCCGTCAGTGACGACGGCGGTTTGAGGAACGCACTCGGGTACTCGACGTTGTCGTACGCCCCGGGCGTGCCGTCGGCTGCACGCCGAACATAGTTGCCCGCCAGCCCGAGAATTTTCGAGGGGTTGGGGATCGGAGGCAGAAAACGCACGCCCGATGGCGGGTGAAAGACACGATGAATTCCGCCGGGCTCCGTGAATCTGCCACCGGTCTTGATCGTCGTGATGGTCTGGTGGAGCGACTTGACCGCCGCGATGGGGCCGTCGCCTGCCTCGATGAGCGATCGCATGTCGATCGGGATGGCCGGCAACTTCCTCCCCTCAGCTGCGCCGGACCGCAGCAGATAGAGAATGGCGTTGTGCACATCGACAATCTCGTGATCGCCGTTGCCCCGCGTTGTGCCCAGGCGGGGACCGCTCGTCCCCGCTTCGAACGTCAGAAGCCTGAAGACGTCAGCACCGGCCGCCGGAGCCTGGCTCTGCGCGGCAGGCGGCGCCGACTGCTCCAGGGGCACCGAGCCGCTGCCTGACGCGGCGAACGCAGCGCCCACCGCCATGACGCCAGCCGTGGCAGCCTTGGGATATCGGAACCATCGTTGCATCGCTGTCGTCATGACTCGTCCTTTCGTGCCTCTCCTGCCCGGACCTCCGCCAGCTTCTGCCGCCAGGACTTCGGCGGCTGGGCTCAGTTGTTCGAGGTCGTCGCCAGGCGCACTTCCTGCCCCACCAGTTTCGCGGGGTCGGCGTTCGGTTTGGGACGGAACTTCTGAATGCGGCCGTTTTGCACTTCCGCGACGTACATATTGCCTTCCTGATCCACCG
>DATKDY010000005.1:0-27001 GCA_035512515.1 Vicinamibacterales bacterium
GCGCAGGCGCGGGTTCATGTTGGGATCGCCGCCGCCGCTTCGTGCCGCGACCGTCAGTTCCTTGATGATGCGAGTGAACACCTTGCCGCGCTTGGCGTCAGCAGCACCCTTCTTGTGCTTGATGGTGTGCCACTTGGAATGCCCAGACATGCGAAACTCCAGAGAAGAGGACGAACACCCTTGGAGCCTTGACGGCCACAAATCCTCGCGGATGAGTCAAGGTTGTCCGTCAAGGCGACCGCCCCACGGAGCGGGGCAAAACAAGATAGTGGGCCGCTAGCGAGGCGGAGCCCTCTTCTCCATGCTCGCTGGTCCGAGGCGTAGCCTCGCTAGAGTTTACCGCAATGGCCTGCCCGGCGACGACCGCGCCGGTCACCGGGCAGCTCAGGGCCGGCGGAACCGGATGGGACCCAGATCGATGGTGTCACGTCCCGGCGCCTCGCCGAGCAGAAACCGCACGATCATGTCGCCTATGAGCGGCGAGCTAATCAGTAAATCGTCGTCGTGCCCGCCGTTGAGAATTCGCACATGCCAGCTGCTGGCGAAGCCGGCGCGCACGTCCTCGGCCTGTTCCGGTGGCGTGCGTCCGTCCAGAGTCCCGCTCAGAAACAGCGTCGGCACGTCCGACGTCGCCGGCGCACGGTAGGCGTCTCCAAGATCGACATGTGGCCACGCCTCACAGACCGCGGGAAACGCCGCGTTCGCCATGTTCCCCACCAAGGCGCTGGACGCCTCGCGCTCGATGCGCTGCCGTCGAGCGGCCGTGGCGCCGGACGCACAGTCCATCGTGAAGGACATCGCGTTGAGCCCCGGCGCGTTGCGATAGGTGCCGCTCCAGAGCGCCAACAGCGAGAAGTCGCCCTTGATCATGCGGACCACCCGTGCCGGGAGCTCGGCGATGTCATCGCGCTCGTTCATGTTGTCAACGATGGCGGCTTGCAGATCGGCCGGGCCGACCGTTACGGTGATCTGATCCCCGTTTGGCGCCTTGACCGACACCCGGCGCGGCGCCGCGCGAAGGGTCTCGAGCAGTTGCTGGACTGCTGAACGCAACCCTCCCGTCGCTCTCCGTATTGCGGGGTCTGCATCCGCCAGTCGCGCAATCCGATCGAACTGCGCGTCCACGCGGGAGGGCAGCTTCAACGTGTCGTCGAGGCCTTCGGTCCCGGCGAACACGGCACGCCGCGTGAGCTTGGGATGCTTCTTCAGCGTCGCCAGGCCGAGGTGTGTGCCATACGAAATGCCGATTAGGTTCAACCGCTCGGCGCCGAGCGCCGTTCGCAGCGCCTCGAGGTCGTCCGCGCTGTTGTTGGTATGGTACTGGGCGAGGTCGACGCCTTCCCTGGTCCAGCGCTCTGCACACGCTCGAGAAACGGGCAGGAGTGCGCCGAGAATTGCGTCCACGCTCAAGGGCTGATTGAGCGGCATCTGGTACGGCGTGCGGCACGCGGGAAATGGAATCGACAGGACGCCGCGCTGGTCGAGCGCGATGACATGGCCGACGTGGCGTAATTTCATGAATAGCGGAAAGCGGTCGCCCGCCGCCGACCGGGTTCCAGATCCGCCCGGCCCGCCGGCGAGATAGACGACCGGATCCCCAGGGGCGGTCGTCGTGGCAGGCAGTCGCACCAACCGGAGCCCGATCAGACGTCCATTGGGCTGCTGCCAGTTCTCCTCGACCCACAGGATGCCGGCCTCGGCGTCGACGGTCTGCTTGCGTCCCTCAGTCGTTGCGAACTTGAGCGGCTGCCATTCGATGTGTCCCGCTTTGGGGGGGGTCTGAGCTGATGCGGCTCCCGCCAACAGCGTCGACGCGGCGACGACAACTCCGAGCGCGATCCTCTTCATGCTCGTCCCCCCTCTGGCACCGTTCTCCGCGACGCTCCGACACGCTTGAAGCGTCAGTCGGGGTTTCCGTCGCTCGTGCATGACCGGCTTAGACGCGATGGGCGGGTCCGGGGTTGCCGGTGTCTCCGGCCTTTCTGAGGCGTCGATCCAGCGGGTGCGTCACCGCACCTTCGTGCCTGATTCGCGCTTTTGAGCGAGCAGAATCCACGCTTGTGCGCGAAGGTCCCACGGGGACCCCTGATAGTCGCCAAGCCGCGTCACCGCGTCAAACCCGGCCTTGGCGAGCCGCGCGGCCATCTGATGAACCGTCAGCGTGCGGAAAGTGAGCGTGAACTGCCGGCGCGTCACCGTGCGGCCGAGCCGCTCCTCGTAGGCCTGATCGAACAGTGTCAGCTTCTTCCTGCGATCCTGCCGGACAGACTCGGTCAACGTGATCCGCGCGCCATTGCGGCGCCGTCCGCGCAGCGTCACCCGATTCGCGTATTCCTTCCACGCAGGCAAGTCGGCAACGAGCTCGAGGCCGAAGATGCCGTCCGGCGCCAGCGTGTCGTGCACCGCGCGGAGCGTCGCCGCGAGGTCGCGCTCGCGGAGCAGCGACTGCAGGATGCCGTATGGGGCAATCACCAGCGGAAACGTGCCGCGCGGAAACGGCAACTGGCGGATGTCGCCGCGCACGAGCTGAATGGACAGCTTCTTGCGCAAGCGCCGGCGGCGAAGGCGCGCGCGCTGCAGCATCTCGGCAGAACGATCGATGCCGACCACGGGAACGCCTTCACGCGCGAGCGGAAACGTGACACGACCAGTACCGCTGCCAAGCTCCAGCACGCGGCGCCGCTTTGCCGGCCACTCCGCGAGCATCTGGCGCGAGACGTTGACCCAGAACGGTACGTCGCGCTTGCCCAGCGTCTGCGCGTTTTCCCAGTCGTAGAACGGCGCGTAATCGTCCCAGCCCTCGTGCCCGTGCATCGTCACACTCTATACTTCAGGCCGTGACGTTCTTCTGGGTGTCGAAGAAAGTGCACTGGTCAGACAGCGACGCGGCCGGCATCGCGTGGTTCGCCAACTACTTCCGGTGGTTCGAGGATGCCGAGGAAGAGCTGTTTGCCGCCACGCTGGGCCGCTCGCGTCAATCGCTCCTCGACGAGAGCCGCTTTGGCATGCCGCGGGTCGACGCCGCCGCGAAGTATCACGCGCCGGTGCGTGCGGGGCAAACGATCCGGATCGGGATCGCCAGCGCACTGGAAAATCCGCGACGGCTCAGGCACGACTTCGAGATGCGGGACGACCGGGGGACCTTGCTCGCGGAAGGGTTCGTGCGTGTCGCGTGCGTGGACCTCGCGACGTTCAGTCCGCGCGACTTGCCCGCGGAGGTGGTGCAGATGGTGAATGACCTGCCGCGCGCCACCGCACGACAACGCGACCCGCTCCCCTGGGTGTGACGGGCACTCACGGCGGCGGCTGGCGGCACCGCGGGCCGCGCTCGCGCGATAGGGCGCACCTTCGGTGCGAGGGCCGGGGCCGGCCCCGGCCCCCCGATCCGCGCGAAGCGCGGCCCTCCGGCGTAGCCGGCCTTCCGGCGCAGCCGGCCTTCCGGCGCAGCCGGCCTTCCGGCGCAGCCGGCCTTCCGGCGTAGCCGGCCTTCCGGCGCAGCCGGCCTTCCGGCATAGCCGGCCCATTTCAATCGGAGACGGCGAGTTCCCCTGGCACGATCGGCCGCGTGCGCGGGAGCAGGCCCAGGTGCGACAACCAGCCGACGCCCGCGAGAATGGCGACGAACACCACCAGCTTGGCGACATCGAACGCCAATCCTGGCGGAAACGCTTTCCACATGAACCAGAGAACCGGCTGCGCAATCAGCACCGCCCAGGAAGTGCCGTAGAAGTAGCGGCGTTCGTGTCCTTCACCTGTGGTCGACAGCTTGACTCGAGGCAGTTTGCCGAGCGCGCCGAGCAACCACACCGTGCCGGCGAGCGGGAAATATGCGACGTCGTAGATCTGGCGGAGCCGCCATTCACCGGTGGCCACCGCGACGATCAGCCCGGTGAGGTTGATGATGGCGAAGGCCAGAATCTCGCCCCAGGCCACCGTGTAACAGATCCGCCGGTAAAGCGGATTGGGCCGGTCCTCCGTGAAGCGGATGATGTACGGCGCCGGCTCGCATCCCGGCAGCTTCCCGAACAACCCCGCGATGCCGGTACCAACGAGCACGAGCCCGAGCCACAGGGCCATCCGCGAATCGAAGCCGCGATCGAACAGATCGACCGTGAGTGGGCCTGGCGCGATGAAAAAAACGAAAATCCAAATCGGCCAGTGGTTGAGGCGGTAATGAAGTTTGTTGCGCGAGCGGATCTTACGGTCGGTGTCGAACTCGACACGCACCGGACGGGAACGCAATTGCACTCTCCACAGGATACACTCCGCCCGCGCCACAAGAGCCAACACCGATTCCGCAGATTACACAGATCACAAAAGCCAACGCAGATTCCACCGATTACACAGGTCTCACCGTTCTCTAACATCAGGACGTCTAGTCTAGGAGTCTTGACCGCGTGAGATCTTGAGGAATGAGTCAAGTTTTCTCGGTCAAGACGACTGCCCCGCCGGCCGGGGTCCCCGCCGCGCGGACTTTGCGCGGTGGGGTGGTGGAGGCGGGGCGAAAGTAATAGGGACTAGCGAGCGCCCGCAGGCGCTGCCATCGCGACACATCAGGTCAGAAACTACCCCAACAGCGGGGTAGTTTCTTGGGAGGCGGAGCGCTTCACATGCGTGCAGGTCTGAGGCTTGCCTCGCTGGAACTGCAAGGGGACGTCGGGAATGGGGACTACACTCTCGTGGTCGATTCGGCCAGCTCCTCGAATCGGTAATCGTGCGACGTGGGCAAGACGCGCCAATTCGGTGTTGCGATCTGGCAGAGGAGGGTCGGCCGTGGACGCGGCGACGGAGATTCGGGATACTGCGAAGTGATTCGCGCGTGCCTTTCAAATCTGTGTAATCGGTGAAATCTGCGTTGGCCCTTGTGAATCGGTGTAATCCGTGAAATCCGTGTTGGCTTTTGTGGCACTGTGCTGGGCCGCCGCATTGGCGCAGGCGCAGGCGCCGGCCGATCCGGCGCCGCAAACCGTCGAGGAGTTTCGTGACGCCGCCGCACGTGTGCTTGCCGAAACGGGCGTGCCTGGCGCGGGCCTGGCGCTCGTGCGCCGCGACGAGATCGAGTGGGCTGGAGGCGTGGGGTACGCCGATCGCGAACGGCAGACGCCTGTCACCGCTGACACGAACTTTCGTGTCGGTTCCATCAGCAAGACGTTCGTGGCCATGGCGCTCGTGCAGCTTGCGGAAGACGGACTTCTCGATCTCGACGCCCCGGTGTACGAGGTGGCGCCCGAGGTCGCCATCGACAACCCGTGGGAAGAGACGCACCCGGTGCGCGTCATCCACCTGCTGCAGCACACGGCTGGCTTCGATGACATGCACTTCAACGAGATGGACGTGCGTGGTGACCAGCCCGAGCGGTCACTCGAGGACGTGCTGCGGCTCAATCCCCGATCGCGGCGCGTCCGGTGGCCGCCCGGCACCCGCATGGCGTACTCGAACCCGGGCTACGGCGTCGCAGGACTGATCCTCGAGACGACGGCGGCGATGCCGTACGAGGATTACATCCAGCAGGAGATCTTCGAACCGCTCCACATGACGGCGAGCAGCTTCCGGCTGACTGCCGCTGACGAAGCGCGGCTCGCGCAGGGCCATGCAGGGCCCGATGGCCCGCCCGTCGGCTTCACGCGCATCTACCTGCGCCCGGCCGGCAACATGCACAGTTCCGCCGCCGACATGGCGCGGTTCGTCCAGATGCTGCTCGGGTGGGGTGAGCTGGGCGACGCGTTCGTGATTGACCCTGAGTATCTCGGCAACATGGAACAGCCGCGGACGACGCTGGCGGCCGAGGCCGGGCTCCGAAACGGCTACGGCAGCGGCATTTTCACGCGGCTCGACCTGCCCTACAAGATGCTCGGGCACGACGGCTGCATCGATGGCTTCCTCTCGAGCTATGCCTACTCACCGTCGCGTGACGCGGGCTATGTGGTGCTGCTGAACAGCACGGGACCTCGAGCGGACGAAGCCATGCGGCGGCTGTCGGCGATGGCCGTGAGTTATCTGAAGCGCGATGTGGCGCCCCCCGACAAACCTGAAGTCGCCCTGGACGCCGCCACGCTCGACCGCTACGTCGGCTATTACCAGGATGCGAACCCGCGCAATCAGTTCGCCTGGCCCGCGCAGTCGCTGTTCGCGGGCCAGGCGATTGTGCGCGAGGGCAACCAGCTGTTCGTCCAACCGCCAATCGGCGAGCGCGTCCGCCTCATTCCTGTCAGCGAATCAGCTTTTCGCTTGGACGGCGAGTTGGATGCCAGTCGCGTGTTCACTCTCGATGCGAATGGCCAGATGGTGATGGCCGCCGCACAGGTGTATGCCGAGCGAGTGCCCCGATGGCGCATCGAGGTGATGCGCGTGCCCGTGCTCGCGACCATTCCGCTGCTCGCGTCGGTCTTCGCCGTGGCGATCGTCTGGATTGCCCGGCTGCGACGCGCCGAGCCGCGCGGGTTCTGGGAACTGAAGGTTGCGCTGCTGCTGTGTCCGCTCGCCGTGCTCGCGCCCGCTGGCGCCCTGGCCGTGACCCCGATGATGAACTGGGGCGTCCGAAACACCGCCACCGTCGCCGTGTTTGTTGGCACGCTGGCGATTCCCGTCCTCGCGCTCGTCGTGGCGCTCCTCACGCTGGCCGCCGTCCGCGAAGGCGCGAGCCGGTGGCTCGCCACGTACGCCGCGCTCGTCGGCCTGGCGATGGGCGGCATGTCGCTGTATCTGAGCAGCCACGAGATGCTCGGGTTGCGGCTGTGGAACTACTGAGCTCTCGGCTTTCAGCTTTCGGCTATCGGCGCTCTCCGCTTGCGGCTTTCGGCTTTCGGCGTGTGCGTTACCGAAGCGCCGGCGCGGGGCCGCGATACTTGAAGGTGGCGTAGCCGACGATGAGGCCGACCACTGCGCCTGGCAGCACGATCTCCCAGAAATACGGCCCGCCGATGGTGATGAGCGCCGCAAGACCCGCGCCGACCGCCAATCCGACCACGATGCCGACCGTCAACGACTGCGTGCGCTCGGCCACCAGACCGATGATGAGCCCCGCGACAATCCCCTTGATCGTGGACCCAATCACGATTCCCACGATGTTGGGTGCTTCCTGCGGCGCGGAGATCAACGCCGTCAATCCGTCGAACACGCCGAGAAAGCCACCAAGCAACATGGCAAACACTGGTTTCTTCATTCGACTCACCCTTCGTCTTGGAAAAGGAGGACGGAGGGCCGCCTCCTGCGAGAACTGTTCAACACCGGGCGGCCGATCATGTACGGAACCACAGCAACACAATCACGCGGACGATCATGTAGGCCAGGACGAGCGTAATCGGCAGCCGATGGCGCCGATACACACGCGCGAGCCGCTCCAATGACGATTCCCGATACGCCTCCACGGGCGCGCCTTCGCGGAACCGTGTCACTTCGCGGGCGAACGCCTGCACGGTGTCGTAGCGCTGCTCAGCCTGTCGCGCGCGCGCATGCTCCGCAATGGCAACCAGGGGCTTCGGGGCTGGTCCAGGAAGCATCGCCTCGAGGATTACCCCAAGCGCATAGACATCGGCGCGGGAGTCCACGCTCCGTGCATCGTGTTCCTGCTCCGGGGCCATGTAGCCGGGCGTGCCGACAACTGCCTCCGCGCCCGGCGCACCAGACACTTTCGCCACCCCCCAGTCCATGACCAGCACCTCGCCAAACGGCCCGAGCATGACGTTCTGCGGCTTCAGGTCGCGATGGACGATGCGGTGGGCGTGCGCAAACGCCACCGCGTCACAGATGCGAAGAAACAACTCGAGCCGCTCGCTGAGCGAGCGGGACGCGATCGCGGCGTCGAGCCGGTCGCCGCGAACGAGCTTCATCACATAGAAGACGCGGCCGTCGGCCAGCGTGCCTGCATCGTGTACGGGCACGATGCCAGGATGCTCCAGACGGCCCAAAATGCGAGCTTCCGCCAGCAGATGCTCCGAATCCGCAGGGGAGCCGAGATCGTCGAGTACTTTGATGGCGACCTCGCGGTCAAGGACGCGGTCCCGCCCCGCGTAGACGACGGCCATGCCGCCGCGCCCCAGCCGTCGCGTGATCTCGTATCGTTCGCCGATATCAGGCCACTCCGCCACGTCGCGAAGATGGGCCACGGCGCCATCCCCCAGCCATCCGCTCATGACGCGCTTCCCAGGAGCCGCCTCGCCTCCGCTTCGAATTCATCGTCGGTCGTGGTGAGATCGCGCAGGCGCTCGAGCACCAGCCGCCGAAACTGGCGCCGCATGGCCGCCAGATGATTCGTGACCGTCGTCGGCGTCAACCCGAACTCGCGCGCGACCGCGGCGTAGGTCGGGCGGTCAGCCGCCGACTCGGACAGGTCGTAACGCTCGAAGACCGCAAACATCGCGTCGCGGCCCGAGGCCTGCGCCCACGCCTTCAGGTCCGCAACCGCGCGCTGAAACAGCGCACGCACCCACTCCTGATAAAAGAGCTCATCGACGTCGGCGGGCACCGCTGGCTCGTGCCGAACGATCTCTCCTTCTGCAGTTTCGAAGTCCAGGGGGACGGGCCTCATACCACCTCCTCGCTTGAGGCGGCGCTCGGCTTTCCGGGCATTCGAGGCAAACCCGTCAACGCACACCCGAAGGTAGGTGCGAAAACGCCCGCGTTCGGGCTCGAAACGGCCCAACACGTCCTTCTCGAGCGTGGCGGCAAAGAACTCCTGCGTGAGATCCGCGGCCTGGTCTGGATCGAGCCGCCATTTGAGCCGCAAGTACTTGTAAACCGGCTTCCAATACGCCTCGATGATTGCGGCAAACGCCAGCTGACGGGTTTCTTCATCGGCGCTGCGCGTCCGGGCAACGACCGAGAGCCGCGTCGGCGGAAAGTTCATGCGACTAAACTACTTCAGATGAGTCAGGGTGCTGCCAGGGAGTGGGATGCCGCGTCATACCACCGCGTGTCCGGTCCACAGGCCGCATGGGGACGCCGGCTGCTGGCGCGCCTCTTTGTCCGCGGCGACGAGCGGGTCATCGACGCCGGCTGCGGCACCGGGCGGCTGACGCGCGAGCTGATGGGGATGCTGCCCCGGGGTCGCCTGATTGCCATCGACCGTTCGTGGAACATGCTCCTCACCGCGCGAGCCAACCTGCGACCGGATTTCGGCCCTCGGATCTCCTACGTCCGTGTCGACTTGCCGATGATGCCGTTTGGCCCCTGGGCGGATCTGGTTTTCAGCACGGCAACGTTCCACTGGGTGCGGGACCATCCCCGGCTGTTCGCCGAAATATGGCGCTCGCTCCGCCCGGCCGGCCGTCTGTTTGCGCAATGCGGCGGCGGGCCGAATCTCGTCGAGGCCCATCGGCTCGCCGACCAGGTCATGCGGGCCGAGCCGTTTGCGGCACACTTCGAGGACTGGTCCGACGTGTGGGAATTCTCGACCGCGGAACTGGCGGCCGATCGGTTGCGCGCGGCTGGCTTCATCGACGTCGCGGCGACCCTCGAGCCCGCCGCCACCACTCTGGCTGACGAGGCCTCATATCGCGAGTTCGTGACGACGGTCATCTACAACCCACACCTCGAGCGATTGCCCACTGGACCATTGCGGACGCGCTTCATCGACGAAGTCACCAGGCTCGCCGCTGCCCAGGATCCACCCTTTACGCTCGATTACTGGCGGCTCAACCTCGAGGCGCGACGGCCATGACCCATCCAGAGATTATCCATCCCGCCGAACATGCGGTGTACTCCTCCCAGAAGATGGGCAAGAGCACCATTTTCGAGTCGCCCCGTCTGCTCGTCGGCCTCAACGCGTTCGAGCCGGGTCAGGCGCACGCGCTGCACGCCCACGAGGGCATGGACAAGGTGTACTCAGTCGTCGAAGGCGAGGGCGTGTTTCTGCTGGAAGGGCGCGAGCTGCCGATGCGCGCCGGCGATCTGCTGGTCGCCCCCGATGGCGTGCCGCACGGCGTCAGGAACACGGGGACCAATCGCTTGCTCGTGCTGGCGATTCTCGCTCCGGCACCCTAATAACAAGGACGGGTAACCAGCCGTTCGCTAATCGGTTCGAAGCGCAGTGACGGGATCGGACCTCGAGGCGCGCCGTGCCGGCCAGTAACTCGCCGCCATCACAGCGGCCAGTAAGGCCGCAGCCATCCCCGCATACAAGCGGACGTCGAGCGCGTCAACGCCCCACAACGATCCGCTGAGGGCCCTGGCGACTCCGACGGCGAGGCCACTGCCGAGAAGCAACCCGCCTATGGCGATCACCGTTCCCTGTCGCACAAACAGCCACACGACATCGGCGGGTTTTGCGCCGAGGGCGAGGCGCACGCCGACTTCCTGCGTCCGCCGGCGCGCCGCGTACGAGAGCAGCGCATAGACCCCGATGCACGCCAGTAACAACGCAATCGCAGCGAAGACGCCCATCATCTGACCGAAAAAGCGTTGCTCCCAGGTCGTGAATCGGCGACGCTCCGTCATCGGCATCACCTCGTAGAGCGGAAGGCCGGCGTGCAGGTGACGGAGCGCGTCGCGGACCGGCTGCATGAGCAGCGCAGGTGAGCTCTGCGCATGAACGATGAACGCCATCGTCCGTGCGCCAGTGATCGTGTACGGCACGTACATGTTCAGGATCGACGCCTGTGTCTCCTCGCCGATCTCCTCGTACTGCACGTCCGGCGCGACGCCGATGACGCGGTACCACGCTACGCCTGTCGAGTTGCGAATGCCGACTCGCCGGTCGACAGCAGACTCACCGGGCCAAAGACGCTCGGCCAGTCGCGCGTTCACCACCGTGACCCGTGCCTCGGGATCGCTGGCCTCCGTGCTGTTGAATGTCCGTCCCTCGAGCAGACGAACGCCGAGGGCGTCGAACACCTCGGGCGTGACGCCGATGGCCGACGCTGGGATATCCTGCTCGGTAGTCGCCTGTCCGTCAACGACGAGCCGTACCGTGCCGCCGCCATCGTCGCCAGGAATACTCGTGGTCGCCGCAGCAGCCTGGACGCCGGGCAGCTCGCGAAGTGCCGCGACGGCTCTCGCAAAGAACGCCCCACGCGTCTTGACATCGTCGTAGGCGTCACCGGCCAGGTACGCCCGCGCCGTGAGCAGCGGACGATGATCGAATCCGAGGTCGGCGTTCTGCAGCGCGAGGAAACTGCGGATCATCAGGTTCGCGCCGACCAGCAGCGCAAGGCACAATGCCACCTGCGCGATCGCCAGGCCGCCCTGAACACGTTGCGCCGTGCGACTCAGTGAAACACCGCGGCTGTTGTCCTTCAGGTCGCCAATCACGCTCGTCCGCGCCGCACGCAGCGCGGGCAGCAGGCCGGTCGCCACCGCCGTGAAAATCGCGGCGGTCATCGCAAAGACCATGACCCGTGCGTCAGGATCGAGTCGCAGCCAGAACGGGAGCTCCTCGGGAAACGATCGCCGGATGAAATCGAGGGACCACTGGGATACGAGCAGGCCCAATGCCGCGCCGGCCACCGACAACACGAGCGACTCGGCCAGCACGTGCCACAACAGGCGTGAGCGGCTTGCGCCGATCGCGGCTCTCAGCGCAATCTCACGCTGGCGGGCCGCACCGCGGACGAGAAACAGGTTCGCGAGATTGGCGCAGGCGATGAGCAGCACGAACCCGACTGCCGCCATCAGTGCGATGCTGAGCGCCCGCTCGTCGCCGCCGAGCTGCGAGTCGCGAAAACGCAACACCCGAACGCCGAATCCACGATTCGTGTCGGGATAAGTCTCCGAGAGCCGCGCGGCAATTGCGTCGAGCTCGCTTTGTGCCGTCTCCAGCGACACACCGGGCTTCACCGCGCCAACGACGTTGACGTTGCGCGCGGAGCGCGGCGACTCGTCCCAGCGAAGCGGGAGGTAGAGCTCGTCGCGCTCGGGGAACTTGAAGTTCGGCGGCATGATGCCGACCACGGTGCGTGCGCGGTCGTTGATGACCACACCGCGGCCGACGATGCCGGGATCTCCACCGTAGCGGCGCTGCCACAAGCCGTGCGTGAGAATCACCGCCGACTCCAGTCCGGGAGGCGCCGCCTCCTCGGGCAGAAACGACCGGCCGAGCATCGGTTCGACCTCGAGCACGTCGAATAGATCCGGCGTGACCGATCCGCCCTGCACGCGTTCGGCGTCGTCTTGATCGGTCAAGGTGAAGTTGCGAGACAGGTAACCGGCAAGCCCCTCGAAAGACTCCGCCGCGCGCAGATCGAGCAAGTCAGGGTAAGAGAGCTCGGAATCGCCCCACCCCCAATCCTCGGCCTGGAGCCGATGCGTGGAATGCACGGTGACGACGCGATCGCTGCGCTCGCCAAACGGGAGCGGCCGGAACAGCATCGCGTTGACGATGGTGAAGACCGTCACGTTGGCACCGATGCCGACCGTCAGCATCACGAGCGCGGCGGTCGTGAAGCCGGGTCGCTTGCGGAGACTCCGGATGGCGTGCGAAAGGTCCTGGAATGTCGGCATGGCACCCCGCGGCTAAACAAATCCCGTGCCCGGAAAAAACGCAACTGAACGGGGGCGAAAACCTGGTGAAGCGAGCGAATCGGACGTTGAAAACGCTCCAGCGAATGACGGGCCGGCCAGCGGCAGTGTCCGCTTCCGGGATTAGTGCTGTTCGACCGTGTACCCTTTCTTACGGAGCATCGCGACCAGGCTGTCCGGACCGACAAGGTGGGCCGCGCCAACCACGACGAAGCAGCTCGTTTGCTGCTCGAGGCACGTCTCCACCGACTCGACCCAGGTGGCGTTACGCTCGACCAGCAGGCGGGTATAGAGGTCGGGTGAGGACTTCATCTCGGTCAGCAGCAGCTTCTCGAGCGCCAGGGTATCGCCCCTGACCCACGCCTTGGCCATCGTCTCGATATTCGACGTGTGAGACGCGAGATCGTCCAGCGTCGCACGAAGCATCGCCTCCTGCTGCGACGGCCGCATCTCGTCCATCCGATCGAACTGAAACGCCGCCGTCTCGAGAGCCCGCCGCTCCGTACCCGCCTTCTTTGCGCGATCGAAGAAATGCCTGTCAACGCCGTGCTCAGCCTTGAACCCGGCGGCCTGCATGACCGGCGCCGTCAACGCCATCGCCACCATCCATGGTTTCAATCGCTGAAGCGCCGCCCGCGGCAAGCCGGCCTTGTCAGCGTGCTCCATGACCTTGGCGTGCAAGTCGGCGGCAATGACCTGATCGAGCGTCTGGCCGTCCGGCAGCATGGCTTTGCCCATCAGGCTCATGAGAGTGGCCGGATTCGTCATTTCGTCCACATCGGCCTCGACGATGAGCACTTTCGACGCGGCAAATGCCTGCTCGATGCGCGGGCTGAGCGGATAGTAATCGGCCGTCAGCGCATGGAACGACCCCATCAAGTACGACGGCGGCGCCCCCGGCGCGCTCACACTCCACAGAAAGTGCTTCGCGGGCGCCTGCGCGCCGGCAGCCGTCGCGGTCAGTAACGCGGCACACGAGAGCTGGCCGACAAGCTTCCGCATGTCCAGAAGCGTAGCACTTGTCCTGAATTGCTATCCTTGGGGCGGTGAATAGCGGCAGACGAGGCCCGCCTCCATCCGGCCCGAAGCGCCGGCCTTCCAGCGTAGCCGGGCTCTCCAGCGTCGCTGGCCATCCGGCAAAGCCGGCCTAAACACGTGAGCTTCAATGGCATCTTGCACGGCGCCGTGGTGATGGCGCCAATGACGAAAGGGTCCAACCTGCCCTATCGGCGCCTCTGCGTGGAGCTGGGGGCCCGGATCACGGTCAGCGAGATGACGCTGGCACGCAGGCTGAAGCAGAAGCGCGCTGGCGAGTTCGCCTTGATTCGGCGCTTCAGCGGCGAGCCGTGCTTCGGCGTCCAACTGGCGACCAACAAGCCGGACGACGCCGCGTGGGCGGCCGCGCTCGTGGAGTCTCGGGGAGCCGACTTCGTGGATATGAACTTCGGCTGCCCCATCGACTACTTCACCCGTAAAGGACTCGGCGCCGCTATCGGCCGATCTCCGAATCGTATTCGTCGCCTCGTCGAGGCGATGAAACGATCGGTCACGCACGTTCCTGTCACAGCGAAGATCCGGCTGGGATGGAACGAGATGTCGCTCAACTACCTCGATCAGGCGCGCGCGGCGGTCGATGGCGGGGCCGATGCCCTGTTCGTGCACGGCCGGACCCGAAATGCGAGATATCGCAGCACCGCCGATTGGGATGCCATCGCGGCCATCGTTTCCGCAGTGCCGGTACCGGTGATTGGCAACGGCGACCTGTTGTTTCCCCATGAGATCGACGCCGCCCGTCAGCGATCCGGCGTCGCCGCCGTGATGGTGGCGCGAGCGGCGCTCATCAAACCCTGGATCTTCCGGGAGGCGTGCCATGGCGTCTGGGACATCTCCGCCGAGGAGCGCGTCGCGATTTATCGGCGCTACGCCGCATTGGCGCGTGAACACTGGGGAGACGACGAGCACGGGATGACGCGCGTACGGGCGTTCACACGATGGCACCTGGACTTCTGGTGCCGCTACACGCCGCGTCACGCGGACGGCACTTACCCGTCGATGCAGACTCGAGACGCCGTGATGCCTGCGCGATCGCCGCTCGAGGCGCTGCTCGCTCGAGAAGATGAACAGGCCCTCGCGCACCTGGCCGATTGCCTTGCCGCCGAGCGCGAGCTCGACCCGGCGGTCGCGCCGCCGGCCGCGCCACCGTCCGGCGGATTCAATGGTGACCGGCGGACAGCCGGCGTCGCGGAAGTCGAGGGATGACGTTCATCGGCGCATTCGCTTCTCGAGGTCTTCGAGCGACCGGGGCCAATCGTCCTTGAGGAGTCGAGAAAGCGACCGGTCGGCAAGCAGCTTGCCGCCGGTCTGACACGTCGCACAGTAGTTCGCCTCGTTCGAGGCATAGCGAATCCGTTGCACCGAACTGCCGCACACAGGACAGGGCTTGCCGTAGCGCCCGTGAACGGCCATGCCATCCCGAAAAGCGGTGACTTTCTCGGGAAACGCATCGCCTGTTTCCGCCACCAGCCGCGCGCGCCACGTGGTCAGCGTGTCCTGTGTGGCACTGTACAGTCGCTCCACCTCGACGTCGGTCATGTGCGCGGTCAGTTTCAGGGGCGACATCTGCGCGGCGTGCAGGATTTCGTCCGAGTAGGCATTGCCGATTCCGCTGAACAGATGCGGATCCGTGAGCGCACGTTTGACCGTGTGGTTCTCGCGGCGGAGCGCCCGCGCAAAGTCCTGGAGTGCCGTCTCCAGCGGCTCGAGGCCCCCCGGATCATGCTCGGCGAGCCCCGCTTCGCCGCGCGCGACATGAAGCGACGCGCGTCGCTTCGAGCCCGCCTCGGTCAGGAGGAGTGTGCCGTTGTCGAAGTCAAAGGCGGCAAGGCCGGCTTTGCCGGGAATCGCCGCGCCGGCAGGCATCCAGCGGAGCCGCCCGGCAATCATCAGGTGGAGGACGGCGAAGAGATCGCCCTCCAGGCGCCACACGATGCGCTTGCCAAGGCGGCGCAGGGCCACCACGCGACGGCCGACGAGCGCATCGACCGGAGGATCGATGGACCTCAGGAGAAACGGGCTCGCCAATCGCACCGCGGCGAGTCGTTGTCCGACAATCCGCGGCTCGAGCGCGTGCAGGTAGAGTTCGATGTCGGGAAGCTCGGGCACTGCTCTCTCTGTGGCAGGTGGGCCGGGTGGGGCGGGTAAGCCCGGTGGGCAATCTACCGGCCCTACCAAACCTACCGGCCCTACCCGCTCTACCCGCCCTACCCGCCGGCCACTAAAGTATCAGTCATGCAGTATGGCGTGATTCCGACGTCGCTCGCCGAGCGGTTGGCGCTGTTTGCCGGTGCGGTGCCGCTGCCCCTCATCGATTTGTCATTCGGCGTGCTGAAGGCGCGCATGATCATGGCCGGGGTTCGCCTTGGCATCTTCGAGGCGCTGGCGCAGGAGTCACACACCCATCAGACCCTCGCGGTGACGCTGAAGCTCGACGCATCCTGCCTGGACCTTCTCCTGCGGTCCCTCGTGTATGCGGGCTACCTCGAGCTGCACGGCGAACGCTACGCGCTGTCATCGCTCGCGAAGGACACGATGATCACGGGGGCGAGGCACGATCTGACCGGCTTTGCGCAGTGGCATTACACGCACTGGAAATTCATCGATCACCTCGAAGAGTTGATGCGCACGGGCGTGGGGGTCGATTTCCACGCCACCATGACCGACCCTGAGGCGTGGGGACATTACCAGAAGGCCATGCTCGAGATCGCGCGATTTGACGCGCCGATCCTCGCCAGGCATGTGCCGGTTCGAAAAGGCGCCACCCGTCTGCTGGACGTAGCCGGCGGTCACGGCCTGCTCGGCGCCACTATTGCGCGACGCCATTCGCCGATGCATGCCACCGTCATCGACCTGCCGGCGGCCATCGAGCACGCGCGCTCCCTTGCCCAGCACGAAGGACACGCCGACATCGTCGAGCACCGGCCTGGCGACCTCATGACTGGAGATTTCGGTACGGGGTGGGACGTCGTGCTGTTGTCGAACATCCTGCACCACCTCACGCCGCAACTCGTGCGCTCGGTTGTTGCGCGTGTGCATGATGCGCTGACGATTGGCGGGACGGTCGCCATCTGGGAACTGGAACGCCCGGCGCGCAGCAAGCGTCCGAGCGAAGGCGATGGTGTGGCGCTGTTCTTTCGTCTCATCTCGTCGGCCGCGGCGTACAGCGGCGAGGAGTACAAAGGGTGGTTGGAGGACGCCGGCTTCACCCACACCAAGATCGTGCGCCCCCGGCTACGGCCAGGCACGGTGCTCGTGCACGCGCGCCGTTGACGACCCCCGCCCACCAGCCCCACCAGCCCCACCAGCCCTACCCGCCCTACCCGCCCCACCCGCCCTACTTCACGCGTATGCCGCGCTTCATCACCATATCGACACGTTGCAGCAGGGCGATGTAGCGCAGCACATCACCTCGGACGGCGATGATATCGGCGTACTTACCCGGGCTGATGGTCCCGACCTCCCGCTCTTTCTTCATCGCCACGGCCGGCCAGTAGGTCGCCGCGCGAATCGTCGTCATGGCGTCCACCCCGAGGATGTTCACCCAGGCATCGAGCTCGCGCCACGTCGAGCCGCTGTGGAATTTCATGGGAATCCCGCTGTCCGTGCCCACGAGCAGCGTGACGCCGGCCTCCCTGAGCTGCTGAAACTTGCGCGCCAGCGTGGGCCGCCGCGAGGGCGTCGCCCGGAAGTAGTCGAGCCGCCCGGGGTGCTCGAGCGAACGGCGGATGTCGTCCACGATCTCCTTCGGCAGGCCCTCGTGCCAGGACGGGTCGTCGATGTGCTCGGGGTTGTCGCGGACGTACTCGTAGTTGAAGAGACCCTCGATGGTCGGCGTCCAGAATAGCGGCCCCGCGGCCATGTTCGCCGCGCGTTCGCGAATCATCTGCATGATGTCGTCTGGATATTCCGGCGCGGCGGCCAGACCCGTATGTTCGAAGTTGTTCACGCCCGCGATCAGCCCGCGGCGAATTTCTTCAGGGCGATGTGCGTGACCAATCACTGGCAGATTGCGCCGATTGGCCGCTTCGACGACCGCCCTGGTTTCCTCCAGCGTCATCTGATCGACGTCGATCAGCTTGATGACATCGACCCCTGCGTCCGCCAGCTTGTCGACCTTCGCCCGCCCGTCTTCCACGCCGCTGACGCCCCAACGAAACGCCTCCGTCCCGGGATACGGCGCGTGCTGAATGAACGGGCCCGACACGTACATCGTCGAGCCGGTGAGCTCGCCTTTGTTGATGCGATCGCGGACGGCGATGGAATCGTTCAGCGGTGCGCCCAGATCGCGCGCGCTGGTGACGCCGGCGAGCAGAAGCTGTTTCGCCGACGCCGGCATGATCACGCGTTCGAGCTGCGGCAGATAGGTCTTGTCCCAGTGCGCGTAGTCACTGTGGCCATTGAGCATCAGGTGCACGTGCATGTCCCACAGCCCGGGAAGCACGCTCATCCCTTCGGTGGAGATCACCTCCGCGCCACGCGGGACCGGCAGGGTGGCGACGGTTCCGGCCGCGCTGATGCGTTCGCCCTCGACGAGTACGACGCTGTTGCGAAGCGGCCGGCCGCCGTAACCGTCGATGAGCGTCCCGCCGACGAGCGCTTTGACCTGTGCCGGCGGGCTCTGCGCCAGACCCGGGGGCGCCAGGCTGAGCGCGGCCACGACCGCAGCGGCAAGCCACCGACGACGAGCGATCGTTCTCATTCGCGCCTTCTCCTTCTCGTGTACTCGCGAGGTGCAAACGCTTGGGAAACCAGTCCAAAGCGGGATACTCCGGGTGTTGAACTGTCAGTCTCGACTCCTCGATGACGGGTTGAAAACTTGCGCGTTCGACCGGCGCGCACTTGAGTTGAGGGCCGCGCCAGCATCAGCTTTCAGCGGTCAGCTGTCGGCTTCAGCGCTGAAGGCTGGCCGATAGCCGAGAGCCACTCGTAATTCACCCCAATTCAAGCGAATTGCGGAATTAATGGGCGTTGATCAACGCGTCCCACCCGACAGCGCGTGAAGCGGGCTCGCGCACGCGGAAAGCACGAAGGGTGGAGGTCGTGCGGCATTGGCCCGTTCTGATGAAGTGCAGCGCCTCGCCCAGCGATGCTTCTTCAGCAGTTCCCAAATCGTGCTCGACGTCGTCGGACGCACGGCAGTCGGGCGCAATGCCGCCGAAGAAGTCGCCGTTGCCGTCGGCGTTGACCAGCGCGAACGCCACGGGGGCCAGGACTTTGTCGCAGAACGTAAACCCGTATTGGCCGACGGGCTTGCCATAGGTCGCATCTCCGATGACTACGACCGGCAGATGGGGACGAAGACTATTGATCAGCAGCTCGCTCGCCGACGCCGACCCGCGCGTCGTAATCACCACGAGGCGCGAGAGGTTGAGCGTTTGCGGCGGCGCATCCGGGAAACGGAGCGTCGTATCGAGGCTGGTGTTGCGATCGTTGTGCTGATAGGTGGCGAACACGCGGCCCTGCGTTGGCACACCGCCAATCAGACCAGCGAGGTGTACCGCGACATCGACAAGCCCGCCGCCGTTGTAGCGCAGGTCCACGATCAGCTCCGTGGCTCCGGCCTCGCGCAGCGCGGCAAACGCCTCGTTCAGCGCCGCGGTCGAGGGCTCGACGAAGTTGCGGAAAAACAGGTAGCCGACGATGCGGCCGTCGACCTGAAACGTTCGGGTCAACGAGACCGTTGGAATCGTGACGACACGCTTGGTCAACGTGGAGCGACGCTCCTCGCCGTCACGAGACCGCGCGAGAATCGTGCTGGTCACGCCTGGCGTGCTCGCGCCAAATGCGGAGTTGATGGTGCCATCGTCGATCAGATCGCCGACGCTGCGGCCGTCGACTTCGAGAATGCGATCGCCGCGCGCCATGCCGCTCTCGGAGGCTGGGCTCTCAGGAAACACCTGCAGCACGCTCAGCTCCCGGTCCGTGACCTGCGTCGAAAACCCGAACCCGACGAACTGGCTGTCGCCGTAAAACGCTTCGTTGGCCGCACGTGAGGTGATGTAACTGAACGCGTCGTCCAGCGGCCGGTAGCGCACGGCCTCCAGGTACGCCTGCGGCGTCGGGTAGTTGGCTGGATTGGCGCGGGGCAACTCGCGATACCAAAGGTAGTACTCGTCGAGCACGTCGCGCACGAACATGTTCTGGAGCAGAGTTGTGCAGTTGCGTGGACCCGACTGCGCGGAGGCCGCTGCGGGAAACACGAAACCCCAGACGATGGCCAGAACGAGGACACACTTACGCATAGTCACCGCTTGGTGGCAGGGCCGCGGGCGATGCCGCTATTATCGCTCGGCCGCCCTCAGGGCAAAAAACTCCTTTTGCAGCTTGAGCAAGAGGGGAATCGACGCCAGGACGGCAATCAGGTTAGGCGCCGCCATCAATCCATTCAACGTATCGGCCACGCCCCACACCACCGACAGCGATCCGACCGCGCCGAGGAAGATGAACACCAGCCACAGCACGCGATAGACGGGTACGGCCCTGGCGCCGACCAGATACACGACGCCCGTTTCGCCATAGTAACTCCAGCCAACCACCGTGGAATACGCAAACAACACGAGACTCATGGTGACGACGATGTTGCCCCACGTGCCTGGCAACCCGGTGGAGAACGCCGCGCCGGCCAGCGCCGCGCCGGTGGCGCCGCTGCTCCACACGCCCGTGGCAATGATGGCCAGACCCGTCACGGTGCAAACCAGAATCGTGTCCACGAACACCTCGAAGATGCCGTAGAGGCCCTGGCGCACGGGATGATCCGTGCGCGCCGCCGCATGCACGATCGGCGCGCTGCCGAGGCCGGCCTCATTCGAGAACAACCCTCGCGCGACCCCGACGCGGAGCGCCATCATGATGGTCGATCCGGCAAATCCCCCGGTCGCCGCCGTTCCGTTGAACGCCCCATCGAACACGAGCTGGAATGCGCCGGGAATCTCCGACGCATAGCGCGCCAGGATGACGAGCGCCCCACCGAGGTAGAACAGTGCCATGAACGGCACCAGGAACTCGGTGACCTGTCCGATGCGCTTGATGCCGCCGAGAATGACGACGCCGGTGACCAGCGCCATCACGATTCCGGTGTACATCGGGGCGACGCCGAAACTGTCTTCGAGGCTGTGCGCCACGGAGTTGGACTGCACCATGTTGCCGATGCCGAACGCGGCGAGCGACACGAGACCTGCGAAGATGGTCCCCAGCCACGGCAGGCCCAGCCCATTCTTCAGGATGTACATCGCGCCGCCGCGCATCACGCCGGTCGCGTCTTTCTCGCGATAGTGAAGCGCCACGACGATTTCGCTGTACTTCGTGCACATGCCCAGCACGCCCGATACCCACAGCCACAAGAGCGCGCCCGGGCCGCCGATGGAGATGGCCGTCGCGACGCCGGCGATGTTGCCGACACCGACCGTGGAGGCCAGCGCCGTGGCAACCGCCTGAAACGGCGACACGCTGCCCTGGGCGCTGCTGCCCTTTTGAAAGAGCTTGCCGAGTACCTCTTTGAGAGCAAAGGGCAAGTAGCGGAATTGCGCGCCGCCGGTGATGACCGTCAACAGCAACCCGGTGCCGATGAGCAGGACGATCAGCGGCAGTCCCCAGACGTATCCGTTCAGCCAGTCGTTCCAGGCAGCAATCTGTTCGGTCATGCGCCGCACAGTTTACTTCCGCCGCCGTCGGCTCAGCAATTCGCGAATCGGGGGAGGGTTGCCGAAGTCGGGACCGAGGCGCCCAATCGCTCCAGTCGGTCCGCCGCGTCAGTGCAGAATCGCGCGCTTGGCCGACTTCCGCAGCTCGTGATTGAGCGCGTGATACTGCCGGCGCAACCGGTGCAGGCGTTCGGAGTCGCCGGTGTCCTTCGCCTCTTCGCACTCAGCCTTGATCGCGCGCATCCGGGCTTTGATCGCCGCCTTTTCGGCAATCGCCGCGGCGTGATGCTCGTGCGCATCGATGCCCAGGGCTTTGCACAAGGCAGGCAGCAGATGGTCCTTGTTCATCTGCGTGTAGCCCTGCACGGCCTCGTGCTGGATTCCCTGCGCGAGCTCGCGAAGTTCGGCGACGGTTTTCTTCTTCAGCTCCTCGTATGTATGCGGCATCAGCGCCTCCCGGGAAAGAACTAAGAACTAAGAACGAAGAACGAAGAACGGAACGAACGACGGAACAACGGAACAACGGAACCACGGAACCACAGAACCACGGAACGAAGAACAGACGCGCTGACGGGAATGCTAGCAAATTCTGCTGGCCAGCGGGCAGTGCCGGTACGCGGGAAGTGCGACGGGGTGATCACTCCGGTCCGTTCGTGTCCGCGCCTGCACGCGAGCACGAAAGTTGCTCGTGGGCATGGGCATGGTGACGCCATCAGGCTTGATCGAATTGGCCCGGAATCCCGCGTTGATCAAGGGCATTTACAACGTGTGCGATCACTGGTGCATGTATTGCCCGGCCACGTCGCGCTGTCTGGCGTATCGCTGCAGTCCCGGCGTGACGCACCTGAGAGAGCACGGGCCAGGCGAGAATTCTGACGAGGGTGATGACGATCACCTGCTCGAAAGCCTGATGACGATCAAGTGCCTCGCCGAGGCGGAGGGGCGGCGGGCTCCGGCGGACATCGAAACCTTCTTGTCCGGCGATTCACAGAGCCTGCAGCGCATGTTCCGCATCGACGATCCCCTCGAGCGTCAGGGGCGGCAATACATGGTGACCTCGACGACGTATCTCGCCACGCGCGCGGCCTCGTCGCCGCACGCGTCATCGTCGACGGCCGGGCCGACGGCGCTCGAGGTGTTCTCGTGGTTCCACGTGCTCGTGCCGGCGAGGATCTTTCGCGCGCTGCTGAGCGCGAGCGAAGCACACCACGGTGTCGCACGGCGCGGCGAGGATGCGCTCGGTGCGGCCAAGCTGGCGCTCGTCGGCATCGATCGCTCGATCGACGCGCTGACGACGCTCGCCGCTGAAGACGACGACCCACGCGTTGAGCTGCTCGTCGCACAATTGCGCCGCCTGGGCCCTGACGTCGAACGGCGATTTCCGGCCGCGCGTGCCTATCTGCGGCCGGGTCTCGACGCCGGCTGAGGAGCGGATTCGGCGACTGCTCCCAGGTACAGACCGTTGAACAGAAACTTGAACGTGCCGTGCGGCTGCGCGCGCTTGATGATCTCGGGACCGAACAGCAGCGCACGCCCCTTGCCGACCGGCGCGTCGATCACGGCAACGCCATTCTCGAGGTGGTGCTGGCCCCACGCCCAGCCGCTCTTGAGCGGCCTTGGCGTGTCGAACCACGCCACGGCCTTCACCCCCTGGCGCGCCGCGTCGGGCCCGAGCCTGAAAACAGGGCTGTTGTCGAAGAACAGGTCGGTGCGCTCCTTCATACCCTGCCCGAGCGGATGCGCGACGTCGACTCTGGCCGTCAGCACGGAACCGGGCGTGTAAAACGTCGATCGCGGCAACGGCTTTCCGTTCTCCACGAGATGATCGCCGACGGGAAGATTGAAGTGGCGAGCCAGGTTTGAGGCCGAGGCGCCAATGGTGATCACCGTGCCGCCGTTCTCGACGAAGCGCCGGAGCTGGGGAATGGTCTCGGCGACCGTGACGCGTCCCAGCATGGAGCGGTACTGTGCGGGGATATCGGCCGGTTCCGGCTGGGCGGGACCGCCGCCATCGCTGGCCGGAATGCCGCCTTCGACGAACACGAGCACGTCGTACTTGGCGTTCAGATCGCCGGCGTCGAGCGTCGGGGCAAACACCTTCTCGAACGGGAATTCATACTGCTCGAGGATCCAGCGCGCCCACCCAGAATCCATGGAGCCGCCGTACTGATCCCACAGCCCGACGCGTGGGAGGCGCAGCGTCCGCGCCCCCGGGGGCACGGCGTCGCTGACCGCCCGGGCGCTCACCCCGAGCTCGGTGGCAATTTTTTCGAGCAACGGACGCGCTGACGGGCGCGGGGCCACATACCAGTCGCCGTTGGGCGCCCGGGACACCTCCTCCCCTGACGCCAGCAGGCGATTGACCGCAACAAACGAATCCACCAGCCGGTGGCTGATGACATACGCCCCCGGCGATGGCGCGCCAGTGATCGTCCCGGCCGGCGGCCTGACGTTCCAGTCGGTCACCTCCTCGAAGGGTCCCGTGAACGGATCGAGAATCCGGTCGAACTCGATCCCCATCTGAAAGGCCAGCGTCCAACCCGCGTGATCGTAAGGAGGAGTCGGCGCCGCGCCCGGATACGGAACGTTGTCGGGGTGATCCTGTGGTTCGAACATGTCGATCACGTGCGGCCTGAATGCCTGCGCCGCCATCACGACGAAGGACCCCGCGGGGTACTGCCTGCCCTGAACATCGAAGGCGCGCGTCGCACGGTGCACTTTGATGCCCACTTCACGCAGCGCGTTGATGAACTTCACCGCCGTCGGAAAATCCGGCTGGTTCGCGGGCAGGATGAAGCCCCGCGGGTCCCGGTGCTCCGGCCGGCGCAGCTCCGCCAGGACGGCGGCGTCCCGCGCGGCGTTGGCGCCGCCGCGCGGGACGCCGGTCATCGGAATGCCCATCTTCTCGGCGACGGCTGCGTAACGGTGCGGCGCCGGCGTCCAGTGATCCATGCTGCCGCGCGCGATCGAATTGCGACCCATCTGGTAGATGTTGAACAGAATCGTCTCGCGCCATCGCGACGCGAAGTCGAGCACGGCGCGATTGTTGGTGATGGAGTAGTCGACGGACTGGCGGAAGTGCCAGACTTGCGGCGGAATCGGAAACGTCAAATCGCTCGTTGGCAGCTGCCGCTGCATCACGAGCGGAATCCTCATCGGCGTGGGGCTGCCGATCATCTCCGTCAGAATCGCGATGATGTTGTGGAACGCTGCGGTGTTGCGGATGCCCCCGTTCCACCAGCCGTCGTACGGGCCGCTGGCACGCATCGACGCCCCCGGCTTGCCCTCGGCCGCGATGCGGGCGTGAATCGCGAGGCCCAGTTGCTGCAGGCCCAGCACCAGCAGCGGATCCTGGTTGTAGTTGAACGGATCGCGGAAGGGCGGCGACCAGAACACCGTGCCTGCCGGTCCGCTCTGGTGATGGTTGTAGAGAATCTGCGGCGACCACTCGTGGTAGAGCACGCGGTTGATGTTCTCGGTCTCCTTCTGCGTCGAGGCGAAGAAGTCGCGGTTGTTGTCGTGGCCGATGTAATGGTGATAGAGGAGCGGCAATCCCGCGCTGCTGCGGTTGGCCGGAACCGGATTCCGCATGTACCACCCAGCCACCAGATCGTGCCCGTCGGGATTGGCATGGACGAAGAGCACGATGGTGTCGTCCAGCAACCTCATCGTCTCTTCGTCGGTTCGGCTGACCATCTGATAGACCATCTCGCCGAGCTGTTGCGCGCCCAGGACTTCACTCGCGTGCAGACCACCGTCGATCCAGACCACCGCCTTGCCCTCCCGCGCGAGCGCACGCGCCTGGCCGTCGGTGAGCCCCTCCGCCAGCGCGAGGCGCCGCGAGATGTCGCGATAGCGCGCGAGATCGCGGAGGTTGTCGGGCGAGGACACGATGGCCATCAGGTGCGGACGGCCCTGGGATGTGCGGCCGATCTCCTGCAGGATCATGCGATCCGACTCGCGATCGAGTTTCTGCCAGTACGCGGCGAGCTGCTGGTAGGTGGCGAGCTGGTAGTCGTCGCCGAAGCTGAAGCCGAACTCCTGTTTCGGCGTCGTGACGGTCGGCTGCGCGGCGACGCTCGCGGTGAACGCGATGCAAACGGCGAGGACGAGGCGGAAGGCTGCCATGCGCGGGATCATGCCACGGACGAACCTGGTCCTGGCAGATTCTGCGGACCGCCGGTCGGCGCCCGGCTCATCCGACAAACACGCTGCCATCTGCAGTGCGCGGTGTGATGGCAGTTCCTGCGACGCGCGAGTGCTCCCGAGATCGTAGAAATCTCGACTGAGGGATCACTCCCGTCCGCTGGAGTCGTGTCCTGATCGCGAGAATGGAAGTTGCTCTGGGGACCCTCATCGGGGAGTTGGAGGTTGACGCTTCAGACGGCATGTCCATGGAGGGCGACGATGGAGATTCGCGAAGGGTTCATCATCGGGGTGTTCAACTACTGCGATCGATGGTGCGAAACGTGCGCACTCACGTCGTACTGTCGCGTCTTCGCTGATATGGCGCGTGCCGACGCCGGCATGGATCCGAACATGGCCCCGGTCGTCAACGCGACGCCGGCAGTGTTCGACGGTCCGCGCGCCCCGATGAAATGGCTCGAGGATGTGCTCGTCGAGATGAACGGGGTCGCTGGCGGGTTGCTCACCAGGGAAGAGATTGCCGCGTGCGAGCCCAGGATGGCCGCTGCGCACGAGCAAATCTACGAGCGGGCCAAAGCCTATTGCCTATGGGCCCATGACGGCGTC
Organism: Vicinamibacterales bacterium; assembly: GCA_035512515.1. GTDB lineage: Bacteria > Acidobacteriota > Vicinamibacteria > Vicinamibacterales > UBA2999 > JACCSI01. Next base: position 25,902 of record DATKDY010000005.1, read on the forward strand.
GGGCAGCTTCAGCGCGGCGGGCGTCACGACGCGACCGATCCGGTCTCCGTCATCTTCTGGTTTTCGTCTCTCAACGCATCGAAGATTCGTCGTGCGCTCAGCGGGCTGGCCGAATTCGACGGCGACCGTGAGCTCCCGCCGGATCACGAGGGCGCCGCGAAAGTGGCCCTTGTGGGCATCGATCGTTCGTATGCGGCGTGGCAGCAGCTGGTCGCCGAGCGCCGCGTCAGCGCTGGGCAGGCGCAACCGTGCCTCGAGGAGCTCGCTTGGCTCCGGGTACAGCTCGAGGCGGCGATTCCCAACGCCCGCGGCTTCGTGCGGCCGGGGTTCGACGAGCCGGAGGCCGTGGCCGGCCTGCGGTCGTGACTGTTGGTACAACGAAAAGGCCCGCGGCTCTTTCGAGCCGCGGGCCCTGTGATGAATAATCCCGGCAGCGACCTACTCTCCCACGCACCTACGCGCGCAGTACCATCGGCGGTAGCAGGCTTAACTTCCGTGTTCGGAATGGGAACGGGTGTGACCCTGCTCCTATGACCACCGGGAAACTGGGTGTCTGGGGTTTCCACCTTCGCTGGCTGACGCCAGCTACGGTGGACAGGCCTCTTATTCGGCGTTGTCCACCGTAGCGCCGAGGCGCGACGGCGGAATCGTCCCAGAGCATGTCTAGATTGTCAAAGAGTGCTTCGACAACTCAATACCCCGCAATCGATCGTTCTTTGATCACACACCCACAGTAAGTAAGTGAATGGTCAAGCCTCACGGCTGATTAGTACTGGTCAGCTGAACATATCGCTATGCTTACACACCCAGCCTATTGACCTGGTGGTCTACCAGGAGCCTTCAGGGACGTAAAGTCCAGGGAAATCTCATCTTGAGGAGGGTTTCACGCTTAGATGCCTTCAGCGTTTCTCCCTTCCGGACTTAGCTACCCAGCGATGCCACTGGCGTGACAACTGGTACACTAGAGGTCCGTCCAACCCGGTCCTCTCGTACTAAGGTCAGACCCTCTCAAATTTCCTGCGCCCACCGTAGATAGAGACCGAACTGTCTCGCGACGTTCTAAACCCAGCTCACGTACCGCTTTAACCGGCGAACAGCCG
>DATKDY010000006.1:0-2652 GCA_035512515.1 Vicinamibacterales bacterium
GGTCGGCACGCCGTTGCACAATCGCTCGACGGCGGCATTCCGTGACACGGCGGGGCTCTTCATCGAGCTCTTTCCGCTGCGTACCACGGTGGACGACGGTGAGACGTTCGCCTCGCTGGGAAGCAAGGTGGCGGCGGGGACATCCGAGCTGATACGTCATGTCGTACCCGGCGCGAGCGCCTCGCCGGGCGCGCGTGCCTTCGGCGCCGTCCTGAACTACATCACCGCCACCCTCGGCGATTTCGATGGCACGCCCGTGAGCGGCGACTGGATTCACTCCGGTTACGGGGACCGCGAGCACCGTGTGCGTTTGCAGGTGCACGACTTCGAGGTCGCCGGCGATCCCGTTCTCGATTTCGATCTGGACGAAGCGGTGTTCGGCGAGGCCGAACGGGAGTGGGCGGTGCGTCATTTCCTGACGCTCTTCGATGCGCTGGTAACGAACCCGCAGCGTACCATCGAGTCGGTGCGGCTGACGAGCGTCGCTGAGGAGGAGGCCTTCGCGCCGCGCGGCACGTCGGTGGCGGCACCGCCCCCGGTGACGGCGCTGGTGAGAGCGGCCGCGCGCGCGGCACCCGACGCGATCGCCATTCGCGTTGGCGATCGGCACGTCAGCTACGCGGACCTCCAGGCAGCGTCGCTGGGCCTGGCGGGCAGGCTGCAGGCTGAGGGTGTCGGTAATGAATCGGTCGTCGGCGTCTGCCTCGACCGATCGGCCGAGATGGTGGTCGCGCTGCTGGCCGTGCTGGAGGCCGGCGCAGCGTTCGTCCCGCTGGACCCGGCCTATCCTGACGAACGTCTCGCATTCGTCACGCGCGACGCCGGTGTGGCGCTGATCGTCACGTCCGCGGTGCTGGAGCGGCGAGTCCGGTCCTGGGGTGCGACGCCGGTGACCGTGGGGGCCGAGCTGGTCGCGCGCGCTGACGCGGCGAGGGTGGAGGCGCCGGCCGACACACCGCCAGACGCGCTGGCATACGTTCTCTACACATCCGGCTCCACGGGCCAGCCGAAAGGCGTGGAGGTGACGCACGGTGCGTTTGCCGACTACGTGGCGTGGGCCGCTCGCAGCTACACCGACGGTGCACGGCTGGCGTGGCCGCTGTTCACGTCACCCGCGTTCGACCTCACGCTGACCTCGATATTCACGCCGCTGGCCTCGGGAGGAACGATCGTGGTATACCCGAACGAGGTCGGGGGCAGCGCGCTGGTGATCCGGCGCGTGTTCGAGGAGAACCTGGTGGACGTGGTGAAGCTCACGCCCTCGCATCTCGCGCTCGTGCGCGACATGGACCTGGGCGCGTCGCGCGTGCGCCGACTGATCGTCGGCGGCGAGGATCTTTCCAGGGCCAGTGCGCTCGCCGCGTACGATGCGCTCGGCGGCCGCGCGGAGATCCTCAACGAATACGGGCCTACCGAGACGACCATAGCGTGCATGCTGCATCGCTTCGATCCGCGCTCCGACAGCCGTGCGTCGGTTCCGATCGGATGCCCGGCGGCCAATGCCCGGATTCACGTGCTCGACGCCGAGGGCGTTCCGGTGCCGCGCGGCGTGGCCGGCGAGATCTGCATTGGCGGGCCGCGCGTGGCGAGGGGGTATCGCGACCGCGCCGGACTCACGGAGCGGGCGTTCGTTGCGGACCCCTTTGGAGGCAATGGGCGTCTGTACCGATCGGGTGACATGGGACGCTGGCTTCCTGCCGGCGTGCTCGAGTATCTCGGCCGCCGCGATGATCAGGTCAAGGTACGTGGTGTCCGTATCGAGCTGGGCGAGATCGAGGCGGCGCTGGCGCGGCACCCCGGAATCGACGCCTGTGTGGCGCGCATGTCGACGGCTGCGGCCGCCGATCGGGATGCGCAGTGCCGTCTGTGCGGACTCGAGGCTGCACACCCGGAGGCGAGGCTCGACGAGGAAGCGGTATGCGCGATCTGTCGGCGCTTCGAGCGGGAGCGCGCGAACGTTGCGCGCTACTTCGGCTCGATGGAGGATCTCCGTGCCATCCTCGCAGAAGCGAAAGCCGCGGCGCCAGGGATGCACGATTGTCTGATGCTCTACAGCGGCGGCAAGGACAGCACGTACGCGCTCTCCCGGATCGTCGAGCTGGGGGCCCGCCCGCTCGTGTTGCTCTTCGACAACGGCTTCATCTCCAGTCAGGCAAAGGACAACGTCCGCCGCGTTGTGGACATTCTGGGGCTCGAGCTCGTCATCGGGCAGACGCCGGCCATGCCGGCGATCTTCGCCGACAGCCTGCAGCGGTTCAGCAACGTCTGCAACGGCTGCTACAAGGCGATCTACACCGTCGCGATGAACCTCGCCGTCGAGCGTGGAATCCGACACATTGTGACCGGCCTGTCGCGTGGTCAGATCTTCGAGACGCGGCTCGCCGACCTCTACCGGCGAGGTGTTTACGATCCGGACGAGGTGGACCGTATCATCCTCGAGGCGCGGAAGGCATACCACCGCATGGACGACGCCGTCGCGCGCGCTCTCGATGTGCGGATTTTCGAGACGGACGCCGTGCTCGATCGCATTCGCTTCGTCGACTTCTACCGCTATTGCGACGCCTCGCTGGACGAGATCCTCGAGCACGTCGCCCGCCACACTCCATGGATCCGACCGACCGACACGGGGCGATCGACGAACTGCCTGATCAA
>DATKDY010000007.1:0-3704 GCA_035512515.1 Vicinamibacterales bacterium
GGCCGCACCTTGACGTTGGCCGGCTTGAGATCGCGATGGATGATGCCTTGCTCGTGCGCGGCTTCAACGGCATCCGCGATCTGCTTTGCGATTGGGAGGACTTCCTCGAGCGGAATTGCACCACGCACCATGCGCGCCGACAGATCCTCGCCTTCGACCAGTTCCATGACCAGGGCGCGGACATCCCGCGATTCTTCGAGACCGTGGATGTGCGCGATGTTCGGATGGTTGAGAGACGCGAGCACCCGCGCTTCGCGTTGGAACCGCGCGAGCCGTTCGGGATCGGACGCCAGGAGATCGGGCAGGACCTTGATCGCGACGTCGCGATGGAGCTTCGTGTCGCGGGCGCGGTAGACCTGCCCCATGCCACCTTCGCCGATCTGCGCGGTGACTTCGTAGACGCCGAGGCGCGTGCCCGTCGACAGAGACATTAGGCAGGTCCAATCTTACAGACGCGGCCCCCGGCGACCAAGCCGAAAAGGCACCCGCGCACACAGTCCGGCCGCGGTCGTCCCATTCGCCGTGCAGCGGCGGAATCCCATCCACCAACGGCAGGGCTTCTCATCTCTGTCTCAAAAGAAGAGGGGCGCTGCGGAGACAAGGGAGTGGGTCTGAGAACGGTCGGGCTACTCAGGGAGCGACCGCAGCTTGAAGGTGAAAGACGCGTACTGGTCGTCTCAGCGAAACGTTCAAGCGTCTCCGTTGACGCGCACACCTTGCCCACTGACGAGCTGCCGGTGCCTCAAGCGACCTGCCGAAGCGCCTGGATGCGCAGGAGCAAGCGCGAAATGTGGTTCCAACTGGCGAAATTTAGGCTCGCCAACTCAGTACTCCTACGCGATAGTCACATCATGGAGCGATGGCATACGCATAGCCGCATGCGAGCCGGTCAGCATAGCCTCTGACATTTGCTTCAAATGCCACGAAACATGGCACAAAATCTACCGGTGAGTCTGGAGAAGTCTAGCACAGGCCCGAGCATGCAGCTGCGAGGGAAGACGGCCAGGCCGCTCGCATCCGCTCGTGCCGTTACACTTCCTTCAAGCGGCCCGCCGCGTACTTGTGGAGCAGGCTGGCGATCAGTGTCTGATAAGGCAAGCCCTCGGCTAGAGCCCGCTTCTGGATCGCCTCGAGGTCCTTGCTCGACAGCCGAATATTCAGCCGACGGTCCTTGCGGAACGTCGCCTTGGCGGAGCGGACGTAGCGAGTTCGCTCTCGCTTGCCACCGTCGGCGGACTTCCACTCGCCCCGCTCGACGGACTCAAGCAGTTCCTTCTCGTCGGCGTCAATCTTCATGGTCGGACTCCTCGCCCAGGTACTGCTTCGTGGCCTTCCGGCTCGGAATGATCGTCTTCAGGAACACCGTGTGCTCGTCCTCGACAAACGGCACCAGGTACACGTAATCCTCGCGTCGGGACGACGAAGATGCGTTTGCCAGCGTAACGGTCGGGGTTCGGGTGGTCAAGGATGTCGAGCAGGTCGCCACTTCCGCGTCCCCGCGTCGTCCAGGCGAAGTACTTCAGTGACTACAGGGCCGCGCGACGTGTGCAGGAAACTCGCGCTCCAGCTCGTGCCGCTGGTGCAGCAAATTGTGCAGTGATCGTGTCGGCAAACGGCAGATCGCGACACGTCAGGACAGAATCGCGATCGGGAGGTTTTCGCCCGGAAACCGCAAGACTCGGCGCGATTCGCGAGGGACTGATCGGGCCCTGGTCGGTTTAGCAAACCGCCGCCTTCGGCCACTCGGCCACCTCACCGCGCGTCTGCAAGTATACGTGACAAATACACTTACACGAAAACGCTCGACCGCGAAGCGGTGAAGGCGACCCCCGTTCAAACCGTCGCCTTCGGCGCTAAATGCAACCACAAGAGGACTTTGTGTCGTCAGCATGCTACTCGTCTTGGGCACACTGGTTTGGGCACACTCTTGGGCACACTCGGCGCGTTTTTCGCTTGGTGGACCTGATCCGAATCGGTGGACAGGCTAGTTAGCGCGGGTTCGTCTTTTGTCTTTCTTCTTCATACACTAAAGATGATGGGTGTGGACGCTCGTGGGAAACCGCGTTCTCTGCGGTTTTCCAAATCCCTGTGGGCGCGTTCTTGGCGTCCACGGGGATGGCAGCGTCCATGCCCTACGCCGCCGCCTCGCGCTCGAACCTAGCCGGACTGATCTGGCCGAGTGTCGAATGTCGACGACGATGGTTATAAAACACCTCGATGTAGTCGAACAACGCTATCTTCGCGTCGCTGTAGCTCGGAAACCGATCCGCTTTTTCTTTCTTCACGGTTGCGAAGAAGCTCTCCATCACCGCATTGTCGTAGCAGTCTGCGCGCCGACTCATGCTGCACGTGATCCCGTGCGTGGCGAGGTACCGTTGGTAGTCCTCACACGTGTAGGTGCATCCGCGATCGGAATGATGCAGCAACCCGGGCCCGGGACAGCGACGCTGGACCGCCATCTCGAGCGCCTTCAACGTCAGTCGCCGATCGTTCACGGCGCTGATCGCCCAGCCGACGACGAATCTCGAATACAGATCGAGAATCGCCGCCAGATAGAGCTTGGCGTTCTCGCCGATCACAAACTCGGTGGTGTCGCCGACCCAGCGCTGATTTGGCGCCGCCGCGGTAAAGTCGCGGTCGAGCACATTCGCCGCGATCGGATCATCGTGATGGCTGTCGGTCGTCTGTTTGAAGCGCTTCGGCACCTTGCCCTGGATCTGTTCCTCCCGCATCAGACGCTTGACGCGCTTTTCGCTGACGGCCTCGCCGTCCTCGTGCAGGTCCTTCCACAAACGCGGACGCCCGTAGACCTGACCGCTCGCCGCATGAAATGCGCGCAGCTTGGTGCGCAAGACGAGATCACGCTGCGCCCGCGCCGAGAGCCCTCGTCGACGCCACGCGTAGAACCCACTCCGGGTCACCCGCATACACCGGCAGAGAATCGTGACACGATGCTCGGCCTTCTTCGCCGCGATGAAGGCAAACCTCACCGGCTCTGCTTCGCGAAGAACGCCGTTGCTTTTTTTAGGATGTCTCGCTCTTCTTCAGCGATCCGGAGCGCTCGACGGAGCCGCACCAGCTCGTCGCGCTCGGCCGTGGTCAGGCCGGTGCGGCCCTTGGTGCGGTCCGCCTGCGCGCGCTTGACCCACTCACGCAGCGCGGTCTCAGTGAGATCGAGATCGCGCGCCACGGCGCCGACGCTCTTGCCTTCATCGAGGACCAGGCGCGCCGCCTGCTCCTTAAACTCAGAATCGAACCGCCGGCGCTTGCGCCGCGGATTGGGACTGTCTGCCATCGGTCTGGACATCGTATCCACCTTTCGGAAGATGTCCACCAAACCGGATCAAGTCCAAGCACGCATAGCCAGCACACATAGCCAGCACACATAGCCAGCACGCATAGCAAGCACGTGGCTTCCGGCTTCAGCCGGAAGCTGGGGCGCTCGAGAGCTGCTCCGAATGTAGAAGCCTCAGGCTTCCGGCTTCAGCAGGGCGTCCACGCCACCGACGATGACCGGCGTTGACCTCAGGGGCAAAGCGAGTAGCATTGTGCCGCATGACCCGGGCCGGGCCGGGCACGACCCGATACGTGCTCACGATCGACTTGCGGGATGATCCGGGGGCGATCGACGCCTACCGGCGGTATCATGCGGAGGTCTGGCCCGAGGTGGTCCGCAGCCTTCGGGACGCGGGCGTGCACGATCT
>DATKDY010000008.1:0-10457 GCA_035512515.1 Vicinamibacterales bacterium
CAATGTCAAAGAACAGCTGCTCGACGTTAACCGTTGGAACGACGGCTTCACACGGATCCGGCGGGTCGTGAGCAGGTCGTGCTATCGTGTCGACCGGTTCGGGTTCCTCGACCAACAACAACGCCAGTACGGGGTGCCTCGATGCGGCCTTCGTCTTGGTCGAAGAAGCCTAAGTCATAGTCCATAAAGCTGACCAGCCAGATTCGGCGCTCACCTCCTTGATGCAGCCTTATGAGGAAGCGACGTCCGCGCGTGCGATAAGATCATCGCAAGTCACCGCAATTATCGGTTTAGCTGCGAGTATGCTGGCGATCGTCAGCGGGCCTTGAGATTGACGGTCCAGTCAGCTAGCGTCTCGAGAAGAGAGTTCGAAGGAGGATGCGGCGCGTCGCTCGATCGGGTTTCTTAACGTGACACCGGCATGCGCTCAGGCCTGTGGTGGGCCGTAATACCCGCTTTTCTCCGCGTTATCGTCGCGCAGAAGAAGCGCTCCCTCGATGACGCGCTGATGGAGCCCGTCGCCGCCGGCATCGATGTGGTGGAGCAGCGCGCTGCGCATGCGCGGATCCCAGTAAGTGCGCAGATGGTTGCGCAGCCCCTCGCGGGCGCGCTCTGATGGGTAAGGCGCGAAGAAGTCTCCGATCTGATTCGCCATCAGGATCAGATGCTCGAGATCGATGACCTCGCCATCGACCGCAGAATCCCCCCCCATGGCTAGACCTCCTCAACCTCCGCAGGCTCGGCTCTGCTGCGCTCCTGCGGCTGTTGTCGCCGCCGCACGCTCGCCTCGCTCGAAGGATCGTCTGCGGTTCTGACTTTGGTCACTTCCACGGCAGTTACCTTGTACTCGGGGCAGTTCGTCGCCCAGTCGGACAGGTTGCTCGTCACGGCGTTCGCCTTCGACGTTGCATGATGGAAGGTCGTATAGACGATGCCCGGGTTGACGCGCGCCGACTCTTTCGCGCGCAAGCGCGTCGAGCCGAACCGGCTCGCGACCTTTACCCAATCTCCGTCACGCAGGCCGCGCACCTGCATGTCTCCGCGCGACACCTCGAGAATGTCCTCGGGGTGCCACTGGGAATTGGCCGTGCGCCGCGTCTGCGTGCCGACGTTGTACTGGCTCAGAATACGTCCGGTGGTCAACAGCAGTGGGAACTGCTCGGTCACCCGCTCGCGGGTCGGGACGAACGCGGTCAACATGAACGTGCCGCGGCCGTTAGCCCGCGGGAACTGACGCATGTGCAGCACTTCCGTGCCCTCCGGCGCATTCTCGTCCACCGGCCACTGGGCCGAACCGACGCGGTCTAGCAACTCGAAACTAGCGCCGCGGTAGGCGGGTGACAGGCGCGCCAGTTCGTCGAGCACCTCCCCCGCGTGCGCGTAAGAGACATCGTAGCCCATGGCGTTCATCAGCTTCACAGTGACTTCCCAATCCTGATAACCCGCGAGCGGTTCGACGACCTTTCGCACCCGGCTGATGCGGCGTTCCGCATTGGTAAACGTGCCGTCCTTTTCGAGCGAGGAGCTTCCCGGCAAAAACACATGTGCGTACTTCGAAGTCTCGTTAAGGAAGATATCGTGAACGATCACGCACTCCATGCTCTTCAGCGCCGCAATGATGTGATTCTGGTTCGGGTCGGACTGCACCGGGTCTTCGCCCATGATGTACATGCCCTTGAAATGGCCCGTCAGGGCGGCATCGAACATGTTTGGCAGCCGCAGGCCCGGCTCGCCGTCGAGCATCACGCCCCACTCGGCTTCGAAGCTCGAACGGGTCACCTGGTCGGTGACAAAACGGTAGCCACTGAAGACGTGCGGCCAGCTCCCGAGGCAGCTGCCGCCCTGGACGTTACCCTGGCCGCGCAGCGGATTCACGCCGACGCCTTCCCGCCCGAACATGCCGCAGGCGAGCGCGAGGTTGCCAAGACACATCACACCGGTGGAGCCCTGGGAGTGCTCGGTGACCCCAAGGCCGTAGTAGATCGTACTGCGCGGGCCCGAGGCATAGAGCCGGGCCGCGCGCCGGATGTGCTCGGGATCCACACCCGCGATCGCACCGACGTTCTCGGGCGAATATTCGTCGCTCGCGACGAGCTTCGACCAGTGCTCGAACTCCTGCCATTCGCAGCGGGCCTTGATGAAGTCGGCGTTATATAGATTCTCGCGCACGATCACATGACCGAGGCTGTTCAAGATCGCAACATTGGTGCCGGGCCGCAGCGCGAGGTGAAAATCCGCGCGGCAGTGGGGGCTGTCGACGGTCTCGGTCTTGCGTGGGTCGATTACGATCAGCTTCGCGCCCTGCCGGATACGGCGCTTCATCATCGAGCCGAAGACCGGATGGCCCTCGGTCGGATTGGCGCCCACCACCATGATGACATCTGCTTGAAGTATCGAATCGAAGTGCTGGCTTGCGGCGCCGGCGCCCACCGTGGCTGAGAGGCCGAACTGAGTCGGCGAATGGCAAATGCGGGCGCAGTTGTCGATGTTGTTGTTCCCGAGCACGGCGCGGACGAACTTCTGCACAAGGAAGATTTCCTCGTTGGTGCAGCGTGAGCTCGAGACAGCGCCGATCGAGGCGCGGCCGAATTTGGCCTGGATTCGCTTGAGCTCGCTGGCCGCGTAGGCGAAGGCTTGCTCCCAGGTGACCTCCTGCCACGGCTCCTCGATGCTCGCGCGGAGCATCGGCGTCTTCACCCGATCCGGGTGGCGCCAGTAGTCATAGGCGAAGCGCCCCTTGACGCAGCTGTGCCCGTGATTGGCCTTGCCTTCTTTCCAAGGCGTCATGCGCACGATCTCGTTGCCGATGGTCTCGGCCTTGAAACCGCAGCCGACGCCGCAGTAGGCGCAGATCGTGATCGTCGCCTTCTCGGGCTTGCGTGGATTAGGCACGGTCATATCCTCCTGAAAACAGGCTCTTCTCGACGAGCGCATGGCTCGGGCAGGCTTGGACGCACGCGCCGCAGCTGACGCACTCCGACTCCATGAACGGCTGATCCTGACTCGCTGCAACCTTGGACTCGAATCCGCGTCCCTGGATCGTCAGCGCGAAGGTGCCTTGCACTTCCTCGCAGGCACGCACGCAGCGACTGCAGACGATACATTTCGCCGGGTCGAACAGGAAATAGGGGTTCGAGTCATCGACCGGCAGGTCGAAGTGCACCTGGCCCTCGCCGTAACGGTGCTTCTCGACGCCGATTTCTTCGAGCGTGCGGTGAAACTCGCTCCAGCCGCTTGGGATCTCCGCAGCCGGGAAATCGGAAAGATAGAGCTCCATGACGCCCTTGCGTAACTTGGCGAGGTTGTCCGACTGCGTCTGGACCACCATGCCAGACCTCACCAGTGTCGTGCAGCTCGCCGGGTATCCGCGCGTCTCCTCGATCTCGACGAGGCAGACACGACAGCTGCCGAACGCCTCGAGCGAATCAGTCGCGCAGAGCTTCGGAATCGCGCGGCCCGCCACGGCGGCCGCGAGCATCACCGAGCTGCCTTCGGGTACCGTCACTTCGACGCCGTCCACTGTCAGGGTTACCGCTTCCCCGTCCCGCGGCGGCGTACCGTAATCGATGCCTTCCCGTAGGCGACGTAGCTCACTCCACATTCATCATCCCTCTGTTGCTCTGGATCGTGCCGCAAGACGAATCGCCTGCCGCCCACGATACCAGCGTTCGGCTTCGCTGTTCCATGCAGGCGGAAAGGCGCGAAGTCTGATTCGCGGCCGGCGCCGGTGAGATCCTGAGCGCTTCCGCGGAAACGTCTCTTAAGACTTTGCATTAAGTCCGTTCAGGGTACGCGACGGCGGCCGGCCGCCGCGCGACCTGCCCAGCGCGGGTAGCGCCTTTCAACGAGCGGCGGTGCAGCACACCAAGAAATTCTCGCGCGAGCGCAGCAAGAGGAGCGGGCGCGCTCCGGTCGTTGAGCGCCCGGTTGTCTTGACGAGGGTTGCGGCGGCGGCGGGGGGCGGGCGCCGCTACGCCGCCAGCACGATGCCGTAGCCTTCGATCCGGCCGCACGACATCACGAGCACGTCGGCCTTGCCGGCGAGCGCATAGGCTTCCTCGCCGAGCTTGACGAGGATCTCGTGCGTCGCTGCGCCGCGTCAGCGGCTGGTGTCCGCGAGGCCTCAGTCTATGCGGAAGCGGCCACGTCCAGCGCCATCTCTGCGGTGACCAGCCATCACGCTGCGTGCTGACTCACGTGATGGCGCAAGTTGCTCAGGCGGGTGTTCCAGTCGACCAGCGTTTCAAGGACAGAGTTCGAAGTTGGTCCTTCCGGGCGCGCCAGAATTCACCTTTGAGAGCAGCAAGTTACGCTGCTACTCCCTTCGCGAAGCAATCTCGGCCCGGCTCAATAAGTGCGGGGTAAGTGACTCCGAGCTGAAATCCGTGGCTGTTGGCCGCCCTCGGCGGATACGGCGTCTACGAGCGTGCTCGTCATGACGCCTGCCGACCGAGAGCACTCTGCTTTAGACGAGCGCGCCGCCGTCGCTTGGTGGCGGTCTCAAAACGAATCGGCCCGTACCTTCTGGCTCGGGCAAGCCCAAGCGACCGGCCTGCCGCTCTCGGCTGCCGGTGCGTGGGCCCTATTCAAGCGGCGACGAGGCCGGAGGGCGGTGCGGGCGTGACCCGCAAGCTCTACCTCGGCGACGGCGCCTATGCTGCCTTCGATGGCTGGCACGTGGTGGTCACGACCGAGGACGGATACGAGGCGACCAACACGATCTATCTGGACCGCTCCGTCTACGAGGCGCTTGTCGACTTCGCGGAGGTCGCCTTTCGGCTGGCTGAGAGCAAGGGCGGGCCAGACGGACACCCCAAAGTTGAGCGGGAGCAGACGGCACGCCGCGATCCCCGCTGCATGCTTCCGCGCGCGCAGAACGAAGCGCGCGGCATCCCCGCGCTCGAGCGGTTGATCCGGATCGCGCATGGTGATCACGGCCAGGCGTGCCGGGTCCGCCGGTTCCTGCTCGGGCTCTACAACGGCGAGGCGTTCCCGCTCGATCTGACCGACCTGCGCGCTCTCGATCACGACGTCCAGGAAGACGCGCTCGCGGTCCTGGCGATGGACATGGACGGCCCGAGCGTTGAGGTCCAAAACCGAATCTCGGGCACGAGCGAGGTCATCGCCGAATGGGCGGCCGACGCTTGGCCAGATCACGAAGAATAGCGATAGGAGATCATCATGACGAGAAGCACCAGTCTGGAAAGATCGGCCCATTTACGCGAAGTCGCTGAACCGGCGAGCGCGTCGATCCTTGAGTTTCCGGCGCCGGCCGCGAAGAGCCGAAAGCCCGTAAATGGCAGTCTCCCCCCGCGGCGCCGTCCGAACGCCGAGCTTCGGTCGCGCGAGTACCTGCTCCCTGACGAGGTCGACCGGCTGATCAAGGCGGCTCGAAACGTCGGCCGGCACGGCCACCGCGACGGGACGATGCTGCTGATCGCGTACCGGCACGCCCTTCGCGTCTCCGAGCTCGTCGCCCTTCGATGGGATCAGGTCGATCTGAAAGGCGGGACGCTACACGTGGCGCGGCTGAAGAACGGCCGCGCGAGCGTCCACCCGTTGCGCGGTCCCGAGCTCCGGGCCCTGCGCCGCGTGAGGCGCGACTACCCGGACACGCCGTACATCTTCGCCTCGGAGCGCGGCGGGCCGATTACGGCGTCAACGGTGCGCTCGATCGTCACGAGGGCCGGCCAGGTGGCAAAGCTCTCGCTGAAGGTTCATCCCCATATGCTCCGGCACGCCGCAGGCTACAAGCTCGCGAACGACGGGCACGACACGCGAGCGATCCAGCAGTATCTCGGGCACAAGAACATCATGCACACTGTCAGGTATACGGAGCTGGCGCCGCAGCGTTTCAGTAGCTTCTGGAAGGACTAGCAGCCCAAAAGAATCTTGCGATGACGAGCTTCGGACCCAGGCAGAGGGCAATATCGGCTGGAGGCGAAGATCAAGAGTATCGGTTAGGCAGTGCGCCGTACACAGTGCCGACGAAGCTGTACAGAGATAGATACGTGAACAGCAGCTTACAATCGCATGCCGCTGATGCGCGCGTTAGACGACCATGGACACGGGGGATCTAAAAAGGCTCAGCCCCGAGGCGCAGCGGTAGACCTCCGCCGGGCGGCAGGCGACAACGAGAACAACGCTATGTCCATGCCTACCGACCGAATCGTTTGCACCGGTGTGCGGGAATTGCCGGATGCGGGGCCGGGCGAACATCCGCTGTGTTACTCAGCCGGCGTGAAGGTGCTCTCGAAGGAGCATCCGCGCACGATCCGCTATCGTTCGGTCGAGCCGGTGTTGACACCGCGGCTGAAGGAGGAGCGCCACGGCACTGTTCCCAACGTCGTGTTCCCCACCGGGATCGACCGGCGCGACGATCTCGGCCTGCCGGATCGCATTGATGTTTATTACTGCATGGCCGACAGCCGGATCGGAGTCGCCCGCCTGGACGTGCCGAAACATCTTCCCCCGGGCGCACCCGCAGATGGCGATGGGCCAAAGGCTGGGGGGCAGGAATGAGAGCCAACGATCCAACCAGAACCTCCCAGTGAACGAACCGGAATCATCGAAAGCGTCTGGCCCGCCGCGCACTCGCGGGATGCGAGAGGTTCGCGCCGGTGGCTCGCACCTCAACCGGCAGGTACTGCTCCCGGCCGAGAGATTTATCTACAATGAAACGATCAGCGGCGCGTTGCTGCTCGTCTGTGCGATCGTCGCTCTGGCGTGGGCCAATTCACCGTGGAGTCAGTCGTATTTCGCCCTCCGCGACACACCGCTTTCCTTTCAAATCGGCACCTTCTCCGTCGCTCTGGATTTGCACCACGGGATCAACGACGGGTTGATGGCCGTTGTCTTTTTCGGTGTGGCGCTGGAGATCAAACGCGAACTGGTCTTTGGCGACCTTTCCGACACACGCAAGGCGGCCCTGCCGGTGGCGGCGGCGGTGGGCGGCATGATTCTACCGGCCGGACTTTATCTTGCCTTGAACTTCGGAGGCAAAGGCGCTGTGGGCTGGGGCATTCCGATGGCGACGGATATCGCTTTCGCTGTCGCCATTCTCGCACTGCTCGGTGGGCGCGTGCCTTCGCAACTGCGGGTTTTCCTGCTCACCTTCGCGATCACCGACGATGTCGGCTCGATCCTGGTGATTGCGATCTATTATACCGTGCACTTTTCCCTGCCGGCGATGGGGCTGGCGATCGCGGTCCTGGGGCTGATGCTCACGATGCGCTGGCTGGGGTTTCGCTCGACCCTGGCCTATGTGTTGCCGGCCATTATTTTCTGGGTGGCGATGCTTGAATCGGGCGTTCACGCCACCGTCGCCGGGGTGATTCTCGGTGCGATCACTCCGGCGAAATCGCCGGGGCGCAAGAGCACTTTCGTTGAGGCGGTGAGGGAGACCCTGCCGGATGTGCGCGACTCGCTGGACCGGGAAGACTCAGAGCGGAGCGAGATCATGATCGGGCGCATTGAGGAACTGGCCCGCCAGACGGAATCCCCGCTGGAACGGCTGGAGCGCATGGTTCATCCGTGGTCGAGTTACCTGGTTCTGCCGCTTTTCGCCCTGGTCAATGCCGGCGTGGCGCTTTCCGCTGAGTTCATCCGGCAGGCGTCCACCAGTGCGGTGACATTGGGAGTGATGCTGGGCTTGGTGGTCGGCAAAGTAGTGGGCGTGACCGGTTTTACGTGGCTGGCGGTTCGACTGGGTTGGGCGGCGCTGCCCGGCGGCGTGGCCTGGCGGCACATCACCGGCGCGGGACTCATCGGCGGCGTGGGTTTCACGGTGAGCCTGTTCATCACCGGGCTGGCCTTTTCCGAGACCGTGCTGATTGAGGAAGCCAAGGTCGGGGTGCTTGCCGCTTCGCTCATTGCCGCATTGGGCGGGTATCTATTCCTCCTGCTGGTGAGCCGTGGATCAAAACCGACCGAGGAAAATGGGAGCGGAGCATGAACTTCGCCGGCTCGCTTACCTATCAACAGGAAGATTGAACCATGAATAAACTCAAACACCTCTGGGGCAATCTGCGTGCTAGCTTCTGGTTTCTGCCGTCATTGATCGTCGCGTTCAGCACGATCGTTGCCGTGGGTTTGATCGAGGTGGATTCCTCCGGGAGCCGGGACTGGATGGCCGATTGGCCGCGCCTTTTCGGGGCCGGCGCGGCGGGCGCCCGCGGGATGCTGGCCACCATTGCCGGCTCGATGATGACCGTGGTGGGAGTCACGTTCTCCATGACCTTGGTGACCTTGGCGCTCGCTTCGAGCCAATACACTTCACGCATTCTGCGGAACTTCATGAGTGACCGCGTCACGCAGGTCGTGCTCGGAATTTTCGCCGGCATTTTCACCTACTGTCTCATCGTGTTGCGCACCATTCGCGGGGGCGACGAGGGCGCATTTGTTCCGAGCCTGTCGGTGGCTTTCAGCGTCGTGCTGGCAATCGGCGGCATCGGGACCCTCATTTTCTTCATTCATCACATCGCGTCTTCGATCCAGGCCTCGAGCATTATTGCCTCGGTGGCGAACGAAACCCTGGTGGCCGTGGACCGGCTTTTCCCGGAGAAACTGGGACGAGAGCCGATGGATGACGAAGCCGATCCGTCCCTGCTCCCGTTGCCGGCGCGGAACTGGCAGGCCGTCATGGCCAAGCGCAATGGCTACCTCCAGAGCGTGGATAACGCGGCGCTCCTGCGCCTGGCGCGGGAGCACAAGACCATCGTGCGGATGGACCGCGGCATCGGCGAGTTTGTGGTCCAAAACACCCCGCTCGCCTCGCTCGCTCTGGAGAACCCGCCGGACCAGGAGATCATTGCCGCCCTGCGGGCGGCCTACAACATTGACCGCTACCGCACGGTGCACCAGGATTGCACATTCGGCATCCGCCAGCTCGTGGATATGGCGTTGCGCGCTCTCTCACCCGGCATCAACGACACCACGACGGCCGTGATGTGCGTGGAGTATTTGACGGCGATTCTGGCGCGACTTGCCTCCCGGGAAATCCCTTCATCGCGCCGCTATGAGGACGAGGAACTGCGGGTGATCTCCATCGGGCAGACCTTTGCCAGCCTGGTGGCCGAATCGTTCGATGAAATTCGAGGCAGCGCCGAAGCCGACGTCGCCATCATGTTACGGATGTTGGGCGCGCTACAAACCATCGCCAGTCTGACGGACAGCCCGAGTCGGCGGCGGGTGCTCCGGGAGCAAGCGGAGTGCATCGCCGAAGTGGCGGCCCGCACGATCAAGTCTCCGCACGACCAAACCCGGTTTGAGAACCGCCTGGCACAGGTGCGCAAAGCCCTCGAAACGAAGCCCTCTGATCAACAGCCAACGAACCCATCAAAGCATGAAGAATAGAATCAGCCTGGATCGGCTGAGCGTCGGTCTACTGGGCGACTGGAAGAGCGTCGGTGACGGTGTCCGCGAGCTGCGCATCGACTACGGTCCCGGTTACCGCGTGTACTACGGGCAGGACGGCGAGACTCTGATTCTGCTGCTGTGTGGCGGCAACAAGTGCACTCAAACGAAGGACATCGAGAAAGCTCATGGCTACTGGAAAGACTACAAAGCCCGCAAGCCTGCCGTTTCGAGCGGCGGACCATCTAGGAAGTCAGGCTGAAATCGCGGAGTACCTGGAAGCGATGTTGGCCGACGGCGATGAGCGAGCCGTGCCCGTGGCACTGGGCACAGTTGCCGATGCTGTCGGCGGAATGACGGCACTCGCAGAGAAAACCGGGCTCTCCCGCGAGACCTTGTATCGGACGCTCTCCGCGAGAGGCAATCCGCGGCTTGATACGTTGGCCGCGATCTTGGACGCTTTCGCTCTGCGCTTGTCCGTGCAGCCGCGTCAAGCTCGCTCGCGAAGGCGCGCGCACGCTTGAGGCTCGTGGTTCGGCAAGATGCGACGGCTCGACTATGCCGGCCGATGCTGAATTCGCGCATTCTGTTCCAGGTAAGCGCTCCAGTCAGCCAGTTTATCCAGCAAAGAGTTCGAAGTTTGTCCTTCCGGGCGCGCCATCATGCTTTTGGGGCTTTTGAGATCGGCCAACACCTTGAACGGTAAGGCGAGGTCCGGAGTTCTAAACCCCTCGTTTCGGGCGTAGGTCAGCCGGTCGGCGAACGCGAGTTTCAGCACGGCTTTCTTATGCTCCAGTCGGTCCGAAGCCCAGAGATTGCACGGGTTTGCGAGGAAGTCGAGCGAAGTTCTGAGTGTTTCGTCGAAGCTGCGCAGCGGACGGCCGCAATTGGCGATTTTCTCGCTGATCTCGATCTTCCGCTCTTCGAGCCGGCGGATTCGGTTCTCGTATGCCGTGATGACCAGCGCTGCTCTCCGAAAGCACTATCCCCTTACGCACGAGGCGCTGTATATTCCAACGGTCGAGCGCCATCGTCGCTCAACGAGCGGGCTTAACGTAGATGCATGTTCGCGTGTCTCAGTCTGCTCTCACCATCCGACCGCG
>DATKDY010000009.1:0-27668 GCA_035512515.1 Vicinamibacterales bacterium
GACAATCCGATCGAGCTCCGTGGGATGCGCGATGATCTCGTGCATGGTCAGCGCCGAGTGCGACGGCATCATGATCAGGTCCTTCAGACCACTGCCCACCGGCTTGGCCATCGCATGCTCGACGGCCTCGGCGGCGACGCGCTCGGCGTTGCCGGGCAGGTCGCTGTCGGTGACGAACTCGTAGCCTCTGGTCTGGGTGCCTGGGTTGTAGGTGCGCGTCTTGACCTGGCCGTCGCGCCGCGCCGTCGCGCTCATGCTGCACGCGGTGTAGTAGAAGACCTGCTCGATGAACGATCCCTCGCTCGTCGCCAAAAACTTCCACTCGTAGTTGAAATTCGCGGCGGCGTTGGCGAACACCACGTCCTTGTTCTTCTGCATGGCCGTGGTGACATCGACCAGCAGCGCGATCTTGTCGCCGAGCGGGATCTCCCAGGGATCGACGTTGATTGGCGTCTGCCAGAACGTGTCGTACGCCTTCACCGGCGCAAGCCGCACGTCGAATTTCTTCGCCAGTGCGCTGGCCTTGGCGACTTCGGTCGCCACGCCGACGATCCGCCGGACCTCCTCGGGCGTCACGTTGGGGCTGCTCGAGAACCCCCACACGCCGCTGTGAATGACGCGGACGCCGAACCCGAACGTGTCCTCGTCCCCAAAACTGCCGAAGCCGACGTTGCCGGACGTCGTCAGCTGGCCGTTGCGAACGGCGATCCCATTCGAGCGGTTCATGGTGAACCGGATGTCGGCGTAGCTGCAGCCGAGGCGCTTCGCCTCTCGCAGCGCCTCCTCCGCCCAGGTGCGGAACTTCGGATCCTTGACCGGCGACGGCTGCGCCTGGGCGCCTCGTGCGCAGAGCAGCGACGGCGCCAAACCGAGTCCAAGGGCGCCGAGACCCATCGTGCGCGTGAATTCGCGACGCGTTTGCATCTGTGCAATCTAACTTAAACCGGCCCGCCGCCGCAGCCACCATTCGCTGCTCAGGCAGGCGGCGAACGGAATGAGCCACAACGGCGACTGCATGGGCCGCGTGGCCTGGTTGACCCACTGCGTCGCAAGCTGAGCACTGGCGCGTGCCGCGAGCTCCCCCTCGCCATCGCCCGTTTCCACCACGATGCCGCCGTGCGCCTCCACTGCAGCCTCGAGCGCCCCTTCAGCACCCGGGCCCCGCTGCACTTCACGCCGTACCGCCAGCGGCACCGTCGCCGTGGCGTCGTTGACCGCGACGGACAGTTGACACGTGTCGCTGCCGGCCGGCCGCACACTGCCCTCGAACATGCCTGGCTGGCCTCCCGGCCAGAGACGAACCGCCTGACGTTCTCCCTGGCAGGTCATGACACCTGAAGCGCTCAATTCCCTCGGAACCGAGTCGATGGATTGCAGTTCTACCTCCACGCGTCGAGGTTCGCCTGGCTCCGCAAGTACCGGCTCGACATTGAGGCGCAGCGGTTTGCCCGCGGCCACGGCGGCCTCCCAGGCCAGGGCCGTCCAGAACGTGTTGAAGTTCGACGTGGCACCGCGGAAGCGCCAGGCATCGAGAGCACCCGAAATCACGACGCGACCGCGCCCGACGGCACGGGATACGACGACCGCGTCGTCGCCGAGCGCGACGAGCGTCGAGGTCCCGGCGCTCCGCTCGAACGTCAGCCACTCACGAACGCGCAACAACCCGGCGTCATGAGGCTGCCGCTCGCGCTCCTGGCCGGCGACGCGCGGGATCAGCCGCAGGACCGCACCCGTCGGCCGCTGATCGGGAATGAGGATGAGCGAGCCGCCCCGGCGGGTCACGAAGCGGTCGAACAGTTCGACGTCCGCCGCCGTCAACGTGTGTGGCGCCGTGACCACGACCGCGCCCGCATCCCCGATGGCCGCCGCGCTGAGCGGGCCGGCCCCTCCGCGCGTAACAGTGACCGGTGGCGCGACGCGGGTCCGTCCGGCGACGGCAAAACGCGAGTCATCGTCCAATGCGCGTCTGACGAACGTTCCCGCCCATGTCGGCTCCGGCTCGTAGACGAACACCGGCACCGGGGAGCCATCGACGATCACACCAACATCGGCCACATCATCTTGCGCGACCACCCGCAGCGCTCGCGCGCCTTCGGCCAATGGCACCCACGTGATCGCCACGTCCAGCGCGTCGCCTGGCTCCACGGAGCCAACCAGGACATCGCCGTCGAGCACATCGATGCGTGGGGCGGGACGGTGGAGTGTCACACGCAACGACGCCGCCGCATCGCGATGGACCATAAGCGGCGCATCGACACGTCGAATCACGCGGCGCCCATTCTCCGACGTCACGCGCAATGCCCCGACCACCGTCGCGCCAGCAGTCAGTCGCGGCGGTACGTCGCCACGAGACACCACGATGCAGCCGCCACTCGATGGACACGCCGCCGCGAGCGAGGCCGGATCGGCCACGTGGATCGTCAGGTCGTGCTCCGCCGACAGCCGCCGCCCAAGCCGCTCGGCATGCGTCACGTCGCCGGCGTGCATCGTGACGACGGTGAGCGAATGGCGATGCCGCACGTCGCGAGTGAGCGGCGGATCGACGAAGGCGGCCGCCGCAATCACCACCGCCACCGCGCGCAACAGGATCCGGATGTTCATTGCGGCGGTGCCCCGGGGAGTTCCTGTACGAGCCGTCCGGCCAGCGGATCTCGACTGATCTCGGTTGGTGCCACCTTGGCGAGGCGTGCTCGCATGGCACCGGCGATCGTCCGTTGGGCCGCGCGCAATGCGGAGCCGAACGAGGCGGTGTCTCGGGCGGCGGCCACCTGCAGTGCAGCGGTCTGCAGGTCTTCCGACGCCGGATCCACTGCCAGGATGCGGGCGGCAAGTGCCGGACCGTCCGGCAGCGAGGTTTCGGCGTCGAGCTCGCCGAGGATTTCGCGCGCGCGATCGAGAAACGGGTCGGCGCTCGTCGCACTCGGGGGGTGCGTCGACGATCGCGCCGTGTCGAGCTCTCCCGACAATCGCCGCGACAGGTCGATCCGGGCGCGTTCCGGCAGCGTGCGCAGCAGGTAACGACGCCGGTCGAAGGCGCGCTGGAGCGCACGGAGCGCTGCCCGCTCGTTCACCAGCGCCTGCGCCGTGTCGGCCGTGTTGAGACGCGCCTCGGCTCGCGACATTTCCCGGATCGCGGTAATCAACTCGATCTGGCCGGTGTTCTCGAAACGTCCTTCGGCGATCTCGTGCGAATGCGCCGCTTCTTCGAATTCGTCCTCGACCACGCCGCCGGTCATGAACTCGAATTCCGCCTTCACCATCCGCTGCTCGATGGCCAGCAGCCGTGACTGCTCGACGAACGCCTCGGGCGAGAGCCTGGTCCGGTCCGCGTGCAACCGCTCGGTCTTGATGATCAGCATCTGCTGGCTGATGGCCTGCCGATCGCGTTCTTCGGGGAGCCCAAAGCCGGTGGAGGCGACGCCGGCGAGGCGGCCGATCTCGATGAGAAAGCTGTCCGAGAGCGACGGATCGGCGCCAGGCCTGGCGTCGCGCGCGACCGCGCGATACACCAGCGTGTCGCCGTCCTGCAGCTTCAAGGCCGCCAGAGAGAGCTCCGCATGCGCCGTCCAGTCGCCGGCGGCCGCGCGCTCGATGCGAACGGGCCACTCCCCTTCTTCGAACGCGAATATCTCACCGGACCCCGACACCTTCGTATATCGCAAGGCCAGCGACGCCAGACCGACATCGTCTCGTGCGGCGATTGCGACCGCCACCTCGCCGGTTGCCTCAGCAAAGATCAGATCCTTCGCCGGCTGCTCGATGCGAACGATCGGCCGTCCGTCGGGGTGAACCCGCAACTGCACGAGCCGATCGGCGGACCGCCCGGCCGCCTCGAAGCGAACGAGCAGCGGGCGCGAATCCAGGGCGGTGAAGTCAAGCCCACGACGTTCGCCTTCCTCGGTGAACGCGGTCGTCGTTCCATCCAGATTCACCAGCGCTGTTTGAACGGCACGTGCCACCTCGAGGCGGATGCGGCTGCCTTCGAGCGCCGCAACGCTCGCCGGATTCAGCAGTGTCGTGGACTCACGGCGCGCGTATGGCGGTGGCGTGATCACCACGCGTAAGTCGCCGGCGGCGAGCACCGCGATTTCCGCTGGCACATCGGGATCCTGGATTGGCGTCCGGCCCGGGCCCTGAGCCGACGGCAGCCCGATGAGCAGGGCCAGCAGAGCGGCAAGGGCGCCGGCGCCGAGCGCAAACGGCCGAGCCAGCGGCTGCACCTGCGTGGGAGAGACGGCCTGGAGACGAGCAACCGCCGCGGCCGCAACTTCGGCTTCGATGACGGGATGCGACCGCCTGCCACGCCCGCTGGCCATCTCCTCCGCTGTGACGACCAGATTGTCGAGGCCACGGCCGCCTGATTCGACCACCGCCGCCACGCGCGCCATCGTCCAGCGTCGCCACGATCGTGCGCTGAACGCTGCCGCGCAGATGGCGAACACCGCGATAGTCACGACGCGAGTCATCGCTGGTGTCGCACCCAGCCCCGACGCTCCGACGAGAACAACTGCCGCCGCCGCGGCCGAGGCGACAACCGCAGCGCTCAAATCCGAGGCGCGAAGGCGCCGGCGATATTCGTGGAGCGCGCGCAGCACGGAGGCGTCACGTGACACGGCGTCTCCTCCGCATCAAGTGCTCAACGGCCAGCAACAGCACCGCGGCGCCCCAGAACCAGCGGCGATCCCCTTCATCCGCTGGCAACGCGCCGGGTGGCGATGGGCCATACGGCCGCGACCACCTGGCGAGCGTTGCCGCTGACACCCGCCGCGGCTCGAGGTCCACTCGCGACTGGTCGAACGCAGCCCGCAACACGTCGGAGACGATCTGGGGCGCACGAGCTTCCCTCACAGACACGTTCGGCCTCACCACCAACACGCCGTCGAGCATTCCGCCTCGAACGTCAGGAATCCGTTCGAGCGCCGTTCGCATCCACGCCTCAGAGGCAGCGCTGAGCGGTTCCTCGGCAGGAACCGGCGCGCCCTCGAAAGCAATCGTCACCGCGCGGTCCGTCGTCGATCCGAACACCAGCCCTTCCCGCAACACGGCGCGGAGCACCGCATCAGCGTAGGGCTGGTCGGCGGGCGCGGCTTCCACGCGAATGCGTCCTGGAACGATCCCGCTCCCGATCTCGTACCGCACCAGCGTGCGCGTAGCGTCCGGCGCAACACTCACGGCATAGGTCGTAGGCGTCCCTTCCGGACCGTCTGCGACCGTGCGCCACTCGACCGCCTGAGGCTCATCGACTTGCACGACCGGCAGGAAGCGAAGGCCCACATGCGAAGGGACAAACACAAGGTCATGCTCCGACAGCGCCCCCTCACGCAAGTCGCCGACAACAGCGACTTCCCGTGCGGCGGGCGCCTGCTCTCCAAGCCAGCGCTGAGCGTCGCGCAGGGCGTCTGGAATGGTGGGAGCGGAGAACTCCGCGCTGGCGTAGCTGGCGCGAGCTTCCTCGGCAGCGATCGACCTCATCTCATCGCTCTCGGGTGACGCGATGACGATGGCGCGTGCGACGCGGCGATCCCACGCGTCGCGCCTCGCATCCGACACGAAGACGGGCGACGCGAGCGCAGCAACCGCGGCGGTAAGAACAAGCAAGCGCACGACCAGCAGCGGCCAATCGGTGATGACACGCCGCCGCAGCGCCGCCATTTGCGCCACCGGCAAGAACTTGAGCGAGGGAAAGCGCATACGCCGGCTCCGATGCCGAGCGAGCAGGTGGATCACAATCGGCACCGCCAGCAGGCCGAGACCCCACCACGCGAGCGGCTGCAGCCAGTGTACCGTCACCGCGATTCGCCTCCCCGTCTGCCAACCAGGAACCGGCGGAGCGCCGGCTCGAGTGGCTCACCGGTCACGAGCCGAAGATAATCGAGCCCTTCGCGCGTGACCGCTGACTTCATGCGCGTGAGGAACCTTTCCACGTTTGTCGCATATTGCCTCGCCACCGCGTCGGGATTGGTCACGGCGGTTGCGCCGGTTTCGAGATCCTCGAATTCAATCGCGCCTCCCGTCGGGAGCGTCAGCTCTTCGCGCGACAGCACGTGAACGACAACGACGTCGTGGCCCATGCGCGCCACGCGGCGTATCTCGGCCAGCGCGACCTCCTCTTCGTACAGGTCGCTGATGACAACGACCAGGCCGCGGCGCCGCAGTAATGTGGCCGCCTGCCTGAGGCTTGACGAAATGCCCTCCGCGCCCGCCGATGTCAGCCGCGCCAGCTCCGCGAGGCAGAGGTGCAAGTGATGCCGGCCACTTCGCGCCGCAACGTAGTGTGTGCCTGCGGTCGTCGGCTCGGACACGGCCAGGAGCCCGGCCGCGTCGCCCTGGTCAATGACGAGCGTCGCCAGCACCGCCGCCGCAGCGCGCGCCAGCGCGAATTTCGATTGTCTCTCCTCGGGAAACGCCATCGAGCGGCTGACGTCGAGGACGAATAGCGCCCCCATGTTGGTCGTTTCGCGAAATTGTCGCGAGTACAGGCGATCGGTCCGGCCGAACGCCTTCCAGTCGACGTACTTCAGATCGTCGCCGGGACGATAGTGGCGATACTGGCTGAACTCGGCGCTGTAGCCGTGAAACGGACTGCGATGCAGACCTTGACGGAGGCCTTCGACGGTTGTCCGCGCCAGCAACTCGAGGTCGCGCAGCGAGGAAAGTTCCGCGGGGCTGACGACGTGGGGACGGGACATGGCAGGCCTTCAGGCTCCAGGCCTCGGGACGCCAGACGCAAAATCCCATGCCTCAGGGCCGGACCGCAGCCAGGAGACGTTCGACAACGGTCTCTGCATCGATGCCCTCCGCTTCAGCCTGAAAATTCACCAGCAGGCGATGGCGCAGCACTGGTGGCGCGACGGCGCGCACATCGTCGAGCGACACCGCCGGCCGGCCGTGGAGCACGGCGCGCGCCTTGCCGGCCAGCAGCAGCGCCTGCCCCGCCCGCGGACCGGCCCCCCAGCGCACCCACTGCTTGACGAAGTCGAGCGCGGCGTCTTGCGGCCGGCTGGCCCGGATCAGGTGCGTCGCGTAGTCGATCACGTTGTCCGCCGCGGCAATCTCGCGGACGAGCCTGCGCGCGCGCTCGATCTGCTCGCCGGTCGCCACCGGCGTCACCACCGGCTCCTCCGACGTCGTGGTCTGCGCGAGAATCGCTTTCTCCTCTTCGGCCGACGGATACCCGATGACGACGTTCAGCATGAAGCGATCGAGTTGCGCTTCGGGCAGTGGATACGTCCCTTCCTGCTCGATGGGATTCTGCGTGGCGAGCACGAAGAGCGGCCGATCGAGCTGGTGGCGCACGCCGCCGACCGTGATTTGATACTCCTGCATCGCCTCGAGCAGCGCGGACTGCGTCTTCGGCGGCGTGCGATTGATCTCGTCGGCGAGGATGATGTTGGCGAATAGCGGCCCGGGGATGAACCGTATCGATCGCGTTCCAGTGGCGCGATCCTCCTCGATCACTTCGGTGCCGACGATGTCCGCCGGCATGAGGTCCGGCGTGAACTGAATGCGGCTGAATTTCAAGTGCACGGCTTCGGCCAGCGTTTTGATGAGCAGCGTCTTGGCCAGACCGGGCACGCCGCGCAGCAGGACGTGCCCGCCTGCGAGAAACGCCGTGAGAATTTCGCTGATGACCTGCTGCTGGCCGATGATGACGCGGCCGAGCTCATGCTGGAGCGCTGCGGCCAGGCCGCTGGCGTCCTTCAGGCTGAGAGGTTCTGTCACGTAGACCCATCATACTTAGGACCCTGATCGATCCTTAGGCGGGTAGGGCGGGTAGGGCTGGTGGGGCGGTAGGGCTGGCCGAAAGCGCCGAGAGCTGATAGCTGATAGCTGAAAGCCTCACTGCCCCATCAACGCGTGCACCGGATCGGTTTTCGCCGCGCGCCGCGCCGGCAGCAGCGTGGCCGCAAGCGCCACGGCCAGCAGGATGCCGCCGACGATCGCGATCACCGTGGGATCCATCGCGCCGATTTCATAGAGCTGCGACTGCAGCGTCTGGCGCAGCATGAACGCGCCAATCAGGCCGAGCGCCGTTCCGATCAGCACGATCGCCGCGCCCTCGCGCAGCACCATGCCGAAGATGCTGATCGCGGCGGCGCCAAGAGCCATGCGGATGCCGATCTCGCGGGACCGCTGGCTCACCTGATACGCCAGCACGCCGTAAATGCCGATCGCCGCAAGGAACAGCGCGACGGCGGCGAAGGTCAAGGCGAGCACCATCGGCGTTCGTCGATCCACCAGCGATCGATCGACGCGCTCCTGCATCGTGCGCACGCCGTAGAGCGGAAGCTCCGGATCCACCGATGCCAGCTCCGCGCGAAGCGCGCCGGTGATGGACGTCGGATCCTGCGACGTGCGGACGGCGAGCGCGATGTTGCGCGACGGGTTCTGGTCGTACGGCAGGTAATACGCGCCCACCGTTCTGAAGCCCGGTCCGTCGACCAGCCCGTCGAGCCGCACGTGCTCGACGACGCCGATCACGGTCATCCACTGCTCCCGGGGGGGCGGCTCCAGCAGGTTCTCCATGCTCGCCGGGAAGTACATGTGGCGGCCGATCGGATCCTGGCCGGGCCAGTACTTGCGTGCGAGCAGCTCGTCCACGATGATCGTGCGCGGCGCGCCCTCGACGTCCCGCTGGTCGAACGGCCGGCCCGCGCGCACGGCGGTCTGCATGGCTTCGAAGTAGCCCGGGGTCACCCAGACCTGGTTGGGCGAGATGAGCGACTCGCCCGGAGCCGGCTGGTAACCCTCGGCAAAAATCACGGAATCATTGTGCTGACCGGACATCGGCATCGTCGTCGTGGCGCCTGCCGCGAGCACACCCGGCACCGTGCGCACGCGGTCGAGGACGCGGGTGGCCGCCATCCGAATGGCCGCATCATCCGCGTAACGCGACGCCGGGAAACTCACGCTGCCCGCCAGGACCTGATCCGGGACGAATCCGGGACTCACGGCGAGCACGCGCTGGAAGCTCGCCAGCAACAACCCGGCGCCGACGAGCAGCACCAGCGCAAAAGCCACCTGACTGGTGACGAGCGCGCGACGGACCAGCCGCGTCCGCCGCGACGCCGTGCCCGATCGCCCTTCCTCCCTGACGATCTGCCCCAGATCGGCGCGACGAAGCGCCGCCATCGGAAACAAACCGACAACCACCCCGACGAGCAGCACGAGGCCGAGGACAAACGCGAGCGACACACCGTCGATGGCGATGCTTTCCCCTCGCGGCAGTTGGTCGAGCGCCAGTGGTGCTGCAAGGCTGAGCGCGAGCCACCCCAGCGCAAGGCCAAGCGCTCCACCTATGACCGACACCAACACGCTTTCCGTGAGGATCTGGCGCGACAGGCGCTGCATGCTGGCGCCCAGCGCGTGTCGTGTGGCCAGTTCCCTGACGCGCCCGCTGGCGCGTACCGACACGAGGTTGGCGACGTTCACACAGCCGATCACCAGGACCGCGAGCACGCCGCCCCAGAGCAGATACAACGTCCCGCGTGACGACTCCACGAGATCGGCGTGGAACCCTTTGACCTGGGTGTGAAACCCCGCGTTGACGAGCACCTGTTTGAGCTGTGGAAAACGATCGAGATTCGCCGCGTTGATCGCATCGATCTGAGCCTGCGCCTGCTCGAGAGTCGCGCCGGGTTCGAGCCGCGCGATCTGCTGCCAACTGTTGCTGTGACGCCGCTCGTCGCTACGTTCCTCGGCGCTGAAGGCCGCCGGCGTCCAGAGCTGAACCTCGGGGTCGATGAAATGGAACCCGTCTGGCAGAACGCCGACGACTGTATGGAGCTCGCCGTTGATTCGCAGGTCGCGGCCCACGGCGTCGTCACTCCCGGCGAACAATCGCTGCCACGTGCCGTAGCCGAGCACGACTTTGCGGGGTTGTCCGACTTCGGCGTCCTGCTCGGTGAAGAGCTGACCGCGGTGCGGTTGTGCGTGCAGCAACCGGAAGAACGACGGCGTGAGCAGCAGGCTCGTCACGCGCTCGACCTCACCCCCGCCCTGGCCGCCGATGGTGACGCCGGAGCTCCGATACATGGCGATCTCATCGAAAACCGTCGTCTGCGCGAGGCGATCGTAATAATCGGGCACCCCGTTCGCGGCGCGCACGGCCCCGGCGCCCGGGTAGGAGTTGAAGATTGTCACGAGCCGCTCGGGCTCGGGGAACGGCAGCGGTTTGAGCAGCACCGCGTTCACTACTGCGAAAATCGACGTGTTGGCCGCGACGCAGAGCGCCAGGGTGGCCACCGTCGTCAGCGTGAAGCCGCGATCCTTCCAGAGCAGCCGGAACGCGAAGCGCAGGTCCTGGAGCAATCGGTCCATCCCTAACAATACGCCCTGGCTCAACGACCGGTTCCGCGTGGTAATCTTGTGCTGAGGTCCGCACCCATGCCCACAGCCTTCCATCTGGCAGGGTTTGTCGTTGCCTCGTTCCTGGTCATGCCCGCGACAACCGGCGCGGCCGAGCGCGCCGAGGAGCAGCAGACCGATCAGCAGGCACGACAGACAACGGCCGCCCCGCAGGCTCGCAGCGCCGATTTCCTGTTCGGCCGCCCGAAGCGGTCGGTGGGCATTCGCGGCAACTGGCTGTTTGCCAGTGCCGGCAGCGACCTCTTCGACTTCGTCACGCGGCATCTGACGCTCGAGAAAGAGCACTTCAACTCGCCGGGATTCGCAGCGGACGTGGCGTTTGCGCTGACGCCCCGCGCGCTCGTCGAGGCAGGCGTCGAGGTCAACCGGATGGCGCGAGGCTCCGAGTATCGCGACTTCGTGGACAACGACCTGCTACCGATCGAGCAGCGCACGTCGCTGCAGACGACTTACGTCGGCGCCGGCATCCGGTACGCGCTCACGCCCAGGGGAGATGAGGTGAGCCGTCTCGCGTGGATTCCGCGGCGGGTCGTGCCGTTTGTGGGCGCGGGGGCGGGCGCGATGTTCTACCAGTTCCGGCAGAGCGGCGACTTCGTGGACTTCGTCGATCTCTCGGTCTTCCGCGACTCGTTTCGGTCCCAGGGCTGGGCCCCGACCGCGCAGGTGTTCGGCGGTGTGGACTTGCAGATATATAGAGGGCTCTATGCCACGGTGCAGGGACGCTATACCAAAGCCGCTGGAGAGCTCAGCAGCGATTTCATCGAGTTCGATCCGATTGACCTCTCGGGATTCCGGCTCTCCGCCGGCATCAACGTGCTGTTCTGAGGAGGGCGCATGAAGACGTTCCGCACAATTCTTGGCGCTGGTCTCGTGATGGCGACAGCCGGCTGGGCCGCGGCCCAGCCGTCACCGACGCCGTCCGCGCCCGATCGGTGGGCGCCCTGGATGGGATGCTGGCAGATCACCGACGAAAGCATCCAGGACGCTGCGGCGCTGCTGTCCGAACTGGCCGGCACCTCATCGGCGCCGGCAAGCAGGACACCTAATGCGCTCGTCTGCGTCGCCCCGTCGCCCGACGGCGGCGCGACGATGACGACCATCGTCAACGACAAGCCGGTGCTGGTTGAGACCGTCGTGGCCGACGGGTCCCGGCGTCCGCTCACCGACGACAAGTGTCGCGGATGGCAACAGGCCGAATGGTCGCAGCTTGGCGCACGCGTCTACGCGCAGGCAGAGATCACCTGCGGCGATCAGCCCGCTCGCACGGTGTCGGGCCTGGCCACGATTGTCACCGGTCCGCGCTGGCTTGATATTCAAGTGGTCGAGAGCGAGGGCCAGAAGAGCATGCGCGTTCGCCGCTATCGCCGCGCCGCGAATCAGAAACACGCCACGGCGGTGCCATCAACGGCACGCAATCTGGCCACGATGCCCATTGGGGGCAAGCTTACGATGGCGGACATCAAAGAGGCATCCGCCAAGGTCCCGACCGAGGCGCTGCAGGCCGCGGTGCTCGAACTGGGCGCCGGCGGCTACGACCTCAACGCGAGACGGCTGCGCGAGCTCGACGCGGTTGGCGTGCCGGACAGCGTGATCGATCTGATGGTCGCCATGTCCTTCCCGGAACGCTTCGTGGTGGAGCGCCGCGCGTCGGTCGGCGGTTACGGTGGGGGGTATGGCGGCGGCGGCTATGGCGGCTACGGCCCGGGATTGGACCCGATGTGGGGAGCCTTCTCGATGTGGCCGTACTACTACGCCGATCCGTTCTACTACTCGTCGCTGTACTCGCCGTTCGGCTATCGGTCGTGGGGATACTACGACCCGTATTACTACCGTGGTCCCGGCGTGATCATCCTCGAACCGGGGAGTCCCGGCATGTCCCCGGAGCCAAGCGGCAACGGGCGCGTGGTGGACGGCCGCGGCTACACGCGCATTCGACGCAATGAGCCCGATCCCGCCACGCGCACCGGCAACGGCAGCGGATGGGGCACGTCATCGACGGGCGCAGGCAGCAGCGGATCGGGGGCAGGCACGAGCGGCGGCGTGTCGTCGGGCGGGTACTCGAGCGGTGGTGGGTCGGGCAGCAGCGGCGGACGCACTGCCGTGCCGCGCCCGCCGGGATAGGCCGGCCTTCGGCCAGAGGGGCGCGCTTACGCGCGAGGGCGCGCTTCCGCACGAGGGCGCGCTTCGCGCGAGGGCGCGCTTCGCGCGAAGGCGGCGCTGACGCGCCGAGGGGAGAGCCGGCCGCAGGCCGGCCCTCCACGAAGTGGCCCGCCGTGCGAAGCACGGCCCTCCGCGCCGAAGGCGCGGCAAACAAAGGAGAAGCGTTTGTGACTGGACCTCTGCCAATTGGCGCCGATGCGCCTGACTTCGAAGCGGATACCACCGAAGGGCGTCTGCGCTTCCACGAGTGGCTGGGCAACTCGTGGTGCGTGCTCTTTTCTCACCCCAAGGATTACACGCCCGTCTGCACGACCGAACTCGGCTACATGGCGGGCATCAAGTCGGAATTCGACAAACGCCAGGTGAAGGTGATCGGCCTCAGCGTCGATCCGCTGGACCGTCACGAGGGCTGGTCGAAGGACATCGCCGACACCCAGGGACACGCGCCGAACTTTCCGATGATCGCCGACCCTAACCTGAAGGTCGCCAAGCTCTACGGCATGCTCCCGGCGGATGCGGGCGACACGTGCGAGGGACGCACGGCTGCTGACAACGCCACGGTGCGCAATGTCTACGTGATTGGTCCCGACAAGAAGATCAAGCTCGTCATTTCGTACCCGATGAGCACTGGCCGCAACTTCGACGAAGTGCTGCGGGTCATCGACTCGATGCAGCTCACGGCCAGGCACAAGGTGGCGACCCCGGCCAACTGGCAGCAGGGGGACGACGTGATCATTCTGCCGGCGGTGTCGGACGACGAAGCCCGACAGCAGTATCCGCAAGGCTGGCGCGCCCCACGCCCGTATCTGCGGATCGTGCCTCAGCCGCGGTGATAATCGATCGACCGCCCAGGCGACCGTCACCGTGGGCGGCGTGAAGGGGCACACCGCGCATCGCACCGCGCAACTGCTCGACATGATGGCCTGGACCGCCCGCTTCGGCGCCCGCCGCATCGTCGGCGGCGATTTCAATTCGTGGTGGGGAGAGTATTGGATCATCACCATGATGGGTGACTACTACGACACCTGGCTCGACGTGACCGGCAGCAAGCAGAACGGGCACACCGTCAACAATGCCGTGCGATTCGACTATCTGTTCCGGTCGAAAGAGGGCAGCGACAAGGTGACCCCGACGAAGATCACCGTGCCGGTGACGTCGCTCTCGGATCACGATCCGGTCATTGCCGACTACACCGTCAAACCGTAAGGTGCTAACGGACGAGGCGGACGGCCGGACGCGCACCTGACAGGCCGCGGAGTTGCATACGCGCCGGTGTGGCGATTCACGACGAAACACTCGACCAGGAAGCGGTGCTCGGCGTCGTCGAGGGCGCACGAACGGCGCTCGAACGTGACGACGACGCGCTGCGGCTCCGCGCGTGTGACGCGCTGGGGATTGGCAGCGACCAATGGGCGGCGGCCGTGCCGAGCTCGTCGAACAGTTGCAGGACGCGGAGGAATGGGTCGAGCGCGAGGAGGCCATCCGGATGCTCGACGGCGCGGCGCCGGTCGATTCGGACGAAGGTCCCGAGTTCATCCCCAGCCAGGCGACTCTGGCGCTCGTCCAGAGCGCCATGGAAGAAGAGCTCGAGCGCATGCCGAAACGCCGGTTCCGCCCGCGTGATCCGAAGTGGCTGTCGGTCCTGTATCAGCGCCTGCGCGCCCGGGCGCGCGGCAAGGCGCCGTTTCCGCAGCACGAGCGCGCAACCGATTTTCAATTCGACCTCGCCGAGCGGTGCCGAATCGCACTGGTTTCGGATTGGGGAACGGGCAACAGGCACGCTGTGGCTGTCGCGCGCCAGATTCGCGCCGTAGAGCCCGATCACGTCATTCACCTCGGCGACGTCTACTATTCCGGGACGCCGCGCGAGATGCAGCGGAACTTTCTGGAGGTCTGGAACGCGCACGGCCCCGATGATGCACGCTACTGGGCGCTCAACGCCAACCACGACATGTACAGCGGCGGGTATGGCTACTTCCAGCACGTCCTGCCGGCGTTTGGACAACCGGCCAGCTACTTCAACCTGCAGAACCCGCACTGGCGCCTCGTGGGACTTGATTCCGGCTATGTGAACCACAACTTCCACGCGCCGCAGATGGAGTGGCTCGACGATCAACTGGGTGGGACGGCGAAGACAATCCTGCTGACCCATCATCATCTGTTCTCGCCCTTCCGCAAGCGCGGTGACGTGCTCGAAGAACGGCTCGATCCGCATTTCGCCGACGGACGGCTCTTCGCGTGGTTCTGGGGGCACGACCACCATCTGATCGAGTTTGCGAACTATCGTGGCGTGAAGTGCCGCTGCATCGGACACGGCTCACTGCCTTACGTTCCACCCGACCGGCGTCGCATGCGTCACGACGTGCCGATCGTTCGGATGGAGACGCGACCGACGCCGCTCGCTCCCGCGCGCGGCATGCACGGCTTTGCGCTGCTGACCTTCGACCGGGCGAGTCTGCAGATCGATTACGTTGATGAAGCCGGCGGCACCGCCTGGTCGGAGCGGTGGGACTAGTCCATCGGGTGGAAAGGCTAGACTCCCGGCTCGCCCGAAGGCGATAATCGCCTCACCTCCCATGAGAAGACTGGCGTCATTGGCGCTTCTCATCGTGTCGTCGGTCGTGCTGGTGGGTTCGGTCTCGACGGCGAGCTCCGGCGCGGCGGCGGGCGCCGCGCAGCCGGCCTCCAGCGCCGCTTCTCACCGCCAGTTTCTCGAGACTTACTGCGCAACCTGCCACAACGATCGACTGCGAACGGCGGGGCTCACGCTGAGGGGGCTCGATGCATCGGACCCGGGCGCCAACGCGGAGCTGTGGGAAAAGGTGCTGCACAAGGTTCGCACTGGCCAGATGCCGC
Source organism: Vicinamibacterales bacterium (assembly GCA_035512515.1). Classification (GTDB taxonomy): domain Bacteria; phylum Acidobacteriota; class Vicinamibacteria; order Vicinamibacterales; family UBA2999; genus JACCSI01. The sequence goes on from DATKDY010000009.1 coordinate 15,385, forward strand.
CGGCAGGACGACCGCAGCCGGCGCTGGCGGTGTCGCATGCGATGACGACCTCGCTCGCGACCGCGCTTGACCAGGCCGCCGCCAAGGATCCCAATCCAGGCCGCGTGGGACCGCATCGTCTGAACCGCACCGAATATGCCAACGCGATCCGCGACATCCTCGGTCTGACCGTGGACGCAAAAGCACTGCTCCTCCCCGATGAAGCGGACGAGGGCTTCGACAACGTGGCGGCGAGCCTGGCGCTGTCGCCCGCGCATCTCGAGCGCTACCTCTCTGCCGCACGCGACATCAGCCGGTTGGCGGTCGGCGACGTCACGCTCGGCGCCGCGCCGGCGTCCGCCACGTACAAGGTGCCCAAATTGCTCGAGCAGGACGTGCGCGTCAGCGAAGCGCTCCCGTTCGGCTCGCGTGGCGGGCTCGCGGTGCGTCACCACTTCCCGCTCTCCGGCGAGTACGCCTTCAAGGTGCGCCTGCGCCGCCAGATCTACGACTACATCGTCGGGATGGGGCATCCGCAGCAGCTCGATCTCCGCATCGACGGTACGCGCATCAAACGCTTCACGGTCGGCGGCGAAGGCAAGGGCACCCCAGGTCCGCTGACGTGGAACGGCGAGATCGTCGGCGACACCGAGTGGGAGCTCTACATGCACGCCGCGGACGAAGGGCTCGAGGTGCGGGCGCGAGTTCAGGCGGGCGAACGGTCCGTGACGCTGTCGTTCGTCGACAGCCCTTGGGAACCAGAGGGCGTCGCGCAGCCGCTTGCCGTCGATTTCGGACGTGGTTCGGACGAACAGTACGACGGCTACGCCGCGGTCGATGCCCTCACGATCCACGGTCCGTATCAGGCCTCAGGCCCTGGCGACACGCCAAGCCGCCGCACCATTTTCGTCTGCCGGCCGAACGGCGCCGCAGATGAAGGGCCGTGTGCCAGGACGATCCTTTCGACGCTGGCACGGCGTGCCTACCGCCGGCCCGTGACTGAAGGCGAAATCAAGACACTGCTCGATTTCTACGAGGCGGGACGTCACGCACGCGGCTTCGACGCCGGTATCCAGGCGGCCATCGAGCGGATGCTGGTCAGCTTCAACTTTCTGTTCCGCGTCGAGAGCGACCCGCCCGCGGCGGTCCCGGGCGGGGTCTATCGTCTGAGCGACCTCGATCTCGCCTCGCGCCTGTCGTTCTTCTTGTGGAGCAGCGTTCCGGACGACGAGTTGCTCGGGCTCGCCATTGGCAAGCAGCTCTCGAACCTCGCGGTACTGGAGCAGCAGGTCGACCGGATGCTGCGCGATCCGCGTTCGAAGGCCCTCGTGGACAGCTTCGGCAGCCAGTGGCTCGGTGTGCGGAAAGCGACGAGCCACCTGCCGGACCCCAACGTCTTCCCCGAGTTCGACGAGAACCTGCGCGCCGCGTTTCTCCAGGAGACCTCGCTGTTTCTCGAGAGCCAGTTGCGAAACGACCGCAGCGTCGTCGATCTCATCACCGCCGACTACTCGTTCGTCAACGAGCGGCTGGCGCAGCATTACGGCCTGGCGAACGTGAACGGCGAGCGCTTTCGCAAGGTCAGGTTCACCGACGGCACGCGCGGAGGGCTGCTGGGGCAGGGGGGCATCCTGATGGTCACCTCATACCCGGATCGCACGGCGCCGGTGCTGCGCGGTGTCTGGGTGCTCGAGAATCTGCTGGGCATGCCGCCTCCGCCGCCACCGCCGAACATTCCGGATCTTGAAACCAGGACGCCCGACGGCCGCCTGCTGTCGATTCGCGAACAGATGGAAGTGCACCGGGAGAACCCGGCGTGTTCGGTCTGTCACGTGCGGATGGATCCGCTCGGCTTCTCGCTCGAGAACTTCGACGCGATTGGCCGGTGGCGCATGCAGAGCGATGGACGGTCCGTCGATGCGTCTGCGGTGTTTGCCGACGGCACGCCCATCGACGGCGTGCAAGGGCTTCGCACGTTCGTGGTGGCGCGGCGCGAGAACTATGTCCACGCGTTTGCCGCCAAGCTTCTGACTTACGCGCTCGGCCGTCACGTCGATCACCGCGACCAGCCGGCGATTCGCACGATCGTTCGCGATGCGGCCGCGCGCGACTACCGGTGGTCGGCCATCGTTCTTGGCATCGTCAACAGCACGCCGTTCCAGATGAGGAAGACCGCGTCATGATGATCACGAAAAAGGTTCTCTCGCGCCGGACGGTGCTCCGCACGCTGGGCGCGACGATTCCCTTGCCGCTGCTCGACGCGATGGTGCCGGCCCTGACGGCGCTGCGGCACACCGCGGCGCAGCCGAAGATGCGCTTCGGTGCCGTGTATGTGCCCAACGGCGTCATCCCCGCCCGGTGGTTGCCGGCGACCGAGGGCGCCGGATTCGAGTTCTCGCCCACGCTCGCGCCAATCGAAGCGTTTCGTGATCGTCTGCTGGTCGTGAGCGGACTCGATAGCGTGCCTCCTCCACCGCCTGGTGAGCGGCAATACAACAACCACGCCGATGCGAGCACGCGCTTTCTCACCAATACGACACCGAGCCGCACCCTGCGCGCCGGCGTGTCGATCGATCAACTTGCCGCCAGGGTCCTCAGCGACGACACGACGCTTCCGTCGCTGGAGCTCGCGCTGGAGTCGGTGGATTCGGGCACGTCGTGCGACTTCGGCCGGAGCTGCGTCTACACGGGAACGATCGCCTGGGCGGGACCGACCCAGCCGCTGCCCATGGAGCACGACCCGGGCGCCGCATTCGTGCGACTGTTCGGCGACGGGGCAAACAGCGACTCCACAGTCCGGCGGGCGCGGATGCAGCAGAAAGGCAGCATCCTCGATTCGCTGGCCGACGAGGTGGCGAGCCTGCGCGCCAGGCTGGCCGCGCCGGACCGCTCGCGCATCACCGGGTATCTCGACAGCGTTCGGGACGTCGAGCGTCGCATTCAGAAAGCGGTCGCGCACAACACCGAGTTGCCGGTCTTCGATCGACCAGCAGGTGTGCCAGAAACGTTCGAACAACATGCCAGGCTGATGTTCGATCTGCAGTTGCTCGCGTATCAGGGAGACGTCACCCGCGTCGTCACCTTCATGATTGGTCGCGAGTTCAGCGGGCGCACCTATCCGGAAATCGGCGTGCCCGACGCGCATCATCCGATCTCGCATCACCAGCGGGATCCCGTGCGCATGGAAAAGTGCGCGAAGATCAATCACTACCATGTCCAGCTCTTCTCGTACTTCCTCGAGAAGATGCAGAACACGCCGGATGGCGACGGGTCGCTGCTCGACCACTCGGCCATCCTCTATGGGGCGGGCATGAGCGAAGGCAACGGTCACGTCCCACGAAATTTGCCGATCCTCCTGGCCGGCGGCGCCAACGGAACGCTGAAGGGCGGGAGGCACATCAAATTCGCCGACGGCACGCCGCTCGCCAACTTCCACCTGAGCCTGCTCGACAAGCTGGGCGTGCGCGTCGAGAGTCACGGCAACAGCACGGGGCCGGTGAACCTTGACTGATGCGATCGTGCTGACGCTGCTGCTCTTCGGGACTCCCCTCGTCGAGGCCGTCAAGCAACACGATGCGGCCGCCGTGCGGGACCTGCTGGAGAAGCGCGCGGACGTCAACGCGCCTGAGGGCGATGGAGCGACGGCGCTGCACTGGGCGGTGTACGGTGATGATCCCGCGGTTGTCGACCTCCTGATTGGCGCGGGTGCGAAGGTCAACGCCGCCAACGATCTCGCCATCACTCCACTCCATCTGGCCGGCGCCAACGGCAACGCCGCCATCATCACCCGCCTGCTCGACCAGGGCGCCAATCCCAATGCGAAGTCGGAAGCCGGCGTCACGCCCCTGATGGAGGCTGCCCGCAGTGGAAGCGTGGACGCCGTGCGCGCCTTGATCGCTCGCGGCGCGGACGTGAATGCCAGAGAACGCGGCCGCGGTCAGACGGCGTTGATGTGGGCGGTGGCGCGCCGGCACCCGAACGTCGTCAAGGTCCTCCTCGACCATCGTGCCGACGTCCAGGCGCGGACGCGCGTGCGGCCGTTGACGGTCATGCTCGACCAGGGTCCGCGACGAACCGTCAAGACCTCGATGCAGGACGCCCGGCAGATTGAGGCCGGCGGCAGCACGGCGCTGGTGTTTGCCGCCGAAGCTAATGATGCGGAATCCGCCCAGCATCTGTTGGCGGCCGGCGCCAACGTGAATGACACGGCCGCTGACGGGAATACGGCGCTGGTCCGCGCCGCCTTTGCCGGGCATCCGGCCGTCGCGCGCGTGCTGATTCAGGCTGGCGCGGACGTGAACGCCGCCGGCGCCGGATATTCGGCGTTGCACGCCGCGGCGCTGCGAGGCGACCTCGCCACCGTCAACGCGCTGCTCGTTCACGGCGCCAACCCCAACGTCCAGCTCACCAGGGGGAGCCCGGTAAGGCGGTTCGGTTCCCAGTGGGCGCTGCCGACGCCGATGACCGGCGCCACGCCCCTCCTGGTGGCCGCGACGTATCTCGAGGTGGACATCATCCGCGCGCTGCTTCAAGCGCGGGCCGATCACCGCCTCGGTCTGGTAAACGGGGGTACGACGCCGTTGCTCGCGGCCGCAGGCATCGCCGTCGAAAAAGAAGCCCGGCCGTCCGACCTCACGCGCTGGCACATCGTCGATTCCGACTCGCCCGTGGTGCCTCGCGACGAAGCGGATGTCTTCGCGGCCACGATGTTGCTGCTCGATGCCGGCGCCGACGTCAATCAGACCAACGCGTCTGGCGACACCGCGTTGCACGCCGCGGCCGCCGCGGGCATGACCACCGTCATTCAGTTGCTGGCCGAGCGGGGCGCGGCTCTCGACGCGAAGAACACGATGGGCCAGACTCCCCTCGCCCTGACGATGCCACGCGAGCGGCAGGACGGACGGCCGCAAGCCGCGTCGGGCCACCCCGCCGCCGAAGAACTGCTGCGAAAGCTTGGCGCGCCGCAGTGACCGGTGGCGCGCCGCACGAAGGGCACGAAGGGCACGAAGGATTACTATTGAATGGTTTGTCCTTCGTGTCCTTCGTGCTTTTCCTCGGCGTGAGCGCGTGGGCCGAGCAGCCCGCTGATTGCTCTACAGTCCCTCAATGTCGTGAGATGACGCTCGAGGCGATTGCAGAACAGGACTTCGAGCGCGCGCATGATCTGGCGTGGCGGTTCTTTCAGACGTCCCCGCGCGGCAACCTCGAGGCGATGTCGCTGCTGGCCCGCGCGCAGAGTCTCAGCGGCCGTGGCGACGACGCGTTCGTCATGCTGGAGCGTCTGGTTGGCGCCGGCGGCAGGGTCGAGGACGTGGAGAGCAGCGACGACTTCCGCCGCGTCCGCGCACACCCGCGATGGGAGCAGCTCCGCGCGGCATTCGCAGGTGACACTGGTGACAGAGGTGGAACCGGTGCAGCAGGTGCGGGTGGAAAAGGCGCAGCAGGTGCTGGTGTCACAGGTGCACCGCCCGCAGCCAGCGTACCTGATGCACCTGTCGCACCCGGCGCACCTACTGCACCTGCTACACCTCCTGCACCTGTGCCACCTGCTGCACCTGCTGCACCTATGCCACCTGCTGCACCTATGCCACCTGCTGCACCTGTGCCACCTGTGCCACCTGTGTCACCCGATGGGCTCGCGCTGCCGGCGGCGCTGTCCGCGCCCGGGGCATTCGCTTACGACGCCGTCTCCGCGCGCTTCGTCCTGGCCGACGCCGCCAGCGACGTCCTCCGCATCGTCTCGGAGAACTCGGGCAACGCGACGACCCTGGTCAGCGCCGGATGGTCAGGCCATTCCACGATCACCGCCGTGGCCATCAACCGCCGCACCGGCGACATGTGGGTGGCGGCCCGCGGCGATGGCACGAGCGCCCTCTACCGCTTTCAGCTCGTCTCCGGCAGATTGCTGCAGGCGATTTCGACTCCCGAGGATGCCGGCCCAGCGCAATTCACGGCAGTGGCCGTGACGCCGGACGCCGTGTTCGTGCTCGATGCTCGCGGCCACCGGATCTTCGTCGTCGCGGTCGGCAACAAGGCTCTGCGCGGCTTCGCCGCTCTGCCAAAGCGCATCGAGCCAATCGGCCTCGCGCATACCGGCACGGCGCTGCTCGTGTCGCATGCGTCGGGCCTGCTGCGCGTCGACCTCACATCGCGGACCGCCCAGCCCGTGACCACGCCCTCGGCCGTTGACGTCTCGGACTTGCACTCGCTCGCGTGGCACAACGGTTCGCTGCTGGCCATTCAGCAGCAACCAGGCGGCGCCAAGGTCGTGCGCCTGCAGCTGAACACGCGCCACACCAACGTCAGTCGCATTGACGTGCTCGAGTCCACGGGGGCCACGGCAGGCGCACTCGCAGGCGATGACTATTACTTCCTGGGCGCCGGTCCGGCGGACGGCTTGTCGTTCCAGAGTGTCCCGGCGCGTGGCCCGGCAGCGGGCCGCTCGCCACCGAAGCGATAAAACCGCGCATTCAGATACATGAAGACCCCGTAGGCGATGGTGCCGAGAGCGACCACGAAGAAGGCGCTGTCGCCAATGAGGCCTCCGCCGATGAAGTCGAATGCCGTGTCGGTGTCGCCGGCCTCCTCGGGGTCGCGTTGGATCGCTGCCCGCAGCAGGAAGTAGCCCAGCACGCTGACGATGACGCCGCGCGCGCTGTAACCGTACCAAGCGAGCGCGTGGATCGTGCGCTGCATGCCGCGCGATCGCTCCGCCAGATCCACTTCGGTCGTGTAGCCGCGTCGGACCAGCACGACGAATTGGCCAAGCCCCACGGCGATCAGGGCCATGCCCGTCGCGGCCACCACCCAGATTCCGCCTGGCCACTCGAGCACCTGCGCGACGAGGCGCTGCTGCTGTTCTTCCGCGCCATCACGCTGGAGGTTCGGGACGCCAGGCTCATGAGTGATGGCGATGCGCGCGGTAGAAAACGCCAGCAATCCATACGCGAGGGCGCTCAGCCCGATGAGGCTGCGAATGGCCAGTCCCTTCGCGCCCGTGCCGAAGTCATAGGGATCGGTCGCGACCTCCACGGCACGCCAGACGACATAGCCCGCCATGCCGATGACGAGACTCCAGATGAGGAGAGGACCACCGGGAACGTCCATCAGCAGGTGGATCATCCGGTCTTCGTCCGCCACTTCGATGAGCCGACCGGTCAGCGCGATGAGGGCCAGCGTTCCCAGCATGGCGTACACCGTGCCGATCGACACGCAGCCAAAGCGCGCCAGCGGCCGCGCGCTGTTCCGGAGCCGGGCGAGCACGCTCATTGCGGTTATCGTGGTGCGCGATAGCGCTGCGGTACGAGCTCGGGTCCAGGGGCCTGAAGCAGATCGCCGTTCGGCATCACGTCCATGCCGTGATTGCCGGCGGACTCGACGTAGCCAAGCAGTTTTCCCGATGCGCGGTCGAGTCTGATGAGCCAGCCTGGCGCGCTGTTGGGCCCGCGCGGGATCGTCGACAGCCAGATCGCGTCACCGGCGAGCGTCAACCCGAACGTCTTGCCGTATTGCGACCACTCACCGAGAAACCGGCCTGTGCGATCGAAGCGCTGGATGCGTCCGTTCTCGCGATCGGCGACGTAGACGATGCCGTCGGCGGCCACCTGGATGGAATGTGGCAGACGAAATTGGCCCGGGCCGGTGCCCGCGCTGCCCCACTCGCGGATTTTTCTGCCATCGGGCGAGTACTCGAGAATGCGCGCATTGCGATAGCCGTCGGCGATGAGCACGTGGCCGTCGGGCGCGAACGCGACGTCGGTGGTGCTGCAGAAATTCCCGCACGGCGTCGGCTGCCCGCCGACCTCGATCTGCAGGAGCGTTTCGCCCTCCGGCGAGAACTTGTAGACCATCGAGCTTGCCGCGTCGGTCGTCCAGACGTTGCCCAGCGGATCGACCCGAATGGCATGCGGTGTCGTGAACAACCCTTTACCCCACGACCGCACGACCGTACCGGTTTGATCGACCGCGACGATCGGATCAGCCTTGTCGCCGCGCTGCAGCAGATACATGAGGCCCGTGCGATCTGCCGCGACCCACGACACCATGCCGAGCGCCCAGCCCTCCCGTTGTGGGGCCTGGATCGAAAGGGGCGCCTGATCCATTGGCAGCTTCGCCGCCCCTTTCACCATCTCAACGAGCGCCGCGTTTTGCGCCTCCATCCTGGCGCGCTCGTCGGGCGGCATCGTGTTGGGGTTCTGCAGCGCAAACGGAATGACCAGCGCGACGGCGGCGAGGCGCGAAAACATGGGCGGACGGTATCACAATCCCCAGCGTTGATTTGCTGCTACCTGGGTGTCGCCGCTCGCCCCTGAACGCTGGAACCTGCTTGACTCCCGGCCAGCGATCCCGGACGCTATCGCTGTCACTGGCCGCGTGCGGGCGCCAAGCCGTTGGATTCGACCATCTCTTCGCTGATCGCCGGTGCCGATCGCGGCGACCCGGCCGCAGGCGATGCGCTGTTTGACGCGCTCTATGCCGAGCTGCACCAGTTGGCCAGGCGGGAGCTGGCGCGAAGCGGGTCTCACGCGAGCCTCGGCGTCACGACACTGCTGCACGAGGCGTATCTGGACCTCGCCGGGCGGGCGGGCATCGGGTTCCCTGACCGGGCACGTTTCATGGGCTACGCCGCGCGAGTCATGCCAATGAAGCATCCCAGTCGCTCATCAAGCGGCCAAAGACTCCGTGCAGCATGGCCCCGGGTCCGATGTAGAGATTGCCGTGCCGAGCTCGTCCAGCAGAGCGCGCGCACAGGCGGGCGCAACTCGGGCGCGCTCATCGCGCCACGAGGTACTGTTTCGTGGCCACTCCGGCTCGGGATGATCGTCCTCAGCTAGCGGTGTGCTCCAGGACGTCGAGCAGGTCGCGCTCGATCTCCAGTCCCCGATCGACTGCCACCGACATGGTATTCTTCGAGTAGTATGAAGTGTAAGACATCTATCACACTATCGGAAGGGGTATTGGCTGGCGTCAAACGGGCCGCCCGCAAGGGCGAGAGCCGTTCGGAAACCATCGAGCGGCTGTTGCGGGAGCGGCTGAGCGAGGAAGCCGCGCGCCGGGCGCGCAACCAGGAGATCGCTCTGATCAACCGCCACGCCGACGAGCTCAATGCCGAAGCCATGGACGTGCTGGCCTATCAGGAAGAGCTGTGAAACGCGGTGAACTGTATCGCCTGCGAAAGCCGGGCGGGGGCGATCCCAAGCTCTCACGCGTGTTCGCCGTCGCCAGCCGTCAGTCAGTGATCGACTCGCGATTCGCGACAGTGATCTGCGTCCCGGTGTACTCCGCGAGGCACGGGCTCGCTACCCAAGTGGCACTGGCTATCGACGAGGGGCTCAAGCATGACAGTGCCCTGCACTGTGACGAGCTCGTCAGCGTTCCCAAATCGCGGCTGACCGATTTCGTCGGCGCGCTGTCGTCGGCAAAGTTGCGCGAACTCGACCGCGCCCTCGTCGCGGCGCTCGACATCGACGTCGAAACCCTCTTCGCTTGAATCACAGTGCCGGTCGTCGCGCCGTTGATGCGAACTTGAGGAGGAGGCGATAGTCTCTCGGTTCAGTTCATCTTTCATCACCAGGAACCGCTGCCCGTCGGCTGCGACATCGTATTGCCACACGGTTCGACACGGAAAGTAAGCGACGAGCCGCCAGACGCCCAGACGCGACTCCAGACCGTGGTTTAACCATCGCTAACGGCGTCGTGGCGCCCCGTTGTTCCGTCGACAACGAGGAGTTGTGCGCGCTCCGAGGTAAGGCCCCCGGACGAGACATTGGGCTTCGCACTGCCGCCCTGCAACGCGTGCTAAAATCCGCGCGTTCGCGCACACGGCCATGCCACTGACCGGCCGCACACTCGGCCACTACCGCATCGGCGACGAAATCAGCCGCGGGGGCATGGGAATCGTGTATCGCGCCACGGACGTTCGCCTCAATCGCGACGTCGCCCTCAAGGTCCTCCCCGAAGATCTGACGAACGATCCCGATCGGCGCCGCCGTTTCGTCCAGGAGGCACAAGCTGCCTCAGCCGTCGAGCATCCGCACATCGCCGTCATCCACGACGTCGGCGATATCGACGGCGTCACCTACATGGCCATGGAGCTGATCGACGGCGAGAAGCTGAGCACGCTGCTCTCGCGCCAGCGACTCTCGGCCGCGCGCGCCCTCGAGCTCGCCACCGAAGCAGCCTCGGGCCTTGCACGGGCCCACGAGAAGGGCGTCGTACATCGTGACCTCAAGCCTGCGAACGTGATGGTCACGGACGAAGGTTTTGCCAAGGTCATCGACTTCGGCATTGCCAAGCTGATCGAAGAGGCGGCGTCCGCGCGGCTCGAAACGCGGACGCTGCACGACACAGCACCCGGGCTCGTCGTCGGCACGATGATGTACATGTCGCCGGAGCAGGCGCGCGGCGACAAGGTCGATCATCGCAGTGACATTTTTTCGTTCGGCGTCGTCCTCTACGAGATGCTCGCCGGCCGCCCGCCGTTTGAAGGCAAGAGCGGCATGGACACCGCTTCAGCCATCCTGCATCAGCCGGCGCCGCCATTGCCTGCACTCGGCCCCGCAGTGCCGTCGGACGCCACCGCAGAGATTCAACGGCTGGTCGAGAAGTGCCTGGCGAAGGATCCACGCGACCGCTACCAGGGGATGCGCGACATCGTCGTCGACCTGAAGGCGGCGCGCCGTCGTCTCGAGTCGGCCACGCATGCCGCGCCGCTCTTCAATGCGCGCACTACCCGCCGCTGGTGGCTGCCGGCCGCGGCGGCGTTGGCGGTGGTCGCCGCGACGGCCCTCTCGTGGATGTGGACGCGCGGGACCGGGACGTCGCCCACCGCGCCCAGCGAGAACACGCGTCCATCAGTCGCGGTTCTCTACTTCGACAACACGACGGGCGACCAGGAGCTCGATTGGCTCCGCACGGGCATCACCGAGATGATGGTGACGGATCTCTCGCAGTCGCCGCATCTGGAGGTGGTCGGTACCGACCGGCTGTACGGGGTGCTGGCGGAGCTCAAGCGCGCGGACGATCGCATCCTCTCACCGGAGGTCGTCACGCAAGTGGTCGAGCGCATGGGCGTGGATCACGTGCTCGTCGGCAATTACATGACCGCAGGCAACGCGATTCGCATCAATGTGCGGCTCCAGGACGCGCGGACCGGGCGCATCATCGCATCGGAGCGTGTCGAGGGCGCGGGCACGGCAAGTCTCTTCAACATCGTCGACGACCTGGCCAGACGCGTGCGAGCGAACTTCGACCGGTTACGATCGGATGCCGCCGGCGCGACGGCGCTGCTGACGGCGCCTGGGGTGCCCCCAGCCGAGGGCCTCGACCGCGGCCTTGGCGACGTGACGACGTCGTCCATCGAGGCGTATCGGCTATATGCCGAAGGGATCAACCTGCACGAGCGCTATCGCGAAGCCGAAGCCGCCGCGTTGTTTGAGAAGGCCATTGCCATCGACCCGACGTTTGCGATGGCGTACGCCAAGCTCGCGGTCGTGCACAGCAACCTCGGCCGGCAGGATCTTCGGGACAAATACGCCGCGCTGGCGCTCGAGCACGCAGATCGCTTGACGCCGCGCGAGCGCTACTACATCGAGGGCTTTTACTACTCCAACCGGCCCGCCACGGTCGAGCGAAGCGTCGAGGCATACCGGAAGTGCATCGAACTCGATCCGGGTCATCAGGCCTGCCGCCATAACCTCGCACTGCGACTCATGGTGTTCGGACACCTGCAAGAGGCGGCGGGTCATTACGAGGAGCTGGTGCGGCGTGGGGCGACGAACCCGACGTCGTACTCGAATCTTGCGAGCTGCTACGTCGGCATGGGTGACGTGTCCAGGGCAATCGCCACGGTCGAGGCCTACTCCACGCGTAATCCCGAGAACGGCGCGGGGCATGGCAACGTCGCGGAAGTGCTCATCGCCGCCGGGCGGTACGACGAGGCGCTGCCTCGGCTCGCACGCGCCGAGCTGCTGGACGCGACTGATCCGGGCGTGGCGGCCGCGCGCGCCACGGCGCAACTGCTGCGCGATGACTGGAGCGCGGCCAGAGAAATTGCCGATCGCCTCTATCGCAGCGACGACCCCGCACGCCGGTTCGACGGTGCGATGTTCCATTCCGTCGCCGCCGGCTACGAAGGGCGTTGCGCGCCGGCCATGGAGTGGACACAACGTGCCATCGAAGCGTTCGAGACGCCGGGCAACCAGACCGCCATCGCGCGCCGCCGGATGGCGCACCTCGCATTTACCTGCCGCGGACAGGCGGAGGGCGTTGCGGCGGCGGAACGCGCCATGAAGGATGCTGCCGCG
>DATKDY010000010.1:0-3680 GCA_035512515.1 Vicinamibacterales bacterium
CTCCAGTTCGCCATGCTCGAGCGCTTTGGCAAGCTGCGTCTCCAGGTCCCAGCCCGCGGCCAGCTGTTCCGCCTGCCGTGCCGTGTAGACGACCGTCGTCTGCGACGACTTCCAGGCATCGAGCAGGGCGACCTCGGCGCACTGCATGAGCTGCTCGGCAGTGCGCGCATGCGCCGGGAACATGGCCATGCCGATCGAGAGACGCACGTTGGCGTGCTGCCCGCCGGCGGTGAGCGACTCGGAACCCGTGCGGTGAATCTTGTTGGCGGTCAGGAGCGCGTGGCCTTCGTTGCGCAGGTTCGACAGGACATAAACGAACTTGCGGTCGCCGAGGCGCGCAAAGTAATCGCCCGGCCGGTTCACCTGGGACAGGCGGTTGCGCAGCTCGTCGAGCATGCGCGCGGCATTGGCCTGCCCGGCATTTGCATACAGCTGCTCGACCTGGTGGACATAGACGACCAGGACTGCGATGCCGAACAGGCGGCTCTCGCGCGCGGCGAGCCGGTCGCGGATTGCCTCGAGGCAGTCTGCGTAGTTGCTGGTGGCCGCTGGAATGGGTGCCGGGTTCGTCATGGCCAATCGGGATAGTACCCGGCGGATGACATTCCGGGGCTGGGGCGGCCGTGACGCGACGCCCAAAAAGCGCGAAAAATGCCTGATTCCGGCGGACCTTAGGCGGTTTTGCAGCGCGGAAACGAACTGCTCAGCCGACGTCGGCAAGAAAAAGGGCCGGCGCAAGCGACGCCGGCCCTGCTATCAGCATCAAGTCTCAGCGGGTGACTTTGATCACCACGCGCCGGTTGTTGTGGCGGCCTTCTTCGCTCTCGTTGCTGTCGGTCGGGCTGCCCTCGCCCATGCCCCGCGCCGTCACGATCGAGGCCGGCAGCCCGGCTTCGATCAGGTAGTCGCGGGCCGCATCGGCGCGCCGCTGCGACAGGGCCTGGTTGTAGGCATCCGATCCGACACTGTCGGTGTGGCCTTCGACCACCACCGACACCCCGGCCGCGACGTCCGAAGGCAATGCCTTGAAGTTCTGCACCGCCGTGTCGAGCTGGGCACGCGCTGCCGCGTTCAGCGCGGACGAGTCGAACTCGAACAGCATGCCCCGCAGCGTCACCTCGCGGAAGCAGCCGATCTCGTCAACCTGAATGCCGGGCGACGTGTTCGGGCAGCGGTCCTTGTCGTCGGTCACCCCGTCCTTGTCCGCATCACCCGGGGGCGGCGGCGGAGGAGGCGGCGGTGGCGGTGGCGGCGGCGGCGGCGGCGGCGGCGGAGCGACCTGTCTCGGCGCGGGCGCCGGTTCTTCGCCGCCGAACTCCTTGCGGAACGTCACGCCGATCGTGCGTGGCTGGTTCGTCAGGTAGCCAACGCGTGCGCGCCTTCCGCGTTCCTGGTCCAGCGCAAGCTTGGCATTCTCGTCACCGATGTTGTTGACGAACAGCGCCGCCTCCCAGTCGTCACCACGCACACCGAACCGCAGATTGCCTACGTCATATGCAGGCAGCAGCGGATCGAAAGTAAATGTCGTGATCGTCGGATCGCCGTAGGTAAACACTGTAAACGAATCAAACCCGTCTGCCTGATCACCCATCTGCGTGAAGCGACTGCCCACATGCTGGTAGGTCCCCGTCATGAAGCCATCCAATGACGCGGTCATCGGCCACGTGTAGGTCGCATTCGCCGCCAACTGGAACTCCGGCGTCGACGGCAGTCGATTGCCTTTCTCAATGCCCGAAATGACCGTCTCAACGCCATTGACCGGCGCCGTGACTGTCGTGTCGATCTCCGCACTCGTGTACGTCGCAGAAATGCCAAAATCAAACCGATCCGTCGGCTGCGCTGCCAACTCCATTTCGAGGCCAGTCGAGTGGGACTTCGGCACGTTTATTGCAATGCGCGATGAGCAGGAGCCGGCGAGCGCCGGCACTTGCAAATCCTCGATCTCGGCGTGGAAGGCGGCAATATTGAACTGCGCCCGACCATCCGCAAAAGTGATCTTGGCGCCGAGCTCATAATTCCACAGCGTTTCGCTTTCGAATGTCTCGCGGCCGCTGTATGTAGCCTCATCTTCGTCCGTGCACAGCAGCAAGTTCAATGGATCGTTGATGCCGCCCAGACGAAAACCTTTCGCTGCCTGAGCATTCAGCTGCACATAGTCATTGACGTCATACGACAAGAGGACACGAGGCAGGAATCCATCATCGCTGGTTGATCCCGGGCCGTTGGTTGGCTCGTCCGGCGTACCGTCCGAGTCGGCAAAGATGCCGCCAAAGTACAAATTGCGGTCTTCATCGTAATCGTAATAGCGGCCACCAAACGTAATTGCGAACCGGTCGCTCACGTCGAGGGTAGCCTCGGCAAAGATGGCCGTCTGCTTGAAGTCATACGGAACGGTGGAGAAAAACGGGTTGTCCACGGGCGAACCAAAATCAGGGCTCGTCACGCCGCAATTCGGCGGTCCGCCGCAAAGTAGATCGATCATCAAATCGTCGTAACCTGGCGTCGGCAGGGTCTGGCTGTAATCTCGCTTGATATCGCTGTAGAAACCACCGAGCAGCCACTGCAGGCGGCCGTCGTTATCCGACGTGAGCCGCAACTCCTGGGTGAATACCTCAACGTCGGTCGCATCGTGCAACGGAGAACTCAGGCGGATGTCGGAACCCGTGCCGCCGATCGGGCTGAACGTCACACTGCCGGTCAACTGGGTCGCGTCGCGAATGACCAGAATGTCGCGATCCGTGAATGAACTGATCGAGGTCAGTACCGCGCCGCCAAGATCGAATTCCATGTTCAGGTCGGCGAGCATGAAATCGTCGGTGAATTTCTCCTGTAATTGGACGTACTGCTGCCGCTCGCCGATGGCGATCGGCAACTCGGTGGTCGTGAACGGGTTCGCGAGCATGTTCCAGATGTCTTGGCGATTGAAGCCGTCCATGTCGACTTCCTGGTAGATCACGCGCGGCGTAATCGCGACGTTCTCGGTCGGCTCGAACCGGAGCGCAATACGGCCACCCTGGCGCGTGCCGCCGTTGACGTCCTGGTCCACCGCCCCGCCGGGGCGAATCGCGTCGATATAGCCCGGAATGTCGTTGTAGTAACCGACGATGCGCAGTGCGGCGCGGTCGCCCATCGCCATATTCACCATACCGCGCACGCTGCCGCCGGTGTCCCCGCCGTCAATGCTGCTCAGGCCGGCCTCGACACTGCCGTAGTCGTCCAGCGTGTCCGGCTGGTTGCTGATGTAACGCACGGTGCCTGCGAGTGAGCCTGACCCGAACAGGGTGCCCTGCGGACCACGCAGCACTTCGACGCGATTCAGGTCAAACAGATCGAGGTCCGGCGTGAACAGCGACAGCGAAATCACGGATTCATCCATGTATACGCCGACCTGTTCCTTGACGCCGGCAAGGTCGCGGTCGATCTTTCCGGCGGATATGCCGCGTATACCAACCTGGCTCTGGCCCGGCCCGAGGTTCTGCACCGACAGGCCCGCCACGTTCCGGGCCACGTCTTCGATGTTGTCAGCGCCGGCAGCGCGTAGTGCCTCTTCCGTGCGCGCGCTGATGGCGAAGGGAACGTCCTGCAGGGATTCGGCGCGCTTGCGCGCCGTTACCGTGACTTCGCCGAGCACCGTCTGCGCGCTCGCGCTGTTAGCGATGGCGAGCGCCACTGCGGCGGCC
>DATKDY010000011.1:0-14491 GCA_035512515.1 Vicinamibacterales bacterium
TCGGCAGGCCGAGATCCGCGAACACATTGCCGCTGCTTTCCTCGACGTCAATCTTCGTCTTCTTCTTCGCCATGTCAGTTCTGCCTTTCCCTGTAGTGCTGTTCAGCGTCTGCCAATCGACGGCGGATCAAGTCGATCTCGCGCTGAGGCGTGGCGATTCCCTTCGTCGATTTCTTCTGGAACGCGTGAAGCACATAGACCGCGTCCTCGAACTTCACCGTATAGACGGCCCGATACGTATCGCCGTCATGCGGCGCGACGATTTCGAGAACGCTGCGTCCGCCGAATCCCTTCAACGCCTTGACCGACCGGTATTCTTCACCGCGCTGGGCGGCGAAGAGCGCATAGCCGACATCGGATTGGACAGCCTTGGGAAAGGCTTTCAGGTCCTTTCGAGAAGACGCCATCCAGAAGACGGGCTTGATCCGAACCGGGCGATCCGTCATCCGCCTATACCATTATACCTATATTGGTATCCCATCAGCGCTCCGCCGCTTCGGAGATCTGGCCGGCTCGGTCGATGGGGCGTCTGCCGTCGTCGCCGACGTTCTTGCGCGGGAGGCTCGGTGAGAGGAGACCGTCGGGTTCAACGCATCATTGGCAGAGCGACCGTGTGCGAGGCTTGGCAGAATCCTGCAAGTTGCGTAGTTTCAACTTGAACTCCATGACGCTCCACCGGAAGTCTCGTTCGCTCAGTAGCTTGACGTAGGCTGGGCCGCACTGAAAAATGTCCGCAACTGGCTGAGCAGATCGTGTGTCCGCTCGTGCTTCCAATCCCCAATGCGCATTCCACGCATCGTGATCACTTGGTCCATGCCATCGCGACGGAGGATATCTAGTGTCGACAGGCAGCGGCGGAGCGTCCACGCTGCACGCGCTGGACGGATCCAACAGCAGAACCCTCGACCACATGGCACTCTGCTGGTCACCCGACAGCGAGACCCTCATTCTGCAGCGGCCGAACGGCGACTTGCTGAAGGCTGGCCTCGCTGGCGGACCCGCGGTGTATTTTGCCACTGCGCCGCCGGCTATCCGGTGTACGTGGAGCCGCACGGGCACACTCGTCATCAGTTTGCTTGGCGGCACCGAGCAGCGGCTCTACCAAGTCGCGGCCGCCGGGGGAGCCGCAGCGGCTATCGACCTCGACGACGACAACACTGCGAGCGTGCGTTCGTGGCCACAGTTCTTACCTGACGGACGCCGCTTCTTGTACTGGTCTGTCTCCAACGACGGTGAGCGCGGCACACAACCGGGTCGACCGGCGCGGCAACGTCGACGGCTCGCTGCCACGACTCGATGGTACCGAGCTGCGTTAGCTCAACACCTTGCGGGGGTGCACGTCACTCAATCACTTCGATGCGCGCCCGGTGACCGGGCGCCCTGGCGAGCGGTGCGTCGCAGGTGACGATCGGCGCATCGAGCGCCTCGGCCAGGACCACGTACATGGCGTCGTACGCCGTGAGGTTCTCCCGCAGCCTCCACGCACGAGTCAGCAGATCGAGATGAGGGTGACGGTGGAGATCGAGGTCGGCGAGATCCGCAAGCGCTTCGGCCGCGCGCTCAGGCGGTACCTCGCCTGCGCGTACGAGGCGTCGCAGGCCCTGAGTCACCTCGACGTCCGCCAGGTGCGGCGAATGGAGCTCGTCCTGGTCTCGAAAGAGGCGGGCTTCGACCCTGGTGCCAAGCGGGGTCTGCAGGAGAAATTCCAGCAGGGCCGAAGCGTCGACGACGATCACGCCGACTCGCGCTCCTCCCGGATGACCACGGCGGCCGGCGTCTTCAAGGTCACGCGCTTTCGACGGTGGATTCTGGCCAGCATCTCGTCGCGCGTGGGTCGAGCGGCCAGACGTTCCAGTTCGGCCAGGAGGTAGTCGGAGAGCGTCTGTCCCGCGTCCGCGGCGCGGACCTTCAGCTTGCGGTGCAGCGCGTCCGGCACATTCCGGATTTGGACCATCTTGGACATGTGATCAGCATGCGTGCATGCGAGTCGCATGTCAAGGCTCAGGCCCGGTTGACAGTTGCCAGCCCCGATGGTTAACTTGAGTTAACCATCGAGAGGGACGCATGAATGTTCCGATTAACGCGAAACGCCTGCGTGCCACGCTGCCCGACGTGGTCGAGCGTGTGCGAAAAGGCACGCGTTTTACGGTGATCTATCGCAGCCGGCCGGCATTTCAGATTGTACCTGTCGACGACCCGGGCAGCGCGTCGAGTTCGCTCGCGGACGACCCGCTCTATCGTGCCCAGCCGGTGGGATCCTCGGACGACGGACGTACGTCCGTCGATCACGATGCCGTCTTGTATCCACGATGAACGCCGTGTTCGTCGATACAGGCGGCTGGATGGCGTGCGCGGACCGCGCCGATCCGGTACATGTGGCCTGCACCGCCGCCCGTGACGCGACGCTCGAGGCCGGTCGCATCTTGGTCACGACGGATTTCGTGGTCGACGAGACACTGACACTGATTCGATTTCGCCTCGGACTCGCAGCGGCGAATGTGTGGTGGCAGCAGATCGACGGAAGCGCCCGGCTGCGATGGGAGCGTGTCGAGAACGATCGCTTCGAACAGGCGCGGAATCTTTTCTTCCAGTATCGCGACAAGGACCTGTCGTTCACGGACTGCACGAGCATCGCGGTCATGCGGGAGTTGAAGCTGAAGACCGTGATCACCACCGATCGGCACTTTCACGAGATCGGATTCGACGTGCTGCCTGCGGCGCGGCCGCAGAGAGCGCGCAAGCCGCGTCACTCCTGATGGTCTACACTGATGCACTTCCGTTGAGCCCCATGCCTGCTTCCAAGCCGTCGCGTGCCGCATACCCGCTTGCGACCATCGCCGCCTGAAGGCGATTTACAGGGGCGAGATGCGCGATCGAGAACCCTGAAGCGGTGGAGGATCCTGGTATTACGCGACTGGCAACATGGTAATATGACTGGATGCGCACGATTTCGCTGAAACTCCCGGAGGCCATCGACCGGAAGCTGCGCGCGCGGGCGAAAGCGCTGGGCAAGACACAGTCGGAGGTGACGCGCGACGCGTTGGCGCGGTGGCTCGATCACGACGCGGCGGCCGGCGTGTCCTGCCTCGACCTCGTGCGCGATCTCGCCGGAACCGGACGCGGACCGGGCGATCTCGCCTCGAACAAGAAGTATCTTCGCGGCTATGGCCGGTGAAACGGCAGGTCCTTCTCGACACCGGCCCGCTGGTCGCGCTCGTCGACGCGCGCGACCGATACCATCGCTGGGCCATCGCCCAGTGGGGCGACATCGAGCCGCCGCTCCTCACCTGTGAAGCGGTGATTTCCGAGGCCTGCTTCCTGCTCGATCAGGCGGCTGGCGGATCGGCGGCGGTGTTCCAGATGCTGCTGCGCGAGGCGGTTGCGATTGGATTTCGACTGGACGAGCATCTGAAAGAAGTCGACAAGCTGCGCACGAAGTATGCCGACGTACCGATGTCAGTCGCCGACGCGTCGCTCGTGCGCATGTCGGAGCAGTTCAGTCGCAGCGCCGTGCTGACGCTGGACGATGACTTCAAGGTGTACCGCAAACACGGCCGCTACGTCATTCCGCTGCTCAGCCCGCACACCTCGCGCTAGCGGCAAGCGGCACGGTCGCCCGGCGCCATTCAAGTTCTCAGCAGGCCCGGCGAGTTGACGACGAGCGGCACGCCTGGAGACGCCAACGCCCGGAGGCGACGAACAACGCGACGCCCCGTGGGCGCGCATCGCCGGTTCCGCCGGCGAGACGATGTTGCGGCCGCGGGCCCCAGCGCCGGCGGGCGCATCGCTGCCGCTTTACGGGCGAGGAGGTTCCGGTGCAGGATCCAGATCCAGCCTCGTCGTATCGCGGCGCGCCGTTTCGGAGATGACCATGGCGGATTACCAGATCTCAGCCAGGAGCACGCGGGAGATCCGCGTCGGACAGCAGGAGGAGACGGTCGGCACCTTCCACCGGGGGCGCTGGATCCAGAACATGGCGGGAGAGATCGGGGGCGAAGGGTTCAAGATGAAGCTCCCCGCTCCGTGGCGGGGCATGCGTTATCGGCTGGAGCAGGACGGGCGCGAGCTGGCGAATGCCGCCCGGCCCGCGGTGAAGCGGCGCATGGTCACTTACGATCTGGAGATGCCGGGCCGCCGGCTCCGGCTGGCGTCGACGGACGCGGACGGCCTCGTATACGTCCTGTTCGAGGGCGGTGAGGAGCTGGGTCGCTACACGCAGCGGAGCTTCGGGGAGCACGACGCGTGGACCGGCGACTTCCGGGGGCGTGAGGCTTCGCCGGCGCTGGCGGCCTTCGTGGCCTGGCTCGTGTTGGAGGCGCGGCCGCTCCACCATAGTTGAGCGGGCGCCGCCCGCAGCAGCGGATCAGCCGGCGGGCTCGCCACGCCCTCGGCCAAATCGCCACGCGATCAGGAAGAGCGGAACTGCCACAGCGAGGAGCAGCGCCAGCCCGACGAGGCCGCCGAGCGAGGGCGTGCGGAGCACGGTGAATCGGCGCGGGTCGTCGGGGTCGATCCAGCAGCGCGTCATACTCCCGATCTGCGTCGCGCGAAGCTCGTGCACCAAGTGGCTCGCGTTGCTGGTCGACCAGCCGGCCGTGACGAGCCGCTCGCCGCCGGTCACGATCGCGACCGCTACGAGCGGATGGGGCTGAACCGTGCGATCTCGCCGGCCCGTCCGCGGCGTCGGTGTGCCTTCGACCAGCGTCGAGAGGACGCGACGGTCGAGCAGCTCGCACGTCGTCTCCTCGAAGCGCACGAAGGGCTCGGCCATCGAACCCACCAGGTCCCCCGCGACCACAAGGCATAGGAGCGCGCCGCCCGCCGCCACCGCACGCCCGATCCGCGTGCGCTGGTTTGAGCCCGACTCTTCGCCGCGGCGGCGCCATAGCACTAGCCAGAACATCAACACGAGGCCCGCGAGGATCAGCGGGGCCGCGAAGGCCCTCGGGTCGTCCCAGGCGACGTGCGCCGGCTCGCCCGCGCGCTGCTGGGTGAGCTGGAGCACCCGTTCGGTGCGCTCCGGGACGTCGACCACGTGAACGTCCACGGACCAGTCGCCGGTCCGGAGATCGGCGACGACGTCGTCGGGCCGCGCAAGCACCGTGAGTTCGAGCCGCCCCTGGCCGCCGGAGGGGAGCGAAAGCCAGGGCCACATCACCGTGCTCGACGGGCCGAGCCGCCCGCGATCGTCCACGGCGCCCGCGTGCGAGGCGTTGACGAAGAGGACGCCGTTGTCGAGCACCGCGCGGACCTCGACGACCGTGTCACGCGCCGACGGGTTGTCGACGACGATCGCGACCGACCCGACGTCCCCGGGCCGGAGGGGCTCGCCCTGCAGCACCACGCCCGAGGCATCGGGCCGCCCGGCGGGGCCGGGGGACGCCACCAGCCAGTCGTCGCGACCGCGTGGTGTCACGCCGCCCGTCTCGACGAGCTCCCGATCGCCTGCGTAGCGCTCGAGGAGTGCACGGCCGGGGCCGCGCACGAGATCCGCCACCGTGCGGCCGCCGTCGCTAACGGCATGCACGTCCGCCCCGGCCTCGAGCAGACGCTCGATTGCCTCGACGGCGTCGTCGCGCCGGTGCATCAGGGCCGTGAAGCCGTGGTCGTCCCGGGCGTTCGGGTCGGCGCCGGCTGCCAACAGCAGGCGTAACACCTCGGGGTCGCCGTTCAGCATGAGGAGCGTCTGGCCGCTCGCCCCGCGCACGTCGGGGTTGAGCCCGGCCTCGAGGAGGGCGGCCACCATTTCCGGTTGCTGCGCGAGGTGCAGGATCGGCGTCCCGGAGGCGTCCCTCGCCGCCGGATCTCCGAGCCCCCGCGCGGCGAGCGTCCTGGCCCGGTCGACGTCGCCGCTCTCGATCGCTGCCTCCAGCCGATCGACGCGGTGGTCGAGCAGTCCCCAGAACGGGGGCGCCGAGGCGATCCAGTCGCCGGGGGCGGCGGGGGAGAGCGTTGCGGCGGCTCCCCCGAGCATGGCCAGTCCGAGCATCCAGAGGCCCGCGTACCACAGGCTCTCTGTCACGTGTCGAAGCGCCCCGACTACGAGGTAGACGCCCCCCCAGGCGAGCGAGGCTCCGAGCAGTGCGAGCAGCGCGGTGAAGGCGGTCGACGTGAAGTCGCGCAGGAGGAAAAAGAATGCCCCGGCGAGGAGCAGGAAGAGGAGACCGCCTCCGCGCCGACCACGCGGATCCTCCACGCCGTCGCCCGCGCGACGCCCGCCGCTCGCGTCCGGAAACCCGTGCGCCGTCGGATGCATGGGGGTCGAGGGTACCCTCTTAGCGGTGCTCCTTCAATGGGTGAGACGCGAATGTCATTCATGACGCAAGGCCGCCGTAGGATCCACGCGGATCGCCCGCCACGCCGGCACAAGCGCCGCGGCCAGCGCGACCGCCGCCATCAGCGCGGCCGTGCCGCCGTACGTAACGAGATCCACGCGTGGCACGCCGAACAGAAACGCATCGAGCACGCGCGATGCCGGCACCGCGACGGCCACTCCCGCGGCCAGCCCGGCTCCGACCGTGACGGCCGCCTGCCTGAGCACCAGCCGCAGCACGCGATTACGCTCGGCGCCAAGCGCCATGCGGATGCCCAGCTCGCGCGTGCGCCGCGCGACGGCGTGACTCATCACGCCGAACAGACCGACCGCGGCGAGGACGGCTGCGAGTGCCGCGATGCCGCCGAGGAGCCCGGCCCGGAACCGCTCGTCGGCGACAGCGATGGCGGCCACCTGTTCCATGGACCGGAGCGCGGTGATCGGCAGCTCGGGATCGAGCTTGCGCACGATGCGTCGCATGTCGTTCCGAAGCGTGAGCGGCGGCACCGCGGTCCGCACGATCAGGGTGCGCGTGGCCGTGGGCCACTGCGCCGACGGCACATACACCGTGGCTTGCGCCGGCGAGCGGAACGTCTGGTCCCGCACGTCTTCCACGATGCCCACGACCGTCCACCAGCGATCGCTCATCTCAACGCGGTCGCCGAGCGGATCGCGCCCCTGCCAGAGCCGTCCGGCGGCGGCTCGCGAGATCAGCATGACCGGTGCCGCCGCGTCATCGTCGGCGAACGTGAACGCGCGGCCGCGGCCGAGCGGAATACCGAGGGCGGCGAAGTAGCCGGGCGTCACGACGCGGCGCTCCACTTCGGGCTTGGGGCCTCTCTCGGGGCCGTACGACGCGGGCCACACGGAACTGCTCGTGGACTGACCCGACAGCGGCAGCACCGACGACATCGCGACGTCGATCACCCCGGGGGAACCGTTCAACGCCGAGGCGAGTCGCGCGAAGAACGCCTCTCCGGCTGCCCGAGTCTCATACCGCGTCGGCGGAAGGCTGATCTGAAACGTGAGCAGCCCGTCGCGGCGAAAACCCGTATCGACGCTCCACAATTCCGCCAGGCTCCGCGTGAGCAGGCCGGCGCCAACCAGAAGCGCAAGCGCGAGCGCCACTTGGACACCTACGAGTCCATGCTGAAGGCGCCCGCGGCCCGTGATCCGGTGACCGCTCTCGCGCAGCCGCGTCTCCGTGGCACGAGCGCCCGCGAGCAGGGCCGGGAGGACGCCGAACAGCAGGGGTGCCAGCAGCGTCGCCGCGACCGCAAACCCAAGCACCGCGACGTCCACGCGGATTTCATCAAGCCGCGGCAGATCCGCCGGCAGCGCCGCTCTGAGCGCGCCGGTTCCCGACCACGCGACGAGCGCGCCCGCGGTCCCGCCTGCGACGGCGAGCAGCAGACTCTCGACGCCCAACTGCCGCGCTATCCGGAGACGGCCGGCGCCGAGGGCGTGCCGGACGACGAATTCCTGCTCTCGTTCGGCGCAGCGTCCGAGCAGCAGGTTCGCGACGTTCACCGACGCGATGAGCAGAATGAGTGCGGCCGCGCCCCACAGCACGAACAGGGTCGTGCGGACGCCAGCGACTTCCTGCTCCTTGCGCGGTACGACCCTGGCGCCGCGTGACGCCGGCGGGCGTTCCCCCCGCAGGAGCAGGGTGGTCTCTTCCTCGGCGCGCGCGAACGACGTGTCCATCCGCAGACGGGCGATGGCGTCGAAGACGTGGTTGTTGTCGTCGAACGGCAGGCTCAGCGCGCCGACCGGAATCCACACGTCCGGCGCGGCTGGCGCGTTGGGCCGCGCGAACCGAAAACGCTCCGGCAGGATCCCGACGATGGTGTACGGTCGGTCGTCGAGGTGGACCGAGCTCCCCAGAACCGCCGCGTCGCCGCCGAACCGCGTGCGCCAGAAGGCGTTGGTCAGCACGGCCAGCCTCGCGCCGCCCGGCGCGGCTTCCGTACGGGAGAACCAGCGGCCGATCGCGGGACCCACGCCGAGCACGGTGGGCAGGGCGTCGTCGGCGCTGCCGACAGTGACGATCTCGGGGCGATCCACGCCGGTGAGCGCCATCGGATCCGTGCGATAAATCGACACGGCTTCATAGCTGGTCGTGCCTTCCCTCAGCCGCAAGTACTCAGGGTAGGCGAGCGGGATCGCGTCCCAGAGCTGGCGGAGCACTTCGCGCTCACGCCAGTGTGGATACGTCAGCCACACGGTCGCAAGGCGCTCGGCCTCCGGGAAGGGCAGCGGACGGAGGAGAACGCCGTGCACGACACTGAACATCGCCGTATTGGCGCCGACGCCCAGTGCGAGCGTGAGGATGACCGTAAGTGAGAAACCGGGGCGTGTCTGCAGCTGGCGGATCGCCTGACGCAGGTCGTGCATGCCGTGCCCTCCTCGGTACGCGCAGAACGCTCCCTGCTTGGACGGCGAGAGTCACCGGAGCGTTGGCAACGGCTGTCCGGGGTCCCGGCGGGATAATCTTCGGCGCTCAGGTCAACTCGACGCCGCAGATGGGGCGACAGAGCATATGCCGAACGGCTCGGGGTTCTCCGCCGTCGAGGCAGTCAACCGCGGCCGGGGCGGACGAAACGAAGCCTGAAGGCGCGGCGAGGTGGTGGCACTGCCGGGCGCCGCCTGAAGTCGTCCGGCAGTTGCGGCGCCGCGAGCTGAGTCGTTGCGGCGGTCACTTGCACGCGCGGCAATTGTGATTGTTCTTGGCCCCCATCGCTTCGAGCAGCGCAATGGTGGCGGGGAACGGCTGTGTTCGCTGCTCGGGGCTGTTGGCCATGTCCACGGTCGTCTGTCCGGCGCGGTTGACCACCATGACGTTTGCGCCGCGGCTCACCAGATACTGAATCGTCTCGTTGTCTCCCCGCGCGGCGGCGTGATGAAGCGCGGTGAAACCCTCGGCGTCGCGAATGTTGACGTCCACGCCGAGCTCCTCGAGGAAGTACTTGGCCGCCGGCAGCCAACCGTCCGGCACGTGCCGATGCTGCTGTGCGACGCGCGACGTGCCGTAGCCGACCCCGCTCGCGGCATGCAGGGGCGGCACGTGCGGACCCCCGGTCGCGACCGCGGGCAAGCCTGAGGGGTCCTCGTCGCGGCGAGGCGTGCCGAACGTGACGGTTGGAATGTGCGGGTCGGCTCCGTAGCGGACCAGCAGACGCATGGCGTCGACGTCCAGCGAGTAGGCCGCGCGCCAGAACGGCGTGGCGCCCGTGAAGTCCACACCCATGCGGCCGGTGTTGTACGCCGCGTACCAGATGTGCAACAGCGTCCGCGCGTTTGGATCGGCGCCGGCTCTCAGCAGCGCCTCCAGCACGTCGAGATACGACGCCTTCTGCTGTGCCCCCGCTGTCGGCTGCGGGTACCACGTGCGCAACGCCCAGTGGTTGTTGAGCGTGGCAAACAACGGCGTCACGCCATCGTCGGTGGCCAGATTCGGGTCGGCGCCGCGCGCCAGCAATGCGAGAGCCAGATCGTACTGGCCGTTGATGATCGCGACGACCATCGGGGTCGAGCGATCACCGCCGGTCGGCACATTCGCGCTCAGGCCGGCGTCGAGGAGCGCGAGCGCGGCGGAGGCAAACCCATCGCGCGCCGCGTAGTGCAGGGCGGTCAAGCCGCCCTGGTTGCCGATCTGCTCGATGTCCGATGGCGGCCGCGGGCCGCCTCCACCGCGTCCCCCTCTCGCCGCAACAGCCGGGTCGTTCGGATCCACCGCTGCGCCTCGGCCCACTGCCGCCCCCTGGCCCGAAGCGGGGGCTCCGGGGGCCGGCGGGTCGGGATCGAAGTTCGAGTCGATCGCGCGTCCCGTTCGTGCGGAGGCAATCTTGTCCCGGAGCTGCCGCGCCTGGGTGTCGGCCGCGGCGCGCGCGCGATAGTCGATCACTCTCGTCGTCAGGCGGGCGTCTGCGCCCCGCGCCAGCAACAACTTGATGGCGTCAACGCGATCCTGCGACGCCGCGAAGATGAGCGGCGTCCGGCCATGCGTCTTGTCCTTCGCATTGATGTCAGCGCCACCATCGATGAGCGCCGTGACCGCGTCCACGCTGCCCGTTTGTGCCGCCAGATGCAGGGGCTGTACGCCGGTCGCCGTGAATGGTCCTACTTTGCTGCCCGCCTGGACGAGACGCGCCACCGCCCCGGCGTGCCCCCTGGAGCTGGCGAGGTGAAGCGGCGTGTAGGCGCCCACCCGCGTCAGCGCTTCAGTCGCGGCGCCTGCGTACAGCAGGACATTCATCGTCTCCAGATCGTTGCCGAGCGCGGTCCAGTGCAGGGCCGTCATGCCGTCGGCCTGAGCGGCGTTGACGTCCGCGCCGCCGCGCAGCAGGGTTCGGATACCCTCGGTGTCGCCACGCATCGCCGCGTCGGCCACGGGCGAGTCCGCGGTCTCTGTCCCCTTCGCCGAGCCTTCGGGGGCCAAGGCCGACGGACGGGCAGCCATGGTGGTACCGACGAGCGCGCACGACACGACGAGCGCAAGCGCGGTGACGCGTGGACGGTTCAACATGTCGGTTCTCCTCCGCGACTGGCGTGCTAGGCCACGGTCGTGTCTGGCGCGCTGAACGAGAATTCTCCGGAGCTGTCGCCAAACGACGTCAACTCCTCGAGACCCAGCCGATGGAGCAGCGTGAGCATGACGTTCGCCATCGGCGTATCCTTCGGTGCCTTGACGTGCACACCAGGCTCGACGACACCACCGCCCCGGCCCAGCAGGATCAGCGGGCAATTGCGATGGTTGTGCGTGTTGCCGACGGCCATGGGCGATCCGTAGAGCACGAGCGTCTTGTCGAGGAGATTCGCCTCGCCATCCATCGTGTTCTGAAGCTTGTCGAGGAAGTACGGCAGCAGCGACACGTGGTACTTGTTGATCTCGCCGAATTGCCGGATGCGTTCGTCGGACGTGCCGTGATGCGAGGCATCGTGGAATCCGCGATCGACGCCGCTGTCCGGGTACACGCGGCCGGAACCGTCGCGGCCCATCTTGAACGAGAAGACGCGCGTCGTGTCCGACGAGAACGCGAGCACCTGCAGATCGAACATCAGCTTGACGTGTTCGTCATACGAATCCGGCACGCCGGCCGGCGCGCCAGGCAGCTCGCGCGCCTCGCCGCTCGTGTTGCGGGCTTCGATGCGGGCGATGCGCTGTTCGATCTCCCGGAGGTTGTTCGAGTACTGATCGAGGCGCTGCCGGTCCGACGGTCCGAGCGATCGCCGCAAGCCGGCCATCTGGCTGGTCAGCATGTCGAGGATGCTGCGGTCGGTCGCACGCCGCTCGGCGCGCTGCTCCGGCGTGCCGCCCGAGCCGAACAGCTGCTCGAACACGAAACGCGGGTCGCGCACCATCGGCAGCGGCTGGCTCGGAGCCGCCCAGCTGATCGTGTCGGTGTAGACGCAGGCGTAGCCGTAGGCACAGCCGCCCGACTGATCCACCGGCTCGATGGTGAGCTGCATCGAGGGGATGGGCGTGTCCTGGCCGAATCGCTGCGCATACACCTGATCCATCGAGATCCCGACCCTCACGTCGGAGCCTTCGGTCAGCTTCGGATGCGCCTGCGTGTACATGACGGCGCTGGAGCGGAAATGATCGCCGCCCACTTCCGGAGGAGATTGTGCTTCCGCCATCCGCGCGTCGGTGTTGCTGACGATGGTGAGGTGATTGCGGAACGGCTCGAGCGGGCTCAGGTTGCCCTGGCTGATGTCGAAGCGGCGGCCGGTCGCGGCGGGAATCCAGAGATGGTGCTTCAGACCGTACTCGCTGATGCCAGCCGCGCCATGCACCTGCTCGATACAGACCAGCCGCGCACGGTTTGCCGCCCGGGTCGCCGCCGTCCTGGCGAGAACGGACCGTGCGGGAATCATCGAGTCGAGAAACGGCAGCGCGATGGTGGCGCCGACGCCACGTAACACACTGCGGCGCGACAAGTGCTTCTGAGTCAAAAACATCGCCGTGGCCCTCTTTGGTTAAGCCCGGCGGGTCCTTCACCTGCCGCCGGGCGCTCCGAGCGTTCAGCTATCGGCGATCAGCTATCAGCCCTCTCTGGCCGAAAGCTGAAGGCCGAAAGCCGAAAGCATCACTTCGATTCTTTGTCCGCTTCTTCCGCCAGCGCCGTTCGAAACGCGGCGCTTCTCACCACGCCGAGAATCAGCGACGACATCCTGTGGTCGCCCGCCTTGGCGTCCCGCACGATTCTGCGCACCGTGGGCATGTCGTAATACTCGACTCGGCGGCCGAGCGCGTACGACAGCAGCCGTTCGGTCAGGTGGGTCACCACCGCATCGGACTTCGCCATCAACGCCGCGCGCAGATCCGCCGCGCCGTTGAGCGGCGTGCCGTCATAGAGCTGACTGGTCACGCTGACCGGCACACCGCGATCCTTGATGCGCCACGCGCCGGTGACATCGAAGTTGTCGAGCGACAGGCCGATCGGATCGATCACGTTGTGACACGAGCTGCAGGCCGGGCTGGCGCGGTGTTGCGCCAGTTGTTCGGCCACCGAGAGCAGGCGGCCGTCCTGCGCGTTCTTCGTTTCGTCGAGGTCCGGCACGTCCGCGGGCGGCGGTGGCGGCGGACTGCCCAGCAGCACCTCCATGACCCACTTGCCGCGCAGCACCGGCGACGTCCGGTTGCCGTGCGACGTCAGCGTGAGCACGCTGCCGTGGCCGAGCAGGCCGCGTCGCGTGTCGTCGGGGTACGACACCTTGCGGAAGTCCGGACCGCTCACGCCGCTGATGGCGTAATGCCGGGCGAGACGCTCGTTGACGAACGTATAGTCGGCCGTCAGCAGCTCCAGCGCCGGGCGATCGTCGCGCACCAGATGCTGGAAGAGCAGCTCGGTCTCGCGCGCCATCGCGTCGGCCAGCGATTCGTCGAAGTACGGGAACGACAACGCATCCGGTTCGACCTTGTGCAGATCCTGCAGGCGGAGCCACTGTGCCGCGAAGCGCGTGCCGAGCGCGTCGGCTCGCCGGTCGGCGAGCATCCGTCGCACCTGCCGATCGAACATGTCGGGGCGAGACAAGCCGCCTCGACGTGCGATGTCGATCAGCTCCGCGTCGGGAATGGTGCCCCAGAGGAAAAACGACAGCCGCGACGCGAGGTCGAGATCGCTGATTCGGTACGTCGCACCCGGCCTGACGTTGGCCGGGATCTCTTCGACGCGGAAGACGAAGTGCAGGCTCGAGAGCATCGCCTGCAGCGCCATGCGCACGCCCGCCTCGAAGCCGCCGGACCGTGCGCCCTTCTCGTAGAACCCGATCAACTCGTCCACGTCTGATTGAGATACCGACCCGCGATACGCCTGCATCGCCAGCCGTTCGACGATGCGCCGGGCGCACGGGACCTCTTCCTGCGGCGCCGTCGGGCGGCAGATGAAGATCGCGCGCCGGGCCGGATGATCGGACACGCCCGTGGCCTCGAAGGGTCCGACGACCGCCAGATTGCGGAGGTGCGGAAGCGTCGTGACGCCGTAGCCGACGCCGATTTGCGTGTCGGCCAGCGTATGATCAATCGGCTTGATCAGATCGTCTTCCGTCCCCTCGAATTCCTGAATGAACGTCGCCGCGACCCGCCGCGGTCCGGCTCGCACATGGATGGGCGGGGTGGAGAGCGTGAGCCCTTCCGGGTCGGCCTCGGACATCCAGCGATCGACGGTCAGCAACGCGACGCGCCCGCCGTCGATTGCCACCTCCATCTGGATATCGCCCTGGGTCCGGCCGAAGAGAAACCCGGTCGGCTCGCCGTGGAGCAGCATCTGGAAGGTGTAGCTGCCGTCGGCGGGGAAGTTGTGGACGACGACGGTGCCGCCGCGCGTGCCGAACGGTGCGCCGTCGACGCGGCCTTTCTGCGATTTCGTCCGCGGCACCTCGTACTGCGTCGAGCTCGCATCGATCGCCGGATCGCCGACGGCGATGCGGCTGACGTGCGCGGCCGCTCGCATGTAGCCTTGCATCACCGTCGCGGAGGGCATCTGCACGTCGGCGATGTTGTCGAAGCTCGCGCTGATCGTGTCGGCGGGCAGATAGGTGCTGACGTCGATGTCGAGGCCGAACAGCGTGCGGATGGCGGCCGCGTACTCGGCGCGATTGAGCCGCTGGAACGCGCGGCGTCCCGGGTTGGCGTGCGCCGCGGCGGCCGCGTCGAGCGTCGTCTCGAGCGCG
>DATKDY010000012.1:0-8054 GCA_035512515.1 Vicinamibacterales bacterium
TCACCGGCGAAACCGGCACTGGCAAGGAACTGCTGGCGCGCGCCCTGCATGACGCCTCCCCGCGCTGCAACAAGCCGTTCATCCCCTTCAACTGCAGCGCCGTCTCCCGCGAAATGCTCGACGCACAGCTCTTCGGCTACCGCAAAGGCGCCTTCACCGGCGCCACCGAGGCCTTTCAGGGAGTCATTCGCGCCGCCGCCGGCGGCACTCTCTTCCTCGACGAAATCGGCGAGCTCGCCCTCGACGTCCAACCCAAGCTGCTGCGCTTTCTCGAAGCCGGCGAGATCCACCCGCTCGGCGAACCCCGCCCCATCGAGGTCAACGTCCGCGTCGTCGCCGCCACCAACGCCGACCTCGAGAAAATGGTCGAGGACGGACGCTTCCGCGAAGACCTCTTCTATCGCTTGAACGTCGTCCGCCTCCACGTGCCGCCACTCCGCGAACGCCGGGAAGAGATCCCGGCGCTCGTCCAGCACTACATGGACAAGTGCAGCCGCGAATCACAGAAGATGGGCCTCAAAGTCGCGGACGAAACGATGGAGTACCTGATCCTCTACAACTGGCCCGGCAACGTCAGACAGCTCGCCAACGAAGTCAGACGCATGGTCGCGCTCGCCGAATCCGGCGCCATCCTGATGCCCGAACACCTGTCGCAACCGATCGCGTCGAGCCGCCGCACCATCCCCACCACGGAGCGCTACCTGGCGCCCACCGAATTCGTCGTCCGCGTCGATCAACCCATGTCCGCGGCCCTCGAACACGTCGAGCGTTCGATGATCCGCTATGCGCTCCGCCTGACCGGCGGCCGACTGGAAGACGCGGCCGAACGCCTGGGCCTGTCGCGCAAGGGCCTCTATCTCAAGCGGCAGCGCCTCGGCCTCTCAGAAGCGGATGGCGAGACGCCACCGGTCGCGGCCTTGCTGCAGGACGCCGCCCCCGACCTTCTGCCACACCCTGTTCGATCCTGAACGTCGCGATCCCACGACGGTCCACACCTGTCGCGAGAGCGGCACGGCCACGCGTGCGTTCTCCGGGGCCCGCCACTGGCATTCTGCTTGCTGCCGCCGCGCGCACCATGCTGAGCGATCTCCGCTACGCCTGGCGCAGCCTGCGGCGTTCTCCAGCGAGCGCGATCGCTGCCGTCGTCAGCCTCGCCGTGGCATTGGGCCTGGGCACGACTATCGCGGCCGTCGTCGATCGCACGCTCCTCGCCCCGCTCCCATTCCCGGATCCAGAGATGCTCGTGGTCGCCGGCGAAGTGCCGATCGATGAGCCCGGCGCGTCGCCACGGGGCGTCAGCATGGCGACATTCGAAGCGTGGCGCGCACGAGCGGCCACTGCCGTGCAACTCGAGCCATACGA
The DNA here is from genome assembly GCA_035512515.1 of Vicinamibacterales bacterium. Taxonomy (GTDB): domain Bacteria; phylum Acidobacteriota; class Vicinamibacteria; order Vicinamibacterales; family UBA2999; genus JACCSI01. Next base: position 1,363 of record DATKDY010000012.1, read on the forward strand.
TCCGGTCAACGTCACGCTGTCGAGCAGCGAACAGCCCGAGCGGCTCTCGGCGACCGCGGCCACGCCCGGCCTGCTCCGCCTGCTCGGTGTCACGCCGCGCATGGGACGCCTCTTCGGCGACGCCGAAGGCCCCGTCATCGTCGTCTCCGACGACTTCTGGCGTCGGCACCTGCACGCGGATCCGCATCCGCTCGGCAAGGCCATCGTCCTCGGCGGCCAGCCACACATCATCGTCGGCGTCCTGCCGCCGGCGTTTGAGTTCCCGCTGAACCGCTCGTCGCTCTGGCTGCCGCTGATGATCGGCGACCTCGACGGCGGCACGCGCGTCCGCCTCCTTGGCCGGCTCCAGCCCGGGGTATCCGTCACGTCGACCCTCGCTCTCCTCGACGAGCGCCCGGGTGCCACGCCCGAGAGCACACGCGCGGCGGTCCGGCCTCTCCAGACAATCCTGGCAGGCAGCGCGCAGACGGCGATGCCGCTGCTTCTGATGGCCGCACTGCTGGCCGTGACGCTCACCGCGGCAAACCTCTCAGGCCTGCTGATGCTCCGGACGATGGACCGATCGCGAGAGCTGGCGGTCCGGGCGGCGCTCGGTGCCACGCGCGGGCAGATCGCGCGGCAGGTGCTGTTTGAGTCCCACCTGATCGTCGCGTGCGGGACCGCGGCCGGCGCGCTGCTGGCGCTGTGGACAGCGCCGGCGGCCGTCCAGCTCGCATCAGACTCCCTGGGCGCAACCGTCAACACGTCCAGCAACTGGCGCGCGTTCGGCGCGCTCGCCGCCATGGCCGTTGCGTGCGCCTGGCTGTGCGCGGCCGTCCCGGCGATCTCGGCGGTGAAACGCCGCCGCGCCATCGCCGCCGGCCGCGAACTGGCCAGCGCCTCGGGCAGGGACATCCTGGTGCGGCGCGCGCTGGTCATCGGCGAAGTGACCATCGCCTTCGTGCTCGTCGCCGCCATGCTGCTGGTCGGCCGCAGCCTGCAGCGTCTGACGTCGGTCAGTCCCGGCTTCGACGCTGCGCGCGTCCTCGTCGCACGCATGTCGTTGCCCGCTCCGCAGTATCGCGATGCCGCTGCGGTGAGCACGTTCTATTCACAGCTGGACTCCGCGCTCGGCGCACGCCTCGGTGAAGGCTCCGTCGCCATCGTCGACGAACTGCCGCTGACCGGTGACCGCGGCCGCACGCTCGCCGGACTCGCGCGCGATTCGGCAAGCCTGGACGCCGTCGCCCGGGTCGCAGGACCGCGCTATTTCCGCGTGCTCGGGATTCCACTCATCGACGGCCGTGAGTTCACCGCCAGTGACGATGGGCGTGCGCCGGCGCGCGTGATCGTCAGTCGCCGCACGGCAGAGCGCCTGTTCGGTGACGGCCGCGCGGCCGGCCGCACTCTCTGGGTGCACGCGCTGTCCGGGCCAGCCGAGATCATCGGCGTCGTCGCTGACGTCAAGCATCGTGCGCTGGACGAAGGCGATGTGCCGACGGTGTACTTCAGCGCGCTCCAGCAACCTTCGCGTTCGAACCACATCGTGATGCGCACCTCAGGCGATCCAGCGGATGCCCTGCAGATCCTCCGCGCCGAGGCACGCCGGCTCGATCCACGGCTGCCGGTGTATTCGCCAGGCGCGCTCGCCGATGTCGTGGCGGCCTCGCCGGGGGTTTCCCTCCGACGGGTCGTCGCGACGACGTTTTCGGCGTTCGCGCTGCTCGCGATGATCATCGCCGCCGTGGGCGTGTTCGGCGTTGTCGCGCACGACGTGAGCCGGCGACGGCTCGAGCTGGCGCTGCGACTCGCCCTGGGTGCGGATCCGCGACGCCTTCAGCGCGGCATCGTCATGCAGGCCGTCGCGATGCTCGCGCCCGGCGTTGCCGGCGGGATGCTGGTCTGGTTCGCGCTCGCGCCAGGCCTGCGCGCGGTTCTCTACGAAACGTCTCTCAGCGATCCGACGACATTCATCGTCGTGATTGCCGTGCTGGCGTGCTGCGCCCTCGGTGCCGCGGCCATTCCCGCGCGGCAGGTCGCCAGAACAAGTCCGTTTCCGGCGCTGCGCGGCGAGTGACAGCGGGCGGGGTTCTGCCGATGCGGACTCTGCGTCAGGCGTAAGCTTAGGGCAGGCCCGGGCCGACGCCTCGAACCCAGATGGCAGACTCCAGACATCGGACAGACACCGCACGACACGCTTCGGACGCCGGGCACCAACCTCAGGACCTGCTTGCGGCGCTCGCGCGGATCTATCCAGGTGATCGGCTGCTGACGCACGCCGGGGCACTGGCGCCGTACGAGTCGGATGGACTCACGACGTTTCGCGGCCGTCCGCGTGCCGTGGTGCTGGCGCAAACCCAGGACGAAGTCGTCGAGACGGTCAGACGCTGTCACGACGCGGGTGTGCCATTCATGGCGCGCGGCAGTGGCACGAGCCTCTCCGGCGGCGCCGTTCCGGTCGACGACGGCATCGTCATCGCGCTCAATCGCTTGAATCGCGTCGTCCGCGTGGACCCCGCAGCGCGCGTCGCCGTGGTCGAGCCCGGCGTCGTCAATCTCGACGTGACGGCAGCCGCCGCGCCGCATGGTCTCTACTACGCACCGGATCCCTCGAGTCAGTCGATTTGCACGATTGGCGGCAACGTCGCCTTCAACTCCGGCGGCGCGCATTGCTTTCGGCATGGCATGACCGCCAATCATGTGCTCGGCATCAAGGCCGTTCTTCCCGACGGAGCGGTCGTGCAGCTTGGCGGGGACACGGTCGAGCATGTTGGACCCGATCTCGTGGGGATGTTCGTCGGCTCGGAAGGCCTCTTCGGCATCGCGCTCGAGATCACCCTACGTCTGGTGCCGCGGCCGGAGTCGTACCAGACACTGCTCGCAGCGTATTCGTCGCTGCAGGACGCCGGCGACGCGGTGTCGCGCATCATCGCGGAGGGGCTGCTGCCGGGAGCGATGGAGATCATGGACCGGCTCGCCATCGACGCGGCCGAGGCGGCCGTGGATGCTGGCTATCCGCCCGGCGCCGCCGCCATTCTCATCGTCGAGCTCGAGGGCGATGCGGCCGAGGTGGACGCGGAATTCGATCGCCTGAGGGCGATCATTCAGGCCTCCGGCGCGACGGCCGTGCGCGTGGCGTCCGACGCGGCCGATCGCGCGCGCATCTGGAAGGGGCGCAAGTGCGCGTTTTCGGCGGTCGGCCGCATCAGCCCGGATTTCATCGTGCAGGACGGCGTGGTGCCGCGCACGCGACTCGGCGAGGCGCTGTCGCGCATCGAGCAGCTGTCCGCCTCCCACGGCGTGCGAGTCGCGAACGTCTTTCATGCGGGGGATGGCAACCTGCACCCGCTCATCCTGTTCGACGGACGCGAAGCCGGCGCCCTCGAACGCGCCGAGGGGCTGGCGGCGGACATCCTGCGGCTGTGCATCGAGCTGGGCGGCTCCATCACCGGCGAACACGGTGTCGGGCTCGAAAAGCGCGGGTTCCTCGGCGAGATGTATGCGGAGGACGATGTCGCGTTCATGCGGCGCCTGCACGCGGCGATCGATCCCAGGGATCTCGCGAATCGCGGCAAGATGCTGGGAGCCGCCAGCGCGTCGCAGGGCGGGTACGGACTGCATCCGCTGGAACGGGCGGGAGTGATCTCACGCGTATGACGCTGCAGCCGACGACGATCGACGCGCTGCAACAGGCGGTGCGCCATAACCCGGCCGTGCGCGTGCGTGGCGGCGGCACGAAGTCCGCTCTGCCGCGTGGGGGCACGGTGATCAGCCTTTCGGGGCTCTCTGGCGTTACCGAGTACTCGCCGGCCGAATGTGTGTTCACGGCGCTGGCGGGGACGCCAGTGCGGGTCATCGACGAAGCACTCGATGCGCATGGGCAGTACCTGCCCTTCGATCCGCCGTTTGCCGCCGACGGCGCGACCATCGGCGGCACCGTGGCCAGCGGGGTCAGCGGGCGCGGGCGTTATCGCTACGGCGGCGTGCGCGACTTTCTGATCGGCGTCCGCGTCGTGGACGGCGAGGGTCGCCTGATTCGCAGCGGCGGCCAGGTGGTCAAGAACGCCGCGGGATTTCTGCTGCACCACGGCATGGTCGGCAGTCTCGGGCGGTTCGGCGTGCTGACCGAGTTGACGTTCAAGGTTTTTCCGCAACCCGAAGCGCGGCGCACGATCACCGTGGAGTGCGGCAGCGCCGCGGATGCGTTCGCCGCCGCCCGCGAGGTCGAGCGCCTGCGGTGCGATTGCGAGGCGATCGATTTCGACGAGCGGGGGACACTGTCGGTACAGATCGCCGGCAACCGGCGTGCGATCGACGCGCGGGCGTCGCGGCTGGCCGATCTGCTGGGCTCAGGCCGCGCGCACGGTGCGGGGACGCACGGTGCGGGGACAGACCGTGCGTCGTGCGTCACTGCGTCGCACGGTGCGGGGACAGACCCTGCGTCGTGCGTCAAGGTCGCGGGCTTGATGAACAGTTGGCAGAAACTGCGCGATCACGTCACCACGGCGCGCTTCATGTGCGCGGGCAGCGTGGCCTGGCTCTCCACCGACCACCTCGCCGGCCTGGCCCGCGCGCTGCAGCAGACGCAATTGACCGGCCTGGTCATCCGCGGCCCGCAGGCCGGCGAGCGCATCGGCCACCTCGTCCACAACGAATTCGAGGAACGCGTCCGCCGCGTCCTCGATCCGCAGAACAAGTTCAGTGCAGCACCAGATTCCCGCCGCTGACCTTGGCGCCCACGGCGACGCGATGGCGCGCGCCGTCACCACGTGCGTCCATTGTGGCTTCTGCCTCGCCGCCTGCCCCACCTACAAGGTGATGGGCGAAGAAATGGACTCGCCACGCGGCCGCATCGTCCTGATGAAGCAGGCGCTCGAGGGCGAGCTGGCGCTGGACGATGTGCGTCCGTACATCGATCGCTGTCTCGGCTGCCTCGCCTGCGAGACGGCATGCCCCTCGGGCGTGCGCTACCGCGAGCTGGTCGTGCCCTTTCGCGCCCGGATCGAAGCCCGCGCACGACCCGCACCCGAGCGGCTGTTCCGGCGGATCCTCCTCTCCGTGCTCGAATCGCCCGCGCGCTTTCGGGCCGCGCACCACGCTGGACGACTGGCACGGCTCGCCGCGCCACTGCTTCCAGCGAAGCTGGGCGGCATGCTGCAGCTGCTTCCCGCCAGCCTGCTGCCCGACGACGATCCTCTTCCCGCATATTTCCCCGCCGTCGGCCCACGACGCGCCCGGGTCGCGCTGCTCACCGGATGCGTGCAGCGAGTACTGCGGCCGTCGATCAATCGCGCGACGCTTCGGGTCCTCGCCGCCAACGGCGTCGACGTCGTCGTTCCCCGAGATCAGGGATGCTGCGGTGCGCTCGCACTCCACAGCGGATTCGAGTCGCGCGCGATGGCCCTGGCCGACCACAACGCGCGCATTTTCCCCTCCGACGTGGATGCCATCGTCACCAACGCCGCCGGCTGTGGCTCCGCCATGAAGGAACAGGACTACCCCGCGCCGGTGCGTGACGTGGCGGAGTTTCTCGACACCCTTGGCCTGCAGACGCCTCTTGCACTCGACCGGCCCACCACTGTCGCCTACCACGACGCCTGTCACCTGTCGCACGGCCAGGGCATCCGCGCGGCGCCACGCAGACTGCTCCGGGAGATTGCCAACCTCACGCTGGTGGACATCGAGGACGACGAGATGTGTTGCGGTTCTGCGGGACTGTACAACCTGGAACATCCCGATACGGCCGCGGAGCTCGGACGGCGCAAAGCCATGGCGATCAGCGTGCCAGATCCGGATCTGGTCGTCACCGGCAACATCGGCTGCCTCGCGCAGATCGCGCGGCATCTGGACGTCCCGATTCACCACACCGTGGAGCTCATCGATCTGGCGTATAGTGCCCCCGTCCGCCTGCGTTGAAGCGACGGCGGACGGCACATTCAGGAGAATTCATGCGAACACTCGCTCTCGCCTTGATCGCAACGTTTGTGGCCACGAGTCACTCGTCGGCGCAGCTGCCGCTGCTCGACGACAACGACCTCGTCTACGCGCACCACCATCTGAACGTCCCGGACATCGGCGAAGCCAGGAAGTTCTGGGTGGATACGCTGGGCGGCACGCCGGCCGCCGCCGGACCGCTGCAGATGGTGAAGTTCCCCAACGTGATCATCGTCTTCACCGAGCGCGCGCCGACCGGCGGCTCCAAAGGTACGACGGTCAATCACGTCGGCTTCTACGTGCCGAGCGTGCGCAAGATGATCGACCGAGTAAAGGCCGCCGGCTACCCTATCGTGACGCGCGAGGAGGTGCCGCCATCGCAGACCGTCAAGGACGGCATCGCCTACATCGAGTCGACCAAAACGAACATCGCGTACACGATGTTGCCGGAAGGGACGAAAGTCGAGTTCGTCGAAAATCCGTCGGTCAAGGTCCCCGTGTCGAATCACCACGTGCACTTCGCGACCGACAAGATCGACGAGATGCAGGCGTGGTACGTGAAGACGTTTGGCGCCCGGGCCGGCATGCGCGGCACGTTCAAGGCGGCCGACCTCCCGGGCGTCAACCTCACCTTCGGCGGCACGGCCGAACCGGTGGTCGGCACGCGCGGCCGCGCGATCGATCACATCGGCTTCGAAGTAAAGAACCTCGAGGCGTTCTGCAAGCAGCTCGAGGCGCAGGGCATCACGTTCGATCGCCCCTACACCTTCATCCCGCAG
>DATKDY010000013.1:0-3390 GCA_035512515.1 Vicinamibacterales bacterium
CGGCTCCCTGTTCTGCGTCGAATTGCGCACACAATCGGCCGCCGGTCGCGTGATCGCGCTCGGCGTGGTCGAACATGGCGCGACCGTCGGGACGATGGACAATGAGCGGAAGGTCGACCATTCCTCCGAACAGCGAGACGGGGCGTTCGTTGTAATGCACGTTGCGCAGGTTCTTGAGCTCGGCGATCACGGCCGGCATATCGTCCACCACAAGGCGGCGAATGTCCCGTACACAGAACCAGAAGTCACAGTTCAGTTTCGGCGTCCCGAAGTAGTACGCGGGCGCCTGCCTTTGCTCCTCGGCTGTCAGATCCCCCTCGGCGATCTCGTCCACCTCGGCCACGTAGAGGGACTGGTAGTCGGTGAGGTAGAGATCGAGCGACTCACGTTGCTCGTGCTCGAGTTGAGAGGCTATTTGGCGGATCTCGTGAAGATGCGCCTGCGGCTGCTGGCGGTTAGGCGACCGGATCTTGCCCCACCAGACGTAGACGCTGTCATTTACGAGAACGTCGGACCGGGCAGCGTCAGCGCGGTGGAGGAGGATCGACAGGTGCTCCTCCATGGCGTTCGCAGCGAGGTAAGGATGTCAGCGAACACCCAAAAGCGGCCACGAGTGAACACCTGAAAAGCGGCCAGACTCAGGCATAGGGCGAGACGCCATTCTTCGGGACCTTTTCCCGCGGGGAGGCGATGAGCCACTACCTGAATGGCATGAAGCGACAACAGGTTATCTCACTTCTGGAATTAGACTGGTCGTACCGACGGATCGAGGCCGAGACTGGCGTACGGCGCGAGACCGTCTCGCGCTACGATCAGATACGCCGCGCAAATGCGGCCAAAGTGTTCGCCGGCTCCGCGACGGCTGAAGGCGAGAAGGCCGCGGTTGAGCGGTCAAATGCGGCCAAAGTGTTCGCCGGCTCCGACGCAAATGCGGCCGAAGTGTTCGCCGGCTCAGCGCGCGAGAGCCGGCGTGCGCGGTCGACCGCCGCGCCGTTTCGGAGCGCGATCGAGGAGAAACTGGAGCAAGGCCTTTCGGCGCAACGCATCTGGCAGGACCTGAGCGAGGACTACGGCTACACGGCGAGCTACGAATCGGTCAAGCGCTACATCCGGTGTCTCGCGCCTCCGAGGCGGGTGGTCGGCGTGTACCACAGCCCGCCGGGCGAAGAGGGACAGGTGGATTTCTTCCGCGGAGCGCCGACGCTGCGTGCGGAGACGGGCGAGTGGCAGCGGCCGTGGGTCTTCCGCCTGACGCTGTGCTGCTCGCGTCACGGTTATGAGGAAGCCGCGTGGGACCAGAAGCTCGAAACCTTCCTCCGGCTTCACGAGCGCGCCTTCCAGGATCTCGCCGGCGTTCCGAAGGTTCTCCGCCACGACAACCTGAAGGCGGCGGTCACGCGGGCGTGCTTCTACGATCCTGACTCGAACGAGATCTACTCCGCCTTCGCGAAGCACTGGAACTTCACCTCGCTGCCGACCCGGCCGCGCACACCACAGGAGAATGGGAAGCAGGAGCGCAGTGGGGGATACGTCAAAGACAACGCGCTGAAGGGCCGTCGCTTTGACAGCCTCGCGGCACATAACGAGTTTCTTCAGCACTGGAATCGCACCGTGGCGCGGCTCCGCATCCACGGGACGACGCGCAAGCAAGTCTGGGCGCACTTTCTCGAGACTGATCGCCCAGCGCTCCAGGCACTGGCCGCCGAGCCGTTTCCCTTCTTCGACACTGGCATGCGCACCGTGCACGACGACGGCCATGTCGAGGTCATGGGCGCCTTCTATCCAGCCCCGCTCGCGCTCTTGAAGGAGATCGTGAGGGTGCGCTGGGACCAGCATCTCGTCCGCCTCTTCCACCAGAACAGGATCGTCACCGTGCACCGGCGGATCGGGCCCGGCCAGTTTGCGCCGCGTCCGGGCGGCTCACCGCACGAGACCACGTCCACACAGCGCGCGTTCGAAGCCGGCCTCCTCGCCCGCTGTGCGCGCGTGGGCGAGGCACTACGCCGGTGGGCCGAGGACGCGGTCCAAGAGCGCGGTGTACGCGCCTATCGTCTGATCCAAGGCGTTTTGCACCTAACACGGACGCACGCGCGCGAGCCGCTGCTCCAAGCCGCGACACAAGCGACGATCCACCGGCTCTTCCGCTATAAGGATGTCAAGCGCCTAACCGAGCAGGCGGCCGCCCGCCGCGCGCCACCCAGGCTCCGCCAGGAACACGACAGCATCCGCGCCATGACCGACTACCGCTTGGACTTCTTGGAGGATCTCCCATGACCGCGATCGCGTTGGCCACCACGCCGCAGCTCGACACCCGCCTCCGTCATCTCCGCTTGTCTGGCATGGTGGAGGCGCTCCCTGGCCGGCTGCAGCAAGCCACCAGTGCTGGCCTGCCACACCGAGAGTTTCTGGAACTCCTCGTCGAGGACGAACTCGCACGCCGCTCGGACCGGCTCTTCGCGCGGCGGCTCAAGCAAGCCGGGATCACGACCGTCCAAGAGCTCGCAGATTTCGACTGGACGTACAATCCCAAGCTCCCGCGCGCACGACTCGCCGAACTCGCCACTGGGCGCTTCGTCGCCGATCATCATGGTGTCCTCCTGATTGGCCCGCCGGGGGTCGGGAAATCGCACACGGCGACGGCGATTGCCATCGGGGCGATTCGCCGTGGCTACCGTGCGCGCGTTCGCTCGACCTTCGACCTGGCGCAGGACTTCGCCGAAGCCGAGGCGATGAGCGAACGCCGGGCGCTCGTCGAGCAGCTGACGCGTGTGGATTTGCTCGTGCTCGAGGACTTCGGCATGAAGCGGCTCGGCCCGGCGGCGGCGGAAGACCTACTGGAAATCTTCGTACGCCGGCACGGCAAGGCCTCGACGCTGATCACGACGAACCGGCCGACTGAGGATTGGGGCGTCTTTCTCGGGGACGTGCCAGCCGCGACCGCGATCCTGGATCGCTTCCTCGAACACGCCGAGATCCTGCGAATGAATGGCAAGAGCTACCGCCTACGGGGCCGGACACCGACGAAGAGTACCAACAGCGACCATGAAACACCAGCTGGCCAACGCCGCGATGCCTAACGCAGCCGACGCAGTCATGGCGGCGCGGCCGCCAAACCGGGGCATCCCCCGGGTCGGACCGACAAGGGATCGTGCCTCCTATGGCATCTGAGGAGGTCGAATTCCAGACCCACACGACGAAACAGCAGCGGAAGAGCGAAAGACACTCAAACCCTAACCCGCCGGTTGATCAACGGCGACGCGGACTTCATACTTATCGACCCTGAGCTTGGCCGCTTTTGAAGCATTCGGCCATGGCCGCATTTGAGTGTTCGGTGACACGCACCTCCTAACAGGCCCCGCAGTGCCAGCTCGAAATCGCCGAGCGCGAGCC
>DATKDY010000014.1:0-21646 GCA_035512515.1 Vicinamibacterales bacterium
AGATCGCCGTAACCGGTCGGTCGCATATCAGATATTGGTTGGGGCGGAAGGATTCGAACCTTCGAATACGGGATCCAAAGACCCGCGCCTTACCACTTGGCCACGCCCCATCTGAAGCGGGCAAACCCCTAGCTTATACGACGCTTACGGATTCCGGCAAGCATGGGTCGGATCCGGGCGGCGTATTCGGCGCGCGACAACGTGCGGGTGGACACGACCAGCCAGCCTGCGCGCGCCAGATCCGCGGCCGTGCGCCGCGCGGCGTCCTGCCGCTCGTACAGGCCGAAGACCGCTGAGCCGGAACCGGACATTGCCGCCACGACCGCCCCCGCATCGAGCAGGGCCTGCTTGATACGGCCGATCGTGGGATGGCGAACGGTCACCGGCAGTTCGAGGTCATTTCGCAGGTTGATGGCCCATGCCGGCCAGTTCGGCGGCAGCGGCTTGCGCGCAGGCTCCCTCAGGCGCCGGCGCGGCTCGTTGTCGTACCAGCCGTAGGCCTCGCCGGTCGAGACGCCGAAACGCGGGCGAACCAGGACGACGTGCGTGCGGGGTAAATCGGCCAGCGGATAGATGTCATCGCCTCGACCGAGACCCAGTGCCGTCCCGCCGACGAGAAAGAACGGGACATCGGCGCCGACACGAGCGGCCAGACGGCTCATCGTCGGCACGTCCACATCGAGCCGCCACGTCCGCACCAAGCCGAGAATCGCCATGGTCGCGTCGGCGCTTCCGCCGCCCAGGCCAGCTTCGGCAGGAATGCGCTTGCGGAGGTTCACCACGGCATCACGAGGCTTGTCGCCGCGCCGGCCGGCCGTTCGCCACAACAGCGCCGCCGCTCGCCAGATCAGGTTGCGCTCGTCGGTGGGAATCTTCGGATCGTCGCATTCGATCGCGAACGGACCTTTGCGCGCCCTGAACGTCAGCACATCGTGCAGCGCCAGCGACTGGAAGATGGTCTTCAGATCGTGAAACCCGTCGGGCCTGACGCCGAGGATGCGCAGATCGAGATTGATCTTGGCGAACGCGGGGAGGATCAGCTCCACAGAAAATCACGATTCACAGAAGACATTTTTCCCTTTTCGAGTCGGTCACCCTTCGTCGCCGCTCTCCCGCTACCTCCTCGATACGCATCGTCCGGGGTCCCTTCTGTCCGTCGCCTGCTCATCTCCTCACGAGGGTGCACGGAGGGGAACGACCGACCTGAGATGGTTGAGTGTAATGGGCTCGGCGCCGGCCGGAACCGTGACCTCGAACGCGCGGGGGTCGATCTCGGTGTTGATCGCGATGTCTTCGAGCACCGCGGTGATGTCCACATCACCCGCGACGGTGCGGAGGCGCACCTGCCGTGGCCAGTCGTTTTGATACTGCGCGTAATCGACACGCCACTCGCCACTGTCGGCGGCGACGATGCGCGGACGTCCGTCGATGGTCCTGAGATACGCCACGGTGCCGGCGCCGACCACAACCGACTGCCAGTCGCGTGCGTAGAGAAGACCGGTGCGCGGCGATGCCGGCAGCGCCAGGCAACCGGTCAGAAGCAGACGCAGGTCCACCGGACCGAGCCGCAAACCGGTCAAGCGTTCGAGCACATCGGGCACCGGGGCGTCGGTGAGCACCATGTTGTCGCGCGGCAGCAGCAGAGTGGCGCGTCCGCCGGTTCCGGCGAGGATGAAGACGGGCTGACCAAACGGCGCCACGGCCTCGAACCGCACCGAGGCTGGCGCCGCCAGACCGGTGAGCAGTGTCCCGCGCAGCCGCTCGTGGCCAGCCCTTCCTGACAATCGAAGTGCCGCGGTGAATGTCGTCAGGCCGGCGCACCGGGCGGTCGCCTTCGTGAAGAGATCGAGAGCAGGTGGATGCGGTACGCCCGGTGCCGTGGGTCGTGCGGGTGTACGCGCGGCGCACGCGCTGAGCGCGACCGCGCAGACAAGCAGGAGCCACCGATGCATCAGGGTTTTCGTGCGCGAGTGTCGCGGATCTTCTTTTCGACCACGGCCTTGTCGATGTCCTCACCGTCACCGTTGAGGGCGCGTTCCCACGCCGCGATCGCTTCCTGATATTTGCCCTGCCGCGCGAGCGCGTCACCATGATGATCCTGAATCACGGAATTGTCGGGCAGCGCGTCGGCGGCTTTGCGCAAGTGCGGTTCTGCTTCATCGACGCGCCCCTGCTTGAAGAGCGCCCACCCGAGACTGTCGACATAGGACGGGTTGCCGGGCTCGACCTTTAGCGCCCGCTCGATGTAGGCGATGGCTTCGGGCAGCCGCTCGCCACGATCGGCCAGTGTATAGCCCAGCGAATTGAGCGCCGGCGCGTTCAGCGGATCGCTGGCGACGGCCGTGGTCAGCACGGCAATCGCCTGCTGGTATTCGCCAAGCTGCGTGTGCGCGTGCGCCAGCTGCGACAGCAGGAGCGCGGCATCGCTCTCGCGCCCCCTGGCGTGGCCCGGCACGTCTTTGGCGAGCGGCGTCAGCACGTCGATCACCTCGCGGTACTCGCGGCGCGCCACGAGCACCGCCGACAGCGCGTGTAACGCCGGGATGCCCGTCGGGTCGAGCGCCATGAGCTTTCGCGCGACGCCCTCGGCGCCGGCGAGATCGCCCAGCCGCAAGTTGGCCGTTGACAGCAGGAAGAGGCCGCGCGCGTCCTCGGGCGCGGTCATCAGAAAATCCTTGAGGACATCACGCGCTTTTCCTGCGCTCGGCTCGTCACCGACGTTGATCAAGGCGGTGACGTATCGGAGCCGCAGGTCGCGGCTCGCCGGCCCGCGGGAGGCAGCCATCGCACGCTCGTAAGCCGCCGCAGCATCACCCCAACGGCTCTGTCGCTCGTAAAGATCTCCCAGCGACTGGTAGTGCCGGGGGTTGAGCTTCGCCGCTGCCTCCAGCGCCTCCACCGCCGCCTGGATGTTTCCCAGTGTCACGCGGGCCTCAGCCAGCAAGGTGTAGGGCTCGGTGGCGTACGGCGCCTGCGACACGATGTTTTCGAGCAGCGGGGCCGCACGGGCCGCGCTGCCCGCACGCAGATGCAGGCGCGCGAGCGTCAATTGGATGTTGAGATCCGTGGCGACCGCCGGCGTCTCGACAATCTTCGAGAGGTGCTCGATGGCCCGGGCACGCAGTTGCGCCGGTGAGCGTCCGGCAGGCGCCTGCCCTCCCGCCGTGTCGCTCCACGCGGCGAAAACCAGGCCGAGGATGCGGTGCGCTTCAGTGCTGTTCGCGTCGAGCGTCAGCGCCTGTTCGGCGGCGGCGACTGCCTCGGGGCCCTGATTTTGCCGCGCATGAAACCCCGCCAGCTCCGCGTGGAGCTCCGCCGACTTCGGATCGAGCGCGATGGCGCGCTTCAACGCCTGGAGCGCACCCGCGGCGTCGTTCTGCCCCTCGAGCCGGCGCGCGATGAGGAACTCGAAATACGCCTGCGCCGGGTCGCTGGATGACGCCGCCGTCTGTGCAAACAGCGGCCCGGCGCCCGTCAGCAGGAGAACGCACGCGAGAACGGAACGACGCATAGGCTGGATCCTACACTGGCGCGCACTCGAGATGACGGCCGCGCCAGCATCAGCTTTCAGCGGTCAGCTGTCGGCTTTCAGTTATTATTCTCCCATGCCGGTAGACCCTGAGCTGCTCGAGATCCTGGCCTGCCCGGCCTGCAAGACCCCCGTTCAGCTCGTCAAAGACGGCACCGCCCTCAAATGCAGTCAGTGTCACCGCGTTTATCCCATCAAGGACGACATCCCGGTGATGCTGATCGACGAGGCGACGGTCGAACCCTGACCGATCCACACGCCCAGGATCACTCGGACCTTCCGGCAGGCTCAGGGCCACCCCTGGCGGCGAACGGAGCCGCGCGGTGAAGATCCTGCTCATTCGGCTCCGCCTCATTGGCGATGTCGTGTTCACGACGCCAGCCATCGCGGCGCTGAGGCATCACTTCCCCGACGCCACGCTCGCCTATCTGGTCGAACTGCCGGCTGAACCGGTCGTGCGGCACAACCCGCATCTCGATGCGGTCATCGTCGCGGACCGGCCACGCGGCGTCCGGCGGCTGATCTGCGACGCAAAACTGGCCTGGCGGCTCCGCCGTGCGAGGTTCGATGTCGTCATCGATTTTCACGGCGGACCGCGCAGTGCGTGGCTGACGCGGGCGACAGGGGCGCCTCGCCGCGTCGGCTACGCGCTCCCGTACCGGCGCTGGGTCTATACGGATCGCGTCACGTGGACGCGCGCGCTCGTGCCGCCGCGGCACTCGGTCCAGAACCAGTTCGACCTCCTGACGCCGCTCGGTATCGCGCCTGCCACACCGGGCCCGGCACCGGTCGAAATGCCAGCCGATGCCGCGGCCACCGGGTCAGTCGAGCAGCGCTTGCGCGACGCGCAGGTGCCGCCGGACGCGCCGATCGTCTTGATTCACGTGAGCGCCGGCAACCCCTTCCGCCGCTGGCCCGCGGAGCATTTCGCGGAAGTCGCGGCGGCTCTGGCGCGCGATGATCGCACGAGGCGCATTATCATCACGTCGGGACCGTCGGAGGGCCGTGCGGCCGATGCCATTGCCGCCGCCGCACAGGCGCGCGCGGGCGAGGTCGCGGACGGCATTCTCCGTTGTGGAGAGTTCGACTTGTCGGAGCTGCGGGCGCTGGCCTGTCGAGCCGCGCTGTACGTAGGCGGCGACAGCGGGCCGCTGCACATCGCCGCAACGACGCGGGTGCCGATCGTCGCGATCTTCGGTCCCACGCTGCCGGAGCGATCGATGCCGTGGCGCGGTGCTGAGGCGCGCGCGATCGCGGTCGACAGCGGCCCGCTGGCCTGCCGGCCGTGTCATCAGCGCCGCTGTGTGCCCGGAGATTTCCGGTGTTTGACGCAGGTGGCGCCGGAACGCGTGCTGGCCGCTGCACGGCAACTGCTACACGAGGAGTCATCGTAACCGTGACGACACTGAGTCTTACCGCCGGCCAGGCACCACGGGACCGCCTGGATCTCATCGGCCTGGCGTCGCTGCTCGGGCTGGTGGCTGCGGTGCAGTTGTCGATCGCCGTGGCCCAAATCTTCCTGACGGTAGCTGCGCTGTGCTGGTTTACCGGACACGTCGTCCGTCGCGAACGGCTCGAGGCCCCGGCGTTCTTCTGGCCGCTCGTCGGCTACGCGGCGCTGACGCTCCTGGCGGCCGGCTATTCGGGCGACCCGGTCGCCAGCGTGATCGACTCCAAGCAGTTGGTGCTGTTTCTGCTCGTCCCGGTCGTCTTTGAGTTCGCGCGCGGGGCGCGGGCGCGCACGGTGCTGACCGTGATCATCACGATCGGCGCGCTCAGTGCGCTGGTCGGCCTGGTGCAATACGCGATTCTCAATTACGGCAGCGACCGCCGCCTTCAGGGCACGCTGTCGCACTGGATGACGTACTCGGGGACGCTGATGCTCGTGATCTGCGCAGCGACCGGCCGGTTGCTGTTCGATCCGCGCGATCGGGGATGGGCCGCGGTCGTGATGCCGGCACTCGTCGCCGCCCTGATGCTCAGTTTCACCCGGAGCGCCATGGTCGGCGCCGCCGCCGGGGTGGGTGTGCTGCTCCTGCTCCGCGATTTCCGTCTGGTCGGACTGCTCCCGATCGTCGCGGCCGTCGTGATCGCCGTGTCGCCGGCGCCGCTGACCGACCGGATCTACTCCGCATTCGACATGAACGATCCCACGAGTCGCGATCGGGTGGCAATGCTCGAGGCCGGCGCGGCCATGATCAAGGACCACCCGCTGACTGGTGTCGGCCCCGAAATGGTCGGCCGCGCCTATCCGCACTATCGCGTCGCCACGGCGGTGCAGGAGCACAACCTGCATCTGCACAACGTGCCGATGCAGATTGCCGCCGAGCGAGGGCTCCCGGCACTGGCGATGTGGATCTGGTTCGTCGTGGCGGCGGTGATGGGCCTGCGGCCGCTGCTCGACCGCTCGCGGCATCGGGCACTCGCCGCTGTCGCCATGGGCGCCGTCGCGGCCATGCTGACTGCCGGAATGTTCGAGTACAACTTCGGCGACTCCGAGTTCCTGATGCTGTTTCTGATCCTCCTCACGCTGCCGTTTGCCGCAGACCGTGACGGGGGACTCCCGTCGTGAGGCGCGGAGTCCCACCGCTCTCGGCCGAGCGAGCGCGCACCATCGTGCACGACATGGCGCGCGCGCGGGTCATGGTTCTCGGCGACGTCATGCTCGACCAGTTCACGATCGGCCGCGTCACCCGCATTTCCCCCGAGGCGCCGGTACCGGTCGTCGCGTTCGAACGTGACGAGTTCCGGGCGGGCGGCGCCGCGAACGTCGCGCTCAATGTACGCGCTCTCGGCGCCGACGTCGATCTCATTGGGCTGGTCGGCCCGGACCAGGCCGCCTCCCGATTGCGCGAACTGATGAGCGTTGCCGGGATCCACGCGTCCGGTCTCATCACCGACGAGAAGCGGCGCACGACGACGAAGGTGCGGATCGTCACCACGCGCAATCAGCAGGTGGCGCGCGTCGACTACGAATCAGAAGAGGCGGCAGCCGAGCAGGTCGAAGACGCGCTCATCGACCAGTTGCACGACCGCATCACACGCGCCGGCGCCGTCATCGTGTCGGATTACCTCAAAGGGCTCGTCACGCGACGGCTGATGACAGCCGTGATCGCCGCGGCCCGCGCCCAGGGCGTGCCGGTCCTCGTCGATCCGAAGATTCCGCATCTCGATCACTACGCCGGGGCGACGATCGTCACCCCGAATCATCACGAGGCGGAAGTAGCCACGCACCTGCGCATCCGCACGGACGAGGATGTCGAACAGGCCGCGGCGATCTTTCGTGAACGCGCACGCTGCCATGGCGTGCTGATCACGCGCGGCGAACAGGGCATGTGGCTCGCGTGCGATGGCGTCGAGGGCCATCTGCCGGCCACGGCGCGCGAGGTGTCCGATGTGACCGGCGCGGGCGATACCGTCGTCGCCACGCTGGCGCTGGCCATTGCCGCCGGCGCCACCATGGCCGAGGCCGCACGGATCGCCAACGAAGCGGCAGGAATCGTGGTCGCGAAATTCGGCCCCGCCACCGTTTCCCCCGCGGAACTGATCGCGCCCCTGTAGCGGAGGGTCTTCAGACCCGTCGTCTACACGGCGCGCACCTCAGTTGAGGCCGCGCCAGCATCGGCTTTCAGCAGTCAGCTGTCGGCTTTCAGCGCTGAAGGCTGATCGCCGATCGCCGAGAGCACTCGCAATTCACGCCGATTCAAGTGAATGCGCGATTAATGCTTGAAATGCCGCCGCCCGGTAAACACCATGGCGAGCCCGTGTTCGTCGGCGGCCGCGATCACTTCGGCATCGCGAACTGAGCCGCCGGGCTGAATCACCGCCGTCGCACCTGCGGCCGCCACGGCATCCAATCCATCACGAAACGGGAAAAACGCATCGGACGCGGCCACCGTCCCGGCCAGCGAGCGCGACAGGCTCGCATCCCACCCGGCCGCCTTCATCGTCGCGACACGCACGGCATCGACGCGGCTCATCTGCCCTGCGCCAATGGCACGCGTGCAATGTGCATCCGTGAAGATGACAGCGTTGGACTTGACGTGCGCGAGCACACGCCACGCAAAGCGCATGGCCAGCCACTCGGCGTCTGTGGGCTGGCGCTGGGTGACCACCTGCAGCCCGGGCCTGTCCTGAGCGGAGTCGAAGGAGCTTCGGGCCTCGATCACCTCGTCGCGCTGTTGCAGGAGCAGCGCGCCCAGGATTGACCGCAGTTCGCGAGCGTGGCTGGGCGCGCCAGCCAGCGCGGCGAAGTCGGCAGTGACAACGCGCATGTTGGCCTTCGTCTCGAGAATCTCGAGGGCCGCCGGCGCCACGCTGGGCGTGACAACCGCTTCGATGAACGTGGAGACGATGGCGCGCGCGGTGAGCTCATCGAGCGGCCGATTCAGTCCCACGATGCCGCCGAACGCGGCCAGCGCGTCGGCATCGCGCGCGCGGGTGTACGCCTCGACGATGTTCGTGCCCGTTGCCGCGCCGCAGGGGTTCGTATGTTTGATGACGCAGGCCGCCGGTTCGGGAAACTCGAGCACGATGCGCGCGGCCGCATCGAGATCGAGCAGGTTCGTGAACGACAGCTCTTTGCCCTGCAGGATGCGTGGCGCGCCCAGCCCGGCGGGCGGATCAACGGCATACCAGGCCGCGCGCTGGTGCGGGTTTTCGCCGTAGCGCAAATCACGCAGCTTCTGCGCGTCGATGGTCAGGCGCACGGGCGCAAGTGCAGCAGCCTCCACCGTGCGCACGAACTGCTCGCCCTCGACCTCCACTTCACCCAGCGTTGCTGCGATCGCGGTGTCATAGGCGCCGGTATGTGCAAACGCGCGCCGCGCGAGATCGAAGCGAAAGGCCCTCGTCGGTCCGTCGTCGCGATCCAGTTCGGCGAGCACCGCGGTGTAATCCGTCGGGCTCACGACGACGAGCACGTCATGAAAGTTTTTCGCGGCGGCACGGAGCAGACTCGGGCCGCCGATGTCGATCTGCTCAATCAGATCGTCGAAGGCGATGTCCGGCCTGGCCGCGGTCTGCACGAACGGATACAGGTTCACGCACACGACATCGATCAGCCCGATCCCATGCGTGCGTGCCGCGTCCAAATCCGCCGGATGCGCACGCCGGGCGAGAATGCCCCCGTGGATGCTGGGATGGAGCGTTTTGACCCGGCCGTCCATCATCTCGGGCACCCCGGTGATTTCGGCGACGCCGACGACGCTCAGCCCGGCGCCGGTGAGGGTGCGGGCCGTGCCGCCGGTTGACACGAGCTCGAATCCGCGCGCTGTGAGACCGTGTGCAAAATCGATGAGACCGGTTTTGTCGGAGACACTCAAAAGTGCACGTCGCATAGGTCAGGCTTTCGGCTATGGGCTGTCAGCGCGCTCGGCGTTCGGCTCTCGACCGGCAGTTTTCGGAGGTCAGTGCCTGGCTGTCGCGGGATTGACACCCGGGCGGCTCGTCAGTATCATCCCGATGCGGTCCAGCTGTGCGGGACCCGAGGAAGGCCGCATGTGCGGCCTTTTTTCGTTTAGAAATCTGGTGGCAGTGCCACCAGCAAGCCAGGAAGAAGAAATGATGCGCATCACAGGCAAGGTCAAGTGGTTCAACAACGCGAAGGGGTACGGGTTCATCGAACGCGAGGGCGGCAGTGACGTCTTCGTGCACTACTCGGCAATCCAGGGCTCGGGTTTTCGTTCGCTCGAAGAGGGACAGAACGTCGAGTTCGAAATCGTCGACGGCCCCAAGGGACCGCAGGCCGGCAACGTCGTCCGGATCTGACCACCTGACTTGCCCGGCGCTGGATCGCCCCGGCGCCGGGTTTCGCTCCCGCACTTCTCCTACCCACCCACTTCCAATTACTCGGCACCTTTGAGCGCTTTCGCAGTCAGCGTGACTTTGCCGTCTTCGACGGCCACCCGAAACGCGACCTCGCTCGTCCCGCCGCCAAGTTTGCTGACTTGCGCGTGGACGACCTGCTTGAACGACTCGAACGGCACCGGCTTCTCGCCCGCTTCCTTTCGCGCCGCCGAGAGCCGCTGGTAGAGTTCCTCGAGGCGTTCGGCTTCGGCCGCGGGATCACGAAACGCCGTGACACCGACGACTCGCGCCGGCGGATCGCCAGGGGCGTCGCGCAACGCAGGCGAGCTGTCTGGTGTGGCGGCGGGCGCGGCGGGCGCAGTGTGGCTGGCCGTTCGTCGTCCGCGCTGTGGCCGGCCCTCCTCGCGCGCTCTGAGATTCCGCTCCCACAAGTCGGAGAAGGCGACGTATCGCGCTTGCAGGGTGCCGAATCGAAACTTCTGCGCGGTGTTGCGAATCTGCATGCGGTCGTAGCGCTTGACAAGCGCATCCACCCGAGCCCGCGTTTCCCAGGGCAGCCGCGGGAGCCGTCCCGCGAAGAACATGTTGTACTCGGCTTCGAGGCGCTTGATCTCCGCCTCCAGTAGCGACATCTGCTGTTCGAACTCGGTGCTCCTCACGGTCATCAGTCCCGATCACCGCAGGAGCAGAAACCAGAGCAGAGGCAACCAGAGCTCGCGCGCATAGGGGACCGGGCGATCGTCAATCAGCACCTCGGTGCCGGGCTGGTCGGCGGTCAGATCGAACAGATCGCGCATCTGCAGCGCGTCGCCGGGGAAGAACCGTGCGCGATGACGGAAGCGGTCGCCAGAGCCGACTTCGAGATACTCGGCGGCCTGGCGCGCCTTCTCGACGGCACGCGGGTAGTTGTCGCCCTCGAACTTCTGGAACACGAGCGTGAACGAAAACGGCAGGTCGCGCGGACCAAACAGTGCGGCGTGCAGGTCGGGATCGAGTGCCGCGAGCTCTTCCGCCGTGGGCTCTTCGGGAGCATCGGCGTACGGCCAGAAACGTTCCAGAGGGCGCCGCATGGAGTTGACGATCGTAACACGGCGCCCTCAGGTGCCTCAGGTGCCTCAAGTGCCTCAAGTGCCTCAAGTGCCTAGGGTGCCTAAGGTGCCTCGGGTGCCTGGGGTGCCGAGTGCCTGGAGTGCCGAGTGTCTGGGGTGCCTGGGGCGCCGGGGTGCCCGGCGCCTCTAGGGTGCTCTGGAGTCACAGGTCGCGGGCACAGCACCTGAGGCACCTGAGGCACCTGAGGCACATGAGGCACATGAGGCACATGATATTTATATTTCCGTGCCTGATTTTCGCGTGATCCCGTCCATCGAGCAGCTGCGCCAGCGTGCCTCGATCGTCGCCCTCGAGCGGCAGCACGGCCATGCCGCAACTCTCGACGCGTTGCGTGACGCGGCCAGCGCGGTACGCGCAGGCATTGCCGCGGGGCAGGACTTTGGCGGGTCTGACGACGTGGCGCGGGAGATTGAGGCGAGGCTGTCGCGCGAGCTGGCAGACGAAGCACGCGGCTCGCTGCGGCCCGTCATCAACGCCACCGGCGTGATCATCCACACCAATCTCGGACGCGCGCCGCTGGCCTCGTGTGCGCTGGGACGCGTGACCCACGTCGCGCGCGGCTACACCAATCTCGAATACGACCTGCACGCGGGCCGCCGCGGGTCGCGGTCCGTGCATGCCGAGTCACTGCTCACGGCGCTGACCGGCGCCGAGGCTGCCGCTGTCGTCAACAACAACGCGGCAGCGACAATGCTGATTCTTGCGGCCCTGGCCGCGGGGCGCGAGGTGATCATCTCGCGCGGGGAGCTGGTCGAGATCGGCGGCGGATTCCGGGTGCCCGATGTGATGGCGCAGTCCGGCGCCCTGTTGCGTGAAGTCGGCACGACCAACCGGACCAGGGTGGCCGACTATCGCGCGGCCATCGGTCCCCGCACCGCGATGCTGCTGCGCGTGCATCCGTCGAATTTCAGGATCGAGGGATTCACGGAGCGGCCGTCGCTCGAGGACATGGTGCGCACTGCTCGCGATGGCGACGTGACGCTGGTCGAGGACCTGGGCAGCGGCTGCCTGATCGAGGGGATGGCCGGGGAGCCCACGGTGCAGCAGTCGGTAGCCGCAGGCGTCGATCTCGTGTGCTTCAGCGGCGACAAGATGCTCGGCGGCCCGCAATCGGGCATCATCGTCGGACGACAGGCGCTGGTGCGGCGCCTGCAGGAGCACCCGCTGATGCGGGCACTGCGTGTCGACAAGCTGACGCTGGCCGCCCTCGAGGCGACGTTGGTCGAGTATCGCGCCGGTCGCGCGGCAGCGTCGGTCCCGGTTGTGCGCATGCTGTCGGCCAGCGCCGAGAGCATCGAGGCGCGCGCCCAGCAGGTCGCGGCGCGGCTGCACGCCGCCCAGTGGCGTGTCGCGTTGATGAGCGGCGCGTCCGCGGTTGGCGGCGGCAGCGCCCCGGGCATTGACCTCGAGACCGTGTTGCTGGCGGTCGAGCATCCGCAGTGGTCTGCCGAGACCCTCGAAGGAAAGTTACGCGCGCTGGATCCGCCGGTCATTGCCCGCATCGAAGGCGACCGCGTCGTGCTTGACCTTCGCACGGTCTTCGAGGAGCAGGACGAGTCGCTCGCCCGCGCGTTGGCGGCGCTGACGTGAACTTGCCCTGGCGCGCAGTTGAGTTGACGCCGCGCCAGTACAGCTTTCAGCTCTCGGCTTTCAGCGCTGAATGCTGATCACCGATACGAGAGCCACTCGCATTTCACGCCAATTCAAGTGAATTGCGGGATCAGGCGATCACGCCGCCCGCGCCGCGCAGCAGCTCCTTCAACAGCGTGCGGTGCCAGCGCGACGCGTCTTCGCAATAGCAGCCGACGGAAAAATCGGTCTGATGCGACAGCGCCGCAAACAGCCCGATGAGATGCTGCGCGTGCGGGTCACGCATTTGCCGATCGTAGGTGCGTGCATACCGGCGCCAGCGCGCGTCGGTCCAGGGCTGGCTGAGCGCCTCGCTCACGACGCTGGCGCTCGGCGCCAGTTCGGGAAGCCACACGTCGTAGAAGTTGCGGCTGGCAAACTCCGCTTTCGGCACCCCGCGCGGAGGCCGGCGTACCGTCCCGAGGCGCGGCCCTTCATCGGCCGCGCGCGGCGAGCCGAGCCGCACCACCCGAATCATCGCCGTCGCGCCTGGCTCACGGCCAGATGCCAAGCAGCCGGCGAATGACAATCAGCTCGCCGACGTGATACGCCGCGTGATCGGCCGCGAGCACGATTTCGCGCAGGTAGGTCTGTCCACTGCCCCATGGAATCCGCGCTGTGAGATCCACCGCCGGATCGGCCGCGATCTGCTGGAGTGCGGCGCGGTCAGTGCGAAACTTGCTGATGCTCTCGTCCCACGCCGTGGCTGAAGGCGGCTCCGCCGCCGGTGGCCAATACTCCTCCGGCCAGCGCGGCTGCGCGTAGTTGGGATTGCGGCAGAACTCGAGAATGTCGAACTGCGTGCGGGTGAGATGGTCCACCACCATCCACGGCGAGTACGGCAGCCCTTGCGGTACCCGCGCGCGATACTCCGGTGGCACATTGTTCACCGCTTTGTCGTGGGTCGCGTGGGCGTCGCCCCAGGCGAGCAGCTTCACGAGCTGCTGTCGAAGAACGGTGTCGAGACTCATGGGGGTCCTCATGTGCCTAAGGTGCCTAGGGTGCCTCGGGTGCCTCAGGTGCCTCGGGTGCCTCGGGTGCCTCAGGTGCCTCGGGTGCCTCAGGTGCCTCGGGTGCCTCGGGTGCCTCGGGTGCCTCGGGTGCAGGACGAGTCGGCCGCGCCGCGAGCTCGCCGGCAATCTCGCGAATCTGCGCGGCGTGGCGTGCGTGATGACCGGCGGAAAACAGCAGCCACTGATACAGGTTGAGCGGCCCCAGCGATGGATGGGGGAAGGACACCTGCGACAGCGCCAGGCCGTCGCAGGACAGGACGAACTCATGCAGGCGCTCGCGCACCGCCTCGACTTGCAGCCAGGCCGCGACCGGGTCGTTGTCCTTGGGCAGCAGCCGCTCGGGTGACACCAGCGGCCGTTCGCGATTGGCCACGCGCTCGGGCGGCATGGTCTCGCGAATCGACGCCGTTTCGGTTTCGTCAGGGAGTCCCGCCTCGCGCGCGGCGGCAAGCTGGTGCACGCAGGCCTTCAGGAGACTCCGTTCAACCCGCGCGACGTGATCGAGCACTTCCGCGACGGACCATCGGCCCGGCGCGGGACGCTCTCCACGACGCGCCGGTGGAACGGACTCCATGGCAGCGCGCAGGCCGGCAAGCTCGGTGTCGAGGCACTGAAGAATTTCTGCGATGCGGGGATGCATGGTTGGATCCTAGCGTGCGCGGGCAGGGATCGTCGAGCAATCCATGCCGTTGGTCGAGTCGCCCTTCGCACAGGTGTCAGCGGGGAGTCGCCTCGTCCAGGCGAGCCACGTTGCCGCAATACGACCGGTTCATTTCGTTACTGTCCGGCGAATGCGCTCGATCTGCTGAAGATGCAGCAGATCATGGCCCGCATAGAGCCGGATCATGTGGGCCACGCTTTCCTCCCCGCGCTCCGCGTGGACGCCGACGCGTTTCAAGTCGTCCGCCGACGCGCTGGCAAGCAGGCGCACGTTCGCCTGGCGTACTACGGTGAAGTCGTGAATCGCCTGTTGCGGATCGGCGTCCTGATAGTGGAGCCGCGTCGCCCACAGATCCTGGTCGTAGCCCGTGATCGCCGGTCGATCGTGCGCAAGCACCATGCGCAGGCGATATCCGCAGACGAGCTCGGAATCAGCCAGGTGCTGCAGAACCTGCGTGATGGACCACTTCCCTGCCGACTCGGGCTGTGACAACTGTCCCGGGGTGAGTCCGTCTTTACAGCGACTCAGCGCGGAGGGGGTGTCCTGAAGGACACGCATCGGGTCTGCCGAGCCCAACAGGTCGAGCACGGCCGCGGTATACGCTGTGGCTTGTTCGGTCGAGCGTGCGGCGGGATTTGAAAAGAGTGACATCGCTGAATACCAGGGAACATGACATCGCAAGCCAACAAACTCAACTCAGGACTCTAACCGGTGCTAGCTTTCGGATACCCGATTCTACCTGCGTCGCGGGTTGATCCTGATTCCTCGGGGACGCCTGGTCCGAACGTACCGCTGTGGACCCTCTCCCCTCTTATTCGAGACGGTTGCGGGCGCGGCGGTTGACTATGACCAGGTACACCGCGGCGTTCACCACGACGACAAATCCGCCGAGGAACCACTGCAGCTCTCGCGACAATGCCTCAGGATAGAGGGTCGGAACAATGTAGCGCTCGACGAAGCTCGAGGAGTAGACAGGGCCGCCACCCCGCTCACGGAGCCAGTTCTCGAGCGGCGTGAGCGGACAGACCCATCCCGCAAACTCCACCCACGCGCCCCACGCGGCCGCCGGCAGGTGCACCCAGGCAACGGCGCGATGGCGGATCACGAGGAGCCCGCCGAACACGACGAACAGGACAAACGCGAGGTGGAGGACCACCGTCAGGTCCGCCAGCAAGCGGAAGATCATGAATTTACGGTATCACCGTGCCGACAGGCTGTTGGGGTGTCTCAATAAGCCAAGTCCTGAGGGCCGCGACCCACGTGGTCTGGCTCCGGGTCCTCGGCAAACTGGACGGCCTCGATCTCCAGACGGCCCTTCAGCACCGCCTTCGCGACGCGATGCATGCCATCCATGACCGCTCCGCTCGCGGAGAGGATGATCGGGAACGACAGATCGGCGTCCTCGATCAGTCGTATGTGCTCCAGCATCGCCCGCCAGGTTGGCCGCTCGTCGTCGCCGAACCACACATCGTCCAGTTCGCGAATCTCACTGAGCGGAACCAGCTTGCGAGGCAAGTGACTGGAGAGCTGGATCAGCCGGTCCACGTCCCACGCGAGCAGGCCGCGGTCGGAAGGCCGAAAGTAGTATTGCTTGCGCATCTGCTCGCCTCCCTTCGGTCGCAAGGGCGCCGTCGACGCGGCGAAGGCCTCACGTCGTTCGGCCGGGCGCTCGCTTGCGTTCGCGGCGGGGATTGGTCGAGGCGCGTTTCGCACTGGGGCTGGCCATGGCGTTCTGCCACGCGAGCGTCATCGCCTCGCCGAGCGTATCGTCACTCACAGCAGTCAATCGCACCGCGGTGCATCCCTGACGCCCCCACGCGCCCGCCTCGGGCTTGAAGGCGTCCGGCGCGTCACGCACGAAACGCTGCTGCTGGTCGGGTGTCAGCTTGACCATACCCCACTGATCATCTGCATGAAGCGTCGCGAAGATCCGGCCATTCACCCGAAAGTCGGGATGCCCCATGTGCGCACCCTCGACAGCGTCCGTCATCCCGAGGGCGACTCGGCGAAAGTCAGTGGCGTGCATCGTGTTTTCAAGGGCTGCCGGCGACTTGTCTCGAGCATCCGCGACCGGGTTCGGACCGGGTCTCGTCTCGATGCTACTCCCCTCCCGCAGCATCGGCAACGCCCACACCACTGCTCTGCCCTGCAGGCGCTCGTGCGCACGACAACGGAGTCCGAGGTCTTCAACGCTCGTCACCGCGCCGGATGTCTTTGCGCATGAAGACGCACGCGATGGGATGGCCGGACATCAAGCGGGTCTCTCCCTCGCCAATTTCGACGTAGCCGCGGGCGCGGTAAAACTCCACACCGGCCAGCGAGGCTTCTATCCGAATACCTGTGGCACCGTTCGCGACCGCATGCGCCTCGGCCATCCGAAGCAGTGCGGTGCCGATGCCGCGCCGCGCGGCGCCCCCTCTTACGTAGACCGAGGTTCCATGCGTCGCGCCCTCCAGCCTGTAGTCGCTCGCAAAGCCGAGCACCCGCGTCGCACCGCCAATCTCCCCCGTCGCGATGAAAAACACCTCTCCACGGTCCATCGCTTTGAGGTACACGTCGCCGTTGAGACCTTCGGCCCACGCGGCCACATCCTCAGGCGGATAGAACGCGGGGCCAATCGAAAGGATCGAATCGCGATGCGCCTCGGCGATCGCCTCGACGTCGGACGATTGAGCGCGGCGTATCGTCCTTCCTGACGACGACGGTTCGGCAAGCAGCTTCACAATGGTCATCCGGACGTCGTCGAGCCGCAGGCCGTGGCTGGTGAGGATGAGCGCGGCATCCGAGGTGTCTTCCCGCAACAGCCCGAGCAACAAGTGTTCAGGCCCGATGTACTCGTGCAACAGTCGGTCGGCTTCTTCAGCAGCGAACCCGAGAACCCGCTGCGTCTGGGCGCTGAATGGGATCTCGACCGACGTCGGGATTGGCTCGCCCGCGACTGTGCGGCCTTCGATCTCACGACGGAGGCTCACTGGCGACACGTCCGATAGCTCCAGAATGCGCGGGAGCAATCCCCTGCCCTGGCGAATCAGCCCAAGAAGCACGTGCTCGGTGTCAATCACGCTGGCTCCCAGCCGGCTCACCTCGTAGCGAGCGAAGAACAGCGCCCTTCTAGCCCGTTCGTTGTAACGCTCGAACATCGTGGCCACCTCGACGTAGCATCCTTCCGGCGGAGGAAAGATGGCAATGCACACGCCGGCCTGCGGCCCTTCGCCGACACGTGCGATGCCGGCGCCGTGGTACGCGCCTCACGCCAGTCCGCCAGCTTCCGCTTGCGATAGGAGGAGCTGAACACAAATCTCCAGGCGCCGGCGAAAACCGCGAGTGCTTCACCGAGGTGGTCGAGCATGTCCTCAAACAGCCGCCTTCAGCAGCATCGTCCGGCAGCATGTGACACCGGACGTGGCGTACGACTCAGCACGAACGCGAGATAGAGCGCCAGGATCAACAGTATCGGTGCAGTGGCCACACCGGGGGTGTATGCCCCTTGCGCCAGACTCCAGGCGGGATGTCCGATGCCGTTGATCGTTTCGATCACGACCCAGAACCAGATGAATCCTGGAGCAGACAACCAATTTCTGCGAACTGGCCAGAACAGGCACCACCACCCGAATGCCACCAGACCGCTGTTGATGATAACGAAACCAACCTCGCGATCCGGTGAGATCAGACCTGTCAGGACGCTGGCGGGAGGGAAAGATTCCCAGAGCCGGCCAGCGTATTCCTCAATTGAGTGCGCCGTCTGCGCCGTCATGAGGGCCGCAAACGGCACGGTGATCCGAGACGACGGAAAATTCGTGGCGATGCTGGTCATAAGCGGTCCTTCAGCGCGCCTGACCCAGGCCAGGGTTAGACCGCGCTCCCGGGCAGACGCGCGCTCCGAAACATCTGCGCCCAGAGCACCCGGTCATCCGCACTGAGCACCTCGAGTTCCTCGAAGAGCTCGCGCGCAAACTCGATGTCGCCAAGACCGCTGGCCGTGATGAGCCCGCGATCCCGCACGGCGGGAGTGGCCTCGTAGTTGGCTGACTCGGCGTAGCCAGGCACATTGGAGCGAAGATATTCGAGACCGTTGCTCGTGTGCCGCCGCCCGCGGAGGAGGCCCAGGCGCGCGATGGCCACCGTGGCCGCGCAAATGGCCGCGATTGGCACGCGCTCGGCGTCGAGCCGACGCAACAGCTGTTCGAGTTCCGGTTCGACAGGTACGTTCTCCCACCGGTCGCCGCCCGGAAGGATGAACACCGCGACGTCCGCACTGTCAACACCGTCCAGACTCGTTGACGGCAGCACACGGATGCCACCCATGGACCGAACGGGGGCCAACGTCAGGCCGACCGATTCCACCCGATAGTGGCCATGACGCCGCAGCTCCGCGACGGCATGGGCCGGCTCCCAATCGGCAAACCCCTCGACCACGAGCAGGTAGACGGCCTTGTCAGGCATGAGAGTCAGCACCTGTCGCCGCGCCTCCGACGGCCGGTTCGAACCCAGCCGCGCCTACATCCATCCCAACTGCTTCAGACTCATTCCATCGTTCCAGACCTTTGTCATGTGGCGAATTCGACCGCCGTCAAACTGCATGATGTAGACATAGTCCGCTTCCACGGTCTTTCCCGTGGGCGGGACCGGTCCGCCGTCGCCGGTATGCGTGCCGCGGAAGACGCCGTATGCGGACACGTTGTTGCGGCTCTCGTCCACAGCGAAGGAGCGCACTTCATAACGACCATCAGGCACCGGCGTGAACAGACCCTTCATCCACTCCGTGTACGCTTCCAGCGTCTCCACGCCAGCGAGAGCGCCTGCCTGGGCGGAAAACGTGGCGCCTGTGTGGCAGTACTCCTTGCACCCGTCCCATCCCTTCCCGGTTTCGCAGGCGTCGAAGAATTGCTCAGCCGTTTCCCTGATTGACGTTGTGATGTGCATCATCTGCTCCTTAAAGAGTTGTCGTCACCCACTGCTGCTGAGGCCAGTCGCTGACACCGCCGCTCGATCAGTCCACCCTGGACAGAGACGAGTCACGCCGCGTGCGAACGTAGGCCACCATCTCCGAGAACTGCGGAAGGCGACGAATGCGTTCGAGCAACGGATCGCGTTCGAACCACGTGACGCACGGAAACCCCGTGTCGGCGGCGGTCCGAAGCCAGCGCACGGCATCATGGCTGTCTCCGAGTTGAGCATACGCCACGCCAATGCTGTACGCGACGTGATGGTCGCGGTAGTCGCGCGCCAGGACATCATTCAAGTGCTGACGAGCCGACGCCGTCTTTCCCTCGGCGGCCAGGATACCGGCCAGTGCCGCGCCTGAACGCGTCGCCGTGGATGCCGAGGCCTGCGTCGCGAGTGATTCGAGCATCGTCCGACCGCGCTCGACGCTGCCTGTGTAGTAATAGGCCAGGGCCAGGTAGGTGTCGCCGATCGCCTGGCTGCTCCGCTGACTGAGCGCTTCGAGGTGCACACGGGCCGGAACGAAATTTCCACTGAATAACGCCACAAGCGCCTCGATTCGGACCGGCTCGATGACGTCGACTCCACGAAGGCTTCGGCCCTTCTCCATCTCGATGAGGGCTTCTTCCATGAAGCCGAGGTGGTAGTAAGCCGCCGCCATGAAGAAATGCGCCTGATCGAGGTTCGGGTTCAGGACGAGCGCCCGGCGGCTGGTCGCCATGGTCGCGTTCCAATCGAATTCACGCTTGCGCGCGACGGCGGCGCGTGCAAGGTGCGCCTCCGCCAAATCGGGATCCTGATCGAGCGCGGCGCGCGCGGCCGCCTCGGCGCGCTCTCCCCAGCGCTCGACGTCGCCTGCTGATGCGAACCGCAGATACATGTCTGCACTCGCCATCGCAAGTCCCGCGCGTGCGAGCGCGTAATCGGCATCGCGGTGCAGCGCGCGTTCGAACGCCTCGACTGCGCGAAGCGTGCCCTCCGGAGTGTACGTCACCAGTGCCGCGCGTCCGCGGATGTACTCCTCGTAGGCGGCGGTGTTGCTGGTATAGCGCCGCAGCAGGCGATCTTGCTCCGCCGCAGCGAGTTGAAGGTTCAACGCGGCGACGACGCGTTCGGCAATGACGTTCTCGACGCTGAACAGCTCGTCGGCACGCGCGCGGAAGCGCTCGGACCAGAGGGTCGCACCGGTCGCGCCCTTGAGATGTGCCACGACGGTCAGGTCGGCTCCGCTCGCGCTGATGTCGCCCTCGAGCGAAACGGCGCCGTCTCCGGCGGGCCCCGGCCCGCCGCCCATGGGCCGAATGGACATGAGCTGCTGTCCGCCCAGCCGCGTCGAGATGGCGTTGGCGAGACCGACGCCGAGCGCCGGATCCGCCTGCCGCGTCGAGAACGGCAGGACGGTCAAGGCCGCCGCCTGAGGTTTTGCCGTTCCTCCGGGACGGGCGGCGTAGAGAATAATCAGGACGCCCGCAAGGGCGACCGCGAGACCGATCGCTTGGAGCCAGATGGGGCCCAAACGACGCCGGGACAGTGCCCCGCCGTCGCCCGCCGCTTGCGCGGGACTCGCCGGCAGTCTTTCGACCGGACCGATGAACACATAGCCGCGGCGCGGCAGCGTCTGGATATACCGCGGCGACTCCGGCGCGTCGCCGAACGCCGTCCTCAGCTCCTTGATGCAGTGATTGACGCCCTGTTCGAAGTCGACGAACGTCTCCCGGTCCCAGAGCGCTTTCTCGATGTCGGCGCGTGACACCAGCTCCCCGGCACGGCTGAGAAGCAGGGTCAGCAGCTTGAGCGACTGTGGACGGACCCTGACGGAACGACCGTTTTTCCGCAGCTCCAAGGTGCCCGGATCCAACTCGAAGACGCCGATGCGGTAACGTCCACCGTCGGCGGCAGACGCCACGGGTTCTGGCATTGAAGCTGGCTCCTCGGGTGAGGCGCAGGATGATAGCACGACCGCCGTATGACGATCGCTCACCCGTCGCCAGAACCCGCTGACACACAACGGGTTGCGCGTCCATGCCGATTCCACTCCAATCCCACCTGGCGTTCATGGCTTCCCGCGAAATGCGCTCCTATCATCCCGGCGCAAAAGGAGCTGCTGCATGACCGCACACCCACGTCCACGTTGTCATCGATTCGCGGGAGGCCGGCGCACGACTGTTGTTCTGGCCGCCGCATTCGCCATCGCCTCGCTCGCCACCGTCTCGGCTCACATCGTGCGAGGTCTCACCTATCCGACGCTCGCTCTCGCCTTTGTGTCGAGCCCGTCGGCAAACCTCGATGCCCCGATCAAAGTCATGTGGGAGTCGGAAGACACCGGCCTGCGCGTGGCCTGCTTCTACACCGCCAATACGTCGCCACCGAGCGCCGATCCGCAGTGGCCACGCATCACCGCCGTTGGCTTCGAGTTGCCTGACAAACGCGCGGGCTTTTCGCTGATGGAACCGCTCAATGGTGAGTGGGAGCTGGTCGAAGGTGCGAACGCCGTCCTCCCTGGTCACGGGGCGGTCACGGTGGACTTCGCGATCATCGCCCGCGTGAATCCAGTCGGGTTCTCTCCCGGCAGGCCGCGAGACCCGCTGGGCATTCCACCGGGACAGGCAACAGGACGCGGGAACGGCACGAGATTCTGCGTGAGCGGACCGTTTCCCGACGGCATGACGATCGAACAGATGATCAACGGCGTTGTGGTCCGGTTTCACCAGGTCCAGCCGCAGGGCCTGGCGAGCGATATCGGCATCTGGGACAGCCCGCTGCGGACCGTCCCACTGTACCCATAGCGATCGCGGTCCCGCCGAGTCGCGTGACCGTTGGACCGAGGGAAGGGGCCGGAGTGCGGTGCATCCCGGCCCCTTCGTGGTGCGCGTCAGAAACACACCGAGTGGTGCGCGCTCGCCGATCGCCACCGCTCCAACGCGCCAACTGCTTCCGTTTCACGCGCATTGA
>DATKDY010000015.1:0-7887 GCA_035512515.1 Vicinamibacterales bacterium
CCTTGGCGGCAGCATGACGAGCGGGACCACGCTGCGCCGCTTCTTCGATCTCGAGGGCGAAGTGGTTCACCTGACCTTCCCGCCGACCCTGAACCGCCAGGGGATTAGGAGCTCGACCTACGTCAATCTCCGCCGGCTCAGCGACGTCAACGATATGCTGGGACGCTAGCAGACCGCTCCATCGATTTGCCTGTCTACTGCGACGTTTCACACCACATGGTGAGTGTCCGAAGAAAGTCCGTCTCTTCTCGTGTGCGTTATGCGCAAGAGAGTGCTTCATGATCGGGCGAGATCGCGACGCTGCACCTGGTGTTCGCCGCCGCCGTCAACCCGCTCCCTAGCGAGATGGGGGGTAACCCCGCGGCTGGAGGGGTTACTCCTCCCGCAGATGTCCCCGGCATTCAGCCTAACGCCGTAACCAGCCGGAGACTGCCCGCCCTTGGTGCCACAACGAACGTTCAGGACGCGAACTAACGAGGGATCGGCCCGTAGGCGACGCGATCGCCGTTGAAGGAACTGAGCCAGATCTCACCATCTATCGGAATGGCCGTCGCGGTACCGGAGTACGGCGGGGTCGCGGGGAAACGCGCGAGGTCGCTGACGACGAGCGTCTTCGGGTCGATGGCTTGTGCCGCAAAGCCGCGGGGCACGGCGTGCCCGCGACACACGATGCGTCGGCGATCGCCATTCCGGCCGCCACCAGACGCGTGCCGACCACCCGGACGTTGTCGGGGGTGAAGCCAGTGAGCTGCGCGAAGCCGATCGGCTTCGAGGGATCGGCGCGCGAGAAGGCGACAATTCGTCTCAGCCCCATCGACGCGACGAAGAACTCGCGATCGTCGGCGGAGGTCTCGATGCCGTTGTTGACCGGGAGACTCCGTGCCATCCAGCCGATGGAGGATGCTCTCGCCGGACGTCCACATGAAGACCGCGCCGGTGTTGCGCCCGTTCCGGGGAGGTCTTTCCAGGCAGGGAGACGACGGTGGACACGAGCGCGCCGTCGCCGAACGCCGCCACGCTGTTGGCCGCGAGCTTGTCGGGCATCAACACGCAGCCCACCCAGGTGGCCGACGGTGTGGCGCCCGTCCGTCGATGTCGAACGCCTCGATGGACTCGCGGCCGCCGTGGTTCGTCGCGTAAAGCGTGTAATAGCCGGCCTGTGCGGGACGCAGGCTCAGCCCGTGCAGGACCGCCTGACGCGGATCGAGCGGACCCGGGCAACTGGCGAAACGATTCCGGTCCGGGCGCGCCGGCGTGTCACTCGCATAGAGCGGCTGCGCCCGTTTCGCTCGCGTGTCGATGAGGTGCAGTCCAGCGCCAGGATCCATGCCGCTGGGCGATGAGCCAACCCGTGCCGGGGATGGGAACCAGATCCTCTAGCTTCTGCAAGCCGCAGATGAAGTTCAACCCGTTCGATGGAGCGCAGGCGGGCGACTGGGCGCTGATGGACGACGTCGCCGCCAGGGCCAAGCACGCGAGTGCGAGGAGGGCCCGTTTCATATGCGATCTCCTGGGTGGAGTCTACTTCAGCGGCCATGCCTTCCCGCCCCGGAGGGACGATAGCAGTCGAGGCCTTTCGGCGGGAGGATGGCACCGTGTTAGCTAACGTTGCGAATGAGCCGCGCGCGAACACAAGGCAGCGCGCGTCGGCTCCATTCGCGGGTTAATTCGTTAGACCGCGTCAATGCAAGACCGTCGTGCCAGTGGCGCGATCGCTGTCAAGTGCCCAATCAAGAAAGTCATTGAAGATCTCCGCTATCCTCGATTGTCCGGGTGCCGTCTCGAACGCATGGTCTCCATTTTCGAGCACGACGTATCGAAGCGAGCGGGCTGGCTGTTGCCGGACGGCCTCGACGACAAACAGATCAGGTGCCAGGATGGTGCCATCTCGTGTTCCGTGTGCGACGAACAGGGGCACGGTGCTCTCTCGAACGTCGTCCAGCGGGGTACTCTCAAGCCAGAATGTCTTCCAACGGCGCGCCGGGAGGCCCTGGTACATGAACCCGTCGTCCGCAGTCTGAAGCATTCGGATACGGTCGAAGGCACGCTCAAAACCGTCCCGCGAGCCACCATCCGCCGCTACGTATCCGCCCCAGAATGGCGTCGGACCAGCACTGGCAAACAGCGCCACCGCCAGCACTGTCTCGGCAGGACGACTCTTGACGACGCCCGTTGCGACGTGCGTGCCCTCGGAATGACCGACCAAGATGAATCCGGACGCCCACGGCTGACTGGCCAGAGCCGTCATGGCTACTCGGACGTCATCGACGCGTACGGTTTTGGTTGCGCTTTCAAAAAACTCTTGGCTGCACCTGAATCCGGCAAGTTCGAAGGCTCTGAGCTTCTCTTCTTGATTCATTGCCGCGTCGAATTTCAAGGGAGCGACGCCAGGCTTTTCGACCAGAGCGAAGTGCACACGTCGACTCCCAGTGGCAACGACGTCCTGAAACAGGCTGGTGGGATGGTACGTGCCGTCCGCGTCAACCGTGAAGGACGGTATACACCCGGATCCTTGCAACAGGAAGACAATGGGCTTCGGCTGGTCGTCGTGGGCCACATAGATGCGAGTTTGCTTGGCCGGACCCTCGACGGAGTACTCGGACCAAGAACCGCCAGACGCGAGGAGCACGGGACTGAGCGCACGATGTGGCTCCTCGACCACAACCGCATCCAGTCGCTGAGCATTGGAGCACGCCACGGATCCCATTGCGGCGAGCACCATCCCCATTCCACGAATCATCGGAAGCATTCGCATTGTAGTCGCCCATCCATCGCAATAAACGCGGTCTAACGACCGCGTTTCAGCCGCGGCGGCTCGGCGCGACGATCTTGTCACGACCGGTGACCGCCGCCGGCTTCACGCGCTGGTTGGACTAAATCCGCCTTCGGCGGATAGATAAAATCCTCACGCGCACTTCGTCGTTGACCCGATCGACTGTATGAAGACGATCTCCCTCCAGGGAGGGTGCCACCTCCCCGGAAAGGAGACCGTCATGACCCGTCTGCGACAACGGATGCTGGAGGATATGCAACTCCGGGGACTGTCCGCAAGGACCCAGGGAGCGTACGTCCTCGCGGTGCGTCAGCTCGCCGAGCACTATCATCGGCGTCCCGATGCGATCACCGAAGAGGAGCTGCGCCAGTACTTCCTCTTCCTCGCCAACGAGAAGCAGGTCGCCCGCGCCACGGCGACGATCGCTCTCTGTGGGATCCGCTTCTTCTTCACGCACACGCTGGAACGAGAGTGGACGACGTTGCAGTTCATTCGCCCCCGCCGGGAGCGCAAACTCCCCGTCGTGTTGAGTCGCGACGAGGTGCGCCGGGCGCTCCAGGCGCTGCGAGAGCCCGCCTACCGCGCCTGTCTCACGACGATCTACGCCGGCGGCCTCCGCTTGCTCGAAGGCGCGCGGCTGCAGGTCGGGCAGGTGGACAGCGCGCGGCGGCAACTCCTCATCCACGGCAAGGGCGGCAAAGATCGGTCCGTCCCGCTCGCCCCGCCGACGCTGACGTTGCTGCGGGCGCACTGGCGCACCCACCGGTCGCCCGAGTGGCTCTTCGTCGCGCCGCCCCGCCGCGGCGTGCCCGCGGGCGTCGTATGGCCCGTCGGGCCCGTGACTCGGAGCAGTCTGCAGAGTGCGTTCGTGCGCGCCTGTCGCGCGGCCGGGATCCCCAAACGGGCTTCCGTTCACACCTTGCGGAGCGTGTCGGCATGATGCACACCTGTCAGAGATGACTCATTTCAAAGGTAATTCGTCTTGTCCGCGGATCGGACGTGGGAGTTTGCGGCCGTCGTGGACCGCTTGGACGCGCGCTTGCACCGGCGGCCGTTGCAGATCGACGCGCTCGATCACCCACGGGGCACACTTGACGACTTGCGTGGCGGGCAACACGCCGTCGGCGATGAGGTTCTTGATGACCGTATTGCTGACGCCGAGCTCGCGCGCGGCGGCCTCCAACGGCAACCAGGTCCCATTGTGGCGGTAGTTGGGCAGTCGCCGACAATGTCTCACGTTATGGACATGATGCACTCGCCAGGTCTGCCCCTGACCGGTCCGGTACCCCAGGCGATTGAGGACGACCGCGATCGTCTTGTCGTCGCAGATTTTTGACAGCTCGGTGATCAATTCGACGGCCTTGTCATCGGCCACTCGACGGTGCTGGCCGGTCCCGTTGCGGGTCACCCGACGCTCCGTGTGCGCGCCGCCTTTCCAATGGAGGCGCAGGAGATGCTGCGGGGGCTCGTCGGTATTGTTCACGACAATCTCTTCGAGCACCGTGCGCAGGATGCGCTTCTTCAGCGCCACGGGCGCGGCGGGATGCTGCCACAGCATGCGGAGATCGCTGCCGAGCTCCAGCAACCGTGCTTTCTCGCGTTGGCTCAACGGCTCGGCCTGCGTTCGGAGCGCGAGGACGCGAGACTCGAGATCGGCCACCTGTTCGAGCGATTGATTCCATCGTCGCTCGAGCTCGCCCGCCACGAGGCGGTTCTCGGGATCGGTCGCATCAAATTGGCGCTGCGCCCGGCGCGCCTCATACCGGGCCTTCTCCAATGCCAGTTCGACGGCGTGACGTTTCGTCTCGTCCTCGTGCAGCGCCTGCTCCATCGCGTCCAGGGCCGCCTGCAGACCGGCGGGCTGAATCGCGTCGAGGACTTGATCGACGACGGCCTGGTCCACGCGCAGACTCCCGACGGAGAGACAGGCGGCGGCACCACGATTGACGCGCCCTCCATGGCAGGCGTAGCGAGGGACCTGCCCTCGATTGCCGCTATACGCCACACCCAGCATGCGGCCGCAGCGTCCACACCGCAACAGCCCCGACAGCATCGCGGCCCCACCTTTGGCCGCCCCGGCGTGTAGTGCGGTTCGTCGGGACACGTTCGCCTCCAAAATGCGTTGGGTGAGCAGGTACTCGTCCCACGTAATGTACCCCTCATGGTGGTCTCGGAGACAGACCGTCCACTCCTCCGGGTGTCGCTTGCGGTGGCGCGCGGTGCCGGCCCGTTCGCCGGGCCTCACGGTCGTGGTCCCGGTGCGCCCATAGGCGAACGCGCCGGCATACTGGGGATTGCGCAGGATTTGTCGAATGCGGCTGTCGCTGGGCAACCGCCACACGACCTCCTGACCCGCCGTCCCGCGGACGACTTCCGGGAGCCGGATCTGTTCGTCGCGAAAGTACAACATCGTTTGGCGGGCACTGCCCAGTTCGCGAAACTTCTGAAACACACTCTGCATCGCGGACTGGACTTGGCGGTCCGCCGATTTCTCCACGCGCTCGTCGGCCGTGCGGACGAAGCCGACCGGCACCTCCCACATCACGCAGCCACGCCGCACTTTCTGCTCGAAGGCGTCGCGGGCGCGCTGGCGAAAGAGACTCAGCTCAAACTCGCTCATCGTACCTTTGAGCCCGAGGAGCAGCCGATCGTTGATCAGGCGCGGATCATAGATCCCGTCGTCATCGACCAACACCGTGTCGGTCATGCCGCAGAGGTCGATCAGATGATGCCAGTCGCGATTGTTGCGCGCCAGGCGCGACGCCTCTAACGCGAACACCGCGCCGACGGTGCCTTCACACACCGCGGTCAGCAGCCGGCCGAACCCGGGTCGCGTCTGTCGCCCTGTGCCACTCACGCCCAAGTCGTCGTCAATCACGACCACGCGCGTGAACCCCACCTGTCGCGCGCGATCGGCGAGCCCGTACTGGCGGTGTTGGCCTTCGCGGTGATGACGCACTTGCTGCAGGCTCGACTGACGGACATAGACGTACGCGGCTCGCTCAAGATGATCGGGACGGATCTTCTCGTTCATCGTCGCTCCCTGTGGGTGCCTCGGCCTGAAGCACGGCTCTCAGTAGTTGTCCCACCAGATCCCGGCACTGCTCGCGATCCGGCTCCGGCAGTGTCTGCCACTGTTCGCGTCGGTCGAATGTCAGTGTCCGTTGTTCCGGTCGACACACGATCAGGTCGCGCATCGTCACCTCCTGCCTGTGGTGATCCCTCCGGGGTGATCGCGGTCGTCGTCGTGACCACGACTGGCTGACTGTCCAGCAACGCGCGAAGTTCGCGCAGCGCCGCGACCGAGACGCGCGGGTGCTCTTCGTCGGTGAGTTGCTGACAGACCAGAGGATCCAACATCCAGGTCGGGACGGCCACCTGCACGTCATCCGCGAGCTGGATGACCACGCAGTCCGTCGTATAGCGTCGGAGTCGCCGAACGATCGTTACGTGTTCACCGTGGAAGGGATGGTGACGGTAGTGAACGATCGCGGGAGACGATTCATGGGCAGTGTGAGGATGCGCTGCGTCACTCGTTCGCCACGCATCTGCTTGAAGCCGGCGTCAACCTCCGGATCATTCAGGAGATCCTCGGGCACGGCAGCGCGCGCACGACGCAGGTCTATACGCACCTCACGCAGGAGGTGCGCGCGACCCTCACCGATCCGCTCACGCACCTCGTCGACGGCCTCTGCTGATCGACCGGCGAGGCCTGCGTGCCCACGGTGGCGGACATCATCCGCCGTCACGGCGCGGCGTACCGTGCCCACGTCGGGGACCGTCTGCTCCCCAGTCAGGCGCGAGTCCTGCGGGACCTCGCGGGCTGTCGAACCGCGTACTTCGGGGGCGCGCTGACGCGGTGTGACCACTGCGACGCCCAGGTCCATCGGTATCACTCGTGCGGCAACCGGCACTGTCCGACGTGTCACGGGCCGCGCACCGAACAGTGGCTCGAGACCCAGCGCGCGCAGCTCCTGCCGTGCCCCTACTACCTCGTGACCTTCACCCTGCCGCGCGATCTGCGCGCGCTCGCGTTCGCGCACCAGCGCGTCGTCTACGGCGTCCTGATGCGCAGCGCGGCGGCGGCCCTCCAACGCCTGGCCGCCGATCCGCGCTACGTCGGCGCGCGCCTCGGGTGTCTCGCGGTGCTCCACACCTGGACGCGCGCGATGCTCTACCATCCCCACGTCCATCTACTCGTCACCGCCGGCGGTCTCTCGGCGGACGGCATGCAGTGGATCGCGCCGAGGCACCCCGCGTTCCTCGTGCCCGTCCGGGCGCTGTCGGTCATCTTCCGTGCGAAGGTGTGCGCCGCACTTCGTCGCGCGGGGCTGCTCGATCAGGTGTCCCCCTCGACGTGGACGGCGCCGTGGGTCGTGCATGCGCAGCCGGCCGGTCGTGGCCAGCGCGTCCTCGAGTATCTCGGGCGGTATGTCTTCCGCATCGCGATCGCGAACAGCCGAGTGGAGGAGGTGGGCGATGACGACGTGACGTTTCGCTATCAGGACAATCGGACGCACGAGACGCGCCGCGTCACCCTCACCGGCGTCGCGTTTCTCGAGCGGTTCCTCCAGCACGTCCTGCCACGCGGCTGCGCCAAGGTCCGCTACTACGGTCTCTGGAGCGCCGCCCATCGCGCCGATCGGGCCCGGGCGCGGGCCCTGCTGGCGGCCCCCACCGTGATCGCCGCGTCGGAGGCCCTCGCGCCCGCGCGCGCGTCATCCCTCGACGACCTTCCGCGGTGTCCGCACTGTCGCGTCGGCAGGTTGATCCTCATCGCCGTGCTCCGACCGTGGTGGAGTCGGCCACCATGACCACGCCGCTGACGCCGCGCTTGGCCACCTGTCTCAACACGCCCGTCGGCCGTGAGTGGCGTCGTGTCGCTGATCGCCGGTACCCTCACGTCCCCGGCGCCGTGGAACGTTCATCTCGCCGCTCACATCCACCCCCACCGCACCGACTGACCTCCCATCATCGTCCACCCCGGCGACTCACAGCATCCGAGTCACTCGCTCAAACCCGATAAGAACCCCATTCGCAATGCCCGTGCCGCGGATTTAGTCCAACCCAGGATTGTGTCGCGGCTTCGCGCGACACGAATCCTTTATTCGTTA
>DATKDY010000016.1:0-24846 GCA_035512515.1 Vicinamibacterales bacterium
GGCATGGTGTCGGCGATCTTGTTGGCCAGGGCCACATACTCGTCATTGGGGCGCAGGTGGTGGATGCGCATGAGATTCCAGGCGATCTTCAGGTTGTGGCCGACGACGGCGTTGTTGTGCTGCCAGCCCCAGCCCTGATCCATCGACCAGTCGTCGTTGAAGCGCTCGTTGACGAAGGGGCTGTTGGCGTAGTCGGGGAAGTATTTTGCGATGGTGTCGCCGGTGTACTGCAGGAAGTCCGCGTACTTCGCCTCGCCGGTCGCGAGATAGGCGTTGATGAGATAGGCCGGCGCATGATCGCCCACCGAGTTCCAGTTCTTCTTCCCGGCATTGCGCCCAAGCGACGGGCTCTTCGGGTCCATCGTGACCGGATCCAGGTGCGAGTAGTAGCCACCCTTGTGCTTGTCGAGGTAGAACCGATCGAACAGGCGGATGGTGCCCTGGATGTCGCTCAGAATGCGCGGGTCGCCGGTGATGCGATAGGTCTGGGTCGGACCGGCCAAGGCATAGATCTGCTCGTACATCGGGATGGCGTCGTAGTCATCGCCGAACTCCGACGCGAAGATCTTGGTTTCCTTCGTCGCCTCGACGTCGATGCCGTGGTACCAGTAGACGATGTCTTCGTCCTTGTCCACGAAGCGCATGTGGTCGCGGAGATAATCGGTGCCGCGTTCGGCACCGACGAGGTAGCGTTCTTCGCCCGTCATCAGATAGGCACTCGCGAACCCGTAGACGAGACGCGAGATGGTGTCCGTCTCCTGGCGCCGGTCGCCCTTCTTCTCGCCCGCGAGGTTGAGAATGGTGCGGTAGATCCGGAAGTCGACCTCGCCGGTCCCGAACTGCCACTTCAGATAGGAGTTGCCGAGCGAGGCCACCTGCTTGATCCACCAGTCCTGCTTCTCGAACTGGTAGGTGTCCTCCTTGCGGCCGACGAACACCAGCCGCTTGGCTTCGAACACG
This sequence comes from Vicinamibacterales bacterium, assembly GCA_035512515.1. Classification (GTDB taxonomy): domain Bacteria; phylum Acidobacteriota; class Vicinamibacteria; order Vicinamibacterales; family UBA2999; genus JACCSI01. The sequence continues at coordinate 961 of DATKDY010000016.1, forward strand.
TGCGCACCGCCCTGCGGGTAGAAGACCCCGTAGGCGAAGAGGAACCTCCCCGGCGTCAGCATCTGGTGGACCAGGCCGCTGGCATCCGCGTAGGGCTCTTCGAGATTACGCACCAGCTCGGCCGACATGGTGTCGGTGAGATCGACGGCAAACTCGCGGCCGTCGCTGGTCTTCATCACAAATCGTCTGGCGCTTTCGTCGAAGCTGGTGACGTAGCCGGCGATCAGGTCGGAAAACGTGAAGCGCAACTCGTTCATATGTGGTCTCACAATTGGGGAGGATCGTCCTGGTCGATATAGCCCTGGCTGATTTCCACGATGTTGCCATCGGGATCGGCGACCCACGCGGTGCGCCAGCCAGGAATGAACGCGTCGAAATCAAGCGGACCGAGCGTTACCGTGGCGTCCGCGCCCATGGCAGCCAGCGTCGTGTCGACGTTGTCCACCTGGAACGCGATGTGCCGCACGCCTCGATGACCCGGGCCGTCCTTTTCCGGCGCCGGAGCGGGGGGATCGCCTTTTGCCTGGAACAGTTCGAGGTACATCGAGCCCGCCTTCAGAAAGACAATCTGCTCGGCGCCGAGCGGGATCACGCGGGCACGCCGAAACCCGAAATGGCGCGCGTAGAACCGCTCGGTCACCAGCGGGTCCCGGCAGTTGAGCGCGACGTGCGAAAACACCAGGCTCATTGCATCTCCTCGTCGATACCAGTGAAACCCCGGTCGCGTCAGCGCGAGGCGAGAATGTCGATGATCTGCCGCGCGAACAGGTGACAGTGTCCGCCGGACCGCCCGCTCACGAGATCGCCATCAACCACGACATCCTGATCCGTATAGATCACGCCGTAGTTCCTGGCATCACCGATCAGGTTGTTGTGACACGTCATCCTGCGCCCGCGGACCAGTTCAGGAGCCGGCGCCGTCAGCCACAGCCCATGACAGATGATGCCCTTGAGGATCGCCGGGTTGGCGAACGCGCGCCTGAGAAATTCGGTCGCGGGAGGAATCTTGTTGACGTCCTCGGTATAGCGCAGCCGATCCGCCACCATCCCAGACGGCACGATGATGGCCGAATAGGTCGCCAGCGCGGCGTCGTCAATCGTTTCGAAGCTCTCCCGGCATTCGAACGGGTAATGCTCTTCGTGTCCCTTGAAGGTCAGCGACGGTTGTCCCCAGAGTCGGGTGAGAAAGTGCAACTCTGCCCCTTCCTCAGGCCAGCGATGCTCGTAGTAGAAAATTTCCTTCTCGTAGAAGTCGCTTTCAATCAGGATGCCGATTTTCTTGCCTGCCAAACGCATCAAGGCCTCCGCCCGCCGCAGCTCTCTTCTGTCAAGCGCGAGCAAGCAACATAGCAGGAAGCTGGACGGACGCCAAGAGGTTCACGCATTGAATCCCACCGGCCGCCTGTGGGAGGATGCTCTTTCGCCCGCCATCCAGTCGGACACTCCATCGGGGTCATCCTATGAACACGCGGCGGCGGTATCGAGGGGTGTGGTATGTCAAAAATTCTCGTGACGGGAGCAACCGGTAACGTCGGCTCCCGCCTCGTACGTCGGTTGAAGGAAACGGGACGCGCCGTGCGTGCCTTTGCGCGTGATCTGGCCGGTAAGACCATGGAAGAGGGCGTGGAAGCCGCGCCCGGTGATTTCATGGACAAAACGTCGCTCCAGAAAGCCATGGACGGCGTCACCGCCGTCTACCTGCTGTCTGCAGGGGACCAGTTGTCCGTTCACGAAGCCAATGCCATCGAGGCGGCCAAGGCGGCCCGCGTCAAGCTGGTCGTCAAGCATTCGGTCGCCGGGGCGCAATATAACGCCCCCGGCTTTCCGAGCTGGCATCGAGCGGGCGAGGAACGGCTCGAGGCCTCGGGCATCCCCTACGTGTTCCTGCGGCCGGTGTCGTTCGCCAGCAATGCCCTCTATTGGGCGGGGAGCATCAAGGATCAGGGCACCGTGTACGGCGCCCTGGGCGATGCCGCCGTGCCCGTGATTGACCCCGAGGACATCGCCGAGGCTGCCGGCACCGTGCTCACGACACCCGGACACGAAGGCAAAGCGTATGAGTTGAGCGGCCCCGAGGCCCTCACGACCGCCCAACAGGTCGATGCCATCGGCCGCGCCGTCGGACGGGATCTGAAGTACGTGAATGTGCCGGATGACGCCGCCAGGCAGTCGATGCTCGGCCTGGGGATGTCACCGGCTTACGTGGAGGCAATGATCAGTCTCTTCGTCATGTTCCGGGGGATCGGACGCATCGAGCCCTATCCGAACGACGTCCAGACCCTCACCGGCCACAAACCGCGCAGCTTCAGCCAGTGGGCTGAGACCAACGCGGCCGCGTTCCAGTAGGTTTCGACCCGACCGCCAAGGGTCTCAGGTTACGTTCCCTACTTCGCGTTCGCAATCATGTCGGCGCCTTTTTCACCGATCATGTAAATCGACGCCTGAAGATTGCCGCTGACAACCGACGGCATCACCGACGCATCGACAATCCGCAGGCGATCCACGCCATACACACGCAGCTGGGAATCGACGACCGCCGTGCGGTCGAGGCCCATGTGACAGGTCCCCGACGGGTGCCAGTCCGTGATGCACGTGTCCTTGATGTACTTGCGCAATTTCTGCGGGTCGCTGCCGACGTCGGGCCCGGGCAGCAGTTCGGCGCCGCGCATCTCGCCAAACGCCTTGGCCTGCACGATTTCCCGGCCCAGCTTGATGCCGGCCATCAGGACCGACATGTCGTACTCGGACGTCAGGTAGTTGGTCTGGATGTTCAGCGAATCCATCGGATTGGTGGACTTCAGCCACACCCGGCCGACGCTCTGCGGCCGGCAGACGACCGGCACCAACGCAAACCCCTTGTTGAAGTCCGCACCCAGACCCGGGAATGCGAAGCCGCCAAAGAACAGCTGGAGGTCGGGCGAGGCGTTGGGCACGCCGTCTCGCGTGAACGTGAAGAGCGAGCTTTCACAGATGATCATCGGAATCTGCTGCTCGATCTTCGATGCCCAGCACATCCGGACGTTGAGGTGATCCTGCAGGTTTTCGCCGACGCCCGGCAAATCGACCACGACCGGGATCTTGTGTTCCTCGAGTTGCGCCGCCGGTCCCAGCCCTGACAGCAGCAACAGCTTGGGCGTGTTGAGCGGTCCCATGCTGACGATGACTTCGGCGCTGGCGCGCGCCTGCACGGTGTCGCCGTTCTGCTGGTACTCGACGCCCACCGCACGGGTTTTGTCGAGCAGCAGCCGCGTCGCGTGGGCACCGAATTCGACCGTCAGATTTGCGCGCGTGCCCACGTGTGGTGCGATGTACGCCGTATATGCGCTCGCCCGCTTCAGGTCTTTCGTCGTCGTGGACTGGATATAGCCGGCGCCGCCTTCCTGCCGCTCGCCGTTGAAGTCCCAGTCGGTCTTGAAGCCGACCTGGCCGGCACCGGCCACGAAGGCCTGCGCCGCGGCGCTACGGCGCTCTGCCGGCAAATCCATGACGGGCAGGGGGCCGCCGACGCCACGGTATTCGGACTTCGGACCCATGTAGTCTTCGGATTTCTTGAAATAGGGCAAAACCTGGTCGAACGACCAATTCTCGTTGCCCATGTAGTTCCAGTGATCGAAGTCGCGGCGATGGCCGCGAATGAAGATCCGGCCATGCACGGAACTGCCGCCACCGGCCACCTTGCCCTGCAGGAGTTGCATCTGCCGGCCGTCGAGCCCGGGCTCGGACACGGTGCTCAGCCCCCAGTCGAATTGCGGCTTGTACCACACCGCGAACAGGGAGGTCAGCTCCACGTTGTGAATGTCAGGGTCGTCGTCGGGCGGCCCCGCTTCGAGCAGCAGCACCTTCGTGCCGGGTTTCTCGGAGAGCCGGCTCGCGACCACGCAGCCGCCGATGCCGCTGCCGATCACGATGTAGTCGTATTCCTTCTGTCGATTTTGCTCGGTCGCCATAAGCGCGGCAGTGTACCGTTCGATGCTCACGAGCGTCAACGCATCCCGATGGACGCGAGCGCCGGCCAGGCAGGATCCCACGCAGCCGGACGCCATTTGACTGTTGAGCGATGGGCGGATTAACCTGCTCCTCCTTAGTGGTCCCGGGCATAATTACGGCGACGCACCGAGGGCGCCGAGGCGCCCGCTCCGCCAGGCGCGAAGCGCGAGGATATGCGGGACTATCTGAGCGCTGAGCAACGCCGGGGTCCCCGCCACGCGGTTTGTGCGTGGTGGGGTGGAACGCCGGAGTCCCCGCCACGCGGTTTGTGCGTGGTGGGGTGGAACGCCGCGGAGCGGGATGCATCGGCGGCCGAATGCCGCCGTCATTATGCCCGTGACCACTTAGCGAGTGCGGCCTTCTCGAGGAACCCCATGTTGAAACGCAACGTCACCTGTTTGTCCGCAAGCCTTGCGCTCTGCCTCGCGAGTGCAGCGCCAGCCGTGGCCCAGGTGGCTGGAGGAGACGACGACGGGATTGTGCGAACGTTCGCGATCCTGCCCGAATCCGTCGCGCAGGACCCGAACAACCCGGGGCGCGTGCTGCAACTCGGTCATCCCGAAGGTCTCACGGTCGATTCAACCGGCCATGTCTACGCCGCCACGTTCGACGCCGGTTACCAAAATTACATATACGTTTACGATCAAGCCGGCCGGCTCGACGCCCGTGTGACCATCCCCATGGACGGGTTGCCGCTGGGGCGAGCGCCGCTCGGCATGGTCACTGACCGCAACTACCTCTATGTGAACGAGGTGTTGAACGGCGATATCCTGCGATACACACTGCCAGTCACGTCCAACAGCGTGCCCGAGCGTGTCTACGACATCTGCGGTGGGTTCATCGTGGCATTTGGCCTCGGCGCCCCAGGCGCGGAATTCTGCGCGCTCAACGCCAACGATCTCGGCCCCGATGGCCGCCTGTACATGTCGGACAACGGCGCCGGACCCAGCTTCGTGTTCTCCGAGGAATACCGGAACGGGCGCCTCTTCGTGCTCGACCCGGTCACCGGGGCCTCGTCGGTCTGGTTCGATGGCGACCGGCGCGGGGAGCTGGACGTGGCTATCGCCGCCACGCCGGAATTTGGGGTCAACGGCATCGCGTTTACCAACGACGGCGCCGAGTTGTTCATGGCCAACATGAGCACGGACGTCATCTACCGGATGACGGTCACGGGATGCCGCACCGGCTGCCAGCCAACGGCGCTACGCGAATTCATCCGCGGTCAGGGCATCAACGGACCCGACAACATCGACTTCGACGAGAACGGCATTCTCTGGGTGGCGTCCGGCCAGAACGACCGCGTGGTCGGGATCAACCGTGCCGGGCGGGTGATCGCAAAGATCGGCGCATTCGAAGGATTCTCGCGCAGCGGAGCGCCTGAGGGGCTGCTGCAGCCGTCCGGTATCACGGCCTTCGGTGGCCGGATCTTCGTCGGTAACGAGTCGAGCCGCGGCCTCCGCCCCACTCCCGATCTGATACCCGAAAGGGAATGGGAGCAGTTGCGCCTCTTCACCGTCTCGGTAGTCTTCCCCTGGATTTACGGGCTCGGCCAGTAGGACAGCCATGTCGACGAAAAGCGATACCGTTTCCGTCTCGATCACCGTCAACGGTGCCAGGCAGCAGGCCTCGGTGGCCGCGCACCTCCTGCTGGCGGATTTCATTCGCGACCACCTGGGACTCACCGGCACGAAACTGGGGTGCGAAACGGGCCAGTGCGGGGCCTGTCTGGTACTCGTCGATGGCAAGTCGGTCAAGAGCTGCGCGATGCTGGCGGCGCAGGCCGACGGCTGCACGGTGACGACGATCGAGGGCCTCAGTCCTGGCGAGGTGCTGACGCCCCTCCAGAACGCGCTGTGGGAGCACCATGGGGTGCAGTGCGGCTTCTGTGCCCCGGGCCTGGTGATCTCGCTGACCGACCTGCTCAGCCGCAACGCGCGTCCCTCCGAAGAGGAAATCCGCAGGTGGATGGACGGCATCTTCTGCCGATGCGGCGTCTATCAGAACGCCGTCAAGGCGGTTCAAAGTCTTAGTCAGAACACGTAATCAGCGAGGACGGCAAACCATGTCGACAGGGCTGGGAGCATCCGTCAAGCGGCGCGAGGATCCGGAATTTCTTCGCGGCGAATCGAAATTCACCGCGGACGTCACGTTGCCCGGGATGACGCACGTCGCCATCCTCCACAGCACCGAGGCGCACGCCAGGATCCGCGGTCTCGATATGACGGCGGCCTCGAAGATGCCCGGCGTGATCCGCATTTTCACCGGCGCGGATCTGGCCGGCAAGATGATGCCGATGGTCTGCATCTGGAAACCGGCCGATGTGGAGAGCCACTTCCCTCCGCATCCCTACGGGCTGCCCGGCGCGCAGACCGCGCTGGCGACCGATCGGGTCCGGTATTTTGGCGAATGGGTCGCCGCCGTGGTCGCCGAAACACGCGAGCAGGCCTACGCGGCGCGTGAGGCCATCAAGGTGGACTACGAGCCGCTGCCGTCGGTGACCAACGCCGAGGAGGCGCTCAAACCGGGCGCGCCGCAACTGCACGAGACGGTGCCCGGCAATCTGTGCGCGACCGTGGCCTACGGCGACAAGGCAGCCGTCGATGCCGCCATCGCGAAGGCCGAGGTCACGGTGAAGCTCGATCTGAGCATCCCTCGCCAGCTTCACGAGCCGCTCGAGCCCCGCGCGACCATCGCATCGTTCGATCCGGCCAACGAGGAATACACCCTCTGGACCAACACACAGATCCCGCATGGCAATCGCTTCATGATCTGCAACCTGGTCATGGGCATCCCGTACAACAAACTGCGGGTGATTGTGCCGGCCATCGGAGGGTCCTATGGTTCCAAGGGCTATCTCTACCAGGATGGCCCGCTGATGCTCTTCCTCGCCCGCGAGGTCGGCCGGCCGGTCCGCTGGGTGGACACCCGGGAGGGTCTGTCGGTCACGACCGTGCACAGCCGCGGGCAATTACAGCACGCCACGATTGCCGGCAAGAGGGACGGCACCATCACGGCGCTCTCCGTGATCAATTACGTGGATCTTGGCGCCTACCCGGCCAGCAACGGGCCGGGGGCGCCGCTGGCGCTGACAGGTCGCAGCGTCACGGGCGCGTATGCGATCCCGAACCCGTACTACGAAGCGCATCTGGTGTTTGCGAACACGGTCTCGCTCGGACCCGCGCGTGGGGCCGGACGGATGGAGGCCATGCTCCTCATCGAGCGGATGGTGGACGCGTTCGCGCGCGAGATCGGCATGTCTCCGGTGGACGTGCGCCGCAAGAACATGGTCAAACCGGACCAGTTCCCCTACGACAACCGCCTCGGATGGACCTACGACTCGGGCAACTACGAGGCCGCGCTCGACCGCGCGCTCCAGATGGCCGGCTACGCCAACCTCGAATCCAGGCGGCAAGAGGCGCGCAAGCGCGGCAAGCGGCTCGGCATGGGCATTGGCTCGTATGTGTGCGTCGCCGGCGTCGGTCCTTCACCCCGGATGGGCCGCGAGGGCTTGATTGGCAGTACGTGGGCCAGCGCCGTGGTCCGCGTTCACCAAACCGGTGATGTGAGCGTCGTCACCGGCAGCCAGCCGCACGGCCAGGGCCAGCAGACCACGTTCTCGCAGATCATCAACAACGAGCTGGGTGTCGCCAACGAGCGCGTCGAGGTGATGCATTCCGACACGCACGGCGTCCCCTTTGGGCAGGGCAGTTACGGCAGCCGCACGTTCAGTGTCGAAGGTGCGGCCATTTATCAGGCGGCGCAGGTCATCAAGCAGAAGGCCATCAAGGTCGGCGCCTACATGCTCAAAGCCAGCGAGCAGGACATCGTGTTCGAAAACGGCAGCGTGTCGCTCAAGAGCGACCCCGCGCAGTCGAAATCCGTTCAGGACATCGCCTCGTTCCTGTGGTTCGCCTGGGACCTGCCCCCGGGCGTGGAGCCTGGTCTCGAGGCCACCGCCTACTTCAACCCGTCGGACTTCAACTTTCCCTTCGGCACGCACGTCGCCACCGTGGAGGTGGACGAACAGACGGGCCACGTCGATCTGACCGGCTATGTGGCCGTAGACGACGTTGGTGAGGCCGGCAATCCGATGGTGGTCGAGGGTCAGATGCAAGGCAGCATCGCGTTTGGCATCGGCCCCGCGTTGACCGAGGCCGTGCGGTATGACGAAAGCGGTCGATTGCTCACACGCGACTTCCGCACCTACGGGATGCCGCGTGCGAGCCAGATGCCGGAGTTCAAACTGGAACGCACAGTCACGCCCACGCCCATCAATCCGATGGGTGCAAAGGGCGCCGGCGACGTCAGCCAACCGGCTGTCGCGCCGGCCATCATCAACGCCATTTGCGATGCCCTGGCCGACCAGGGTGTGCGGCATCTGGACATTCCCGCGACGCCCGAGAAGGTCTGGCGCGCCATGCAGAGCTGATTTATGCCTTACGCTGCTCCACGCAGTCTGGATGAAGCGGTCTCCCTGCTGACCAGGAACCGGGGGGCGCGCGTGCTGGCCGGCGGGCACACCCTGCTGCTCGAGCCCAGCCGCAGCCAGACCCGCGGCGCGCTGCTCGTCGATCTCCGCCTGGTGCCAAACCTGACGGGCATCTCGAACACCGACGGCGGTCTCAGGATCGGCGCGATGACGACGCTGTCCGATATCGTCGCAGACGCCCGCGTGCGCACCTCGTACGGCGTGCTGGCCGAGATCGCCGAACGCACCGGCGACGTGCAGTTGCGCAACCGCGCGACCCTGGGCGGCAACCTCGCCAATCCGGATCACGACAACGAGTTTCCGGCCATCGCCGTGCTGCTGGCCGCGACCATCGACATCGCCGGCAAGAAAGCCCGCGCCGTGGATGCCGACGACTTCTTTTCCGCCAAGGTGGCACTCGCCACGGGCGAGATCATCACCGCGATCAACTTGCCCGCACGGCTCCCGCGCACGGGTGTGGCCTATGTGGCGCACCGGAACCCCGCCACGCGCGCGCCGATCTGCGGCGTCGGTGTCGGGCTCGCCCTCGGTGAGGACCTGACGGTGACGTCGTGCCGGGTCGTGCTGGTGGGCGCGACTGACCGGCCGACGCGGCTGTCGAACGTCGAAAAAACCCTGGCCAAGGCGCGCGCCGCCGATGCGCGTCAGGCCGCCGCCGGCGCCGGCGAGGGCGCGACGATGCGCACCGATCTGTTCGCGTCGGCGGACTATCGCAAACATTTGACCGGCGTGCTCACCGAGCGCGCACTGAATCAGGCGCTCGAGCGCGCCGGAGGTTAACGACGTGTCGACTACCCCAGGCCGGAAGTTCTTCGACGAGCACATGGCGTACATCTACGCCAACAAGATCGATCAGATGATCGACGATCAGTACACGCAGGACGCGGTGCTGATTTCACCGTTCGACGTCCTCGACACCCCGCCGCCGCACATCGTCCGCGGCAACCAGGCGCTGAAGGACTTTTTCCGCACCTACATCGATTGGCAGGGCGCCATCGAGGTGGAGAGTTTGTACGACTTCGCCGAGACCGAGAACTCGATTTTCTTTCAGGCGATCTTCACCTCGAAGACCGGGAAGTGGGTGGTCGGCGACGCGTGGCACATGCGCGGCGGGCTCACTGGCAAGATCGAAGTGCACTACTCGTTCGCGCACAAGATCGGTTAGGGCCTCGCGGCTTCGCCGCTCGGAGCGCGCCCTTCGGGCCGAGGGCGGGCTCGCTCACGCTCGCTTCTATCGGCAGGTTATGCGCCGTCGCCAGCACTGCGGACCACTCTCGGTGTCGCGAGCGTCCAGTCGACGAGTCGAAGACTGATGCCGGACGCCTTTGTGAGCTGCTGAAAATCCCGCGTGTTTCTCGTCGCGAGCGGCATCTGGCGGGACGTCGCTACGCCCGCAATCAAAATGTCTCCAAGCTTGCTGCGGCGATTGCGCGGTGAGGCGGACCAGATGTCGGCCGCGACGGCAGCGGCGTCCTGGTCGAAGGGCAGCACCACGCAATTGGCAACGAGGGCTTCAAAGGCCTGGAGTTGTCGCTCAAAGGGCTTCCCAACCCGAATGGCGGCCCGATAACCGCGCAGGCGTTCGAACACGGTGACGGCAGTGATCGTCAGTCGGCCGAACTTCGCGAGGTATGCCGCCGCGCGCGCCTTGACAAGGGTGTTGCCCCGGCTCAGTTCGGACAACGTATCGGTATCGAGGACGACGAGCTCGAGCGCCACCGGTTCAGCGCTCCGTCTCCCGGAGTGTTCGAGTGAGCCATCGGAGATCGGCGGCGGGAACATCGGCAAGACTCGCCGATGCCAACGCGAGGATGTCGGCGGGCGGCGGAGCAATGTCAACGTCCTCGCCGTAGTGCCGACGCAGCAGTGCGATCACCTGACCCTCGAAGCTCCGCCCACATCGGCCCGCGTCGGCGGCCAGTCTGTCTCGCAGCGGGGCGGGAAACCGGATCGTGCGGGCAATCGTCGAGTCCTGGGCGGCAGCAGTGGTACGGCGCATAACCCAAAAAGTACCAAATTGGTGTTCGGAACGCAAGCCAGGCTGCTGAGGCGGCGCGAGTCCCTGTAGAGTCTGCGAGTTCAACCGCCCTCAGTTCCGCCGCAATGAAGTTCACCAGCTCGCACGCTCACGCCATCGCGGCCCAAAGAAGTGCCCAGGAAGCCGTGGCGGTGTGGTTGGTTCAAGCGAGGCGAAGCCGAGCTCGGCCCGCGACGCCAAGCGAAGCGAGGCGTCGCCCTCCGGCGCGCCAGCGCCGGCCCTCGGCGCCGCAACGCGGCGCCGCCTCAGAACGTAAATTGCGTCAGGATCATCACGCCGTTCATGTTGTCCTTCGGAGCCGTCTGCGTGTCGACGAAGAACTGTCCCGAATTGAACCGCAAGTAGGTCCCGTAAATCAGCAGGTGATGCGTCGGCAGCCACGCGACGCCGACGTCCCATTGATTGCCCAGATTGCGTGACGCCTGCTGCAGGTCCACGAAGCCGCGCCCCTTGGACTGCGGCTCAGGCCGCCGCACAATCTGGTTGAACGTGTTGTACACGCCGTCGTTGGTTTGCGCGCGCCAGAATGCGGGGAAGTAGTTCGTCCGCAGGTACATGTTGCGGCGGAGCACGGCGTCGAGGTGAAGGCCTGGCGTGACGAAATTCTTGCGGTCAAACGCCGCGTGGAAGCCAAAAAATGCATACGCCAGCGGATACAACGGGTCGAACGTTCCCAGCCGGCTGTCGTTCTGATCGTCATCGCCGCTGGCGTAATTGAAGCTGAGAATCGGCCGCGGCATGAAGGGCAGCCGAGCCAGCCGGTAGCCGAGCTCGAGGGTCGTCGAATGGGCGTGGATCATGCCCTTGTCGAACCCCGTGTTGTAGCGCCCGTACTGATACATCCCCTCGTACTCGAAATCAAAGCCCGTGCGGCCGACGTCGCCGTACGCCAGCAGACCAAACGTGAAGCGGTCCTCGTCGGCCGTGTGCTGGACGAAGGTGAAGTCTTCGCGCTTGATGTGCAGCACGTAGGGCTGAATGTTGATGCGCGTCTCGCGTGCCGCCGGGGCGTTCGAGCCGGGGGCGATGGTCGGCCGGTCCACGAGGGCGGTCGTGAAGATGAGGCCCGAGAACACCGTCTCGTCGTCACGGCGGCTGAACATGTCCGGCACGGGAATGTGCGGGCGCGTCACGAAGCCCTCGATGCGGAGCCGGCCGTTGTCGATCCAGGCGCCGGCGCCGTCGAACGTGTGCCGGTTGAGCAGCCAGTTGCCAGGTGAGATCACCCGCTCGTGTCCCATCAGCAGTTCGCGCCGGCCGCCCCAGGCCCCGCCACGCCAGCTCCCTGCGATCGGAGTCGTGAACTCGGCAAAGGCATTCAGCATGTCGCCGTTGAGGTTGGGCGCCTCCGGAAACGTGCCGAGCCGGAATTGATCGATCGAGGTGTGCGAATAAATGCCTTCGCCGAAGATCCGGAACTTCTCGCCGAAGTGCAGGTCCGCGTACGCACGCGTGCGCCACGTCCACATCGTCGGCTCGAAATCGCCGGGACCGCCGTAGAAGACGGTGCTCTGGCGCGCCATGCGGCCACGTTGCTGCCCGCCGAAGCCGATCCAGACCGATCCGCTGTCGTTGAGCTTGAGCGCCTTGATGCGATCGAAGATGTCGCGCGCGCCCCGGTGCGGATCGTCCCAGTCCAGCGGCCGCCAGTTTTCTTCGAAGCGGCGGTCGGCATAAAACGGGGGCGGCCAGGGCCGCGCCGGTGCCGGCGGGTCGGCGGCCTGCTCCTGCGCCGGGGGGGCGGCGGGCGCCGCGGCGTCCTGCGCCTCGCTCATGGTCGCCACCACCAGCACCGCCGCCGCGGCCGCCGCGATGGATGTCAGCACCCTCATTCGTGTCCTCGAATCGTCTACGCGAGCGAGCCGTCGGGGTACTGCACCATGCCGGCGAAGTGCACTTTGATCTTGCCGTTCTCGAGATACCAACTGTCCGCAAAGCGCATGTTCGCGGTGCCCTGCGGCGTCGTCAAGGTGATCTTCTCGGTGACCATCAGCGTCTGCGGGTTCTCGCTCTCGCCCCAGAAGACGATCTCCGTCTCGAGTCCTTCGATGCCGAGAATGCCCTGCATGTGCTCGCGGAGCTGGTCGCGTCCCTTGTAGTACTTCGGCTCCTTCATGAAGCTGCTGATGAGCAGCGCGTCGTCGGCGTACTGGTCGAGCAGCTTGTCGATGTCCTTCTTCAGGATCAGCTCGATGTGCTCGCGGTACATGCGGCCCATCTTGGTGTCTGGCACGTTTTTCATCTATCGGCCTCGGCTTCGGAGATTCGTGACGTTGATACCCGGGCGGGCAGGCGGGCCGGCAGGCCCGCCCGCCCTGCCGCTCCAGGGCGGCTCGCTTACAGTTGCGCAAATCCGGGCGCGTACTCGAACGGCTTGACCGCGGCGTTGTAGTAGATGATCTCCAACCCGAACGTGTTCAGCGCGCCGCGCCGGCTGCTCGGACGCACGGTCCACTTCTGGAACGCGTTCATCGACGTCCGGTGCGATTTCGCATCCTCGGGCAGGCCGGTGGGCTTGAACCAGCTCGCCTGCCAGGCGACGACGACGCTGACGTCCACTCGATCGTCGGTCCGCTTGTCGACCGTCACGCTGACCACGTTGTGGTTCTCGTCGAAGAACGTCTTCACGATGATGTCGCCGTACCAGTGGCGGAACCCGTCGTAGCCCTTGAACGGCGGGTCGGGCGGGAAGTTCATCTCGACATCCTCGGCAAGGAACTCGAGGCAGTGCTCCATCGGCGCATGGATGTCGAGCGCGTTGTACCACGCGGCCGCGAACTTCTTGATGTTGTCTTCGGTCAAGGCGTTGCTCACAGGTTCCCTCACTATGCACGGAGGGCGGCCGTTCAGGGCCGCCGAACATGGCGGGGCTAAAGCCCCGCCCTGATTCAATCAACTCACTGTCCGCACGTGTTTCCGACACGTTCCGGGTGCGTGTCACCCTCGAGCACCAGGTCGATCAGAAACGGTCCGGCGTGTGCCAGCATCTGCTTGATCGCCGGGCCGACTTCCCACGGCTTCTCGACGCGGACACCAGCCACGCCCATCCCGCGTGCCATCTCGACGAAGTGCAACGGCGGATGTGACAAGTCGAACGCGAGCGGATAGTCGTGTTTCGGAACGCTCTGCTCTTTCCAGTACTGTTCGATGTTCAATTGCAGCAGTCGATACGACCCGTTGTTGCAGACTACGAACTTCGCGTCGATGTTATGGCGGGCGGCGGTCCACAGCGCCTGGATCGTGTACATGCTGCCGCCGTCGCCGGTGAACCCGATGACCGTGCGATCGGGGTTTGCCACCTTGGCACCAATCGCGCCCGGGATGCCGACGCCGAGCGACCCGCCACGCGTCAGGAAGTACTCGCTGGTCGTCGAGGGCGGGCAATAGCGCACGAGTGGCGGTGAGCTCGTCAACGCCTCGTCGAAGATGATCGCATCCTTGGGGAGCTGAGCGGCCAGTTCCTCCATGAAGCGCGACATCTTGAGCGGCGTGGCATCGCGTACGGCCTTGTCTTTTTCGAACTCGGCCTGACGCTTCTTCTCCTTCGCCTCGCCGGCCTGACGCAGGCGCTGCTTCGCGGCGTCTTTCTGCTCCGGCGAGAGCAACTGGTCGAGTGCAGCAGTGAGCACGGGCAACGTGGTCTTCGGATCGCCCATCATCGGCAGGTCGACGCGGTGATTCTTCGCGATTTCGTAGACGTCGAGGTCGATGTGAATCACCTTGGCGTCAGGAGCGAAGATCTCGCCGAGCTCGGGAAACACTTCAGGCAACAAGTAGGTGCCGACGGCGATCACGACGTCGCCCTTCTGCATGATCGGGAGGCTGTTGGCCCCGAACATGTGGCCGGTCATGCCCTGGTACAGCGGATGCGAGTAATCGAGATTCACTTCGCCCGCATCGGCTTCCCAGACTTCGGCGCCGATCGTTTCAGCGAAGCGCGCGAGCTCGTGCTGCGCACCGGAGTACGCCACGCCGTCGCCGGTGACGATCACGGGCCTTTTGGCGCCGGCGAGCAGCTCTGCGGCCCGGCTGATCTGCGCGTCGTCCGGCCGCACACGCGTCGAAGGAATCGACGTGGGACGGACTTCCTCCGTGCACGGCGCGTCGAGCACGTCGGCCGGTAGGCAGACGTACACCGGCCCCATGGGCGGCGTCGCCGCAATCTTGATGGCGCGGCGCAGCACCCGCAGCAGCGACGATGGGTGAACGACCATCGTGGACCATTTCGTGACGGGCTCGCAAAAGGCGACCAGGTCGCCCGCCATCTGCGCGTCCATCCCGAGATACTTCACCCCGGCGTCGCCGCCTATGACGACGAGCGGGGCGTGGCCACGCATGGCCTGGTAGAGCGCGCCGATGGCATTGCCCACGCCCGGCGTGCTGTGCAACTGCACGAGGGTCGGCCGTTTGGTCGCGCGCGCGTAGCCGTCGGCCACCGTGACGGCGACCGACTCCTGCAGCGTCAGCACGTACCGCATTTCCGGGTACTCGCTGAGCGCGTCCAGGAACCCCTGCTCCACCGTGCCGGGGTTCCCGAACATCTGGTTCATGCCATCGGCGAGAAACTGCTCGAGGATCGCGAAGCGACCCGTTTTCTGGCCCTTCACGAGCGGGTTACCACCCGAAACGCTTCAGTCCGTTATCGAGCGCATCGACCATCTTCTGCCCGGTGAGGTAGGAGTCAGGCGTCGAGCGGCCCGTCACGAACGGATAGTCCACGATGACGGAGGTTTCCTTGCCGAAGTTGCCGATGTACTGGCCATCTGGTCCGGTGGCATCGCGCAGGATGTATTCGAGCGGATAGGGTGGCGGCCCCATGTTGAAGTCCGTTCCCATGAATCCGGTGCCGTCCTTGTAGTCGTACTCCTTGCAGTGGCCAGTCACGCGCTTGCCCCAGATGATGCTCTTGCGATCCTCGAGCTCGCGGGCAAACGCCAGGCAGGCCACGCCGTAGCATTCGGCGCCGATCAGCTTGCCCGCGCGCCGGAACCGCAGGATCAGATCGTGGACACGATGATTGTTCGCCAGATCCACGATCGGGCCGCTGCCGCCGACAATCAGCAGGGCATCGTATTTCTCGAGCTCTTTCTCGACGGCATCGAGCTTCTTGTAATAGGCCTCCATGTCACGAATGAAGGTCGGCGAGCTCCAATACGGACGATCCGGGAGCATCTGCTCGAGGCTCAGCGGATTGTCGAGGCGTGGCGACTTGTCAATCGCCTTCACCTTCTCGGCAACTTCCTTCGACGTGACGGAGCGGCCCAGGGGCGGATCGATGTAGTCCGGATCCATGCTGGGAGGCAACGCCACGGGCCGCTTGCCCTTGGGCGTGGCGAAATCGGCCTCGTACCCGGCCTGGTCGAACGTTTCGAGCGGTCCAATCAGTTCCTCGCCCCAAAATCCAAATTCAGACAGGACGATTAGAATCCGGCGCTTCTTGTTAGCCATGTGGAGACAGTCTCAGTGTGGATGAACGACGAGCCGCGCGGCAGCCGCGAGCTCATAACAGACACGCAAAAGTATTCTGCGCGCCAACGCCTGTCAAGTGCGAGAGCGTGGTGAGGTATTCTCGCAGTGCATGCGCGTCAGGCTTTGGGGAGTGCGGGGCTCGGTTCCGTGGGCCAGCGCCTCCTGCATCGGGCACGGCTGCAACACGCCCTGTGTCGAACTGCTCGCCGCCGACGGCCGGCGCCTCATTCTGGACGCCGGATCCGGTCTGGTGGGGCTCGACGAAGTGCTGCGCCGCGACGGCCGGCAGGCGCCCATTCTGCTCACGCACTATCACTGGGACCACCTTCAGGGCCTGCCGTTTTTCACCCCGCTCTATGTGCCCGGGGCCACCCCCACCATCTGGGCGCCGGATACCGAGGCGCTCGAGTCCGGCTGGGTCGAAACCATCTTCAAATCGCCGTTTTTCCCGGTGCCGTTCGAGCAGCTGCCGTCGCCGCCGACGATCCACCCCATTGACATCGGCGACCACGTGATTGACGGGTTCGACATCCGCGCGATCCGTCTGAACCACCCCGGTGGCGCGTTCGCCTATCGTGTGCGCGGTACGGACGGAGACCTGGTCTACGCCACGGACCACGAACTCGGCCAGCCTGAGTACGACGAGCCGCTCGCCGATTTGTCGCGCGGTGCGAAGCTGCTGATTTTCGATGCGCACTTCACGCCGGACGAGGGGCCCGCACACAAGAACTGGGGGCACTCCACCTGGGCCGACGCGGCCAGGTTCGCCGACGCCACAGGAGTCGAACGCCTCTGGCTCTTCCACCACAAGCCAGGCCGGACGGACATCGAACTGACCGAAATCGAGGCCGACACGCGAAAAATCTTCGCCCACAGCGATGCCGCCGGCGAAGGAGACACGATCGAGCTCTAGCTCGTCCGTGAGTGCAGCACATACATCGGCAGCGTGCCAAACGCCTTTGCCAGCGGCGTTTGACCGACGTAGGTGCAATCGAAATCGTCCACCTGGTGGGATTTCGCCAGCGCGGCAAAGGCGCCGCTGCCGTACACGGCGCCCGGCGGCGTGATCGGCTCTATCCGTGCGGCAAGGGCGACGTGCGCCCCGAGATAGTTGAGCCGGCCGGTCACGGGATCGGTGCACGCGTAGGCCGGTCCCGCATGCACCGCGATGCGCAGCGACAACGTGCCCGGCAGCCCGTACTGGGCCCAATCGATGGCGTGCAGCGTCTCGCTCAGACGCAATGCGAAGCGCCCCGTCTCTCGAACCCCGGAAAATACGAAATACAAACCATCCCCCCAGGTATTCAGGAGCAGCGGCCGATCGTCCGACGCCGCGAGGACTTCGCCCACCTTGCCGAGGTACTGCTGCACGAACGGCGGGATCTGCTCCTCGGTCAACTTGCTGAAGCCGGCGACGTCGGCGAAGAGCAGCCCCACGATCCGGGCATCGAAGCCGGCGCGAGGAGCCACGGGCTCCCCGTCCTCGTGGGTGGAGCTGCCAGTGCTGATCGGTGCGCCGGCGGCGCGGTGCATCGCGTTGAGGTCGATGACATCGATCTGACGCCCCGCCCGGCGCCAGTGGTCGATCGAGGTTGCGGTGCCCCCTGGGCCATCCCCTGACTGGCCGTCCCAGACGGCGACGCAGCGGAGTTCCGCATCGAGTTCCTCGGCGCGCACGGCCGCCATCCCGTCGAGCAGCAGGAAGCCGTACTCGTACGACAGGGCACCGGTCAGCATCCGTTGCTCCGACGCGGTCGTGATCTGCGCGGCTCGCTCGAGCGCCGCCCGATACCGGGCGACCCAGTTCGTCCCGGGCACGAAGTCCACCGAGTCCTGCAGGAACTGCTCGCGGTTGTAGGGAAGAACGACGACCTGCTCGGCGCCGATCTCGTGCAAGGCCTCGAGGAACAGGATGTCGCCGCCATTGCCCGCCGACGAGTAGCCGAAGCCGATGCTCTGCCGCCGCAGCGTCGCGATGAGCTCGCGCCGCACGGGCGCCTCGAAAGCCGCCGGAAAGCGCGGTAGCACCCGGTCCGGCCGATCGATCAGATGACCCGCGAACACGGCAACGCGCGGGATGGGAAAACAGGACTCGATCGGGCTCGGATCCGCCTGCTGCTCCTGCAGGATGAGGCGGGCGTTGCGTCGCGTCGAGGCGAGGTCGCCGTAACTGTGGGCGCCAAGCCCCACGGCACGGGCGTACCAATCCTGGGCGGCCGGCGTCTCGCCCATCAGCAGCGCGGCCTCCCCAAGCGTCGCGAGGAGCCAGTAGTCGTCCTGGCCGGGCGCCTCGGCGCGAACAGCCAGACAGATCTCCTGAACCTTGCGCGCCAGCGCGCGCGCCTCGTTGCGGCGGCCGAGCAGCAGCGCCACGGTCGCCGCGTTGATGCCGCTCCAGTACCCGCCGGAACGGCGATGCGCTTCGCCATACCAGTGCAAGGCGCGTTCGAGGTGCTGGCGGCGCAGCTCGGGGTCTCGCCCCTTGCTCCAGAGGTCCTTGTAGGTCCGGGCGAGCATGCCGACGGTCTCCTCGTCGCCGTGCCCCTCATCGACGAGCTGCCGAAGCTGTCGATTTGCCTGCTGGGTGGCTCCGGTTCGGGCCAGCGACAGCGCCAGCAGCTGCCGTAACCGCGGATCGCCCGGAAATTGCCGGAGCCCGTCGGCCACGGCGTCGTAGGCGACCAGGGGCGCCCCCTGTTTGAGGAACATCGCGGCGCGCTCCCGGTATTGGTCGAGGGTGGACATAGGCGGTCTGGTGATGAGAATGTTATCTTTCTGCGGTTCGACGAGGGGAACTCGCGCATGCAACAGGATTTCGAGGGCGACGCGTTCATCAGTTATGCGCACCTCGACAATGTTGAGCTCGTCGAGGGGCGCAAGGGCTGGGTGGCTAATCTGCACCGGGCGCTCGAAGTGCGCGTCGGGCAGCTTCTCGGCAAATCTCCGCACATCTGGCGCGATCCCAAGCTCACGGGCAACGACCTGTTTGCTGACACCCTGATCGAGAAACTGCGGCAGGTCGCCGTGCTCGTGACCGTGGTCTCACCCCGCTACCTCAAGTCGGAGTGGACCATTCGTGAGCTCAAGGAATTCTGGACCGCCGCGGAAGCGCAGGGCGGCATTCGCGTCGGCGACAAGGCCAGGGTGTTCAAGATCCTCAAGACGCCGGTGGCGCTCGACAAGACGCCGCCCGAGCTGAAAATGCTGCTGGGATACGAGTTCTTCAGAGTCGATCCCGAAACGGGCAAGATTCGCGAACTGGACGAAGTCTTCGGCCCGGAAGCTCAGCGCGACTTCTGGATCAAGCTCGACGATCTCGCCCACGACATCGTCGCACTCCTCGAAGCGCTTCACGAAGGCGGCCCCGATCTGGACGCGGTGACTGAGGCTGTGGCGTCCGCCCGTGCCCCGGGGCCTGATACGACGCCCGCCGCAGTGGCCACGCCGCGGATTCAGGAATCGAAGGGCGCTGTCTACCTCGCGGAAACGACGAGCGATCTCCGCGAGCAGCGCGAGCTGCTTCGGCGTGAGCTTTCCGAGCACGGCTTCACGGTGCTTCCCGCCGAACCGCTCCCGCATGTGGCCGCCGACGCCGAGGCGATCATTGGTCAGTTGCTGGCGCGATGTCGCATGTCGGTTCACATGATTGGCAGGTTCTACAGCCTGGTTCCCGAGGGCGGCCAGTCGTCGCTCATCGAGATGCAGCACGAGCTGGCCACGGCGCGCGCGGCGGACGAACGCTTCCTGCGTTTGCTGTGGCTGCCGGGCACGCAACAGGTAACCGACCCGCGCCAGATCGAAGCGATCGATCGCGTGCGCCTGGACCCGCGCATCCGGCATCGGGCGGACGTTCTCGAGACGTCGTTCGAGGATTTGCGCACCACCGTCCAGGATTGGCTCAAGCGAGAGCCGAAGGGAGCCGACAAACCGGCGGCAGCGACCGCGCCAGGCCACATCCCGCACCTGTATTTGATCGCCGACCAGCGCGACGCCGAGCTGATTCACCCCTGGGCCGACGTGCTGTTCGAGCAACAGGTGGAGGTCATTCGGCCGCTGTTCGAGGGTGACGAAGCCGAGATCCGCGAGTACCATGAAGAAAATCTGACGCATTGCGACGGCGTGCTCATTTTCTACGGATCGGGATCCGAGCTCTGGCTGCAGCGCAAGCTTCGTGAGCTGCAGAAGGCGCCCGGCTACGGGCGGACCAAGCCGCGGCCGGTCGTCGGTGCCGCTCTCATCGGTGCGCGAACGCCGGAAAAAGAGCGTTTCCGCTCACATGGCGTCCTCGTGATTCCCCAGTGGGACGGCGTGGCGCTGCCCGACCTGCAGCCGTTTCTCACGGAGTTGAAGGCGGGCGGCCCTGTTTAATCCGTTCCCCGGGCTGCGCCCGTTCGAACCCGATGAAGAGCATCTCTTTTTTGGTCGCGAAAAAGAGATCGACGACCTCTTACGACGATTGCGATCGACGCGGTTTCTCGCGATCGTCGGCACCTCCGGCAGCGGTAAATCGTCGCTGGTTCGCTCGGGTGTCATCCCGTCGCTGCAAAGCGGGTTCATGGCGGGGGCCGGATCGAGCTGGCGTATCGCGATGTTCCGTCCTGGTGAGGATCCGCTCGGCCACCTCGCCGCGGCGCTCGATGCTCCCGGCGTGCTCGGCGGCGATGCCGAACTGGCGGACACCAACCGCGTTCTGCTCGAAGTGACGCTCCGGCGCAGTACCCGAGGGCTGATTGAGGCCGTCCGGCAGGCGCGACTGCCCGCCGGCGACAACCTGCTCATCATCGTCGACCAGTTCGAGGAGTTGTTCCGCTTCCGCCACAG
The DNA here is from genome assembly GCA_035512515.1 of Vicinamibacterales bacterium. Taxonomy (GTDB): domain Bacteria; phylum Acidobacteriota; class Vicinamibacteria; order Vicinamibacterales; family UBA2999; genus JACCSI01. The sequence continues at coordinate 21,765 of DATKDY010000016.1, forward strand.
CCGCCAGATCGCCAACTCCCGTGACGAGGCCATTGCATTCGTCAAGCTCCTTCTCGAGGCGTCCTCGCAACAGCAGGCACCCCTCTACGTCGCCTTGACCATGCGCTCGGATTTCATCGGCGATTGCATGGACTTCCCCGGACTGCCCGAAGCCGTCAATTCGGGTCTCTATCTGGTGGGCCGGATGTCGCGCGAGGGATTGCGGGCGGCCCTGACGGGCCCGGTCGCGGTCGCGGGCGGCGCGATCGCGCCGCGTCTGGTCAACCGGATTCTCAACGACGTCGGCGACGACCAGGATCAACTGCCACTCGTCCAGCACGCGTTGATGCGCACGTGGGACTGCTGGGCCGTGCACGGCAGCGGACAGCCGATCGACCTTGCCGACTACGAAAAGGTCGGCACCATCCGTGACGCGCTGTCCATACACGCCGAAGAGGCGTATCACGACGCCGTCGCCGCCGGCCAGGCGACCACTGCTGCGCGCATCTTCAAAGCGCTGACCGATACGTTCTCCGACCCGCGCGGCGTGCGCCGCCCGACCGCTGTCAGCGCGCTGGCTGCCATCTGCGAGACCAGTCCCGAGCACGTGATCGAAGTGGTCGAGATCTTTCGAGAACCAGGCCGCAGCTTTCTGATGCCGCCGGCCGCGGTGCCCCTCACCACACGATCCATCATCGACATCTCCCACGAGAGCCTGATGCGCTGCTGGACACGGCTCATCACCTGGGCCGAGGAGGAACGCGCATCCGCGGCCTTCTACACCCGCCTGGCCCAGGCGGCGCTCTGGTACGAAGAGGGAACCGCCGGCCTCTGGCGCAACCCCGAGCTCGAGCTCGCCCAGGCCTGGCGGGCACAGAACGACCCGACGGGCGCCTGGGCGCAGCGTTACCACGAAGGCTTCGACCGCGCGATTGCGTTTCTCGATCGCAGCGTCCAGGAGCGAGATCGCCTGGACGCCGAGCGCGAACACGAACGCCGGGCGAAGTTGCGCCGGACACAGCTCGTAGCCGGCGTGCTCGCCACCATGCTCGTCGTCGCGATCGGGCTGGGCATGTTCGCGTGGAGCGAGCGGCAGCGCGCGCAGGCCAATCTCGATCTCGCGCGCCAGGCGGTTGACGAATCGCTCGCCGCCATCGATCGCGACCCGGCGGACATTGGCGCGGATGTTCCTCAGGTGGAAGAGCTGCGCCGCCAGTTGCTGGCCCGCGCCGAAGGCTTCTACGTCGCGTTCATGGATCAGGAACCGCGAAGCGAGCGCGCCCGGCGCGATTTGGCGCTGGCGCACATGCGCCTCGGCCACATCAACCGGATGCTGGAAAAGCGTGACCAGGCCGAACGGGAGTATCGCGACGCCATTACCCGCCTGACGGCTCTGGTCTCGACGAGCGCCCCGGCCGCCGAGGACCAGCAGTCGCTGGGCATCGCGTACAACTGGTTGGGAGAAACGCTGCGCGTGCAGGCGGGCCGGCGCGCCGAGGCCGCCGACGCCTACGACCGTGCGCTGCAACTGCAAGAGGCCCTGGTTGCCGCCCATCCGGATCGCCCTGTGTATCAGGAGGAGCTCGCCCGCACTCTTTCGAACCGCGGCATCCTGCGGTCGCTGACCGACGCCGCCCTCGCCGAGCGCGACTTCCGCGAGGCGGTTCGTCTGCTCGAACCGCTTGCCGCCCGGAGCGATCGTGCGCTCCAGGATCTGGGCCGCGCCGCCAACAACCTGGCAGCAGTCCTCGACGCCGGAGGCGCTGCCGATGCCGGGGTCTTTTACGAGCGCGCGGTCGGCGGCCACGAGCAGCTCGTAGCCCGCGATCCGGACCATCGGGTGTATCAGCTGGAACTCGCAACCTTTGCCAACAACTTCGCGGTTTTCCTTCAGCAGCACGGCGATCCGGTGGCCGCCAGTCAGCGCAGTCGTCAGGCCATCGAGCTCATTACCGCCCTGGCGCGGCCGGCGCCGTCGCTGGCGATCGAGCGCGCAGACGCCCATACCTTGCGTGGCATGATTCTCGAAACGCGGGACGCTGCGGAGTCAGACGAGGCCTACGAGCGTGCCCTGGAGATGTTTGCCGAAATCGAGACGGCGCCTGCAGTTCTGCGCATGCCGCTATTTCACGAGCGGTTTGGTGATCTGCTGATAAACTTGGCGCTTCGTGCGAAAGCGCCGGGACAGGCTCGTAATGGCCGGCTGCTCTCGCGCGCCGTCGATCAGTACGCGGCCATCGCCAGGCGGATTCTCACGTCCGGAACGGCGTCGGAGATGCGCGTCGTCGTCGAGACAATCGAGGTCGTCGTGCCGGAGCTCGGCGATCGCGATCGGCTGCGGCTTGTCGCAATACAGGAACAACTTCGCCGCGCTCTCTCTGAGCGTGGCTCATCGTAGGAGTCAGACCGCGTGTCGTACCCTCGTAGTCAGTTAGCAACTGTCCTCGCCGCTGTCTTCGTCATGTCACCGGCGGCATCGGCGCAGGTCGTCACGCTCACCTCTTCGTCCCCGGCGACGGATCGCGGCGCGCGCGCGGAGTTGAATCTCACGCTCGACGAAGGAGCTGCCCGCCTGCTCACGCAACAGCCGGTGACGCCGCCTCCTCCCCCACCGCCACCCGAACGGGGGCGCCGGCGCCCATCGATGGTCGGCTACATCAACGACGCGGGCATTCAGTCACAAGTCCGCCTGCGCTTTGACGCGGGCACGGGCATCGACGCGCCCGATCGGGCGGAGTTCTTCTACGCCAAGTGCGGATGCTATCGATTCTTGCCGGCTGATCATCCGGCATTCGACCCCGACGCCGCCGGGCCGGGGCCGGGCATCACCACGACGCTGAATTTTCAGCAGGTGTACGCGCAAGCCGAATTTGGGTTCGGCGATCGCGTATCCGTGTATGGCGAGTTGCCGGTCCGGTGGATCCAGCCACAGGGCTTTCTGCCGGACACCGGCGCCTTTCCCGATCAATCCGGGCTCTCTGACCTGCGCGCGGGCCTGAAGTGGGCGCTGGTGGCCGACGACTCGCGGTATCTGACGCTGCAGCTCCAGGGGAACTTTCCTACGGGCGACGGGCTGAAGGGACTGGGCGTCGAGCATTTCAGC
>DATKDY010000017.1:0-2611 GCA_035512515.1 Vicinamibacterales bacterium
GGCGTTGCGAGACCTCAGCCGGTAGCCTCCCGGGCAGATGAGATCATTCGATGATGCGACGTGGCGCTGCCGTCGCCGACGGGGGTGGCGTCCAGGACTCGGAGTGCCGAACATGCCGTTTCACCTGACGCTGGGCCTCGCTCCCTTCGGTCGCTCGGTCCACCGCAGGTGAACGCCGGCGTTGGATTCCGATGCCCAACGGACTCGGATCGTCGTTTCCTTTGCAGAGCGGCAATTGGAGACGATGACGCCCGACGAGCTCATACCCCTCGGTGCAGCAGAGAATTCATGTAGGAGGAAACACCGATGAAGATCGGCGTCGTCTTTCCGCAGACGGAGATCGGTAATGACCCCGAAGCCATCCGGGACTGGGCCGTTTCCGTAGAGGCGATGGGGTACAACCATATTCTCGCCTACGACCATATCCTCGGCGCGAATCGTGATCGTCATCGCGATCTCACGGGGCCGTACGGACATCACCATGCGTTCCACGAGCCTTTCGTCTTGTTCTCCTTCCTCGCGGGGGCGGTCGCGCGCGTGGAGTTCGCCACCGGGATCATCATCTTGCCGCAGCGCCAGACAGCTCTCGTCGCGAAGCAGGCGGCGGCGGTAGACGTGCTATCGCGTGGCCGCCTTCGCCTGGGCGTTGCAGTCGGATGGAACCATGTCGAGTACGAGGCGCTCGGACAGGATTTCCACGCCCGCGGGCGACGGATCGAGGAGCAGATCGATGTGCTCCGTGCGCTGTGGACGAACGAGCTCGTGACGCTCGACCTACGTGAGCACCGCATCACGGATGCTGGGATCAATCCGTTGCCGGTGCAGCGCCCGATCCCGGTGTGGATGGGCGGCCACAGCGACGTAGTAATGCGACGCGCGGCCAGGCTCGCCGACGGTTGGATCTGGTCCTTCGGCTCGGGCCACCTGCGACCGGGTGATCAGGCGCAGGCGACGGTGAACCAGGCGCACGAGCTCGTGGCGGCGAGCGGCCGTGATCCCTCGGCGTTCGGAATCGAGGGTCGGATGGCGCTCGCCCGGATAGCGCCGGATCAGTGGCAGGACGAGATTTCGGCCTGGCGCCGGATGCACGGCGTCACGCACCTGTGCGTGGACACGATGGGCATGGGCCTGGCGAAGCCGGACCAGCACATTGACGTGCTTCGACGCTTGAAGGAAGCTGCGGCGATCGGGCGCCGGTAGCCGCCGCTACGCCGACCTCTGACAAGGCGTGGCCCGATAACTTTGCAGTAGAGCGGACGCGCTGCGCGCGCCGCTCACCGCGGCGTTAGCGAGACAAGGCGGCGTCTCGCCGGTGACGCTGGCATACAATTGCTCTTATGCCGACGGTCCTCCGGAGCGACCCTATCGGTTGTTCTTCTACTCCGGGGATAGAGACGAGCCTCGACACGTGCACGTGGAGCGGGATTCGAATCGAGCCAAATTCTGGCTTGATCCAGTTCGACTGGCCGAGAGCGGCGGGTTTGGGCGGGCCGAGATCCGGCATGTGGAGGCACTGGTGAGGGACAACGCCATTCAGCTTCGTGGAGCGTGGGATGAGTACTTCATCGAGTGATCTGCGGGAGGCGCTCGCCCAGAGCGTGACGGTCACGGAGGACGCTTTGGTCGTTGATCTCATCGACGGCCGAACGGTAAGCGTGCCCTTGCCGTGGTATCCCCGTCTCGCACATGCGACACCCACGGAACGCGCCAACTGGCGATTGATAGGCCGTGGAGAAGGCATTCACTGGCCTGATCTTGACGAAGACGTCAGTGTCACTGGTCTTCTCGCCGGGCGGCCTTCCGGCGAGACACAGAACTCACTCCGACGATGGCTGGAGTCCCGCCCAACTGCTCGCTAACAGGCCGCTTGAGCGGTCCGGCATGACCGCGTCGCGGCCGGTCGACCGCGTCAGCGCCGGCCGCTCAGCGCCGAGGCGTTCGACGGACAGACAGCACAGCAGCAGACGGCGAACGGGTCATAATGCGTTGACGACGGCATCGTTAGGAGGCGGGTGGCGTACGAGATCGAATTCGCGGAATCGGTCCAGACCCATTTTCGCGCGCTGACGGCGCGTGAACGGGCGACCGTTCTGGACACGATTGAACGCCAACTGCTCCACGAGCCGCTGAAGGAGACCCGGCGTCGGAAGCCGCTGCGGCCCAATCCGATCGCCCCGTGGGAACTGCGTGTCGGGCCGCTACGGGTGTTCTACGAGGTGACCGGTGGCGAGGCCGGCGTGGTTCGTATCCTCGCTGTCGGGCGGAAGCGCCGGAATGCCGTCATCATTGGGGGCAAGGAGATACAGCTGTGAAAAAGATCAACCTGTCTTCGGCCGATCGGCCGCTGGCCGAGTATGCGGCAGACTTAGGCGACGAGATCGTACTCCTCACGAAGCGCAATCGGGCGGTCGCGGCGATTGTACCGCTCAAGAACGTCGATCGAGAATCGCTCGCGCTGAGCCACCATCCGGAGTTTCTGGAGCTCATCGCCCAGTCCCGCGCCGAGTTCGCCGCTGGTCGCAAGCTCTCGCTCGACGAGATGAGGCGCTCCGTCCTGCCGAAGCGGTCGCCGAACAGACGCATGCAGCCGACGGCGCGCAGGGCGCGCCGC
>DATKDY010000018.1:0-13388 GCA_035512515.1 Vicinamibacterales bacterium
AGCCGCCATGAACGACCGAAATCTTTCCGTGATGAAGGGCGTGGCCGCAGTGCTGCTTGTGGTCACCGCGCCGTCGCTCGCGATGGCGCACGTCAGCGTCCGGCCCCGTGAGTCGAAGCCGGGCGCTGAAGAACGGTACACCGTCCGAGTGCCGACGGAAGGTGCCGTTGCAACAACTCACGTGCAGCTGGAGATTCCCGCTGACGTCACCGTCCTGGAAGTCCTCCCCGCCGACGGGGCGACATTCGAAACTGCAAAGCAGGGTGATCGGATTGCATCGATCACATGGGAAAAGGCGATTCCGCCGAAACAGTCGGCCGAGTTCGTGTTTCGGGCGCGCAATCCTTCATCGACCGAGATTGTCTGGAAGGCGCATCAGCATTTTGCCGACGGCACAACAGCGGACTGGGTCGGAGCACCCGGAGAGCGACGGCCCGCGGCGGTGACGAAGCTGGCGGCAGCGGCGGTGGTTGGCACGACTCAGCCCGAAGGAAGTGACACGGCAGCAATCCAGACTTGGATGAAGGGATATGACGCCGCGTTCAACGCGAAGGACCTGGAAAAGCTCGCCACGTTCTATCACCCGGACGTGACGATCTATGAGGGCGGCGGCATCAACGACGGTTGGGCAGACTATCGGGATCGGCATCTCGGCCCAGAGCTCAAAGCATTCGAGAATCTGCAGTTCGGGCACCGCGACATCACCGTCTCAATCCTGCCGGGTGGCCAGTCCGCCTATGTCCGGTCGGAGTACTTCCTCAAAGCCAAGATGGGGACGCGCGAGATCGACTCCTCCGGGCTGGCCACGTACGTCCTGATCAAGGGTGCAGATGGCTGGAAGATCCGCCACTCGCACACGTCCAGCCGGCCACGCCGACCGGCCGGTGGATAGCGCCGAGCAGTCATTCGAGTTCGCGCATGCACTTGCGAGCAATGAGACAGGGGGACCGATGCAGATGAGCTACTGACGATTCGCCGCGATGATCGCCACGTCAACGCTGGTGATGTTCGGACTGATGTACATCCACACCTACATCTGGGACCACGCGTGGTTCAGCGAGACCCTGGCGTGGATGGCGTTGCTCATGGGCGCCGTCATGGCGATCATCATGCTCGGCTACATGTTGAACATGTACAAGAGCCGCACCGTGAACCTCGCGATCTTCGTTGGCGCAGGCCTGACCTTCGGGCTGACCACGTGGCTGGTGCGCTCGCAGGTGACCGTGAGTGGTACCGACTACATGGAGGCGATGATCCCTCATCACTCGATCGCGATTCTCACCAGTGAGCGGGCAGGCATCGAGGATCTGCGCGTGCGCAAGCTCGCCGACGAAATCATCGAGGCCCTGCGCAAGGAAATCGCCGAGATGAAGTACCTGATTCGAGCCTTGGAGCGCGAGGGGGTGCAGCCAGCTCGCAAGCCGGAGCCGCCGGCCGAAGAGATGCCGGCCCGCGAGGCGGTGCGGACCGCTGATCTCGCGACGACAGACCTCGAGTCGATGACCGACGCGGAGCTTCAGCGGATGCTCGGGTCCGGTCCGGTCTGCCGGTTCGCCTACGCGGCGGGCGATGCGGCCGTGGCCGCCGCGACGGCGCCAGGTGCCGGCGCCAGCCGCGGCGTGATGAAGCTGCACGGTCGCCTGGTCCCGATGAACGTTCGATACGAGACGTTAGCGGGCGAGGGTTTCGAGTTGTCCAGTGACGACGTCACGGTAGTGGCATCCCCTTATGACCGAGCCGCCGGCGGTGACGCGCGTGAGGCCAACGCCTTGCTGCGGATTGGAAATGACTTGGAGGTCGGGTACGGCGGAGTCTACGAGTGCACGCGGTAGGTGTTGTAGTTCGCGAAAGCGTCGGTCGCCGATCGCAATCGATGCGTACTGAGGAACATCCGCACATACGACAAGAAGTGACGTCGAGAACTGTGTAAGAACTGTGTAAGGTGGCCTCACAACATACGAGGTTTAGCTCGGGAGCGCGGATTCGCCGGACAGGGCTCCTGACGTTCGCTGATCCGGCTCCCGGCCCGAAGAGTCTCTGACGCGATTTCCAAAATGGGACCGCGAGCTGACAATTGGCGCGCCCGGCAGGACTCGAACCTGCGGCCCCGAGCTTAGAAGGCTCGTGCTCTATCCAACTGAGCTACGGGCGCGTGACCCCATAGTACGACGAACGTCGCACCCCTAATGCACCCCCCGATCAGCCGCGCCATCGAAACCTCGTGGTTTCCGCCGGAATTCTCGCCGCTGAATCGAGGCCCCTTGCCTTAGGAGGCCGGTGCTCTATCCACCTGAGCTACGGGCGCTCGTGGCGGTAAACATTGAATGTTAGCAGGCCGCCCCGCGGCGGAGGGCCGCGCGTGGCGCGGCAGGGCGGCCTCTGGCCCGCAGGCGCCCCAGTCGGCGCGAAGCCCTGCCCGCTGCGCGTGAGCCCGGCCCCCGCCGAAGGCGGCGGTACGGTTCGTGCTCGACGTTGAAGCGGTGAAATCGCGCCTCATCGTCAACCCCGTGTCCGGCACCGACGCCGGCCCAGACCACCTCCCGCTCATCAATCAGCGTCTCCGCGAACGCCTCGGCACCCTCGACATCGTCATGACCACCGGCGAAGGCGATGCCACACAGGCCGCCGCCCAGGCTGTGCGCGATGGGTACGATTACGTGTTCGCGGGCGGCGGCGATGGCACGCTCAACGAAGTCCTCAACGGCATCGCGTCGGTGCCAAACGGACTCGCACAAACCGTCATCGGCGTGATTCCACTCGGCACCGGCAACGACCTCGCGACCGCGCTCGGCTTCCCGGACGACATCGCCGCAGTGCTCGACGCGATCGACGTCAGCAGCCCGATCGCCGTGGACGTCGGGGTGATGAACGGGCATCACTTCATCAACGTGTCTGCCGGCGGCTTCATCGCCGAAGTCTCCGACGCCGTCGGGACGCAGCTGAAATCTATCGCCGGCAGGCTCGCGTATCTCATTGGCGGCGCGCAGGTCCTGTTCACGCATGAGGCGGTGACGGCCACCGTCTCGTGGACCGGCCCCGGCGCGGCCTCGAGCGCGCGGTTCGATCTCCATGCGTTTGCCGTGTGCAACTCCCGTCAAATCGGCGGGGGACGGCTCATCGCTCCCGATGCGGTGATCGACGACGGCGTCCTCGACGTGTGCCTGATCGAGGCAATGCCGCTCGCTGATTTCGTCGCGCTCCTGCGTCGCGTGTCGAATGGCGATCACATCGAGGACGAACGCGTACGCTACTTTCGCGCCGCCAGCGCCCATCTGGCGTTCGATCGCACCGTGAAGGTCAACACCGATGGTCAGGTGCTCGACGCCGCGCGATGCGAGTATCGCGTGCTCCCGCGCGCCGCACGACTCGTGAGCATGCGCTAAGGGCCGCGCTTCGCGCTGGAGGGCCGCGCTTCGCGCGGAAGGCCGGCGCTGCGCGCTGGAGGGCCAGCTTCCCTGTCAGGCGTCGCTTCGGGACGAGGGGCCCATCGGGGCGAAGGCCCCGCCCTCGGGCGCAAAGCGCCCGCCATCCGCCGAAGGCCGGCCTGCCAGCGAAGCTGGCCCTATCGCGCGCAGCGCGGCCCTCAGCGCACGAACGCGAACGCCAGCACCACCAGCGCCGCACCAGCCAGCCCGATGGAGCCGGCGGTTTGCAGGAAATCGCTCCGTGTCACTTCACCCGTGCCGTGCGCCATCGCGTTCGGCGGGGTGCTCACCGGCAGCGCCATGCTCAAGGACGCCACCAGCGCGATCGTGAGCGCGTAGGCGGTGAGGTCGAGCCCGCTGGCGCCGGTCGATGCCGCGATGGCGGCCACTGGCATCAGCATGCTCGCGATCGCCGTATTCGAGAAGAACGTGCCGAGGACGAAGGTCGCGAGCGCCACCAGGCCGAGCCGCGCCGCATCGCTCGCGTTCACCGGAATGACCGCGGCCAGCCGCTCGTCCACGGCGGTTACCTGCAAGCTGTAGCCGAGCGACAGACCACCGGCGATGAGAATCAGCACATCCCAGTCCAGCGTGTTGACGTCCTCGCGGGTGATCACCGACGTCGTGAACAGAAAGATCACCGGCAGTACGGCCGCCACCGATGCAGGGACGCCGTGCCAGGGCTCGGTCATCCACACCGTGATGGTGATGAGCGCGACGGCAATCACCCAGGCGCCGGTGGGCGAGAGACGTGCCTCCGGGAAGTCGAGGCGCCAGGACACCGCGGTCGGGGGATAGCAGCGAAGAAGCCAGCGCCACATCACAATCAGCAGCACGAGCACCAGGGGAATTGCGGCCAGCATCCATTGCACAAATCCGATGGCGATGCCTGCGCGCGCCAGGTAGCTCACGGCAATCGCGTTGGGCGGTGACGCGATGGGCGTCGCCATGCCCGCGATATTGGCCGACAACGGCACCGCGAGGATGATGGCTTTGCGAAACGGATCGCCGCGTGGCAACTGCAAGAGAATGGGCACGATCAGGGCGAGCATCAGCGCGGTTGTCGCCGTGTTGCTCATCAGCATCGAGAAGCCCGCCGTCGTGAGCATGACGCCCAGCAGCATTCGTGCCGGCGTCGCGACCATCGGCCGCAGCACGAGCGCGGCGATCCGCCGGTCGACGCCGGTCTTCGAGATGGCGCGCGACAGCACCAGCCCGCCGAAGAACAACACGAGGACCGGATCGGCCGCCGCAGCGAGAAAGGCGCGCGGCTCGGGTCCGTTGCCCTGCTCGAAGCCCAGCCCCGGCCATTCGGCCGGATTGGCCAGGAAGAACATCTGCGCGGCGATGGAGATGAACGCCGTGGCAAAGAGCGGCAGCGCCTCGGTGACCCACAGCAGCGCGGTGGCCGCGAGAATGGCCGCGGCGAACACCTGTTCACGAGACCAGCCGGCGCGGTCGAGCAGCCATGCGAGGGCAATCGGGAGGAGCAGCAGCAGAACGTGGCCAAGCGCCCTGGCCGTCAGACAGGACATTCACTCATTGTGACGGTGAAGGCCGCGCTACGCGCGGCGGGCCGCACTTCGTTGCGGAAGGCGGGCGCTTCGCGCCCGATGGCGGGGCTTCGTCCCGATCGCCCGAAGGGCGCTCGCCGGCCGAAGGCCGGCCCGCCAGCGAAGCTGGCCCGGCGCGCGAATTCAAGTTGTCAAGCGCCTTGTCCGGGAAATGCTGGGGCCCGGTCGACGGGGTGTGCACTGTGGTACAGCGACGACCCTTCTTCGGGCATAAAGTGAATCACCCGATACCATGCTTCACGACTTCATCGCGCTCAACCAGGACGCTATCATTGCGCAAACCCGCAAGCGTGTACGGGACCGCCCCTGGCCCTCCGTCTCGCCGTACGAGCTGGAGCATGGCGTGCCGCTGTTTCTGACGCAACTGTCAGAAACGCTGCGGTTGGAGAGCACGGAACGGCCTTTTCCGAGCGACGTTATCGGCGCTTCGGCTGCCCGTCATGGCGGGGACCTGCTGCGGCTCGGATTCAACGTCTCACAGGTGGTCCACGACTACGGTGACGTCTGCCAGGCGGTCACCGAAGTCGCGGTGGAGCAGCAGGCGCCGATCACCGTCGAAGAGTTCCATACACTGAATCGGTGCCTGGACACGGCGATCGCCGAGGCCGTTACCGAACACTCCCGGATCACCGCCGAGTCGCGAGCCGCCGAAGAAGTCGAACGGCTCGGCCATGCGGCTCACGAGCTGCGGGACATCCTCAACACCGCGGTTCTCGGGTTTCACGCCCTCAAGCGAGGGGCGGTCGCGGTCAACGGCAGCACCGGGGCGCTTCTCGGTCGCAGCCTCATGAAGTTGCGGGATGTCATCGACCGCACGCTCGCCGAGGTGCGCCTTGCCTCAGGGGACCGGCAGCGCCATCGACTCGTCATTGTGGATTTCATCGACGAGGTGTCCGCAGCCGCCGTGCTTCATGCCGAGTACCGGGGCGTTGACTTCACGGTTGAGCCGATCGATCCGCAATTGGCGGTATCCGCAGACGAACCACTCCTGACCTCAGCGGTCATGAACCTCCTGCACAACGCTTTCAAGAACACGCCGCTGGGCGGTCACATCGTGCTCAGGGCCAAGGCCAAGGATGGAATGCTGGTCATCGAGATCGAGGATGAATGCGGCGGCATTCCGGAAAGCAAGAGCGACCTGTTCGAGGCCTTCGGCGATCGGCGCGGGAGGGACCGCTCCGGGCTGGGGCTCGGGCTCTCGATCGCTCGACGGGCAGCAAGGGCGCACGAAGGTGACATCCACGTGCGCAATATGCCCGGCAAAGGCTGCGTGTTCAGTGTCGATATTCCGCTGGCGGACGAGGTCGCGCCGGCCAGCTGACACCAGCTTGGCGTGCTTGCGGCGATCGGGCTGGTCGCGTTGCTGGTCCGCACGGTGGTGATCTGACGCGTCACTCGATAGCTGTATGAGTGAAATGGCCAGGCGTCTCGCCCAACTGAGCGGCACGCGCGTCAACGGCGCTCTTCAACTCACGGAACCCGCGCTGAACGAGCTGATCGGCCTCGCGACGCCTGGCGGCACCGTCCCAACGGTTCAGTTGCTCGACGCTAATCGCATCGAGGTTCGCTACGGCGTCGTTCACGCGCGGGCGAAGTTGCCGCCGGCACTCGACGCCGGGTCCGCACCCCGGATGACCGTGACGCTGGCCTCGACCGTGATGGCGTGGGCCCTGCGGGCGACGCTCGGCCAGCCGTTCGTCGAGTTCCACGGCAGGCACGTCACCATTCATCTGGCGGCCGTGCCCGCCCTCGCGCCGTGGCGCGCACTCTGGCCACACGTGAAGTCTGCGCAGTTTTCCACGGTACCCGGTGTGCTGCGCGTGCAGGTCGGCGTCTCGATTGAGAATGGAGTTGACACATGACTGAGTGGGTGCAGGCACAGGTGGCCGCCGGGTTGCCGGCCTTCCGCGGGTCGTCGTTCTCCGGGACGGTGGCAGTGAAGCAGGAGTTGCTCAACGAGTTGCTCACAGGATGGCTGGCGGCGGAGGCAGAGCGTCCCGTCGCGCCAGCCGCTATGCCCGGCGTGAGCCAGCTTCTGCCGTTTGTGAAGCAGGCCGCGGTACGGGCCGAGCCCGGAACCGTGCTCGTGGACTTTCAGATCAGCATTTGACGACCGGCGGGCTGCGCGGCCCGCCCAGCCCGCGCATGGCTCCGCCACGAGCTCGAGCCGTCAGCGGCCGACGCTGACCCGCACAACTCCCATACTGGCGCGGCGCGTGAAATTGACGCCGCACCAGGATCAGCTTTCAGCGGTCAGCTGTCGGCTTTCAGCGCTGAAATCGCCGATAGCCGAGAGCCACCCGCAATTCACGCCAATTCAAGTGAATTGCGGGTGAGTCGGAAAAGCGACAACGCTCCGCCAAAAGGGTCATGACACCCGATCTGAGCGGCCTATGGACGCGCGATGACAAAGCTTGGCGACGTCCACGTCTCGACGTGCGCCGGATTGGAGTCGTCGCCCAGCGCCTTGAGGACCGAGAGCGTCACCTCATACGTCCCGTTCGGCACGGTAAAGGTCTTGCGCCCCGCAAACGTGTCACCGTCCCACGCGATCGAAAAGAAGCCGGTCGGCGACGTGTTGCGCGTCAGGTACTGCAGGTCGACCACGCGGTGCCAGGACCTGCCCGTTCCCGCCTCGTTCACCTCGAGGCGCAGGCGCCGCGACTGATGATCGAGGTGGAACAGGATGCGCGGGACGTCTCCGCCTTGCATCGTAAACGTCGCACCGTCGGCTTGCTTGACGAGCGACGTCCCGACCAGCTTAGCCAGCCACGGGAAGCCGTTCGGCGTGGGCGCCAGCACCTGAATCGACTGGTAATCGCCCTTGAAGCCCGAATACGGCACACGGTAGGGTGCGCCGCCGTCCTGCGGCGTGAACACCAGGTAACCGCCATAGAGACTGCGATCGGGAAGCCCCGGATTCGCAGTAATGGTGGCGTTCACGGTCGCCGTCCCGCCTGAGGGCACCGCGACCGACATGACCGGCGCACCGTCGCTGTCGAAGGCCACTGACGCGAATCCCGTATGGAACGTCGGCGCAAACGTGTTCGGACCGGTCGACAGCGCGCCGGCATGTGACAGGTTGTAGGTGACGTCCTGTGTACTGTCGTTGGCGATCTTCAGCGTGCGGGTGGCCGGTCCACCTTCGCTCTCGCCCAGCGACAGTTCGCCTGGCTCGATGCGCGTCGGCGCGAGGATGGCATCGTCGATGTCGAGCATGCCGGCACCCTGCCGATGCACGTTGTCGAGGAAGCCGAGTCCGGGATTCCCCCACCACGGGCGTGGGTCGGCTGAGTTCTGCAGGATGCGGCCCATTGCCTGCGACGATGTATGAGGGCTCGCCTGCAGCAGCAACGCGGCGGCGCCGGCGACATGCGGCGAGGCCATCGACGTGCCGCTCAACGTCGCGTAGCCTCCTCTTTCGAGAGGGAACGTCGAGAAGATGTTTGCGCCCGGTGCCCCGATGGTCGGCTTCAGCGTCAAGTCAGGCGACACGCCATAGGAACTGCTGGCCGCGATCAGGCCCGACAGCGGGTTGGGAAACGAGTCGAGCTGGTCCGTCCACGTCATCATGACCGGGCCGCTTGCCAGGCGGCTGTCGATCAGCGTCCCGAACGTGCCCGAGATGCCGACAACGGGAATGGTGATCGCAGGAGTTCCGGCGACGGTGATCGAGCCGATGTGCGCGGGCGCGTTGTTGTAGAGGACCACCGCCATGGCGCCGGCGGTTTGCGCGTTGAGCGCTTTGATGTGGAACGTGCAGGCGCCACGACGAATCAGCGCGACCGTGCCGGCGAGGCTGCCAGGCGCGAGCGCCGTACAGGCGTCGTCAACGCTCGCGGAAGTGCCGGTGCGAGCCATCGGTGCGCTGCCGGAGGTGGGAGCAGCCGGTGCAGCGGCCGCACTGCTGTAACCAATCCGCGTGTCATCGGGCGAAATGGTGAAGTACGGCAGCCGCAGATGCGTGTTCTGGAAGCTCGCGACGCTGATCACTTTCGCGCCGACCGACGGCACGCTCGAGGCGTACAGCCCGAGCACGGCGTCGTTGCCGGCCGCGGCGACCACCACCACACCCTTGTTCACGAGCCTGGTGCTCGCCTGCGCCGCCGGGTGCTGAGGCCACCCCAGGGCGCTACCCAGGCTCATATTGACGACGTCCATCCCATCGGCAAGCGCACGCTCGAGCGCGGCGATGACGATGTCGAAGCTGGTCGTGCCGCTGCACCCGAAGACCCGATAAGCGCCGAGCGTCGCGCCCGGCGCGACACCGGTCACGCCCGACGGTCCGCCGTCCGCGCCGACGATGCCGGCGACGTGTGTGCCGTGCCCGCCGCAGTCGTCTGGATCCGGGTCAGGCACGGGAATCCGTGCGGCCCCCGTGCCGCTGCTGTTGAACGCGTCGCCGACGAAGTCGTGGCCGTACGCGACCCGGCATCCGGGACCAAAACAGCCGCCGAGGTCAGGGTGGTGATAGTCGATACCGCTGTCGATGACGCCGACCTTGATCCCGGCCCCTGTCAGCCCGAGCTCGGTCTGGGCGATATCTGCGCCAGTCATGGCGAGGGCGGTTGCCAGTTGCGGCGATACACCGGGCTCCGGCTCGGGAAGCGTGGCGGTGCCCACTGGATAGACGGCCCTGACTCCATCGAGGCGCGAGAGCCGGGCGACATCGTCCGGGTCGATCCGCACGGACAGGCCGTTCCACAGCGTGTCGAATGCGAGCCGCTCCTGGTACGGAATGCGCGCGGCTGCCGCCGCGCGGCGGAATGCGGCCTTTTCGGCGCGCACCTGCCCGAGCGGCGCACCGTCCGCGGCCGGAGCGCCCGTCAGCTCGACAAACCAGAGGTCTCCGAATTCCATGTCGGTGATGCTCACGGCCGTCGCCGGTCCCTGGCTCTGACCGCTGGTCGTTTCGTGTGAGGTTCCCAGTGCCGCAATCAGAACTGCTGTCAGGCAAAGTCGTCGATGACGCATATGTGTCTCCCCGGGGGCGTGCCTGCGGGAAAGCGCCGCTCAGAGACACCGTGCGTCACCGAGCGGAGCAGGCGCGCGAGGCCGCATCATAGCCCGTCCCATGACCAGTTACACAAGAACGATGTCAGTTGCACAGAGACGATGTAGCTGGTGAAGATGAGGAGGGAGCGCCCTCAGGCACCGCACCGACTCGGAGCGTCGCCCAGCACAACCACGCCAGCCGGTGGAGAACGTGAAGCTGACGCCAGGCTGCGTCCCGGTGCAAGAAGTGGTTCACGGTTGCACCTGGGCCGCACTCGGCGTCACCGTCCCGGACATCGCCGCGTGCTCGGCCGCAAACACGCCGCGCCGCGGGATGAGGAAGTCGCCAAGCGCCAGGGAGCGATCGAGACGCCGATCGGGCCCGGTATCGTGACCGTCAATGCACGCGCGGCTCGACCGGACGATCCACACCGCCCACGGGGTGCCGGCGAAGCCGGCGCCATTGGGCGCGCGGCCGACGAGGCGCAGCGGCCCGGTGTCAAAGAGCAGGCGCGCGACCAGTGCCAGCGGTGTCAAGAGCCGCGGATGCTTCGCCGCGATCGGTGCCAGCCACGGCCCCACCGCATTGAACGCCCGCGTGAGCGGCGTCGATCGCATCAGCATCGACCAGACGAGCCGTCTCCCACCATCGACGGCGATCGACACCCTGCGCGGCCCGTTCCACTCGATGCGGATTGGCGTGACGACGACTTCGTCGAGGGCCGGACCGAAATATTCCGCGCATCCGTGACCGGCCACGTCCGTGTAGAACGTCCAGCGGCCGGACGGGCTGCAGTGCCAGACCGAGGTATAACCGGGTCCGGAAGAACGAATCGGAAAGCGGCGCAACGCCAGCACATCGCCCGACATGAACGACACGCCAAGCACGGCATAGCCGGTAAACCGATCGCCAGGTCCGGCCTGCACCTGACCGCCGCGTTCGAGCGCTGCCGCCACCTCCGCCGGTTCTGTCACGCGTATGCCTCCTCAGCTATCGGCTATCGGCTATCGGCTATCAGCTATCAGCTGTCGGCGCCGAAAGCCCGTGAGCTGAGAGCTGTCCGGGATTAAGATGGACCTCTACCGTTGAACACGTCGTCCGTGGGAAAACCCGCCACGCGGCGACACTTTGACGCCCGAGACCCGTGGACGCTGATATCACACAGTTGCTGCAGGCACACGGAGGCGGCCGCGCCGACGCGCTCGGGCAGCTCGTGCCGCTCGTCTACGACGATCTGCGACGGGTGGCCCGGGCACAGCTTCGGCGGCACCGGCCGAGCGAGTCGTTGAACACGACCGGTCTTGTGCACGAAGCCTATCTGCGACTGGTGGATCAATCGCGCGCCTCGTACCGCGACCGGGGACACTTCTTCGCGGTCTGCGCCGTGGCGATGCGGCAGATCATCGTGGACTACGCCCGTCGGCGCGGACGGCGCAAGCGGGGCGGCGATCAGGTGCTGGTGGCCCTGGACGACCCGGCGGATCCGGTGGCGCAAGAAGCCGAGCAGCTCCTCGACATCGATGCGGCACTGCAGAAGCTGGCCCGGATGGACGAGCGGCTCGCGCGCATCGTCGAGTGCCGCTTCTTTGCCGGCTTCAATGAAACCGAAACGGCGGAGGCGCTGGGCATTTCGGTGCGCACGGCGCAGCGGGAATGGTTCAAGGCGCGTGCGTGGCTCCGCGCGGAGCTCGGAGCGGGCACGCCATGACGCTCGATTTCAGTAAGTGGCCGGGGGCCGACGACATACTCGACGCGGCGCTGGCGTTGCGCCCTGAGCAGCGCGTCTCCTACGTCCGCCGTTCGGTGTCCGATTCCGAGCTCGCGCGAGCGCTCGAGGTGGTGCTGGCCGAGGCCACACAAGCGGATCGGTTTCTGGCGCCCGCTGGCGCGTGGTCGGGACCGCTCGCCAGCGAACTGCAGCGTGGCGTCGAGGAGGCGCCTCCCGCGCTCGCGCCGGGGTTTTGGGTCGAACACTACGAAGTGGTCGAAGCGATCGGGCGTGGCGGCATGGGCGAGGTGTACCGTGCGCGCGACACGCGTCTGGGCCGCGACGTGGCGCTCAAAGTGCTGCCGGTCCGGTATGCGCGAGACGCCGAACGGCAGGCGCGCTTCAAGCGCGAAGCCCGCGTGCTGGCGTCGCTGAATCATCCGGGCATTGCCGGCATCTACGGGGTCGCCGAGGCGGAGAACGTCGAAGCGCTCGTGCTCGAGCTGGTCGAAGGACCCACCCTCGCCGAGGTGGTCCGCGGTGGCGCACAGCCGCTGGACGAGGTGCTGGCGATCGCGCGGCAGATCGTCGATGCGCTGGCCGTCGCGCACGCTCGCGGCATCCTGCATCGTGACCTCAAGCCGGCCAACATCAAGGTCGCTCCGCCGGCGACCATCAAGATTCTGGACTTCGGTCTCGCGCGCGTCCTCGCCTCCGTGGACCAGCCCGATGCTCACCCGGACGTGACCAATCCCTCCGCAAACGTGCTGCTGGGGACGGCGTCCTACATGAGTCCCGAGCAGGCGAGAGGGCGCCCGGTTGACGAGCGCGCGGACATCTGGGCGTTTGGCTGCGTGCTGTTCGAGATGCTCACGGGCACGCGCGCATTTGCCGGCGACTCGGTGACAGACGTGCTCGCGGCCGTGATTGAACGCGAGCCCGCTTTCAGCTTGCTGCCCGCGACGACGCCGGAGCCCGTGCGACGGCTGCTGCGGCGCTGCCTCGACAAGAATCCCGACCGCCGTCTGGGCTTCATCGGCGATGCGCGGCTCGAACTGGAGGATGCGACCGCTCCAGCGCTCGAGACGGTAGACACGCCGCCGCGCACCCCGCGTGCCGCCGGGGCCATCGTGCTCGGCCTCACGCTGTTCGCCGCGGCCGCGGGCGCCGCATGGTATTTCGGTCAGCAGCGCGCCGTCGCCCCGCAAGTGTCGAGACTGGTCATGCCGCTCCCGTCGGGCGATGTGCCAGTCGCCGGATACCAACCGGTGGCCGCACTGGCTCCTGATGGGCGCACCGTCGTCTATCGGGCTCGCCGTGGCGGGACAACGCAGTTGTTTCGACGCGATCTCCACGCGCTCGACGCGGCACCCATTCCGGGAACGGAAGATGCGACCGGCCCCTTTTTCTCACCCGATGGTCGATGGCTGGCCTTTGACTCGGACGGCGTCCTCAAACGCGTTGCGATCAGCGGCGGCACCCCAGTCGTCATCTGCAATGCCCCCGGCGGCGTCACCGGCGCATGGCTCGACGACGACACGATTGTGATCGCGACCAACACGACGCGCGTGCTCCAGCGCGTCCCGGCATCCGGCGGCACGCCGGAAGCGCTCACCTCGCTCGACACGAGCCGCGGTGACACGCTCCACCTGCTGCCGCAGGCCTTGCCGGGCGGGCGCAACGTG
>DATKDY010000019.1:0-3055 GCA_035512515.1 Vicinamibacterales bacterium
ACGGTCGGCGACGGCCGCGACTCTCTTCCCGATCTCGCGGTACGCGGCGTTTTCGGCACCCGCGTAATCGTCTATCCCACCGAGTACAACCACCCGGCGGCGCGCAGGTACGGCCGCCAGCGTGTCAAGTGCTGGTCCGAATGTCGCCTCGGAGCCCTTGAAGTCGTCCTGCAGCGCAACCGCACCGCCGGCTAGGACGTGAGGCTCCATCCGACCCGGCGTCGGCTCGAACTCAGAGACTGAGGCAATAGCCGCATCGAGTGGCACTCCTTCGGCAGTGGCCACGGCGATTGCGGCGAGTGCCGGATAGACCATGTGCGTGCCGATCAGGCGAGTCCGGACGGGCCGTGAGATCCCTGCAGCGTGCACCACGAAGCGGGTGCCGCGTGGCCAGTCGAGCTCGATGTCGGTCGCCCTGAAATCGGCGTCGCTTGCGGACCCGAACATCACGACTCTGGCGCGTGTCTGGCCGGCCATGTGCCGAACGAATGGGTCGTCTGCGTTCAGAACCGCGAGGCCGTCCAAAGGAAGGGCTCGCACGATCAGCTGTTTCTCGTCGCGGATCTCGTCGAGGGACCGAAAGGAGCGCCAGTGGTCACTGGCTATGGCCGTTACCACGGCAACGTCCGGTCGGACGACCGCCGCGTAACGGCCCATTTCGCCGGGGCCGTTGATGGCGACCTCGAGCACCGCGTGCTTCTGCCTCGGGCGGATGCGCAGCAGTAACCCGGCAAGCGCCGAATTGCTGTTGCCGTTCAGCAGCGCAAGCGGATGGACGGGCACATCCAGGGCCGCCGACACTGCTCGCAGCGTCGTTGTCTTGCCGACCGAACCCACGACGGCGACCACTCTCGCGTCACGGCCGAGCGTCGAGCGATGGAGAGCCGCGATTCGAGATGTGAGTGGCCACATGCGCCTGCTGTAGCGCCGGCGCAGCTCAACCCGGCCGGGCCACGAACCGAGCAGCCAGGGAATGTCTCGCCGTGACCCGCTCATAAACCGTCGAAGGGGTGCGGATTTCGCTCCACACAGCGCTGGTGCCAGAGGACGACCCGCCCGATGATCCAGGCCTCGCGCGCAGCATGGACGTCTCCGTCCAGAAAACGGTCCACGAGGCGGCGAGACCCTGCTGCGCCGTAGGGTGAAGTCGCCGCGATCGGATGGTCGGGCACGCGCGTCAGCCAGTTGCGCAGGCGAGGGTTCTGACGGAGATATGTGCCGAAGGGAGCGGCCCAACCGCGCTTCCGACGGTTGAGCACCGACGCCGGCAGGCGCGCGGCCATGTACTGGCGCAGCGGCCGCTTGCCGTGCGGCCCTTCGAACAGCTCCGCCTCGGTCGCCGTGCCGGCGAGTGTCAGCAGGCGATGGTCGGTGAATGGAAGGCGCGTCTCGATCGCCGCCGCCATCGTCAGTCGGTCTCCCAGGGCGAGCACAGTGGGCAGGTGAGTGTGACGCTCGTATGCCAGGGCCTGGAGAACCGGTTGCCTGTAGTCGCGCACGGCTTGTTCGGCGGCCTCGGCGCGATACGGCGCCCACTCCTCGATGGAGGCACGCGTGTGGACAGACGGATCCCCGTCGGCCGACACGAGGGCGATCATCTCGGCGCCTGACCGACGGCTGGCCGTCGCAGCTCGCTGCCAGCGCGACCCGGCGCGGAGGTAACGCTCCATTGGACGGACGGCACGTCCGGCCCACCGGGCAAGGCGCGGATAACGGTAAAGCCGCATGCGCGTATAGCCGCCGAAGAGTTCGTCGGCCGACTCTCCCGTGAGCAGGACGCGAACATGGTCGCGCGCGTAGCGGCTGACGGCGAGTAGCTCGGGAGCCGCGGTGAACGAGATGGGCTCGTCCAGATGCCAGGTCGTGTCGCAGATCAACTCGGGCAGTGATGCGTCGTCGACGTCGATCTCGTGGTGATCGACCCCGGCCTTAGCGGCAACCGCCGATGCGAACTCGCCCTCGTCGAATGAGCTGCCGCGATAGCGCACCGTGAACACCGGCAGGCGACGGTCGCTCTGCGCCGCGGCGATGGTGGTGATGCTGCTCGAGTCCAGACCACCCGACAGGAGCACGCCCACAGGCACATCGGCGATCAGCCGGAGGTTGACCGAGTCCTCGAGCAGGTCGCCGAACGACCCAATGTCCTTCGAACCATCTTGGAGCGGGTAGCCCCACCAGCGGCGCGACACGATGCCCGCGCCGCCTGCGCGTAGCCAATGCCCGGGGAGCAGCCGCTTGACACCCGCGTAGGGAGTTCGCTCACCCGCCGTGGCGCGGAAGGCGAGCAGCTCAGGCCAGGTACGCTCGTCGAACGCGGACGGCACGCCTCCGGCGAAAAGCGCCTTCGGTTCCGACGCGAACCAGAGTGCTTCGTGGTCGACGGCGTAGAAGAACGGCTTCTCCCCGCAGCGGTCCCGCGCCGCGAAGAGCTCACCCCGCGTGGCGTCCCAGATTGCGAAGGCGAACATCCCATCGAGCCGGTCGAGCATCTGCTCGCCATGCAGTTTCCAGAGGTGCAGCAGGACTTCGGTGTCCGTCGTGGTGCGCAACGCGACTCCGCCTGCGGCGAGTTCGTCGCGCAGCTCGAGCCGGTTGTAGATCTCGCCGTTGTGGACGACGTGAAGGCTGCCATCGGCGGAGGCCATCGGCTGAAGCCCACGTGGATCGAGGTCGACGATCGCCAGCCGGCACGCGGCAAGGCTGACACCGCGTGCGTCGTACTCACCCGCGCCATCGGGACCGCGATGGAGGATCTGGTCGCGCATTCGCCCCGCGACACCAGGTTCGAGCACATGTCCGTCGAGCGACACGACACCGGCGATTCCGCACATTGACCCGGATTATCGGTTAGCGCACGGCGGTGGATCGTGTGCCAGACAGGTGACACACAGGGGCGCATGATGGGCGCGTGAGTGGGCGGCACACGATCCTGCACGTCGATCTGGACGCGTTCTTCGCTGCCGTCGAACAGCGTGACCGGCCCGAGCTGCGCGGCAAGCCGGTGATCGTCGGAGGAGGCGGAGGGAACGATCGCGGCGTAGTCAGCGCCGCGTCG
>DATKDY010000020.1:0-3787 GCA_035512515.1 Vicinamibacterales bacterium
AGCGCGCTCCGCGACCTTCAGCGGCTCCGCCGCAAGCTCATCGCGCTCGAGCCGGTCAACCCGCTAGCGGCGACGGAGCTGGCGGAGATCGGCGAGCGCCACGAGTTCCTCTCGACGCAGCGCGCGGACCTCCAGAAGGCCATCGCCGACCTCCGATCCCTTGCGGACGAGCTGGCGAGCACGATCGCCGAGCAGTTCAGCACCACGCTCCAGGCGGTGGACCGCGAGTTCGGGATCTTCTTCCAGCGGCTCTTCAACGGTGGCGAAGCCCGCCTGCGGACCAGCGACAGCAGCGACGAGCCGGGCATCGACATCGTGGCGCGGCCCCCGGGCAAGCGCATCGGTAGCCTGACTCAGCTCTCCGGCGGCGAGCGCGCGCTCACGGCGGTGGCGCTGCTTCTCGCGATCCTGCGCGTCCGGCCGGCTCCCTTCTGCGTCCTGGACGAGGTCGATGCCGCGCTGGACGAGCGCAACGTCGGCCGCTTCACCGACGCCCTCCGCGAGCTCACGGACCGCACGCAGTTCGTAGTGATCACGCACAACCGGGGCACCATCGAGGCGGCCGACACCCTCTACGGCGTCTCGATGGACGAGGGCGGCGTCTCCAAGATCATCTCGATGCGCCTGGCTCAGGAGCGCGCGGCCGGCGCTTACGAGCGCTGAATCATAAGCGGCGAGGCAAGGAGGATTTAGTCACGTTCTTCTGCCCGTATTGCGGAACGAGCCGGACAAGTGCGAGTCGGCGATTCTGTGTCGCTTGCGGCGCCGATCTAAATCCTGTGGACTCGTGGTCCGCACCTAAGACACGCCGATCCCGGGTCGCGAAACTCACGGTGGCTGCGCTTGTCGGGCTGATGGTGGTCGGGACTAGCACGGGTGTGGCCTACCTCTTGAAGCCGCAGGAACTTCGTGTGGCCGCATCGCGTGTCGGTCTGCAGGCACTGGTTCCTTTCCGCTGCGGCGGCGCGGAGTCGCGGAGCGGATATTGGTTCCGGGTCACTTGCACCCAACGAGCGGTTCTGTTCGCTGAGGACTTCGTCGGTACTACTCGCGAACACGAATTCGCCATTGCAACGGATGCAGCAGTCAACGATGTGGAACGGAGTCTCGGTAGGAGATTCATCAGCCCCCCGATGATCTACCTCTTTCCGTCGACAATCGCATATACCGACGGTGTCGAAGCGTTCGGTGCCTCGTCTGGAGCGGCGGCTAACACGGGCACACATACGTCTGGGGTCTTCCTTCGTTCCGCCGGCGTGATACTGCTGAATCTTGAGCAGATCGTCTCGATCCAGACCGACCTTCGCCACGAGCTCGCACACGCTCTGATCGAGACCGCCGCGCCGGGAAAGGTTCCGTTGTGGCTGCACGAGGGACTCGCCATTACCGCCGAGACCGACTCGGACGATTGGGCCTCAACACGGCGCCGCTTTGTCGTTGCCTCGATGGCCCGGAGCGGAACCTTGCCCGAGCTACGGCGCTTGTCCGACGATGGCGAGTGGCTCGCTTGGCTCGCCGACGGCAATTGGTCCCACGGCTATGACTACGCAGCCGAGGTGGTTAGCGCGCTTCGCGGCGTCGCGAACGACGCGATCCCACTGGCGCTTACGTCGTTGGGTGCGGGTGGGGACTTGAACTCGGCATTGGTGGTCTCCGCCGACATTGATCTCGATGACTTGGATCGCGAACTGCGGAGCCGAGCTCGGGCCAATGGCTTGAACAGCCCCGGCGTGAGTTCAGGCGTCAGTGGGAGTGAGTTCATCTTGCTCTTTTACGGCTTTACCCCAGGTGACGACGTGACGGTCGAGGTCTTGGGCTCCGAATCTGACGGAGAGGAGCAAGTAACCTTCGATCGGGATGGGACCTATCTCACTTCACTTGGGTCAACTTGGGCACCGGGCAACTATCTGATCCGAGTGAAGCAGGGTCGGTCTATCACCGGCGTCTTCAGGGTGAACAAACCGCGCTAGTCATCGCGGTTCCTCTCAGGTATCAGGGCTTGTCGTGCCGTCAGGCTTGGCCGATTCGAGCGCTCGCTTCACCATGAATTCCACGGGCGTGTTCATGTTCACCGAGCGCAACTCCGTTGTTGGATGATCCCTCGCCCATACGCGGAACACCTCGTCGGCAAATCCCTGTCCGATACTCGCGACCCGGTCGAAGTCGAGAATGACCTCCCGAAACTTCTCTAGGCCAGCTAGGAGCCGCTTCGCTTCCGAGCGCGACACGAACTGTGTCCCGTGCGTGAAGAGCCGAACCAAGGTGCGAGTGCGGTCGAACTCGAATTCCGTCGTGTACTGCCGAAACAGATCCTCTAAGGTTTCTCGCTTGTCGACGTCGATCTCGTAGCGCACCAGCGTGCCAATCCGACGCGGAGTGCCTTCGCCAACTGCGGTGTCATTTCTCATGTTGTCGACGGTCCATCGGAGCCCGCCGCTATCGATTTCGAACAGGTCCGTCGCCTTAGAGACAAAGAAGATCCCTTCCCCGGTGTGGCGATCAGGACGTGTCGTCACCTTGCCCTTTGAGAGCTCGGCGAGGGCTTCCATCGGCGTCTTCAGTCGATATGCCTTTTGAATTTGGGCGAAGATACCCACGCCCTGATCAGATATCGTGACTCGAAGTCGACGGTCTGTGGTTCCGACCTGAACATTGATTTCGGCTGAACCAGAGTGGTCGATTGCGTTGTTGAAGATTTCCGTGAAGGCATACCGCGCCGTGGCTGCGGCGTTACTGCCGAGCGCACGGAAGTGCCGCGAGGACTTGACTTGGGTCCATACAACGTCCTCGTCGAGGTCTCGATTTGTGAATTTCCAGGTGTCACTCGTTTGCTTACTGCCCGCGGCGAAGTAACGGCGCGCGCGCGCAGCGCCCTCAGCCTCGACGACGCCGGACTCAAGCAGCCTTCGCAGAGCCTTATGGGCCGCCTGCCGGGAGACGTCGGCCCGCGCGGCCACCTCCGGCGCCGTAAAGTCGCGGCGTTCCTTGAGTAGCTCGCTAATAACGTCATCGATACGGCTCTCCGGCATAGCAGTGCTCCCGGGCGAGAATCGTCAACCAATCTCGCGGAATCGTAAACCGCTGTGGCAAAATGGTAAACCGAGGTCTGTCAAATCGTCAACCGGCCGTGGCGAAACGTCAACCGCTGGCCCCGCCAGCCTCAGGCGCTCGTGAGCCTGGAACGCGGTCTCTCAAAGACGCGCGGGGGGCTACTCGGCCGGCTCTTCGGCGCGCTGCGGGCCGCCGAAGACGCGAAGGTGACCGACGAGTGGCTCGAGCAGCTCGAGGAGGCCCTCCTGCGCGCGGATCTCTCCGTGTCGCTGGTCGATCCGGTGATGCTCCAAGTCCGCGACGTCGTGCGCGAGGGCCGGGCCACGACCGTGCCGAAGGTCCTCGATGCGGTACGCGACGCGCTCCTCGCGGTCCTGGCCCAGCCTGCTGTACCGCCCGCTGGCGAGGCGACGCCGCGCGTCGTGCTCGTCGTCGGGGTGAACGGCAGCGGGAAGACGACGACGGCCGCGAAGCTGGCGAAGCTGCTCGGCTCTCGGGGCGAGAAGCCGCTGCTTGCCGCGGCCGACACCTTCCGCGCCGCCGCGATAGATCAACTGGAACGCTGGGCCGAGCGCATCGGCATCCCGATCGTGAGCGGACGGCCGGATGGCGACCCTGCCGCCGTCGTGTTCGACGCCATCACGGCGGCCGCGGCGCGCGGCAACACCGTAGTGATCGCGGACACGGCGGGGCGCCTGCACAACAAGGAGCACCTGATGGAGGAGCTCTCGAAGAT
>DATKDY010000021.1:0-26905 GCA_035512515.1 Vicinamibacterales bacterium
CGCCCTCGCCCAGCTCGCCGCCGTGCGGCTGTCCATCGACAGCGTCCGGCCCAAGTTCAAGCTCGGCCAGAATCGGCCCGCGGAGGCACGGCAGAAGATCATCGCGCACCTGCGCGAGCGCGGGCGGCCCAACGACGGGCGCGCCGCCGACGCCCTGCAGTCCACACTTGACGGATGACGGGGATGACGATCTACGCCGGCAGAGGCCACGGTGGTGAGCAACGCGAATGCGGGCACGGTGTACAGAATCTGTTGGCGTCGGGCTGCCGCCTTACCAAATACACGCCACGCTCGACCGGTCCCAGGTGAACAACTGTCCGGCCTCGAGCGCGGCCGTTGCCGTCGCGTCACAGGCCTCGCCGCGCTTCGTCTCCACGGCAAGCGCCGTCCTTTGATCATACGCAGGCTCCACGCCGCGTGCTGCGTGCACTTCTTTACTTTCGCCGGCCATTTGTTCCACACTGCTGTCCGCACCGGCACGACGTCGGTAGGCTATCTAGTCGAGGAGGTGTTGTGAGCAAGACAATTACGCGGCCGCACCGCACGCAGCTTGCTGGATGGTCTGTTCGTAGCTGTCGCCGTCCTCGGCATTGCCGGCGTCACGCTCGCCTCACAGCACAGGAGCAACATGCCGGAGCCGTCATTGCTACTGGTGAACAGCACGTGACGTATGAACGCAACGCGGCCGGATCGGGCAACCTGACTGAGGCCGACGGGTCGCTCTACGCGCCCGTCATCTTTCCGCGCATGGGCAGGAGCATCTGGTCCTTGTCAGTTTACGTACGCGACTTCGTGACCCCTGGATGTCACCTTCAGGATTTGAGGAAGGCTCGGTCGCGGACGCCACGGTGATTGCGACCGTGTACAGCGCCGGCTTCTCGCAAAACATGCGCGCATTTACCATTGGGTCCATTACGAACGATCTGCTGAATGGCGCCTACTTCTACGCGTGAAATCGACCTCCCGGCCACACAAGATGCGGCTGGACGCGAGTTTTACGCCTTCCTTATGCCGACGACAGGACATGAAAAGCGACCCGCGCAGGTGATCGCCGTCACCGCGGCCACCACCTCCACCTCAGCCTCGTGTTAATCTCGGTCTTCGGGATCGAAGGCGCGGCGACGACGGTCGCGGTCCCGAACGTCGTGCCCGCTATATGCGTCAGGGAATACGTGGGCATCCGCTCCGCGGCGTTGTCATTGCGATGATCCCGACCTCACTCTACGTCGTCGGCGGTCAGCAGAGACCCGGTGCACATTACACGCAGGAGTGGCACCGGCATCAGAAGGGTGTCATCGTACGAGTCGATCCTCACGCGGGCACCGTCGAGACGTGCGTCGAGTACCTCTCGCCGCCCGAGGTGTGCGCCCCCGATGATCCGGCCATCTTGTTCAAGGCGGGAACCCTTTGGCGCGACCGTCTCTACGTATGCACCCAAACCGAGATTCTTGTGTACCGCTTGCCGAGTTTCGAGCGCGTCGGGTACGTCTCATTGCCATCTTTCAACGACGTGCACCACGTTCGGCCCACGGCAGAAGGCACGATGCTGATTGCTAATACCGGTCTCGATATGGTGATGGAAATTGCTCACGATGGTCGCATGCTGCGGCAGTGGCACGCCCTCGGTGGTGACCCATCGGTTCGCGCCTCACGTTCCACCGACTACCGCAAGCTTCCGACGACCAAGCCGCACCTTTCGCACCCGAACTATGTGTTCCAATTGGGCCTCGACGTCTGGGTCACGCGGTTCGAGCAACAGGACGCGATCTGCCTCACCGATCGCACGCGTCGAATAGCAATCGCCGCAGGAAAGCCGCACGACGGCATAGTGCACGGGAGTCGCATCTACTTCACGACGGTGAACGGGCATGTTGTCGTTGCGGAAGCGGGCACCGGGCATGTTGTCCGAACGATCAATCTCAACGTTGCGTTGCCGCGCAGCATCAGCCTCGGATGGTGTCGTGGCCTACTGGTGCTCGACGAACACCGCTTCCTCGTCGCCTTCTCGCGGCTCCGCCCGACGAAATTCATTCAGAATATCCAGTGGGCACAATACCAGTTGGGCATCCGAAAGGACCGCGGCCATATGCCGACTCGGATAGCGCTGTTCGACGAGGACAAAGGAATGTTCTTGTGGGAACAGAACCTCGAGGAGGCGGGCATGAGCGTCGTCTTCTCCATTCACTCCGGCGGAGAGCCTGATGGATAAGCGGAGAGGCTTCGAATTCGGGGAGAACTGGCTGAAGTTCCTCGCTGTTGTTGACGACGTGCGGATCGACGAAGCGGCGAATTCCCTGCGAGCCCTGCTGAACGTCTCCGAGCTCAAGGGAAGGAGATTCCTCGATATCGGTTGTGGTAGCGGGCTTTTAAGCCTTGCGGCGCGGCGTCTCGGTGCCCACGTCCATTCATTCGATATTGACGATAGGAGCGTAGAGTGCACCAAGCGACTGCGGAATAGTTACTGTCCAGATGATACCGATTGGACGATCGAGCAGGGATCAGCCCTCGACGAGGGATACCTGCGGTCGCTCGGTGTCTTCGATATCGTGTATTCATGGGGTGTCTTGCATCACACCGGCGCCATGTGGGTGGCAATAAAGAATGCTCAGGCTGTTGTTGCGGAAGAAGGACTGTTTTATGTGGCGATATACAATAAGCAGCCGTTCCTCTCAACGTACTGGACGGCGGTGAAGCGCCTTTACAATCGAGCGCCTGGCCTGGTCAAAGCCGTGATGCGTGGCGGTTTCGCTGTGTTCTTTGCGTCCGCATCGTTTGTCGCCGATCTGCTTCGCGTCCGTGACCCCTCATTGAGGTACCGCGGGATTGGGCGGCGCGGAATGAGTACATACCGCGACGTCGTCGATTGGATCGGTGGATGGCCGTTCGAGGTTGCGACACCCGAGGAGGTGTTCCGCGCCTTTCGTGATGCGGGATTCACCCTCAGGGAGCTGAAAACGTGCGCCGGGAAACATGGGTGTAACGAATTTGTCTTTTTCCGGTCTGGAAGTCCGACGCCGTGAACGGGGCCCCGTGTGTCGCGTACATCATGGGATTTGGTCGGAGCGGTTCAACTGTCTTAGACGCGGTTCTCGGAAATCATCCGGCCATATGCGGTGTTGGCGAGCTCGCGAATCTCGTCTCCTATGGCTGGTTGAATGGGGAATTCTGCTCGTGCGGAGACCGCGGTAATGTCTGCCGATTCTGGACTGATGTCCGTCGGGAATGGTGTGGCCGCGTCGGAAACCAGCAGATAATCGAGTACCCGTCCCTTCAACGTGTGTTCGAATCGCGGGGCAGTTGGCCTCGGCTTGCGCGCGAGGGGATCCGGCGTTCAAGGCGCTTCGGCACCTATGCTGTATCGACACGCGCGCTATTCGATTCGATTCGGGCCGTCAGCGGTCGTCCTGTGGTCGTCGACTCCTCGAAGTCGCCGATGCGCGCGCATGCGCTAGCCCTGACTGGGACGTTGGATCTCCGCGTGATTCACCTCGTTAGGGACGCCCGTGCGGTGGCGTGGTCGCTGCGAAAAGCGTACCGGAAAGACGACCGCGCCGGAATCCAAAAGGACTTTCGCCCTCGGCTGGCACTTCGCACTGCGTTGCTGTGGCTGTTCGTGAATATGCAAGCTATGTGGGTGAATCGCCAATTATTCCGGGGCCGAGCCCTTACCGTCCGCTATGAGGAGTTGGCGACGCGGCCACGAGCTGTACTAAAGGAACTGGGTGTCATGCTCGAAATCGATCTGGATGAGCTGGGTGCGGCGGTCGAACAGCGCGCCCAAATCACGTTCGCCCACAGTATCGCTGGCAACCGTCTTCGGATGCGGCGTAGGTTCGATCTGCGATTCGACTCGGAGTGGGTAGAACACCTTTCGGAAAGAGACAAAATGATCGTATGGACGGTTACCGGCTGGCTGATGCGTCGCTTCGGATACGCGGAGCGATGACGGATGTTGCGCTGGCAAAACCTTGTATTCCTCATGGTCCGCGCCCAGCCGTGCGTGGCGGCCGGGCCACGGTGATCGGCACCACGCCGGCGACGGCTATGCCGGCTGCTGTCACGCATGACGGCGTTCGATCTCACCGACCGGCGCTCAGCACCGACGCCGCTGCCGACGGTCATCGTCGGGGAGCAGAGCCCCCGGCACCCCCGGTGGTCGCCGCGTGCGCGCTGCTAGACTTTTTCGAGGCGCACGCCTGACCGTGTAGATCGCCGTAAGTGCCAGCGTTTCTCGGGATATGGCGAACATCTTGCCGGCATTTCGTTATGGCTGGCTAGCTGTTTCTGCTAGGATCTGTCGCTGGATCCCGGACGCTCCTGTTCCTTGCAGCGCAGGTTTCCGGAAATGAACGTTCGCGTGTTTGCGGATGTAACTGAGAGGGGAAGCCTTGTACATCGAAATCCGGACTCCGTATCTGAGCGCTTGTCGGTGAGCAGTCCCGCGCGAGCACCGGTCGCGGGGCTGACGAGCCCTCGAATCCTCTTCCTGATCAACGAGGACCGGTACTTCGTGTCGCACCGCATGGACCTCGCGCGTGCCGCCCGCGATGCGGGCTGCCGGGTCGCTGTTGCCACGCGTGTGACCTCATATGAGCAGACGATCCATGACGAGGGTTTCGAAATCTTCCCCATCCGTTTGCGGCGCGGCCTTCATGGTCCCGTGCGAGAGACCGTAGCCTTCCTTGACCTCGTGAGGCTCTACCGCCGGCTGGCGCCGGACCTCGTTCACAACATCGCGATCAAGCACGTGATCTACGGGTCGCTGGCGGCACGGCTCGCAGGCGTCCCGCTCGTCGTTAACAGCGTGACGGGGCTGGGGTCAATGTTCACGCAGTCTGCAGGCCGATACCGCGCGCTCAAGACGCTGGCGATGTCCGTGCTGCGAGCGACCTTGCGGCGGCCGGGGACGAGGACGATCTTCCAGAACCCGGAAGACCGCGATCAATTCATCGCGGAAGGACTGGTGGCACCGGAGGGGGCGGTCCTCATTCGCGGATCGGGTGTGGATCTCGCGCGCTTTGCCCCGCGCCCGCGCGGTGAGGGGACCGTCATCGCGATCCTTCCCGCCCGGATGCTCTGGAACAAGGGCGTGGGCGAGTTCGTGCAGACGGCGCGCCTCCTGCGGCAGGCGGGCGTGCCGGTCCGGTGCGCGCTCGCCGGTATGGTGGATGCCGAAAGCTCGTTCGGCATCCCGCAGGCGCAGTTGGAGGAATGGGCACGCGAAGGCACGGTGGAATGGTGGGGCGACCAGGCCGACATGCCGGCCGTGTATGCGCGGACAGATATCGTGGTCCTGCCCTCCTACTATGGTGAAGGCCTGCCCAAGGTGCTGCTGGAAGGGGCGGCAGCGGGACGGGCGCTCATCACTTCCGACATCAACGGCTGCCGCGAGATCGTCCGTGACGGTGAGAATGGATTCCTCGTGCCCGTGAAGGACGTCGAAGCTCTCGCGGGCGCCATCCGCAAGCTAGTGGAAGACCGCGCCCTGCGCGAGAAGATGGGCGCCGCGGGCCGCCGGATCGTCGCCGAGCACTTTTCGGTGGAGCAGGTGGCGCGCGAAACGCTCGACGCGTACCGCGGCCTCCTTCGCGGGCGATGGCCACCAAGGGCATCGGCGTCATCCGCCGCCATGCCGTCCTGATGAAGCGCGTCCTCGTCACGGGCGCCAGCGGCTTCATCGGGCGCGCGCTGGTCGACGAGTTGAGTAACCAAAGGTTCGACGTGCGGGCAATGGTGCATCGGCAACTGGCGGCCGGTTTCGCCCCTGAGGTTGACGTGGTGCGGGCCGACGTACGGGACAGTGCGGCCATGGACCTCGTCACGCGCGAGCGCGATACGGTCGTCCATCTCGCCGCGCGCGTGCATGACCGTGCCGCCGGCGATGCCGACTTCGAGGACGTCAACGTCCGTGGCACCGTGAATCTGCTGGAGGCCGCCCTTCGCAACGGGGTGGAGCGGCTCGTAATGCTCAGCAGCGTGGCGGTCTTCGGTCCCACAATCTCCTCGTGTATCGACGAGTCCCAGGCGCCGAGGCCGGCCTCGGCGTACGCGCGCTCGAAGCTGGCGGCGGAGGATCTGCTGATGCGCGCGGCCGCGAGCGGCGATCTTCACGCCGCTGCCGTACGGGCGCCGACCGTATACGGGCCGGGCCACAAGGGCAAGATCCATCAAATGATGACGACCATCGATCGTGGTCTCTTCCCGCCCGTCGCGGACACGCACAACCGCCGCAGCCTCGCGCATGTCGACAACGTGGTGAGCGCCGTGCTGCTGGCGGCGCAGCATCCACGGGCGAACGGAGCGCGGTACGTCGTGACTGACGCCGCGCCGTACTCGACGCGATATCTCTACGAGACGCTGTGCCGGGGGCTCGGGCGCCGGGTGCCCTCGTGGCGACTGCCGCTGTGGCCCGCGCGCGTGGCTGGGTATGGCGGGGACCTCGTCGGTCGCATCAGCGGACGGCGCGCCCCCTTCGACTCCGCGGATGTGGAGAGCCTCTTCGGTTCGGCGTGGTATTCGTCCACACGCATCACTCGCGAGCTGGGATATTCGCCGGTGATCAGCTTCGAGACAGGATTGGCCGCGCTGATCGCATGGTTCCGGGCGCAGCGGCGCTGAATCCGAGGCGCCTGTTCGTGATGGCGGGGCGGGTGCCTGCTGCGCGAGCGTTCGCGATGATGCGAGTCCCGGCATGTTAGACGCAGTTGCCGGTGCGGGTGTGGCACTCGCGCTCTCGTGGTATCTCACGGGAGTTCTGACCCGACTTCCAAGCCGCTTCAGCGTGCTCGACTATCCGAACGCCCGCTCTTTGCATCTCCGCCCTACACCTCGTACGGGAGGGCTGGCCATCGTCGCGGGGTTCCTCGCGGCGGTGGCCGCATTCCTCGTCCTGGGTGTTTTGCGAGACGGCGCAGGCATTCTCGCCATGCGAGGCGTGTCATGGATGATCGCGATGTTGGCCATGCTCGCGCTCGTCTCCTACTGGGATGACTGCGTCCATCTGCCGACGGGGGTCCGATTGTTCGCTCACGTGATTGCGGCGCTGGGCGTGGTGCTCGGTGGCGATCTGCGAATCGCCGCGATTGACGTACCGGGGATCGGCCTTGTGCAGTGGGGGGGGATCGGGCTCGTCGTGACGATACTCGCCGTCGCATGGATGACGAATCTCTACAATTTCATGGACGGAATGGACGGCCTCGCTGGTGGCATGGCCGTGATCGGATTTTCCATGCTTGCCGCCGTCGCCTTCGTCGAAGGTCATGCTGTCGTCGGAGGACTCGCGGCCGGCGTCGCAGCGGCGGCGGCAGGCTTCTTGAGATACAATTTTCCGCCCGCCCGAATCTTCATGGGCGATATCGGCAGCATCTCGCTGGGGTTTCTGGCCGCAAGCCTCTCGCTGGTCGGCATCCGTGCCGGTGCTTTTGACGTACTCACGCCCGTGCTGGTGTTTTCACCATTCATCGTCGACGCCACGGTCACCCTGCTGCGGCGGATCGCCGTCTTGCAGCCGCCGTGGCTCGCCCATCGAGATCACATCTACCAGCGGCTGGTGCTTGCGGGATGGCAGGTGCAGCGCACGACGCTGGCAGCGTACGGCCTGATGATCGCCTCCGGCGTATCAGCACTGATATATCAGCAAGCGAGCTCCACTCTGCGGCTCGTGCTGCTCATCGCCTACGGCGCAATCTATTGCATCCTCGTATTTTTGGTTCGATTCGCCGGTTCCGCTGTGCCTCGTACACCTTCCCGATCGCCTGGTGGGCGGACAGGACGCGGGTCGGTCGGCGAAGGACAAGCTCGGCGCTGACGCTCGGCGGCCGCCCCCTAAGTGTACTGTTTACTTTCGCCCGGTATGTGTTCCACACTGCTGTCCGCATCGACAAGACGTCGGCAGTGCCATCTCATGGAGGAGGAGCACCGTGATGAAGATGGTTGCGCGGCCGCACCGCACTCTGCTTGCTGGTCTGTTCGTGGGGATGGTCGTCATGGGCACCGCTGCCGTTACGCTCGCCTCCGAGCACGTCATCAACATCCCGGCGCTGTCGTTGCTGCCGGCGAACAGCACGGTCACATATGAACGCAATGCGTTCGGATGGGGCAACCTCACCGAGGCCGACGGGTTGTTCTATGCGCCCGTCATCTTTCCGCGTATGCAAAGGAGCATCTGCTGTCGGTCTATGTACGCGACCTGGACGCACTGGACGTCACCGTCAGGCTCTTGAGGAAAGGGCCGTCGGAAGGCGCCTTCGACCCGGCCGCCGTGATTGCAACCGTGTCCAGCACCGGCGCTTCCGAGACGATGCGCCCCTTCACCACCAAGGCTATCACGAACGGTCTGCTGACCGGCGCCTACTTCTATTTTGTGGAGGTCGACCTCTCGGTTGGCAACGCTTTTCAGCTGCTCGGCATCCGAATCATTCACCAGCCGACGTGCTGACGCAGTCGTTCGCCGGTGAGACGCCGTCGCGGTGTCTCACCGGCCAGCCCATAACGGATGTTTCACGGCGTGTGGATCCGCCTGTCGGCGAACCTCGGACCATGAAGGCGCGCGTTCGTGCATGGCCTTTGCTCTCCCGTTATCGTTGAGGAACCGTGGGGCTGGCCGGCCCGTTGGTTCTCCGTTTATAGTGCTGTCGCCTGGGGCGCGCTGCATCCGATGCGTTCCCACTTGAATGTCCATCTGCAGTGAAGGTGGCCGTGCGCCACGTTCTTGAGGAGACCGCATTGCGAAGTTTTACGGATCGCGTTAATTTCGATATCCGTGGCGAAGCTTGCCTGTGACAGCCAAGGCCCGGCCCGGCGTTCCGATGGTGGTGGCGCGGATCCTGCCGTACCGCCGTCCCATCGTCGTCGCGCTGCATCTCATGGTGATCGTCATCGCCAACTACCTCGCCTTCGACCTGCGTTTCGGCAATCCGATGCCGCCGGAGCAGTTCCTGAACTTCGTCACCATGCTGCCGTGGCTGCTCGTGATCCGGAGTTTCATCTTCCTGCCGTGCGGTCTGTACGAGGGCATGTGGCGATATGCCGGCATCTGGGATCTCCGCAACATCATCATCGCCGCCGTGCTGAGCACGGGCGTCTTCGCGGCAGCGACGCGCTGGGGGTTCGGGCTCAGCTATCCACGTTCGGTGTTCGTCATCGATACCCTCATCCTCATCATGCTCGTGGGCGGTCTGCGTCTCGCGCGGCGGGTGTACCGGCAGTCCCGCGGCGACAGCGGCCGCCGCATCCTCGTATACGGCGCAGGGGATGTTGGCGAGCTGCTCGTGCGCGGCATGCTGCAGAACCGGTTCTACGGGTACAAGCCGGTGGCCTTCGTCGATGACGATCCCGCCAAGGTGGGGCAGCGCATCCACGGACTTCGGGTGCTGGGCGGCCGGCAAGAGCTCGCACGCATCTTCAAGAAGGTCGCGCCCCACGCCGTCCTCCTCGCCATGCCGGCCATTACGCCGGCTCGCATGCGCGAGGTGGTGGCGGCGCTGGAGCCCTTCAAGGTCCCCATCAAGACCCTGCCGAATCGCAATGAGAGCGTAGAGCAAATCGATCTCGGTCAAATTCGCAACCTTTCCGTCGAGGATCTCCTGGAGCGCGCGCCCATCGGCATTGCGGGCGATGTCGGGCATCTCATCACGGGACAACGCGTGATGGTGACGGGGGCGGGAGGGTCAATCGGCTCCGAGCTGTGCCGGCAGATCGCCGCTCTCAAACCGGCAGTGCTGATCATGTACGAGCGGTACGAGAACAACCTGTATGCGATCGCGAACGAGCTGCCGATCGAAGTGGCCGCAGGGGTGGCGCACGCTGTGGTGGGTGACGTCACGGACGAGTGCCTCGTCAACACGGTGATGAGTGAGTACCGTCCGGACATCGTTTTTCACGCCGCCGCCCACAAGCACGTGCCGCTGATGGAGCTGAATCCGTGCGAGGCCGTCAAGAACAACGTGCTCGGTACACGCGTCACTGCCACGGCGGCCGCCGCCCACGGTGTGCGCCGCTTCATCCTGATCTCGACGGACAAGGCGGTGAACCCATCAAGCGTGATGGGTGCCACCAAGCGTGTCGCCGAACTGCTGCTTCAGGCGATGAAGACGCCCGAGTCGTGCGTCTTCACCGCGGTGAGGTTCGGCAATGTGCTGGGCAGCAACGGGAGCGTGCTACCCCGATTTTTGAGACAGATCGAGGCGGGGGGGCCCGTCACCGTGACGCATCCGGAAGTGCGACGGTACTTCATGCTTATTCCGGAGGCAGTGCAGCTGGTGCTGCACGCAGCGGCACTGGGCGCCGGAGGTGACATGTTCGTCCTTGAGATGGGCGAGCAGATCAAGGTCGTCGACATGGCGCGCAACGTGATCCGGCTTGCGGGCTTCGTGCCCGAGCAGGAGGTGCCGATCACATTCATTGGGCTGCGCCCGGGCGAAAAGCTTTACGAGGAACTCGTCGGTCACGACGAAACGATGGAGCAGTCCGGCGTCCCGGAGATCCGGCGGGTGCGCGGCCGCCGGCATGCCGACCGCGAGCGTATCCTCGCCGGGGTCGCCGAGCTCGAAGGACGCGCGCTCACCGGCGATGCCAAGGCGGTGATCGAGCAGCTCCGCGAAATCGTTCCGACCTACCGGCCGGACGACGACACCGGAGACCGCTGATACATGCGCATGGCGCCTATCCATTGGGCATCACACGGCGCGACGAGGACGCGAAAGGCGGCGGACCGGGCCTACCCTCAGGCCGGCCGCAGCATCGCGCGCAACGGGCTACGGATGGCCGACTGGTTTGGCCTGCAGTTCGACGTCGAATGGCTGAAGCGTCTGACCGAACGCGACAAGCGTATCGTTTGGGCCATCGCCGGTCGACTCCTGCATCCCTTCGGGATACGAGCGGCATGATGATCGCACACGGCCGGCTCGGTCCCGACGAGCTTCGTCTGCGCGTCATTCGTTAGGCGGCTCGTCGTGTGTGGAGTAACGGGGTTCTGGCGGCGGGAAGGAAAAGATGCTGTTCGCGCGATGGCCATCGTCAGCGGGATGGCCGCTGTCCTGCGCCACCGAGGTCCCGACGACTCGGGAACGTGGGTGGAGTCGGCAAAGGGACTGGCGCTCGGGCATACGCGGTTGTCGATCCTCGACCTCTCGCCCGAAGGGCATCAGCCCATGGTGTCGCCGAGCGGCCGTTATGTCATCGCGTATAACGGCGAGGTCTACAACTTCCAACTGCTCCGCGCTGAGCTGGGGGACGGACCGTGGCGCGGCCACTCTGACACCGAGGTGATGCTGGCCGCGATCGAGACATGGGGGCTGGAGAAGGCGATCCAGCGCTTCGTCGGAATGTTTGCCTTCGCCCTCTGGGATCGACGGGAGTGCGTGCTCTATCTCGTGCGCGACCGGCTGGGCATCAAACCCATGTACTACGGCTGGTCAGGCGGCAGCTTCCTCTTCGGCTCCGAACTCAAGGCGCTGTGCGCGTATCCGGGGTTCGTGCCGGCGATCGACCGCGACGCCCTCGCGCTTTATGTACGCCACAACTACGTGCCGGCACCACATTGCATCTATCGAGACGTCCGGAAGCTGGAGCCCGGTTCGATTCTGACGGTGCGCGCGCCTGACGATGCCGACCGCGCCACGATGACGACCTACTGGTCGCTCGCCGAGGTTGCGGACGCGGGCGCGGCCGAGCCGTACCGCGGTGACGCGCAGGCGGCGGCTGTCGAGTTTGAGCGACTGCTCGCGGACGCGGTCCGAATGCGTATGATTGCGGATGTTCCGCTCGGCGCCTTCCTCTCGGGCGGCATCGATTCTTCCGCCGTGGTCGCGCTGATGCAGGCGCAGTCGGGAGGACGGGTCAAGACGTTCACCATCGGTGTCGGCGACGCGGCGTATGACGAAGCGGCGCACGCCCGTCGTGTCGCTGGTCACCTCGGGACGGAGCATACCGAGCTGTATGCCACGGCCGCAGAGGCGACCGCGGTGGTCCAGCGGCTGCCCGTAGTCTACGATGAGCCATTTGCCGACTCGTCACAGATTCCGACTTTCCTCGTGTCACAACTCGCACGGCACCACGTCACGGTGAGTCTCTCCGGCGATGGCGGCGATGAGCTCTGCTGCGGATACGAGCGATACGACGTCACGGACAAGCTGTGGCGGGCGATCGGGCCCCTTCCGGTGCCCGTCCGCCGGGTCGTCGCATCCCTGCTGGCGGCGACGCTTCCCGTGTTTCTCCGAGGCGGTGCTCGAAGACTGCTGCCAAGGATCGCGGGGCACGGCCGCCCCGGGGCGGCGGCGGACAAGCTCCTGAAGCTCGCGGAGGTGATCGGGGCGGACAGCGCGACCGCGCTGTATCGCGGCCTGGTGTCGCAGTGGACCGATCCCGAGTCGGTCGTGTTGGGAGGACGCGAAGCGGCGACGCATCTGACCATGGTGGCCGGGCGGCCTACACCGTGGGACCTGCGGCGGACGCTGATGTACCTCGACACCGTCAGCTATCTTCCGGACGACATCCTGACCAAGCTCGATCGCGCCAGCATGGCAGTGAGTCTCGAGGCGCGCGTTCCGCTGCTCGATCACCGGCTCGTCGAATTCGCGTGGTCGGTGCCGCTCAGCGTCCATCGTCACGACGGCAAAGGGAAGTGGCTGCTGCGGCAAGTCCTCTCGCGGCATGTGCCGCTCGCGCTGCTCGATCGCCCCAAGATGGGCTTCGCCGTCCCCATCGGCGACTGGCTGCGCGGGCCACTTCGCGGATGGGCGGAGTCGTTGCTCTCCGAACGGCGGCTGCGCGAGGATGGTTTGTTTGCGCCAGACGTCGTGCGACGTCGATGGGGCGAGCACGTTGCCGGTCGCCGGCAATGGGGTGGCGCATTATGGACGATCGTTGCTTTTCAGGCATGGCTTGACCAGCATCGAATCGTCCCGGCGCATGCGGAAGAGGCGGGATGACACAGCACTCCGCGCACTCGTATACGATTACGATGCGGCCGGTCCTCACGTGCCATATGCTCGAGGAGATCGCGCAGCCGACCTGAATCGGCGGCGGTGTCAGTGCGCGTCGTAGCGTCGCTGTGCGAAGAGCACCTTGCGTCCTCGGCTCCAGATCCGTTTCCGCATGGCGGTGTCGAGACCCAGCAGCCAGCCAAGCCCGCCGCCGGTGAGCGAGGTCAGGATGATAGCCGCGAGGAGGATGGGCCAAGCGCGGACATGGACGGTCTCTCCAACCAGAAAAGAGGCTCCGAACAGGACGAGGGCCACCACTGCCCGGCGGAGCAACGTCGGCACCTGCGAGCGTGTGGACACGTGGAGAAGCCGTCCCGTCAACATCGGATAGGCGATTCCTGTGACCATACGGCCGGTGAGGAAGCCGGCCACGAGGCCCGCCATGCCGAGCCGGGAGCCCAGAAACCACCCGAGCGAGACGGAGACGACAAGGCCCGCGCCGCCGAGCAGCGCCTTCATCCGCACGTCGAGCGAGATGTCGATGATATTGGCGTCGGTGCGCTGGAACACGAGTTGTGCGGTCAGCAGTATGAGAAGCAGGTTCACGACCGCGCCCGCATACATCTGCTCGCCGACCCACAGGCCGACGAACGAGCGGTTCCATGCGAGGATCGAGACGCCTGTCACGATGACGAGCAGCCAGGACAGCGCCATCATTTCCATTCTGATCGCTGCCGCGTGCTGGCGATCGCCCCTACCCATGATCCCCCCTAGACCGGGTAGTGCCGAGGCGAGGATCATCGCGGCGAGACCCAGCGCGACCTGTGCCGCGTACCCGGTGAGCGTGTAGACGGCCACGCTCGCGGACGATGTCACCATGCCGAGCAGGACGAGGTCACTGGCCAGCGTTGCCTTGCTGAAGAGGATCGCAATCATCAGCCAGCCGCTATACCCGAAGAAGTGCCGCACATCCGCCCAGGACGGGCGGGCGATGCCCAGCCATGGCAGTAGCCGCTTCGTCACGCTCCAGAAGACGAGGGCCGTCAGGGCCGTGGTCGCGAACTCGGCGACTGAGATGCCAATGAGGCCCCATCCGAGCCGGATGGTGGCAACGGTCAGACAGCCGCCCAGCACGATGAGCCCGGTAGCAACGCCCATACGCTTGTATCCGAGATTCATGCCGCGAAGCACGGCGTCCGGAAGCCCGACGAATCCGGAAATCACGAGGTTGAGCACCAGCACCCCGAAGGCAGCGCGGACGGTGAAAACGTCGCCGACGGGCAGATCGATCACCGTCGGCACCAGCCACATGATGAAGGCGCCGGTCACGAGGATGATTGGCGTGAGCGCCAGCCAGACGACCATCGCACTGCCGATTGCCCGGCGTTTGGTGGTGTCGTCGGCGGAGTGTCGCTGGTTGGCTATCACCCACGTGAGAGCTTGCGTGGGACGGCCATCCGCCGCCGTCATGTACGTCACCAATCGCCGCAGCACCTGCCAGATCCCGAAGAGGCTGGGGCCAAGGGCGGCGAGGAGAATGGGTTGGATCCACAACAAGACGCCCATCCGGGCCGCGTAATCGAGTCCTGAGGCAAGTACGGTTAACGACGCTACGCGTGTGAGTTGTTCTTTGCCGGCCCGGCGGGTGGGGGGGCCGGGGATGGCAGCGGGCTCCGAGCCCCTTGTCACTCCAGCGTCCGCGTCGCCCGCCCGCTCCACGACTCGAACGACATGCCGGTCAGTTGTTCGAGGCGCGCGATGTCGTCCTGAAACTCGAGCGCGAGCCGGCGGTGGACATGCTCGGCCATGGGCGGATAGGCCGCACGTTTGAGATTCAGCCGGTCCACGACGTGCGTGAGGATTCCGGCTCTGGACCGCCAGGCGGCGAAGAGCCGCTGCGCGCGCATGCTGCGGGGAAGCCGCGAGGTGTTGAACGACTTCGGCGGTGAGGCCTGGAAAATGGCGCGCCCTTGCGGCTCGATGTCGAGGAAGCGGGCGCACTCGTCGCGCGCGCCCTCCGTATTGCGATCGAGGTCTTCCATGGCGAGGGCAGTCTCGAAGTCGAGCGTCTTCCGCCCCTTCTTGATCGCGTGCCAGTAGTGCGAGAACGCGCGATCGACGGGATTCCTCCGGATGAAGATGAGCTTCACGTCAGGCAAGAGTGCGGCGATGCGCTCGGGAGCGTCCGGCGCGTAGAGGTACAGTGGCGACGTCTGCCCGATCGCTCGATGCGCGGGCGTCGCCGACGTGAAGTGGCTGGCGTACCAGTGCACGCCCCGGACGTAGTTGGGGTCGAAATCGAAGAAGTGGAGCTCCTGGGGCCGCCTCGGAATGAAGATGTCCGGATGCGCGCTCAGATAGTGGTGCAGCGTCGTGGTGCCCGACTTTTGAGCGCCCCCGATGAGAAAGGTCGGGAGTTTCATCAGGTCCGAACCTACCACAAAGACGCCGCGGCGGCCCGAGGACTCCTCGTCGAAAGCTCTTGGCGCCGCCCCGTGCGCCCGGTAGAATCGCCGCGCTCATGAGGGAACGGGGCTGCGTCGTGTGGATGACCGGACTGCCGTCGGGCGGCAAGACCACGCTCGCCACCATGCTCGAGGCCGCGCTGCTGGCCCAGGGCCGGCGCGTGGAACGCCTGGACGGCGACGACCTGCGCACGCATCTCACCAAAGATCTCGGCTTCTCGCGCGAAGACCGCGACGAGAACGTGCGCCGGGTGGGGTGGGTGGCGCGCCTGCTCGCGCGCCACGGTGTGATCGCCATCACCGCCCTCGTCTCGCCGTACCGCGGCGCCCGCGACGAAGTGCGCGCGGGCACCGCCGACTTCATCGAAGTGTGGGTGAAGGCGAGCCTCGACGAATGCATCCGGCGCGACGTCAAGGGCCTCTACAAGAAGGCGCTCGCGGGCGACATCCCGCACTTCACCGGTGTCTCGGACCCCTACGAGCCGCCGCTGCAGGCGGAGGTCGTGGTGGAGACGGATCGGGAGACGAAGACGGACGCGGTGGCAAAGATCCTGAGCGCCATGGCCGAGCGCGGCTACGTCGCCGCCGACGCCGTCGCCGTCGCCCACGGGAAGGAAAGGCGGCATGGATAACCTCACGGCGCTCGAACAGGACAGCATCTACATCCTGCGCGAGGCGTACAGCAAGATGGAGCGCCTCGGAATGCTGTGGTCGATGGGCAAGGACTCCACGGTGCTCCTGTGGCTCACCCGCAAGGCATTCTTCGGCCACGCGCCCTTCCCCCTCATCCACATCGACACCACGTACAAGATCCCCGAGATGATCGCGTACCGCGATCGCCTCGCGCGCGAACTCGGCTTCGAGCTCATCGTCGGCAAGAACACCGCCGCCCTCGCGGACGGCATGAACCACACGCGCGGGCGCCTCGTGTGCTGCGGTGCCCTCAAGACGGAGGGGCTGCAGCAGGTGATTACCCAGCACCGGTTCACCGGCATCATCGTCGGGATCCGGCGCGACGAAGAGGGCTCGCGGGCCAAGGAGCGCTTCTTCAGCCAGCGCAACCGCAACTCGGAGTGGAACGTGACGGACCAGCCGCCGGAGTTCTGGGACCAGTACCGCACGGAGTTTCCCCCCGGTGAGCACGTGCGCGTCCATCCCATCCTTCACTGGACGGAGCTGGACGTGTGGCGCTACATCGAGCGGGAGGGGATTCCCGTGCTCGACCTCTATTTCGCCAAGGAGGGCCGGCGCTACCGCAGCCTCGGCTGCGCGCCCTGTACCGCCACCTGCGAATCGACGGCCACCTCGGTGTCGGACATCATCAGCGAGCTGGCGGCGAGCCGGACGTCGGAGCGCTCGGGACGGGCGCAGGACCAGGAGCATTCGCACGCGATGGAGAAGCTTCGCGTCAAGGGGTACATGTGAGCATCGGGACCGCGTTCGTCGTCGTGGGGCACGTCGATCACGGCAAGTCGACGCTGGTGGGGCGTCTCCTCGCCGACACCGACTCGCTGCCGGTGGAGAAGATCGACAAGGTGCGCCGCATCTGCGCCGAGCAGCGCAAGCCGTTCGAGCACGCCTTTCTGCTCGACGCCCTCGAGGCCGAGCAGCTGCAGGGGGTGACGATCGACGTCACGGAGGTGCAGCTCACCTGGCAGGAGCGCACGTTCGTGCTCATCGACGCGCCGGGGCACAAGGAATTCCTGCGCAACATGATCAGCGGCGCTGCGCACGCCGACGCCGCCTTCCTGCTCATCGACGCGGGCGAGGGCGTGCAGGAGCAGTCGTACCGGCACGCCTATCTGCTGAGCTTTCTCGGCGTACGCGACGTGGCCGTCATCGTGAGCAAGATGGACCTCGTCGGGTATTCGCAGGACGTGTTCGAGGCCATCCGGAAGGAATACACCGCCTTCCTGGACACGATCGGCGTGCATCCCAAGGCGTTCATTCCGATCTCGGCGCGCGAGGGTGACAACGTGGTCACGCGCTCGCCGCGCATCGACTGGTACGACGGCCCCGCCGTCCTCGAGCTGCTCGCCGCCGTGGACGCG
The DNA here is from genome assembly GCA_035512515.1 of Vicinamibacterales bacterium. GTDB lineage: Bacteria > Acidobacteriota > Vicinamibacteria > Vicinamibacterales > UBA2999 > JACCSI01. The sequence continues at coordinate 17,440 of DATKDY010000021.1, forward strand.
CGCGTGGTGGCGGAGCCGGGCCCGCTGCGCCTGCCCGTGCAGGACGTGTACAAGTTCGACCACCGCCGGATCGTGGCGGGCCGGCTGGAGAGCGGGCGGGTGTCGCCCGGCGACGAGATCCAGGTGTTTCCGTCCGGCCACCGCGCGCGCGTGAAGTCGATCGAGGCGTGGCCGGAAGGTCCCGATCGTGACGTGGCGGCGGCGCGTGACACCACCGGCATCACGCTCGACTACCAGCTCTTCGTGCAGCGGGGCGACGTGATCGCGGACCCGCAGCGGCCGCCGCACGTGTCCAGCTTCCTGACCGCCAACGTCTTCTGGCTCGGCCGCGCCCCGCTGGAGCTCCGTCGGCGCTACAAGCTGAAGCTGGCCACGCTGGAGCGCGACGTCGAAGTGTCCAGCATCACCCGGGTGATGAGCGCGGTGACGCTCGAGGTGCAGACCGACCGCACCGGCATCGGACAGAACGAGGCGGGTGAGGTCGTGTTCCGCTCCGCGCGCCCCTTCGTGTTCGACGTGGCGTCCGACGTGCCCACCATGGGCCGTTTCGTGCTGCTCGACGGCTACGACGTGGTGGGGGGCGGCATCGTCCTGGAGTCGGACGACATCTATCGGCGTCCATACCGAGAGGGGATGCCGAAGAGCGCCGACATCTCGCTCGCACAGGGCGGGGTGACGCCGGCCGATCGTGCCGAGGCGTACGGCCACCGCAGCCACGTGGTATGGCTGACCGGCATGCCGGGCACCGGAAAGAGCACGGTGTCCCGCCGTCTCGAATGGGAGCTGTTCCAGCGGCAGATCAAGGCCTTCGTCCTCGACGGCGAGAACCTGCGCTTTGGCCTCAGCGCCGATCTCGACTTCAGCGCCCCGGACCGCCTCGAGCACGCGCGCCGCGCGGCCGAGGTGGCGCGCCTCTTCCAGTCCGCGGGGCTCGTGGTGGTGGTCGCGCTGGCGAGCCCCTTCGAGGCGGCGCGCGAGTACGCGCGCGAGCTGGTGGGCGACGAGGCGTTCACGCTGGTGCATCTGCACGCGCCCATGGCCACGTTGCTCACCCGCGATCCGCACGGCCTCTACTCGCGCGGCGTGAGCGTGCCGTATGAGATCCCGGCGTCGCCTTCGATGGCGTTCGATACCTCCCTGGAGACACCCGACGCCGTCGTCGACAAGATCGTCCGCCGTGTCCTCGCGAAGATATGACGGACGGGGCGGCTTCGCGTTAGTATCGGCGGCGGCAGTGGGCCACACGCGCGGGTGATTGCCCGGCGTGTCTGGTCGCGTGCGGGATTTCGGTGCGTGTGACTGAGAGGGCGAAGCTGTGTCCGCGTCATGCCGTCTATGCTCATGGATCGTTTCTCACGATGACCCCCGCGATGGCCGGTGACCCATGCTGAGCGAGACTCCCGTCGTCGTCGGCGTGGTCGGCCTCGGCTATGTCGGGCTGCCGCTGGCGTGCGCGTTCGCGCGATGCCTGCCGTGCATCGGCTTCGACATCTCCCAGGACCGGGTGGAGGCGCTCCGGCGGGGACACGACGCTACCGGCGCCATCGCGGGCGACGGTCTGGGAGCGCCGCTGCTGCGGCTCACCAACGATCCCGCCCTCCTGCGGGAGGCGAACTTCATCATCGTGGCCGTGCCCACGCCGGTGGACTCGTCCAATAAGCCGAACCTCGGTCCACTCACCGCCGCCTGCGACACGGTGGGGCGTCACCTGTCCCGCGGCGCCCTCGTCGTCTTCGAGTCGACGGTGTACCCCGGTGTCACGGAGGAGATCTGCGTGCCGGCGCTGGAACAGGCCTCGGGGCTGCGGTGCGGGCACGACTTCACCGTCGGGTATTCGCCCGAGCGCATCAATCCCGGTGATCCGGAGCACTCGCTGGAGAAAGTCGTCAAGGTCGTGGCCGGCTCCACGCCGGACGTGACCGCCCTCATGGCCCGCGTATACGGCCTCGTGGTGAAGGCCGGCGTGCATCGCGCGCCGAACATCAAGACGGCGGAGGCGGCGAAGGTCATCGAGAACACTCAGCGCGACGTCAACATCGCGCTCATGAACGAGCTCGCGATGATCTTCCATCGGGCGGGCATCGATACGCGGGCCGTGCTCGAGGCGGCGGAGACGAAGTGGAATTTCGTGCCCTTCCGGCCCGGGCTCGTGGGCGGTCACTGCATCGGCGTTGATCCCTACTATCTGACCTACCGGGCGGAGGCGCTCGGCTACCATCCGCAGGTCATCCTCTCCGGGCGCCGCATCAACGACTCCATGGGTATTTACGTGGCCGAGCAGACGGTGAAGCTCATGATCCGCGCCGGAAAGATCGTCCAGGATGCGCGCGTGCTCGTGCTCGGGCTGACCTTCAAGGAGAACGTGCCCGACATTCGGAACACCCGGGTATCCGACGTCATCGCCGAGCTTGGGCGTTACGGGATCGCCGTCGACGTCTTCGACCCCGTCGTCGACGCGGCCGAGGTCGCCCGCGAGATGGATGTTCGGCTGGTGAGCGACCCCTTCATGGGCGCCGGGCATTACGACGCGGTCGTCATCGCGGTCGCCCATGACGCCTTCACATCTCGATCGGCTGATGAATTCGTCGCGCTGCTGCGCGAGGGACACGGTGGCCGGGTGCTAGTCGACGTGCGGGGCATAATTCCGCGGCAGGCGGCGGAATCCCGCGGGGTGGCGTACTGGTGTCTGTAGAGTGTCCCGCGGTGGCGACGACATCTGGTCATATGGTTCGAGCAGAGGCACGCCGTCTGCCTCGCCGCCCCTTCGAGGCGGATTCCGATCGGCCACGTGATTCAGAACCTCGAGGACGCCGGCATTAGCGTCATCTCCTTGCTGCATCTGGATCAGTGTGCTTGAGCGAGGTGCGGCTCGTCTGTATCGGGTTGAGCCGCGGCAGTGAAGCGTGATGGTCAACCTGCAGCCGACCAGGCACGCGGCGGTTGGAGAATCGTCCGGCCTCGGAGAGACGAAGAGGTGTGGATGATCGCGGGCGCGCCCGTACGCCGGCTGGGCAGCGAGCGCGGATGAAGCTCGCTACCATCCCGTCCCTCACCGAGCTATCGCTGCCGCATATGCTCTTCTTCGTCAGCGTCGCGCTCGGGGCGCTCTATTTCTCGTTCCGGGACCGGCGCTTCGACTTTTTCTCGGTCGCCTTTCTGTCGTCTATGGTTTACTTCATGCCCGGTTTCATCGGCTTCGCCATCTCGCCACCGACCCAGCGGGTCATGCTGCCGACACCCCTGCGCCTCGTACCCGAGACCTATGCGGTGATGATCGCGGTCCTCTGCGCCGTGCTCGTGGGCGCAATCGTCTTCGATGCCTTCTTCGCAGACGCCGCCCCGCGGAGTGTCCTCCCCGGCGCGTCGGACGCAGTGGTGTCCGTGACCGTGCTCGCGGTGGTCGCCTGCGCGCTGACGGTGCTGACGGTGGGCGCCGAACTGCTCAATCCGAGGAAGGCCGAGATGATGGCGGCGATGAACCGCTGGTACATCTTCTGGTCCCAGGCCACCGCTCTCGGCGCGATCCTCGCCTTCGTGCAGCGGCGGCGGCTGCTCCTCACCATTTGCCTGCTGCTGCTCGCGGGCGACCTGTACATCGGCTATCGAAAGACGCTGGCCATGGTGACCATCGCGATCTTCACCGTCGTTCTCACGCGGATGGGCCCCCAAAGAGTCGCCATCCGGAGCTGGAAGTACGGGATTCCGGCGAGCCTCGCCGCTTTCTTCGTGTTCGCCTACAAGAAGCTGTACATTTTGATCAAGGCGGGAGACTTCAGCGGAGTGGTCGGCCGGGTCACTGATCCGATCTACTACGTCTTCGTGTTTGTCGACTCGGAGCCGTTCACGATCCAGGCCAATCTAAACGAGGTCATTCGCACCAATCTCGTCGTCGGCCTGTCGCACTTCGAGTCTGTCATCAACCAGTTCGTGGTGTTCGCGTCGGCTATGGGCGGCGAGGTCGTCTCCTTCAACGACCGTTTTCAGCCGGTGCTGTTTCCCGGGGTCAGGGGGGGCATGGCCCATAATATTTGGGCCGAGATGTGGAGCGGCGGCGGCTGGCCTCTCCTCTGTGGGTTCATCGTGTTCTACACGATCGTCCTCGGATTCGGCTCGTATCTGCTGCGGTCATCGGACGTGGTCATGCGCGGCATCGTGGCGCTGCTCTTCACGTACTGGGCGTTCTACATCCACCGCAACGACATCCAGGCCCAGATCAGCTTCACCAAGCAGGTGATCGGAATCGCGCTGTTCTCGGTGGCCGTGTCCATCGCGTTCACGCGTCTGGGGGCCCTTTTGCGCCGCCGCCGCCAGTGGCAAGGCGGCGAGCGGGCGGAGAGTGCACAGTGACGGGTCCATGACTGTCGCGGTGGCGCCTCGTGGCCGGAAGGTGCTCCATGTCATATCGGGCCTGTATCGCGGCGGCGCGGAGACCCAGCTGTGTCGGATCCTCGGCGCGGTGGATCGCCGGCGCTTTGAGGCCGCGGTGGTCTCGCTGGTTCCCGGGGGCGGCGTGCGCGCGGATCTCGAATCCCTCGGAGTGCCGGTCCACTGTGCCGGCATGACTACGGTCGTCAACGGGCCGTGGGCGATGCTGCGGCTGGCGCGGCTGATTCGCCGCCTGCGTCCAGACATCTTGCAGGGATGGATGTACCACGGCAATCTCGCCGCCAGCCTCGGGGCGGCATTGGCGCGCTGGCACGGTCCCGTGCTGTGGAACGTCCGCAACTCACTGAACGATCTCGGCACGGACGAGCGCTCCACGGTGGCGCTCATCCGCCTCGGCGCCTGGTTTTCCGGGGGCGCAGCAGGGATCCTCTACAACGCTCACACGAGCGCCGAGCAGCACGAGGCGATCGGCTATTGCCGGCATCGACGCACCGTGATCCCGAACGGGTACGACTGCGATGACTTTCGTCCCGTCCATAGCGCCCGGGACAACGTCCGCCGTGAGCTGGGCCTGTCGCCCTTCGTGTTGCTCGTCGGGCTCGTCGGGCGGTACCACCCGAAGAAGGGGCACGGGGTGTTCCTGGAGGCTGCCGCCCATACGGCGGGGGAACGGCCGGACGTTCACTTCCTCCTCGCCGGCCGAGCTGTGGACCGCGGTAACGGTCGCCTCGGGGCGCGGATCGCGGCCCTCGGCCTGACGGCGCGCGTCCATCTGCTCGGCGAGCGCTTCGACTTGGCGCGTATCTACTCGGCGCTGGACCTTCTATCCACGGCCTCCTTCAACGAGGGCTCTCCCGGGGTGGTGGGGGAGGCCATGGCGTGCGGCACGCCGTGCGTGGTGACCGACGTGGGGGACGCCGCGCGTGTGGTGGGCGATACAGGGACGGTGGTGCCGCCACGCGAGCCCGCCGAACTCGCGCGCGCGTGGATGAAACTGCTGTCGATGTCTCGTGATGATCGCGCGGCGCTCGGCCACCGCGCTCGGCGGCGTATTGAAGAACACTTCTCCCTTGCCTCGACGGTGCGCCAATACGAGGCCCTGTACGAGGGGCTAGAATGAGGACGCCCATGTACCAGAAGGCAACCGTCGCGCTCCTGTGCCTGGCGGCGTTGACCGCGGGAGCGCCCGCAGGCGCGGCGCCGCTGGGGATCCGGGACGAGAGCCTCGTCGTCACCTTCTTCGGCAAGGATCGCGGCTACGATCTGCACGCGATCACCTGGCGCAAGGGCGACGTCGCGCTTGCCGAGTTCAAGGCGGACGCGGAGAACGGCAAGCTGTTCGAGGTGACGCTGCGAGCCAACGACGGCAGGGGCATCCCCTTGTTTCCCCGCCAGATGCCCAAGGGCACCAAGCACCCTCCGACAGACGAGATCGTCCTCGACAACCACTCACAATGCCGTCGCCGGTCGGAAGCGAGCGCGTCGACGGGCGATCAGCGCACGTTGACGCTGCGATGGGAAGGATGCGACGCGCAGGCGGCGACGGGCAAGCGCGCGGAGCCGGGGGTGGCGGACGTGGTGGTCACCCTCGCCGCCTCGGAAAGCAAGCCCGGCATCGAGTGGCGGATCGAGGTGACGCCGCGCAGTGGGCGGTACGGCGTGTGGCTCGTGCAGTTCCCCTTCGTACGCCTCGTCCCGCCGGGCCGGACGCCCGCCAACGACGTCTTCGTCTATCCGCGTGGCGTGGGGCGCATGATTCCGAACCCCTTCGACGGTGGCGCGCGTGCCCGCTACGGCTTCAAGGATCAGTTTCTCCCCTATCCGGGCGCGCTCAAGATGCAATGGGCGGCGCTGTACGACACCGAGCTCGGCGGGCTCTACCTGGCGACGCACGATCCGAAAGGACACCAGAAGGATTTCGTCCATCATCCGCGTGAGGACGGCGTGTGGGTAAGCGTTATCCACTATCCGACACGCATGGGCAAGGCGGGCGTCGGGTACAAGTCGGCCTACCCGTTCGTGACCCAGTACACCCGGGGGCACTGGTACGACGCCGCCCAGATCCATCGGCGCTGGGCCCTCGACGTATGGGCGACGAAGGGGCCGTTGGCGAGGCGCGCGGATATTCCGCAGTGGTTTAAAGACGCCCCGCTCGTCCTCCGGGTCAGCACGAAGGGCCCCGTGCGCAAAGCCGCGGACACCACGGCGAAGTACAAGGCCTATTTCGGGTACGACGGTCCCATCCCGCTCATCTGGTACATCTGGAGCGAGAAGCGGGATGCGGAGACGTCCAAGGCGGACTCGGCCGAAATGCATGCCGGCAATCCGTTTCCGGCCAAGGCCGGCTTCAAGGAGGCCGTGACGCAGTTGCGGGCGAAGGGCATCTACGTCCAGCCCTACATCAACGCGCGGACGTTCGACATTCCCGGCGGCGTGAGCAACATTCCTCCCGACATCCTGCCCTCCACCGTGAGGGAGCAGAACGGCCGTCCACGTCCTTGGCGGGCGGCGTCGCCCGGCTTCCTGGACATGTGCCGTTCCACCGACTTCTTTCAGAACTCCGTGCGCGACGTGGGCGTTCGCCTCGCCCGAGAGTTCGGCGCGAAGGGCGCCTATCTCGACCAGTTCGGCGGGCTACAGCACGCGTGCTTCGATCCCAACCACGGCCATGCGCCGGGCGGCGGCCACTGGCAGGTCGGCGCCGCGCGCAAGCTCGCGGACAAGGCGCGGAGCGCGGTGAGGGCGGTGGATTCCGACGCCGTGTTCTTCGGCGAGAATCCTTCCGACGCCTTCATCGACGCGCTCGACGGCGTTCTCTATCACGAGGACGTCTGGCCGGGCCTCATCCCGCTCGTGCCTGCGGTGTACGGCGGGCACTGGATCACCTTCGGCCGAAACCTCAACGCGAACCTCGACGACGATGTCGCGTTCCGGCTCGCGCTCAGTAACACCCTCGTCTTCGGAAGCAAGCTGGGACGAATCTGGACCGACAGCGACTCCTTCCTCACCGATGCGCGCTTTGCGAAGAACATGACGCTGCTGAAGACGGCCGTGCATCTCCGGGTGGCGGCGAAGGACTATCTGCAGTTCGGTCGCCTCCTCCCTCCGCTCGACTTTCGTTCAGATCCGCCGGAGGTCATGGCGACAGGGACGAGGCGTTCTACGGGGACGGGGCTCGTGAGCCGGCAGCCCGCGATCATGTCAAGCGTCTGGGAAGCGCTGGACGGCAGCATGGGCATCGTGCTCTTCAACATTTCGACCAGCGCGCAATCGTACGAGTTCACGCTTGCCGCCGATCGCCACCCAGCGGTGCGCAAGGCGGTGGAGGTGCAGCAGGTAACGCCGGGCGGCGCCACCACGACGCTGGGCCCGCTCGCCCCACTCAATCCGATACTTAAGGGCCAGCTCGCGCCCGATGAGATGCGTCTGCTGGTCATCAAGTAACGTGCGAGGGAAAATGATGCGTCAGCGGCTGGTCCCCGTCTCACTCCGCGTCCGGTCCGTCGTCATCCACCTCGGGCTGGTGACGCTTACATACCTCGGCGCCTTCCTTCTTCGGTTCGATTTCGACCTGCCGGTGGCGGCCTTTGACCGCCTGGTGCAGACGCTGCCGGCTACATCGGATCGGAGCTGTCGCGCCCGGTGACGCGCTTCGAGCCGGAAGCGATCCTGCTCCTCGACCGTGCCGAGAGCAACCTCTACGCGATCGAGCTCGAGCTGCGGCGGCTGCACCGCACCATTGACATGGTGACGGTGGTCGCGGACATCATGGACCACGTCCTGCTTGCGGAGGTGTTCTCCTCCTTTCGCGCGGACATCGTCTACCACGCGGCCGCCTACAAGCACGTTCCGCTGATGGAAGCCCAGCCGCTGGAGGTCATCGCGGCGGCCCTTGCGCGCGGCGTGAAGAAACTGGTCCTCATCTCCACCGACAAGGCGGCCAACGCGGTCGGCATCATGGGAATGACGAGGCGAATCGACGAGGGCGTCGTGGAAGCACACAACGGCAGCGACGCGGTGCTGGTGGCGGTTCGCTTCGGCAATGTTCTCGGCAGTGACGGCAGCGTGTTTCCGCTGTTCCGGCGGCAGATTGCCGAAGGCGGGCCGCTCACCCTCACGGATCCGGAAGTCACGCGCTTCTTCATGCTCCTGTCGGAAGCGGCGCAGCTCGTGCTGCAGGCGGGCGCCATCGGCAAGAGGGGCGAGATCTTCTTTCTCGACATGGGGCAGCCCATCCGCATCGCGGACATGGCGCGAACATGATTGCCCTTTCCGGGCTCCAGTCGGACCGGGACATCGAGATCCGGGTCACCGGCCTGCGGCCGGGGGAGCGGCTGAACGAGTGCCTGCTCAATGAGCGCGAAGAGCTGCTCTCGACTGAGCACGAGAAGGTCTTCATGGTGCACCGGCCATCCTTCGACACCACGCGGTTTCTGGAGAATTTCAACGAGCTGAGACACCTGACCAACGCGCGCGATTGCGCCGCCGCCGTCAAGCAGCTCAAGGTCATGGTGGGCCGTTACTAGCGGTTGAAAGGGGAACATGGGAGAGCATTCAGCGAGCGCGTCGGATGAGCCCGTCAATCTGCTCGACTACATCGGCGCGGTATGGCGACATCGCCTCCTTGTCGCCGTCCTGTGGCTCACGGTGGTCGTCAGCGTGGCCGTGTATTCGCTCGTCGCCCCAAAGGTCTACGAGGGCACCGTCACGCTTTTGACGCCGAAGGAGGAGACATCGGGCGGGCTCATCGGCAGTCTGCTGGCGGGAGGCCAGTTCGGGCTGCCCATCGGCGCCTTTTCGTCGAACAAGGACATGCTGATCGGCGTGCTGAACAGCCGCACCATCGCCCAAGCCGTCGTCGAGAAGTACAAGCTCCTTGAGCGCTATGACGTCGAGTACATGCAGGACGCCGTCAAGAAACTTCAGGACGACATGCTGAAGGTCGACATCGCCAAGGAGGGCGTCATATCCCTCACCGTCAGGGACTGGGATCCTCGCCGCGCCGCCGACATGGCCAATTTCTATATCGAGCAGGCGGATCGCGTGGTGTCGCGTCAGGGCCGGAGCGAAGCGGGCCGCC
>DATKDY010000022.1:0-8498 GCA_035512515.1 Vicinamibacterales bacterium
CAGCATGACCGGCAGATCCGACCCGAGGCAGGAGTTGGCCCCGCAGCGCTCGGCGACCCAGATCGACGTGCCGTCCCTGTCGATATCGACCGCGCTGGTCGCCCCCCAGGTGCGTCCCTCGGGCATTTTCGCCCAGCCTTCGATGGTGCGGTAAGGGTTCGGGGCGTCGTTGGTGGGTTGCTGAACGCCAATCGCAAGCGCAAGAAGGAAGAGGGCGGCAGGCACTTTCATAGGCGCGTAATCTAACACGATCACTCGGCCCGGAGCGCGATCATCGGGTCGACGCGGCTGGCGCGCCAGGCCGGCACGAAGGTGGCCAGCAGAGCTGTGAGACCCACCGCGACCGTCACCAATGCGAACACGGCGGGATCAAGCGGCTTCACGTCGAAGAGCCTGGCGCTCACGAACCGCACCATCGGCACTCCCGCTGCCAGGCCAAGGGCCACGCCCGCGCCGACCATGGCACCGCCCTGCAGAAGGACCATCCGCATGACCGCGCCTCGATCCGCGCCAAGCGCGAGGCGCAAGCCAATCTCGCGCGTCCGCTGCGCGACGGCGTACGCGGTGACGGCGTAGAGCCCGCCGAGCGCCAGGATCAGCGCCAGTGCGGCGAGCGCCGCGATGACCAGCGCATCGAACCATCGGGCGCTCATGCCTTCGCGCACGATTTGTTCGACGGTCCGTACTCTCGTGAGCGGCTGCGCCGGGTCGAGCGCGCGCACGGCACTGCGAAGCGCCGGCGTCAACGCGAGCGCCGGCCTGCCTTCCCGAACGCGCAGCGCGACGATGCTCGATGCGCCTGGCACGCCTCCATTGCACTCGTAGACCGTTGGCCGCGGCGGCGCCTTGGTTTCGACGTTCCGCACGTCCGCCGACACCCCCAGCACATTCGGCGCACCCATTCCGAACGCGCTTAGATCGATCGAGCGGCCGACTGCAGAACGCTCTCCGAAGGCGAGAAAGGCCATCGACTTGTTGATCACGACCGCCGATCCGTCCGCCGCACCCGCGCATTCGCGCCCTTCGACCATCGGGATGCCAAACGTGCGGTAGTGGCCGTCACCGGAGCCCCCCACGGCAATCTCGGGGACTTGCCCGTCCGGGCTCGTACCCGGTTTCCACGGAATGGTCATGATCATGCCGCTCAACACCGCGTTCGTCACCGCGACGGACTCGACATCGGGCAGCGCGCGCAGTTGCGCGGTCAGACGTTCGAAGAACACGCGGCGCGACGCGCCGTCCGCATATCGCGCGGGCGAGAGCGTGATCGACGCGGTGAGGACGTTGTATCCGTCGAAGCCGCGATCCACATCCTGATATCGCAGAAAGCTCCTCGTCAGCAGCGCCGCGCCGAGAAGAAGGACGACCGCCGCGGCGATCTCGAGGGCAACGAGCGCGCGACGAGGACGGCCGCGCCGATCCGCGGACGATCCGCGCGCGCCTTTCAGCCGATCGGCCGGATCGACGCGTGCTGCGCTCAACGCCGGCGCGAGACCAAAGAGGAGGCCCGTCACGATCGTGAGAGCCAGCGTAAAGAGCAGCACCTGGCCGTCAATCGCGAGTGACGGCAGGCGGACGAGCGCCGGCGGACCGAACGCGCGGAAGAGCCGCAACCCGGCGTACGCCAGTATGAGGCCCGCCACCGCGCCGCCGCCTGCCAGCAATAGACTCTCGGCAAGCAGCTGACGGCAGATCCGTCGCCCACTCGCCCCCATGGCGGCACGAATCGCGAGCTCGGTACGCCGCGCGGAGCTGCGGGCGAGCAACAGGTTCGCGATGTTCGCGCACCCGATCAGTACGACGCAGGCGACCATGGCGAGCAGCAGCACGAGGGGACGCGTGAAGTCACCGTACAGCCGCTCCTGCAACGGCACGACGCGAAGCTCGTATCCCGCCACAAAGGCGTTCTTCATTTCCGCCGTGACGGCTTGACCCAGAGCCGCGAGTGCGGAACGCGCCTGCTCGACGGAGGCGGAGGGCCGCAGGCGGCCGATGGCATCGACGAAGAGCATGCCGCCTGGCGGGAGGCGCCGCGAAATGTATGGCAACCAGAACTCGGCCGATCCCGGATAACTGAATCCGGGCGGCATCACGCCGACGACTTCGTAGCTGCGGTCGTCGAGTTGAATCCGCTGGCCCACGATCGCGGCGTCGCGGCCGAACCGCCGCGTCCAGAGTCCGTCGCCGAGGACGATGACGGCGGGACCGCCGGCGCGCAGCTCCGGACCGGTGAACGTCCGTCCGAGCGCGGGTCTCGTGCGGAGGACGTCGAAAAACGCTTCCGAAACCCGCCCGCCGGCGAACCGCTCCGGGTACTCGCCGCCGGCGATGGTTGCCGACGTCGTATCGTAGAATGACACGGCCTCGAGCGCCGCCACTCCCCGCTCAGCGGCGAGGCGCATCGTCGGCTCGTCGATCCGGCCGACATCGCGGCCCTTCGGGGCGAGCGAGAACGAAACCACCTGCGAAGCATCCGGATACGGAAGCGCGCGGAACAGCGCCGCATTGGCAATGGCGAACAGCAGTGTGTTCGCGCCTACGGCCAGCGCGAGCGTCCCTACGATGGCCGCGACCAGTAGCGGCACGCGCCGGAACTGTCGCACGCTGTATCTGAGGTCGCTGAGCAAGGATTCCATCCGGAGCCCTCCTGGCGCGTAGTCATCGTTTGACGCCGTTTGACGCCCCCCGGTTGGGAGCATACAATCCGCGGGTCTACCGGGTTTGAAGGAGGGTCTGCATGCTGCGCACGCGCCGTGGGTTTTTCGACGTCCTCGCACGAGACAGCTCATCCGCAACCGCTGCCCTGCTGGCCGCCCGCGGCCACGAGGCGTACGTTGCCGAGCTTCAGGCCCAGGGGCGCAACGCGCGTCCGCCGCTGCCGCCCGGCGCCACCGAGATCCGCATCAGCAGCAACGAGAACCCCCTCGGCCCCGGCCGCAAGGTGCTCGACGCGATCACGGGCAAGTTTCCCGAAGCGGGCCGCTACCCCTTCAACAGCACACCGAGCGACCGGAATCTCGTCGAGGCGATAGCCGCGCACCACAAGGTGAAGCCCGAGAACGTCACGCTCGGCGCCGGCTCGCAGGAGATTCTGAAGAGCGCCGTGCGCGCGTTCACGAGCGCGTCGCGCGGGCTCGTGACGGCCACGCCGACGTTCGAGAATCCGACGTCGGTCGCGAGGCGGCTGGGCCATCCGGTGAAGGAAGTCCCGGTCGATGCGGACTTCCGGCTGGATCTGGCCGGCATGATCGCCGCGGCGCCCGGCGCCGGCCTCGTCTTCTTCTGCAACCCGAACAATCCGACGGCGACCGTACATCCCGCGTCCGCGGTGACCGACTTCGTCAGCCGCGTCCGCGGCGCGGCGCCGGATGCGGCCATCCTCATCGACGAGGCATACCACGAGTACGTCACCGACCCGGCATACGCCACGGCCGTGCCGCTCGCGCTGTCGACGCCCAACGTGTTCGTCGCCCGGACGTTCTCCAAGGCGTTCGGCATGGCCGGCATGCGCATCGGCTACGCCGTCGGCCAAGCCGACACCATCCGGAAGCTCGCCCGCTTCAAGATGCCGTACAACATCAGCGTGTTCGGCGTGGCGGCCGCGATCACCGCCCTCGGCGACACGGCGCACATCGAGGCCGAGCGCCGGCGCAACACGGAGGTACGCGGCTTCACGGTGAAGGCGCTCGAGGCGCTGGGCTGCAAATGCACCGCCTCGGAGGGCAATTTCCTGTTTGCCGCCATCCAGCGGCCCGCGCGCGAGTTCCGTGAGGCGTGCGCGCGGCAGGGCGTCATGGTCGGCCGCGACTTCCCGCCGTTCCAGCAGACGCACGCGCGCATCTCGATCGGGACGATGGATGAAATGCGGAGGGCGGTGGACGTCTTCCGCGCGGTCTTGACCACCAGCAATCTGGCGGGACGGTAGGAGGACACACGATGGCGCTGTCACGACGCAACTTCGTCCGCGCGGCCGGCATCGGAGCCGCCGGCGCGCTCACCACCTCCTTCATCGGCGCGCGCGGCCGCGAGAACTTCATCTGGTCGGCGCTCGAGACGCCGCTCGAAGCGGCCCAGGCCGGGCGCACGATCATCATCAGCAGCAACGAGAACCCGATGGGCCCCGGCCCGACCGTGCTCGACGCGATGACGGCGGCGTTCGGCCCTGACGGCAGCCGGCCCGGGCGCTACTCGCCAAGCTCGCGCGACCTGACCGACGCGCTCGCCGCGAAGCACAAGGTCAAGCCCGAGAACATCGTGCTCGGCTGCGGCTCGACGCAGATCCTGCGCACGGTCACGCACGTCTTCACGGCAAAGGACAAGCCGCTGGTGGCGACGATCCCGACCTACGAGGAGTGCGCCGACTACGCGAACCTCATGGGCCACCCGATCGTCGGCGTGCCGCTCAATAGCGACTTCCAGCCCGATCTCGACCGCTTCGCCGACGCATCGCGCGGCGGCGGGCTCGTCTTCTACTGCAACCCGAGCAACCCCTCGTCCACCTACGTGGGGGCGCGCGCGACGCGCGACTTCATCGCGCGCCTCAACAGCCAGTCGCCCGGCACGACGATCCTGGTCGACGAGGCGTACTTCGAGTACGTGACCAACCCGGACCACGAGACGTTCATCCCGATGGCGGTGCAGAATCCGCGGGTGATCGTCGCGCGCACGTTCTCGAAGGCCTACGGGATGGCGGGGCTGCGCATCGGCTACGCGGTCGGCCACGCCGACACGATCCGGCAGCTGCGCAACTGGGACGCCGGCTCGGGCTCCAGCACGCTCAACGTGCTCGCCACGCACGGCGCGATTGCGGCCGTGCAGCAGGACGACGACTTCATCACGAAGGAGCGGGCGCGCAACGCCGCCGTGCGCGACTTCACGATGAAATGGTTCGCCGACCGCGGGATGAAACCGGCCGATTCGCAAGCCAACTTCATGTTCGTCAACATCGGCACGCCCGTCGCGCCGTTCCGCGCCGCGTGCGCGGAGAAAGGCGTGCGCGTCGCGCGCGACTTCCCGCCGTTCGAGAAGACGCACTGCCGCATCGCCTTCGGCACGATGGAGGAGATGCAGGCGGCCGTGAAGGTGTTCGGCGAGGTGCTCGGGAAGCCGGCGGCCGCGGCCGCGGCCTAGCTCCTGTGGCCTCCTCAGCGCGCCACGAAGCCGAAGACGGCTTCCGCGGTCGAACTGCGGGTGCCGTCGGTCACGGTCACCCGGACACGGGCGTTCGCCGGTCGGCCGGTGATCGGCAGGTCGAATGACGCATCGTCCTCGTGCTGACGGCCACGCGGGCACCGGCTGTCGACAGGGAGGTGCGTGGTCACCGCGTCACGGGTCCAAGGTAGCGGTCCAGCCAGCTCACGCTCTCGCGAATCAGCTCGGTGCGGGGAATCGTGTGAGCCGTGTCGTACACGATGCGTCGCTTGTGCTCCGCGGGCGTCCCCAGCATGTCGAACATCGGCTCCTGCGAGCTCTCGGTCGGAAAAAAGAAGTCGAAGCGGCCATTGAGCATCAGGACGGGAAGCGTCACCCGCGAGGCGAAGTTCACCGGATCCGCTTCGGGGAATGCCTCCTGCAGATAGAAACCCCCAACGATCAGCACTGCGGCCTTGAACCGCGATTCGAGGGCGAGAAACAGCGGCGCCATTCCGCCGCCCCAGCTCAAGCCGAGGTAAGCAATCTTGTCCTTGGCGACGTCAGGCCGGCTCTCCATATAGTCAACGGAGCGGCTGACCTCCTTCGACCAGACGATCATGTGGTCACGCCAGAGCGCCGTCTTGCTCGGATAATCCGACGTGAGCGCGTCGCGACGCTCGAACGTGCTCTTGTAAACCGGGTGCAACAGCGCGCGGCCGCTGCGCATCACCCAGTTGACTCGCTCGAGATTGATCTGCGCGCTGGACGCCGCGTGGAGCGTGCCTGATCCGGGAAACATCACAACCGCCTGATAGGGCGGCGACACGTGGCGTGGGATGAAGAGGTACGCGGGAATGCGTTCGTCGCCGTACGGAGCTGCGTAGCTGACCGTTTCGATGCGCCATTCCGCATTCGATTCGTCAACGGCATCGACTGAGGCCTTCAGGTCGCCGTGATCGAAGGAATACAGACTGCGCCACGCCTGGAACACTGGCTCCGGGACTGGCTTCGTACTGCGGACGTCGCGCGCCGCCCACTCGATCGGTGCGGAGACCGTGCCGGCGAGGTCGGCCTCGCGATCCGCCTTGATGCACCGGAACCCGAACGCCGGCTGGCGTGCGAACGGCGACTGCGCGTCCGGATCGTTGAACATGTACGGCGGCTCGTCGAACGCGCCGCCGAGGATGTAGCGCTTCGTCCCGGACGCGTTCGCGCACCATTCCTTGACATTGCCAGCCATGTCGACTGTGCCGGAGCGTGTCTGGCCGCCGAAGAATCCAGCCGCCGAGAGCCCCTTGCCTGTGAAGTTGCTGGCCGGCACCACCTCGGCGCTGAGGCGCTGATCCGCCGCGCGAGACCAGTGGTAGATCGTGGGCAGCGACTTTCCCGCCCACCGCGCATAGGCGGCCGCCTCGAACCAGCTCACGCCCCCGACGGGGTACTCGTCCTGTCCGGCGGGATAGGCGCCGAGTTCCCACGTGACAGGACCCGGCTGTCCCGTGGCATCGCGGAAGAGGGCGATGGCTTCCTCGAACGACAACGTCCGCCCATCGTTCACGAACGGCTCGCGCCACAACTCCGGGCGGCGATATCCACCGTCGTCGATGAACTTCTTGAATTCGCGGTTCGTGACCTCGGTGCGATCGATCCAATAGTCGTTCAACTCGACTGGAGGCAGGTGGTCGAGTCCCGGGACGAAGAGAGTGAAGGGTTCGGTGGAGGCCGTGACTCGCACCATGCCGGGAACTCCGGCGTCGGACGGCAGGAGCTTGAAATGGAAGTTCGGCCGCCAGAATGGACCTGGCCCGACGTCCTCCGCGGGCGCATATCCGGTTTTCTCGACCTTCCACTGCAGCAGGCCTCGAGGGACGGGGACTCCCTCGAGCGGAGTCTTTCCTAAATGACGCCATGCGCCATCGGGCGCGTACGGCTTGTAGTAGACGTCCGCTCCCTCCGGCTCCGACGTCACGCTGGCGCTGCGTGTGACGACACGCATCTGCTCGGCGAGCACGGGATCGTTCGGGATCAGTGGTTCGATGCGGTGCGCCAGTGCGAACGCTGCATCGAACTGGTCCACGCCGGCGAGACGCTCGACTTCGGGCAGCGCCTGTTCACGCGCCCAGCGGATTCGCTGATTCTGGCGGAACCACCAGCCCGCAACGGCCACCACTGCCAGCACGACGATAGCCACAGCCGCGATGACGGCGCGGCGTCGCCTGGGTGACGTTGCGACGATGGGATGGCTATCGGAGGTGGCGCGCGCCACCACGGCGGACGCAAGATCGTGAACGTCGCGGGCGCTGATCGTGCGGCGATCGCGATCACGCTCCAGCGTGCGTTCGACGATCTGTTGCAGTTCGGCCGGCACGTCCGGACGCGTCGTCTGCACCGGCGGCGGTGTTGTGGTGAGGATCGCGTGAATGACCTCGAGGGTGTTCTCTCCTGCAAATGGAAGACGGCCCGTCAGCATCTCGTAGAGGACGACGCCGAGCGACCACAGATCCGAGCGCGCGTCGACCGCTTCCCCTGCCGCCTGCTCGGGGGACATGTAGGACGCGGTGCCCACGGTCATCCCTTCTGCGGTCAACTGCTGCAGGGTTTCCCCTGCAGGACCCGGATCCACCTTCGCGATCCCGAAGTCCAGGATCTTCACCTGCCCCGTCGTCGTGAGCATCACGTTCGACGGCTTGAGATCGCGGTGCACGATGCCAGCCGCGTGCGCCGTCTCGAGTGCATCGGCGATCTGCGTGACGATGCGCGCGGCCTCGGTGGCAGGCAGCGGACCGGTCTGAATGCGCTGCGCGAGGGTCTCCCCCTGGTAGTGCGCCATCGCGATGAAGGGCTGGCCACCGGCTTCGCCGACTTCGTACACCGTTGCGATATGCGGATGATCGAGGGCGCTCGCGGCGCGCGCTTCGCGGAGGAGCCGCGCCGCCGCGTCGGGATCGCCGGCGGCCTTGGGCGAGAGGAATTTCAGCGCGACCTTGCGGTGGAGCGCGAGGTCCTCGGCGAGATACACCGTGCCCATGCCGCCCGCCCCCAGGTGGCCCGTGATCAGGTAATGCGAGATGGTCGTTCCGATCATTGGCTTCTCAACCCGCCGGTGGAGGATGTGCGCATCGGGGGGCGTGAGGCGGGGGCGTCGGGCGTTCGGTGGACCGACGTCCCGACTACCGGACTATTTCGGCCACGCCGTGCCCTGCTCCTTCGGCACCGCCCCAATCCCCTTGAACACGAACTTCTGCAGGCGCTTGCCCTCGTATGTCTCCGTCGTGAAGATGTTGCCCTTCGAGTCGGTGGCGATGCTGTGCACGGCGAAGAACTGTCCGGGCTGGCGGCCGCCGTCGCCGAAGCTGGTGAGGATC
>DATKDY010000023.1:0-10504 GCA_035512515.1 Vicinamibacterales bacterium
TGCAGGTTGCCAGGCAGCTGACCGTTGGCGCCGCCGAGGACGATCAAGGGGCAGCGCTTGTGGTTGTGCAGGTTGCCGTCAGCCATCGGTGAGCCGTAGATAATCATCGTGCGATCGAGCAGCGACGCGTCGCCGTCCTGCGAGGACTGCAGCTTGGCCAGGAAGTACGGCAACAGGCTCACGTGGTAGCGATTGATCTGAGCGAACTCCAGAACGCCAGCCGGCTTGCCTCCATGATGCGACGACGAGTGGAAGCCCTTGGCGACGCCGCTCTCCGGATACACCCGGCCCGAGGCATCGCGACCCATTTTGAAGGAGAACACGCGGGTGACGTCCGTCTGGAAGGCCAGGACCTGCAGGTCGAACATCAGCTTGACGTGCTCGTCGAAGGAATCGGGCACCCCGGCCGGCGCGCCCGGCAATTCCCGGCTCTCGCCGCTCAGGTTGCGCGCTTCGACGGCCTGGATACGACGCTCAATCTCGCGAACATCATCGAGATACCGCTCCATCCGGACCCGGTCGGAACTGTCGAGCCGCCGGGTCAGATCCGCGACCTGTCCGGTGACGTAGTCGAGGACGCTGCGCGTCGCGCGCCGCCGCGCCGCACGCTCTTCGGTCGAACCGCCGGCGCCGAACAGCTGGTCGAACGCCATTCGCGGATCCCGAATCATCGGCAGCGGCTCGGTCGTGGACGCCCAGCTGATCATGTCCGTGTACACACACGAATAGCCGTATGCGCAACCGCCCGCCTGGTCCACGTTCTCGATGCACAGCTGCATCGAGGGAACGGGCGAGTCCTGGCCGAATCGCTTGGCGTAGATCTGATCCACCGATATCCCCGCCCGCACATCCGAGCTCTCGGTCTGCTTCGGACGCGTCTGCGTGAGGAATACGGCGCTCGACCGGAAGTGGTCTCCGCCAATCTCGGCCGCCGTGAACGCCTCGGCCGGACGCACGTCGGTGTTGCTCACGATGGTGAGGTACTTGCGGAAAGGCTCGAGCGGACTCAACGCGCTGGGCGCGAGGTCGAACGCGTGCCCGTACTCCGCAGGCGACCAGAGATGCTGGGTGGCGCCCCAGTCGTTGCTGCCCGCCGCGCCATGCACCATCTCGATACACACGAGCCTGGTCCGATCGAGCCCCGCGGCCTGCGCGGTTCTCGCCCACACGCTGCCCGCGGGCACCATCGCATCGAGGAATGGCAAGGCGACCGTCGCACCCACCCCACGCAACACTGTCCGGCGCGCAACATGCTTTCCCGTAATGAATGACATAGTCCTGGTCTCCCGTGAGCAGCTACCGTTGTCCACGTGCGCCGGTCGAAGTCTCCAACGCGTCCGGGCCCTTCAGCCGGAACGCGGGGCTCTTGACAATACCGAGGACGAACGCGGAGAACCGGTGATCCTCGGCGGCAGCCTGCCGGATGATGCTGCGCATCATCGGCATATCGGCGTGATCGAGCCGGCGTCCGAGCGCGTAGGTCGCAAGATTCTCCGCGAAGGTCTGAATCAACGCGGCCGGCCGCTTCAGAAGCGCCCGTCGCAAGTCCTCGGGCCCGCTGAGCGGCGACCCGTCGTACAACGCACTGGCCGCGTCCACCGGTGTCCCATTGTCCTTGATGCGCCAGGCACCGGCGACGTCGAAGTTTTCGAGCGCCAACCCGATCGGGTCAATCATACGATGGCAGGACGTACACGCCGGATTCGCGCGGTGTTGCTCCAGACGCTCGCGCACGGTGCGCAGCCGGCCGTCCTCGGCGTCCGGCGTGGCTTCGAGATCCGGCACATCCGCAGGCGGGGGCGGAGGCGGCGTGCCGAGCAGAACCTCGAGCACCCACTTGCCCCGCAGCACCGGTGACGTCCGATCCGCATGCGACGTGAGCGTCAAGATGCTGCCGTGGCCGAGAAGGCCCCGGCGCCGCTCATCTGGATACTGCACCTTGCGGAACTGTTTGCCGACCACGTTCGGGATGCCGTAGTGGGCGGCCAGGCGCTCGTCCACGAACGTGTAGTCGCTCGAGAACAGATCCAACACCCGCCGGTCCTGTCGCACGATGTCCTGGATGAAGAGCTCGGTTTCGCGCCGCATCGAGCTCTTGAGTTGCGCGTCGAAGTCCGGATGGTACCGGACGTCGGGATTGATCGTGTCGAGATCCTGCAGCCGAAGCCACTGAGCGCCGAAGCGCGTGGCGAGCACGTCCGCCCTGGGGTCGGCGAGCATGCGCCGGACCTGCTGCTCGAGCACCGCCGGGGCCGACAGGCGGCCAGCCGTGGCGAGGCGGAGCAGCTGATCGTCTGGCCCGGTCGCCCACAGAAAGAACGAAAGGCGAGACGCCAGATCGAGGTCGCTCACGGCGTAGGTCTGTCCCGCGGGCAGGGCCGCCGGACGCTCCTCGAACCGGAACACGAACCGTGGACTTGCGAGGATGGCTTCGAGCGCCATTCGGATTCCCGCCTCGAAGCCACGCTCGGCCGCCGCTGCCTTGTAGAGCGACAGCAGCGCATCGGCATCGCTCTCGGAGATCGGCCGCCTGAAGGCCTGTGAGCCGACGCGCACGAGAATCTCGCGAGCGCAGACGATCTGCTGCGGCACCGTCGATGGATGGCAGGTCAGAATCTTGCGCCGGCTCGGCGTCGGCGAAACGCCGGTCACGGCGAGCGGTCCGGTGATGGCCAACTCGCGCAGATGCGGCAGTGTGGTGAATCCGTAGGCGTCGGCGATGCTGGTGCTCGCGAGCGACCAATCGAGCGGGGAAATCAGATCCTGTTCGGGTCCCTCGAGCCGCCGGATGAATGCAGCGGAGATGCGGTGAGGACCAGCCGTGATGGCAATCGGCTCGGTCTGCAGGTTGACGCCGTTGGGATCCGAAACGTTCATCCAGCGGTCCAGATCGAGCAGCGCGGCTCGCTCGCCGTCCACGGAAATCTCGATCTGCTCCGGCCCCTCGGCGGTGTGCAGCGCCGCTTTGCCATTGCCGTACAGAGCGCCGGTCGTCTCGTGATGGAATGACGCTCTGAACCGGTACTCGCCATCGGCCGGAAACGTGTGCACGACCGACACGCCGCCGCGGGTGCCATACGGCGCGCCCTCGACGCGTTCTCGCTGCGACGTCGTGCGCGCCACGAGGAACGTGACTTCGCGCGCGGTCGCCGAGCGGTCGCCGAGCGCCAGGCGGCTGATCTCCGCCGCGGCGGAGAGATACGACTGCATCAAGGTGGGCGAGAGCAGCTGCGCGTCGGCAATGTTGTCGAAATTGGCGCTCATTTCGTCGAGCGGCAGGTAATCGCCGGCATCGATATCGAGCGCGAGCAGATCGCGGATCGATCGCGCGTACTCCGCGCGATTCAGTCGCTGGAAGCTGCGCCGGCCGGGCGAGGGCCGCGCCGCGGCCCGGGCATCCGCCTGCGCCGCCAGGACATCGGCAAGCGACTCGAGGACGGCGTCGTCCGGGCGCCGGCTGCCCGCAGGCGGCATCTGACCCGCACGCAACTTCTTGATCATCTTCTCCGTGGTTGCGCCGTGCTCGCCCGCCGTCGCGACGTCATAGGAGGCGAGCGACAGATTCCCGGCCGCCGTGCGGTCGTTGTGACACGCGACGCAAGTCCGCGTGATCACGGACTGCGCCGTGTCGATGGCCGTGGAATCCGCCTGTGGTTGCGTGGCAGCGGTCTGCCGCGTGTGGGAGGCCACCATCCCCGGCGCCTGCGCGCCGACCTGCCCGGTCACGACCGCCCCTCCCGCAGACGATGCAAGAACCGCGAGTAACGCTATCCGCCATCTGGTCAAGAGTGGCCTCCACGCTTCCGCCGCTGCTCGCGACGCCAGCCGGGCGGTGTCATCGCATTCTTATCTCACATTCATGGCGACTGGCTGCGTCATCGCTCCATTGTCCGCCGAATCCCAGGCGGCGAAGCGAACAAATTTGGCGCCAGTCGCATCGAAGGGAACGGCGAAGGACTTGGTGCCAAATGGCTGCAAGTCCTTGGCCGACATGACCTTATCGCTGATCGGCTGCGGCGGAGGTCCGAAGTCGACGTACTTGAACCGGGGCAGCGGCTCTTCCCTCGGCCAGATCATATCCAGCGTGTCCCCATCGTACAGCTCGCCGCCCTTCATGACGTAGCGGATGGAGGTGCTGTTCCTGATGTCCGCGAGCGGGTTCTCGTCGAGGACGACAAGATCAGCCACCTTGCCGGCCTCGAGGCTCCCGAAGTCGGCCGACATCCCCATGCCGGTCGCGACGTTAATGGTGGCTGCTCGAAGGGCTTCGTGCGGCGTCATCCCGGTCATCTGCAGCATCCAGAGCTCCCAGTGGACGGCCAGGCCGTGCACCTGTCCGTGGCCCCCAGACGCGACGAGGCCGCCGGCCTTGCTGATCGCAGCCGCACCAGCTCCGCCGTTCAGGAAGTAGTACTCGTCGAGTGCCAAGCGCTGACTCGTACGCGACTTGTGGTCGAGGGCGTCGTGGGTCAGGAAACGGGCCAGCTTCTTATCGGCATGCACATCCGTGGTCTGGTACCAGTACAGCTCGCCCTGGTAGGTGCTGGGCGAAGCGACGATGAGTGTCGGCACATACATGGTCCCCGATCGAGCGTAGAGCTGTACGAAGTCGTCGTACATGTTGACCCAATCGGTGGGGGCGTGCTCGATGGCCGTGTATCCGTCCAGGATCATCGCGACCTGGCGCATCACGCCTCCCCCCTCGGCCGTGGTGTTGATGCCCAGCTCGTCGGCCGCTTGCAGCATCCACTGGATCTGTCGCCTCTGCGGTTGCAGGTACTGCTTGGTCGAGAACGAGCCTCGATCGACGTACCGCTTGACGCCCGCGTAGGCGTCTTCATAGCTGTCGATCTTAACTGCGCGCGACGTCTGCGACGGCCCGGTCATGAAGATCCGAGGTCCCAGCATGCGACCGGCCGCGATCAGTTCGCGGTAGTGGAACTGATCCGTCGAGGCGTTGACGTCACGGGCCATGGTCACGCCGAAGGCCAGGTTAACCAGCGGTTCCGGCGCGATCTCGACGAGCACATCGCGAGGCATCCCGCGGATATGGGCGTGCGCGTCGATGAGTCCCGGGATAATCGTCTTTCCAGCGACGTCGATGACGCGTGCCCCATCCGGTACTTGCACTGAACCCGACGGGCCGACCGCGCGGATCCGATTCTCGGTCACGACGATCGTCGCGTTTTCGAGCACCTCGTCACCGTCACCACGCATGGTCACAACCCTGGCACCAGTCAACGCAACCGAGCCTTCCGGCTTCGGCATGGGAACGACCAGGCGGATCGGCACAGCCTTGGCCAGCTGGTCGAGGCCCTCCTTGGGCGAGTCCGGGCCGAACACGTCGTCTAGCTCGAGGTGTGAGAAGACGTTGCCGAACACCCAGCTGAGACTCTCTCCGCCATCCGTCCACTTCAGATCCTGCCCCCCATCGCGCGTCACCCGCTGGAAGGGTCCGGGCGCCGACTTCTCGGTCAGCGTCACCGTTTCGAGCGAGGGCGGAAGAGCGGCTACATAGACCTCTTCGCGCAGTGTGAACGCGAGCCACTTCCCATCCGGTGACGGAACCATCTCAGCGGCACCGTCGACCTTCGCGATCTCGCGCCGCTCGGTACCATCGAGGCGGACCGAGACCAGCGTTCCGTTCTCGGCAAACGTGATGCGCGAGCCGTCACCGGTGAACGTGAGCCGGTTGTCCGAAGGCGCGGAGACGACCGACTGAGGCTCGCCTCCCGTGCTGGGAACCCACTCGATGAAGCCCCGATTGTTCGAGTTCCGGTTACGGCTGGCTGCCGGATCTTCTCGAACGTAGACAATCTTGCTGCCGTCCGGTGACCAGGCTGGGTTCGCGTAGTAGGCGGGGTGTGTCGTCAGGCGCTGTGGCACTCCGCCGCCAGCCGGCACGCGCCAGACGTGCCCGCCCTCCGTTGCGTGCCAGCTCACGAAGGCGAGGCTTCGTCCGTCCGGAGAAAAGGTCGGCTGATACTGGCGGCTTCCGCCCTTGATAAGCGGCCTCGGTTCGCCCGCCGGCAATTCCATCATCCAAAGCTCGTTGAGCGAGCCGAAGACCAGCGTCGATCGGTCCGGACTCATCTCGCCGTAGCGGAGGTTGCGCACCACGAGGGCTTCGTCCTGAAACGGCAACTCGTGATAGATCCGTGGTCCGAGCTGTTGCTCAACCTGCGCCCTGAAAGAGATCTTCCGGACGTTGCTCGTCCGGACGTCGACTTCGTGGAAGGTGCCGTCCTTGACGAACACGACGGCTGATCCATCTGAGGTGAACGTGAATCGCGTGCGATGGTTCAAGTGTTCGCGATCGATCGGGAACACGAGCCACTGGTCTTGATCGGTGACGAGGTTGCGGAGCCGGAGCCCGCTCATTGCATCGATGTCGGTTACGTAGGCCATCCATTCCCCGTCGGGTGAGATCGCCGGCCGAGCGGCGCCGGAAGGCGTCCTCGTGATCGCGGCGATGTCTCCCGTATGCCGGTCGAGCCGCATGATCTGGGCGGGCTGAGGCAGGCTGTTTCCTCGCAGCGACGTCGCATTGGAACCTTCTGTCCCTCGAAAATAGACATATCGCCCCTTTGGCCCCCACCGAAATCCGAGCCCCTCCGCTTCCTCTTCCTTGTGCAGCTCCATCCCTTTCCCGCCGCTCAGGTGGATCAGCCAGGGCTTTCGGCCGCTTCCAGGACTCCCGGAGTCGTTCCTTAGGACCAGGACGTACTCGCCGTCCGGTGACCACTCGGGATTGTCGAATTGGAAGTCACCGCGTTCGGTCGTAACGGGCCTCGCGTTCGAGCCGTCCGCGTCGACCATCCAGAGGTTCTCGTTCCCACTCCGGTCGCTCACGAACAAGATGCGACGCCCGTCGGGCGAGAAAACGGGCTGTAGATCTAATGCCATCCCGCTGGTCAGCCGGGTGGCTGTTCCCCCACTTCTCGGAACACTGTACAGATCGCCCAGCAGGTCGAAAAGGATCGTTTCGCCATCCGGCGACACATCCAGGTTTACCTGCGTCCCCTGATTGGTCTCGAAAGAGATGGTGCGAGTCGGCGTGATGCAGAGGCTGTCACACTCGTCCCGCAATTGAGGTCCACTTTGCTCCTGTGCATGCCCGCCTGACACGACGATGCAAAGCGATGCGATCAATAACTGGCGAAAATGGACCATGATGTACTCCCTTTCGAAAGTTGCGGCATTCCTATCACTCTTCCTGTTTCTTTGGTAGCCCACCCCCTCGCTGACATTTCACCGTCGATGCAACGTGTCACCGTCGGTCCAACCTGAAGTCAGTGGGCACAAGGAGGGAAAATGGCCATGACACGCGTGCTTTTTGCGGAGCTATGTCCATGGACATGCTGGACTTTTGCTCGCGAGTTCTCGTCATGCAGGCGCGGTAAGAGGCGGCTACGAGAAAGCAACGCTGAGCCCGGATACGGTTCTGTCAGTCTACTCGTGCGACCGCGCGGTCCGCTTCTCCGGGCGACTCGCTGCCAGGCGCGCGCAGTCCCGGTGGTCAGAATGCGGTCAGCTCTCGGTGGTCATGCGGCCGCGTCGACTTTCGGGCACGTCTGGCAGGCCGCTGATCGATTGGCCTCCACGCGGGCCCGGCGTGCGGCGGCCGCAAGTGACGTCAGGTTTGCGGGCACCGCGTCCCCGTGAGCGCGTTGTGGATCGTCAGCGTTGAAAGCGGCCAGGCGAGCAAGCTGGACGATGGCGATGCGGTGCAACCGGCTTGGTCGCCTTCAGGCACGCGCATTGCGTTCTGGGGCAACTCCGCCTCGGCTTCAGGCCCGCAGCGGGACATCTTCACAATTCCGTCCGCGGGCGGACCGCGCGTCGCGGTGTTGGAGGATGCGCCGGTCGATTGGAGTGCGACCTGGGCGCCGGACGGGCGTTCGCTCTATTTCGCGAGTGACCGCGCCGGCGTCTCGAACCTGTGGCGCATCGACATCGATGAATCGACCGGCCGCACGCTCGGGAACCTCGAGCTGGTGACGGGCGGCGTGCAGGCGGCCGCCGATCAGCCGAGTCTGTCGCGGGACGGCACGAAGCTCGTGTACCGATCGCGTGTGACCACAGTGAATCCCTTTGCGGTCCCGTTCGATCCGGAAGCGGAGCGGCCGCTCGGCAGCCCGAAAGCGCTCTTCGAACGAAGTGCCATCCTCGCTCCCAAAGACGTTTCGCCCGACGGGCGCTGGCTAGCGCTCGGGAATTTCGGCGAGCCGCGGGAGGATATTTTCATCGCGCGCACGGACGGAACCGATCTGCGCCGCCTCACCGACGATGTTGCGCGAGACCGTGCGCCGATGTGGTCGCCGGACGGCCGCGAATTGGCGTTCTATTCGAGCCGCACCGGCGACACCCAGATCTGGACAATCAGAAGCGACGGAAGCGGATTGACCCAGCGCACCGATGCAAGACCCGGGGGCATCATGTACCCGCTCTGGTCGCCGGCGGGCGACCGCATCGTCGGCAGTCTGCCGCGGATCGAGAGCATGACCGGCTATATATGGGATCTGGCGCAGGGCTGGTCGTCGGCGAAGCCGCTGCCGGGCCTGAGAACATCTTCCGGGTGGCTTCGGCCGCTCGACTGGTCGCGCGACGGACGGCGGCTCGCCGGGGTGATACAGGACGCCGGCGCCAACGCGATCGGCATCGGCTGGTATGACGTCGTCACAGGCGTGAGCGGGGTCGTGAGCCACGACCAGCTGCCAACGCCGTCCGACGTCGAGTGGCTGCCAGACAGCCGCCGGATTCTGTTCGTCAACGACCGCGGCGAGCTCGTCATCGTGGACGCGGACACCAAGCGCCGCACGGTCGTGTCAATCGAGTGGCCCTTTCACATCGCGGACGAATCAGTCGCTCTGGCACCGGACGGCCGCACGATTTATGTCGGCGGGCGCAAGGTCGAATCAGATCTCTGGATGGTGGAGCGGTAGCCTTTTATACAGGGCTCTCCCGCGAAGGCGCGTGCCCGCCAGGAAGTGGGGTTGTGGCCTCTCCCGAGGCTCGCCGCCTCGTCATATCACGATAGTCAGCAACAGGAATCAGGCACGCAGGGTCGTGAGAGCTTGTCTGTTGGACTCGTAAGGTTGTTTTTCGATGCGAGAGCGTACAGACAACAGCTGGCTGGCGACGCTCGAGTCGTGCCACGTTGGACGAGAGTATCTCGCCGGCTCGGGATCGTCGGCCGCGTCATGGACGCGCGAACCGCGACCGTGCCAAAGCGTCCCTCGATTTTAGTGCCCACGTGCCAGGTTTAATCCCACCGCTGCCTTTCAGGCGGTAAGCTTTCAGCCTTGAGTCGGGAGGAAGGCGGGGACGGTGGGCGACTATCACCATAGCGCGCACGCGGTGTGGGACATCACGTATCACGTCGTATGGATTACGAAGTATCGGTACAAGATTCTGCGGGGGGGAAGTGGCCGAGTGTGCGCGCGATCTCCTGCGGCAAATCTGTGCGGCGCGGGAGGTGCAGATTGTGCGTGGCGCCGTGTCGCCGGACCACGTCCACATGTTGGTGGTGGTGCCGCGCCTGTTGGCGCCGGCCAAGCTGGTGCAGTTCCTGAAGGGGCGGTCGTCGCGGATGCTGGCAGGCGGAGTTCCCGCACTTGCGCAAGCGGTACTGAGGGCAGCATTTGTGGGCGCGGGGGTATTTCTGCGCGACGGTCGGCGCGGTGGACGAACGCGCGGTGATGGCGTACATCGAGAGCCAGCAGTGGGACGAGGACGTCGATGGCTTCAAAGTGACCGCGCCGACCGAGCCTTGAGCCGGCTCTCAGCCGGACGGCTTCAGGCGGCTTCAGCCGCACCCCGACTTTCAGTCGGAACAGGAGTCTGTCGGCTTTAGCCGACAGTCGTTCAATAATGAAACACGCCGATCTGGCGGTCCTCGTTTCGACGGGTTCAATCTCCGCTGTGCCTCTCGCCAGACGCCAACTCGAGGTGACGGACACCGATGATCGTTTTCAGCATGGCGGTCAGTTGCTGAAAGCGCCGGTTGTCGGCCTGGAATCTGATCGCGACCACCCGCGGTGGCCGGCTGGCGAGTTCGAGCCGTAGGAGGCCGGCACTCAACACAGCATGCCTGACCCGAACGTGCCCACACAGCTCGCGCTGGTGGCACTCGATGTAGACGCGTCCCCCATCAGGAGATTCGAACTGGCGTTGAAGCAGGAAGTACGGCGTGTCGCCGTCAGTCCCCTCCGGACGCGCATCGAACGACACCTCAAAGTACTCATCCCCAGCGCTCGCGACAGACACGTGCGGTAACGACAACTTGGTGATCACGGCGGTGACGCGTCGCCGCGTCGTCCGACACATGATCGCGTGCCGGTGAACCAGGCCATCGCTGACTACGCAACATCCTTCCGGACGTGTGCCGCCAAGACCTCGTTGATGAGGGTCTGGTAGCCCACGCGACGGCGGCGCGCTTCCTTGCGGAACTGGTCCAGCACACCTGGATCGACGCGGATCGCGATGAGTTGGCGCGGTTCGT
>DATKDY010000024.1:0-11440 GCA_035512515.1 Vicinamibacterales bacterium
CCGGCAGAAGGCGGAATAGCGGTAGCCGTCCGGATGGTGCTGCAGGTATTCGAGGTGCAGCAACTCGAGCGTGACGCCGGTGCGCCGCAGTTCCGTGTGGATCCAGGTCGGCTCCGGCAGCGGCCGCGCGCGGCCGCCCGCCAGCTTCTGCCCGTAGAGCCGTTGCTCCAGCGCGTCGTCGCTCAGACCGTCGAGCGCGTCCAACGTCAGCCCGAGGGCCGTCGCCCGGCTCAGGACCGACGCCACGACGCCGGGGCTGATGCCCAAACTGCGGGCCGCCTCGCGGTGGCTGCGCTTCAAACCCCACTTCAGTCGGAGAATCTCTCGAATGTGTCGCATCGGCAGTCGTTCCGTCGCCATCCGCCCCCTCCGCCGACCTTGCGATCGGCCAAATGGGCGATGGTAAAACGACGTCCAGCGACGCTCCGGCGGGCCCTCAGCCCGCCCCGGTCGGGGTGATCACGATGCGTGGAACGGGTGATCACGACCCGTACAACGGGTGATCACGATGCCGTGGAATGAGTGATCACGATGCCGTACAACAGGTGATCACGATGGCGTGGAACGGGCGATCACGATGGCGTGGCGCGCGCAGGAGACGCCGGTGTTGTGGAATTCCTCATCGCTGAAGTTCGGGCCGGAGTGACACGCAGAGCAATCTGCTCGCCCGCGAAAGAGTCTGAGGCCGCGTATCGCTGTCTCCGAAAGGGCGTCGGTGTCGCCCGCGCGGTATCGGTCAAAGGGTGCGTCGCCCGCACGCTGCGCGCGTACGTAGCTGGCGATCGCCCGCGCGACGCCCGCAACCGACGGGGGCTGGCGCAGGGCGCGCGCGAACGATGCACGGTAGCTGTCACTCTTGCGCAGGCGGTCAGTGAGAGCGGCGAGCGACAGGCCCATCTCCGTGCGATCCTGAATGGGCCCCAACACCTGCTCTTCGAGCGTCGCCGCGCGGCCATCCCAGAAAAACGACTTTCCATACGCACGATTGAGGATCGTCGGCGCGTTCCGCATGCCTCGCCGTCCCCACACGCCAACGGCGACACGCGTGCCGCCGGTGAAGGCCCTGGCGGGATCGTGGCAGGTCGCGCATGACACGCGCCGATCGGCCGAGAGCAGCGGGTCGAAGAAAAGCCGTTCCCCCAACTGCACTTTGGCAGGCGTCATCACGTTGTTCTCCGGGACCGTGACGTGCTCGTCCAGTCCCAGAGGCACGCTCGCAGGACTGACCTGCGCAGTCGTGACGGCTGCCAGACACGTCGCGAGCACGAAAGGAAGAACCCGGTACGGCAACGGCGGATCACCGAGACGCGGGCTGTAGCGCCCACACTTCCTTTGTCACTTCGCCGGCTCGGAACAGCAGACGCCGCCCGTCCTGGTGAAGGCGCGGCTGCATCATGCGCGGAAGGCTGAGTTCGAGCTTCTGCGGATTGCTGCCGTCCAACCCGACCCTCCACATCTCCGTTTGACGTTCCGCGTTTGTTCGTATCGAGAGCAGGTCGTTGTTCGTGCCCCACTGCACGAATCCGAGGTTCGGCGTGACCGTGTGGCCCTCAGGGAGCGCGAGCACCGTTCGCGGAGTTCCTCCGGTTGCAGGCAAGATGACAATCGACGTCTTCCGAGTGGCGGCGTCGCTAACGGTGAGCGCAAGCTGGAGCCCGTCGCGCGAGGGCGACGCCCCGCTCATAGCTCCCGTGCTGCGATGAATCTCGCGTTCCTGGCCCGAGGCGAGATCGCGGGCCATCAGCACAGAAATCTGACCTTTGGCGTCGGCAAACGTGCGGAAATACAGCGTCTTTCCGTCGGGCGACAGCGACGCCGCAAACATATTTGGCTGATCGGGCGATCGGTGCCGAATCATGGTCACGGCACCCGATCTCGCGTCCATGCGATACAAACCGACACGGCCCTTGAAGTCGGTGCCACCGACGAACAGTGACCGGGTGTCGGGAGACCACTGCACAGTCTGCAGGTTCGTCAGCTGCGGATTGAGCCTGCGCTCGTCGCCCGTTTCGAGTGATCGGATCGCCACGCCGCTGAAGCTCACCGACACCGCCTGATCGCTCACGAGGTACGCAAGCAGACGACCATCGGGTGACCACGCTCCTGGCCCGCGTGTGACGCCGGCAGCGCCGCTGAGGGATTGCGGCGCCGCCGTGATCTTCATTGAGATCGGATCGATCGTGACGGTATACAAATCCGCCACCGTCGGATTCACCGAGTAGTAGAAGACGCCGCTACCATCGAAGCCGAGGGCGTGATCGAGACGCCACAGATCCGACTTGATGCGAACTGGCTCGCCTGTGGCGCGGCCGTCTTTGACATTCAGCGCCCACAGCGTCGGTGTGCTCTCGCGATCGCTGGAGAAGAACATCCTGCCGTCCGGGTTCCACCCACGGACACGGTCGTCACTCTTGTGCACCACCACCGGCGTGTCAGTCCCGCCGTCCACTGCCAGGATCGAAATATCGCGGGCGTCCGCTGCTTCGTCGCGAGTGAAGTCGTAGGCGATGTAACGCCCGTCCGGCGACAGCGCGAGCTTGGACGGGTACCGCCAGCCGAGCGTCTTCAGCACGCGCGTCGCACCCGACGGAACGGAAATGAACGCCATCTGCGAGGTGGCGTCCTTCCACCGGATGACTGTCAGGATCTGGCTGCCGTCTGGTGACCAGGCCATTGGGAGGACGTCGAGGCTCTCAGTCTTGCGAAAGACCGTTCGCGGCGTGCCGCCTTCGATGTCGACGACGCGCAGGTCGTAAATCTCGCCGTCAAAGAAGCTGTACGCCACCTGCTTGCCGTCGGGGGAAATGACGGATATGTATGCAAAGTCCGTGATGTCACCACGCGCCTTCACGATGGCGCGGCTCTGTCCGGTGGCGAGTTCCCGTACGGCCAGGTTGCCCGTGCGCCAGTCCACATGCGACAGGAGTTTGCCGTCGGGCGATGGACTGCCAAGCGAATCCACGTCGCGACCGCTCCATAGGCGGCGCGTGACGGCCTCCTGCCGCTGGGCACTCGTGGCACCGCTATCTGCTGCGAGCGTGCGGTTACTGGAGACCGCGCCGTCGCGGCATCCTACGACGAGCAGGGTGGCGATGAGAAAGACGAATCGTGGGCGCATACGGTACGGGCTCCTTTGGGCGCTGAAGTGCGCCGGCAGTCCGCCGGTAGGGCAAACGCAGTGCCAGTGAGTGCCGGGCGGCAAAGCCCGGGATGCCGGGCAAGAAAGCGCATTGTGATGTTTCGGCGGCCCTGGACACGTAACGAACCGTTACGCGCGGGCGCGATCAAAACGTTACGCTCCGGCGACAGGAAGCCGGATGAGGAAAACCGCGCCGGAGTGGGCGGACTCGACGACGTCTAGCGTGCCGCCGTGGGCGACGGCAATACGACGCGCAATCGCGAGCCCGAGACCTGTTCCCTCGGCCTTCGTCGAGTAGAGCGGCGCAAACACCCGTTCGCGCAGCGCAGGTGAAATGCCCGGGCCCGAATCGGCAATCCTGATGTCGACGGCCCGCTCGGAATGCGACGTTGAGATCTCGACGTGGCCGTTCGTCGGCGTCGCCTGCGCCGCGTTGAGCAGCAGGTTGAGGAACAACTGATGGAGCGCTGCGCTGTCGCCCATCACGACGATCGCCTCGGAGCCGAGGCCTTCCCGCAATTCCAGCGCGCGGGCGCGCAGCTCCGGCAACGCCTCCTGCATGGCCGACCGCAACGGCACACGGATGTCGATCCGCTCGAGCGTCGCGTGGCCGCTCCGTGCCACACGCAGCGCGCTGGTCACTGTCGCATTGAGCCGAGAGACCGCCCGCAGCGCGCTGGCGGCCGGCTCGCGCAGTGCGGGATTGTCGCCGGCTTTTTCCTCCAGACGCTGGAGATCGATGCGGATCGCGGTGAGCGGATTCCGCACCTCGTGGGCAAGCGACGCCGCGAATTCTCCGACAGCCGCGAGCGATTGCCGCTCGGCGAGCTGGTCGAGCGTGCGCTTTAAGTTCGCGCTCATCGTATTGAACGCACGGGCGAGCCGGCCGACCTCGTCCTCCGCCTGGCCGACGTCGACAGTGGCGCCGTATTCTCCGCGCGCGATCGTCGTCGCCGCATCCGAGAGCTTACCGAGCGATCTCGTCGTCCCGCGCGTTAACAGCGTGGTCAGAATCGTTGCCAAGGCGGCAACGACGGCCAGGGCGATGATGCCCTGACGCGTCGCTGACTTAAACGGCTGGGCAAAAGGGAGTAGCGGCGCCGCGACCACGAGCTCGATGGCTGGTTCGGTCAGCTGTTGTCGCACGACTATCCACTGCTCTCCGGCCCACTCGAAACGATCCTGCGCGAGAAGGCCGGCATCGAACGGCATTGGCAGCAGTGACGCCCCCGTCGAGCGGTCGACCAGGCCCAGCAGAGCACCGGCGCCGGCCGTCCACGCCGCGTTCGACGGAACGAGTCCCGTGAGCCGCATACGCGCATCAAGCACACCGATGCGGCGGCCTGACGTCCGTTCGAATACGTCGAACGACACGGAGAGGCTCGGGTCTTCATCCACCCGTGCCGAGATGATGGGCCACGAGCGCTGACCCTCCGTGGGCCGCACGCTCACCGATTGCACGGCGTCTTCAAGCCTTGCGGTCACGCCGCCGAAATCCAGACCGCGAGGATCGGCATCATCGACAGGATGTGTCAGCAGCGCCTGAACCGCTTCGTGCTCGGCGATCGTCAGCAGGTCGGCGCGGCGAACGATCCACCGCGCACCGATGCCGCGCGCCAGTTGGCCCAGCGACTCGTCCAGCCGGGCATGCAAGAGCGTCTCTCCCGAACGGGTGATCGAGTTTGCGAGCCAGACGCCCACAATCGCGAGCGGAAGGATGGCGCCGAGGAGGACGATCACGACGAGCCGCGTCCCGAGCGATGCCGTGCGCGCGATCATTCGAGCCCGTGTTCACGCATCAGACGATTGAGCCGGGGACGTGACACGCCGAGGATCTGGGCCGCGCGGGCCTTGTGTCCGCCAGTTGCCACGAGCACTCGCGCCACGTGCTCGCGTTCGAGCTGGGCGAGCGTCTTCAGTTCGCTCGCGGCGGCTGGAGGGGTCGGTGTCAGGCCCAGATGTTCGGGGCGAATCACGCCGCTCGTGGCCAATACCACGCCCCGCCGTAGGCAGTTCTCGAGTTCCCGCACGTTCCCCGGCCAGTTGTGGCGGCGGATCGCCTCGAGCGCCTCGTCCGACACCACTGGGACGCGCTCGGCCAGCCGGCTACTGGCCGCAGCGACGAGGTGTTGGACGAGCACCGGAATATCCGACGCGCGATCGCGGAGCGGCGGCACGGTGAGCTCCACGACGCGCAGGCGGTAGTAGAGGTCGTCGCGAAACGTGCCTGCGATCCCCATCTGCTCCAGATTGCGGTGGGTGGCCGCAATCACTCTCGCCTCGGTGCGCTCCGGCCGCTCGGCGCCCACTGGGTAGAACTCCTGTTCCTGCAGGACGCGCAGCAGCTTGGCTTGCACCTCGAGCGATGCGTCGCCGACTTCGTCCAGGAAAATGGTTCCTCGTCCGGCCTGCGAGAATCGGCCGCGCCGCGCGTTCACCGCCCCGGTGAAGGCACCGCGGACGTGGCCAAACAACTCCGATTCAAGCAGCGTCGCGGGAATGGCGGAGCAGTTGACCGCCACGAATGGTTCGGCGGCGAAGGGCGACTGGTCGTGGATGGCCCTCGCGATCAGTTCCTTGCCGGTGCCGCTTTCCCCTCGAATGAGCACGTTCGTTCGCCGCGCCGCCACCTGGCCGACCACTTTGTAAATCTCGATCATCTGCGGGTGACGCCCGACGAACTGCCGCGGCACTTCCGTCGCCGCGCGCTCGTGCGATGCCTTGCATGTGCGTGCGCGACGATCGTCGAACACACGTGAGAGCACGCGACGAAGTTCGTGCAGATCGAGTGGCTTGACAAGGAAATCGGCCGCGCCTTCGCGCATGGCGGCCGCAACGGTGGGCATGTCGTCGAATGCCGTCATGAGCACGACGTCGACGTCCAGCGCCCGACGGCGAATGTCGCGAAGAAGGTCGAGGCCGTCCATGCGAGGCATCCGGACGTCACTCAGCACTATGTCCGACGGACGTTCCGTGAGGAGGTTTAATGCCTCATCGGCTTCGGCTGCCGTGCGAATCTCCACGTCATCATCCGATAACGCGGCGGCCAGCGATTCTCGAATCACGGCCTCGTCGTCGACGATGACGATCTGTCGACTGTGGATGGTCAAGCTCCCCTGCGTGCGGCCGATGGATCCAGCGCGAACGTGCAAATCTTACCTGATTCTGCGTGAGCGCCATGGAACCTGTCGCGACATTCTCGTCCTCGCGGCTCGATGGTCGGGCTCGACTCTCGGCACCGTCGACTCGATGTCGTCTGCGATCCCCGCCCAGATTAGGTTTCGCTCCAGTTTTCGGGAACTCTTGACAGGCCCGCGGGACTAGGCGGATGCCGGCCCAGGTCGAGTCTTCACGGTGGCTCGGAGAATGGGTGTCCCTGTTGGATTCTGTTGCCCATCGGGGCCCGCACTGCTATTCTCCCCGCGAAACGACCCCACCTGGAGGTTTCATGCGCCGCGTGACTGTTACCATTGTCGTGGCTGCGCTTCTGCATGTCGCAGCGATCGGGCAGCAGATCGCCGACGATCCCTACATCTGGCTAGAGGATGTCTCTTCCCCCAAAGCCATGAAGTGGGTCGAGGCGCATACCGCGAGCTCGCTCAGACGGCTCGAGGCCGACTCCCGATACCAGACGCTCTACAATGAGGCGCTCGCCATTGCCGGTGCGCGCGATCGCATCCCGGCGCCGCGCTTCCGGAACGGCGCGATTCATAACTTCTGGCAGGACCCCGAGCATCTGCGCGGCCTGCTCCGCAAGACCACGCTCAACAACTTTCTCAAGGCCGTTCCGGACTGGACGACTGTCCTGGACGTGGACGCCCTGGGAAGGGCGGAGGGCAGGAGCTGGGTCAACCGGGGCCTCGTTTGTTTGCGACCGGACGAGGGGCTGTGCTTGGTCTCCTTGTCCGACGGCGGCGAGGACGCGGTCGAGGTGCGCGAGTTCGACCTCGCGATGAACACGTTCGTCGAGGGCGGCTTCCACCTGCGGCGTGGTAAGCACCGCATCGCCTGGGAAGACAAGGACCACCTGCTGGTTGCGACCGACTGGACGCCCGCCGACGTGACTGCGTCGGGCTATCCTTTCATCGTCAAGCGCGTGGCGCGCGGCCGGCCGCTGTCGGCGGCGGCCGAGGTGTTCCGCGGCAGCAAGGAGGACGGCGGCTACGGTGTTCAGCCCGAGGTGCTGCGCGACGACAAGGGCAATCGGCTCGCCGTGATTCTGCGCCCGCTCGATACCGCCAAGTTCGAGACCTACGTACTTGGTCCGCGCGGTGCCGAGCGGCTGGGACTGCCGCTGAAGGTCCGCGTGGTCGCGCTGGTGGAAGGCCGCGTGATCCTGCAGATGGACGAGGACTGGACCGCCGCGGGCCCTGAATTCAGGGCAGGGTCGGTCGGCGCAGTCGACCTGGCCGCGCTCAAGGCCACGCCCGGCAGGATCGAGCCCGTAATCGTGTGGAAGCCGGGCCCCCGCGATGCGCTTCAACAGATCCGCTCGACCCGCGACAAACTGCTGCTCGTGACGCTGGACAACATTCGCGGCCGTGCCTGGGTCGTGAGCCCACAGACGGCCGGCGGCTGGGCGACGCGACAATTACCCTTGCCCGACAATCTCTCGATCAGGTTTGGCGAGCACTGGACCGATTCGAATTCGAATCTCGCATTCGTGGAGGCGGCCGGCTTTGTCACGCCGCCAACCCTCTATCTGGTGAATGGGGACACAGGCACGGTGAGCGAGGCGAAGAAGCTGCCTTCCAGGTTCCAGGCCGACGGCCACGTCGTCGAGCAACTGGAGGCGACATCCAGCGACGGGACGAAGATCCCGTATTTCGTCGTCCTCCCGAAGGCGATCAGCTACGACGGTACGACCCCAACCATCCTTACTGCGTATGGCGGCTTCCAATCGAGTGAGACGCCGACCTACTCGGGAATACTCGGAAAGCTGTGGCTGGAGCGCGGCGGCGCCTTCGTGCTCGCCAACATCCGCGGCGGCGGTGAGTTTGGGCCGAAATGGCAGGAAGCTGGCGTCGGGGTGAAGCGCCAGATCGTCTACGATGACTTCGCCGCGGTGGCGAGGGACCTCATCGCGCGACGCATCACTTCGCCTCGGCGGCTTGGCATCCGGGGCGACTCGAACGGCGGACTGCTGATGGGCGTGGCGATGACCCAGCACCCCGAGCTATGGAACGCCGTCCTGATCCAGGTTCCGCTGCTGGATATGATCCGCATCTCCAAGATTGCCGCTGGAGCCTCCTGGCAAGGCGAATATGGCGATGTGGACGCCGATCCGGCCGCGCGCGCTTTCTGGATGAAGACCTCGCCTTACCACAATCTCCGGAAGGGCGCGCGCTATCCTGAGCCCTTTCTCTTTACCACCACCAAAGACGACCGCGTCGGCCCACAGCACGCGCGCAAGTTCGCCGCCCGGATGGAGGAAATGGGCTTGCCCTTCTACTACTACGAAAACACCGAGGGCGGCCACGGATCGGGCGCCGACCTCAAGCAGACTGCGCGTGCGAATGCGCTGTGGATGACCTATTTCGCGCGCAAGCTCCTGGATTGAGGCGCTCGTGACGGTTCCCACTCCGCTCAACCTTGAGGCGACTGGTCAGCGTTGATCAGTACCTTTGACAGCACCCTGCAGCATCCACAGCTCTCGGCCACGCGGTGATTGCGTCGTATAGGCGAGGGTCCGACCGTCGGGGCTCAATCGCGCTTCCACCACACCGTCGGCATCCACCTTGAGCCGCTGCGGAGGATCGCCCTTGAGCGGCACACGCCAGATCCCCTTTTCCTCGCCGAATGCGCCGGACAGGATTAGCGCGTCTTGAGTGGCGACCCACATCGCCTGCGGCCGCGCGTTAAGGCGGAAGTTCGGCAGTGTGAGCTTGGTAGGCGCTGCCGCTCCGATGTGCAGCAGATACACCTCTATGGTCTTCGCGCTTCGCACGGTGAAAGCGAGTTGCCTGCCATCCGGGGACAATGAGGCGTCGGTCACCTCTTCTGTGCTGCGGTAGATCTCGCGGGTGCTGCCGGTCTGAAGATCGAGCGCCTCGATGAAGGTCTGCGAAGGCTGAAACAGATCGCGCTTGTACACGATTTCGCGCTCGGTCACGCCGGCCAATCGCACCAACCCGGAAGCACGCGCGCGGCCAACACGCGTCATGGATGTGTCGCCCAGTGAGAACCGCCAGAAGGTCCACGGCGGCCCCGCGCCTTCGCCGGAGCCGGCATCGTCGTTGATGGCAATTTAGGGAACGTCCGTCAGGCAGCCAAGCCGTTTCATCGCGGATCGTGAGTTCGGATGGAAACGTCCATTGGCGGCCGGTGGAGAGCTCTGTCACCGCTGGTGTCTGCCATCCCGGTCGCACGCCAGGGTAGGCGGCGCGGAGCACGGTCGCCAGCATCGCGCCGTCGGGCGAGAACACGGGGCGACGAGCTCCCAGGAACCGGGGGGTTGCGATGGCCTTCGGCTCGGAGACCTCGCCGCCCGGCCGATTCACGCGAGCGACGTAGGTGCTGAGGGTCCCGCCGTAGCAGGAGAAGTAAGCGGTGCCATCGGAGGTCAGCCCGATCAGCGACAGGTCTTCGGTGAGTTCGCGGATAAGACGCGGCGGACCGGCTGCCTGCCCGTCGCGCACAGGCATGGACCAAAGTCCTCGATGGCCATCGCGGTTACTCACGAAGACGACGGCATCACCTTTCGGCGACCACGCCGGGGCGCAGTCATCCGCCCCCGTAAGCAGCACGCGGAGGCCCCCATCCTTGAGCGACAGAATGCGCAGCTCACGCCGACTGGGGGCATCGCGGATCCACTGATCGAAGACGACGAGCGGTTGAGATCCGGCGGTGCTGAATATGACGCCGCCTCGTCCGTCCGCGAGCTTTCGATACGTTGCCGTCGCAATGTCGAGAATCCCGATTTCCTGCTGCCGCGCATCAACGGACTTCATGATGATGAGGGAGGCATTGTCGACCGTCCAATCACCCACCGCCGACAGGTGCGGGTGTTGGTACACCATTTTCGAGGGGCCGCCGTCGACTGGCACGATGTGGAGCGATCGATCCAAGAGGTAGGCGATTCGCGTTCCGTCATAGGACGGCGTGGGTGTCCTTGGATAGAACGGCCGCTTGCCGGGCTCCAGCGCCTTCACCTCGCCTGACGCAAGATCACGTACCGACAGGCCGTAGGTGGTCCAGTCGACGAACGGCAGGATCCGTCCATTCCGCGACACGCGACCCGAGACGTCGGTTGATTTGTCTGCTCACACCTTGACCGGCGCCGGCGGCTGCGCGGCAAACGATACCGTGAGCCCGGTTACGGTGACGGCAGTCCACAGAAGGCGCTGCAGGATGAAACCTCGTCTGAAACAGGGGCGCGCAGAGAGTCTATACGATGAGCTCGAATGATGCGACGCAAGGTCAGTTCGTCGAGCGACCCGAATCGCTCTTAAGCCCAGAGGACAGCCGTGGTGTCAAGGCCGGTCGGCCCCCACTCCAGCGTGAGGTCCGCCGCGCGAGAGGTAAGTGCCAACAGCGATTGTGATAGGAATGTGATACGTCAGGCTCAAAACCTCGACGAACATCGAAGTTTACGGACGCACACCAAGTAATCGTTCTGGGAGGTTAAGTCGCTGATCGCGTGTGCGTTGAGACGCTTCGAAGTGGCTCGATGTCCCTCGCCCGCTTCGCTTTCCAAGCGTGCTCCTTCAACCACTCGGACATCTCTCCGTACTTTTAGAATCAATAACTTACGGCGGCGACTGAGGCGAACATACCACGAATTGTGTAACACCTCTTAATGTGCCGCGATCACTTCCTGCTTTTCAGTATAGCCGCCGTCCGTAACCGTGGTGCTGAACTGGATGCGCTGATCAGTGAGCGAAGGACGGCTACGACTGTGGTCACCGTTTCACTGGCTCCCTTGGCTTCATCAGGTGTGAAACGCTCCTTCAGGAGAGGCGAACGGCACCCCGTAGGTCGAGAAGTCGCGGAAATCCGTCGTGAGCACGAACGCCGGGTCGTAACTGCGCGCTAGCACGACAGCGCACGCGTCGGCGAAATCCATTCGCGGCGACCATCGTTCGATCTCATCGAATACGGCCGGCAGCCGATCCGGGCCGAACCCGACGACGTCCATTCGGCCGACCAGACGGCGCAACGCCCGGATGGCAGCCGGGTGATTCTCCAGCCCGTGCTGGGCCTCCGCGATCGCCGCTTCGCACGTGACGAACCGCGCGGGAATCGAGCGAAAGGCCCGCACGGCCCATGCGTGATCGACGTCGCCCCGGTCGATGGCGGCCT
>DATKDY010000025.1:0-40294 GCA_035512515.1 Vicinamibacterales bacterium
CGATCACAGCGAGGCGGCTCGCGACTTCGGTTTTGCTCCGCGCGACTTCCGGACCGGCGTGACCAGTGAGATCGCGCTCTATCGCGCAGGCATGTGATGTCGCTCTACCTCCTGACTCTTGCCGTCATGGGCCTCAGCGCAGGCGGGACCTACGCGATTCGCGAATATTCCAACCGTCGAGGTCTCCTCGATCAGCCCAATGAACGCAGCTCGCATACGGTTCCGACGCCGAGGCTCGGTGGAGTCGCGATCGCGCTCACGAGCGTTCTCGGGTGGCTTGGTCTCGTGCTGTGGTTCGCCGATTCCGGAGGGCTGGTGCTCGCCGTGGCTGGCGGCGGCCTCATCGCCGCCTTCTTTGGAGTGCTCGACGACCTGTGGAGCCTTTCGCCAGCGACCAAGCTTGCAGGTCAGCTGCTCTCTCTGATGGTGCCGGTCTCATTCGTCCTCACATTTCAGCCGGCACCCCATGCTGTACTGCTCGGCGCCCTGGCCCTGATGGTCCTCTCATACATGAACTTCTTCAACTTCATGGACGGCAGCGACGGACTGGCGGGCGGGACAGCGACGTGTTCGGCGCTTGGCCTCGCTGTGCTCGCCGCCGCAAGCGGCGAAGACGTGGACATGTGGCTGGCGATGGTGCTTGCCGCGGCGGCTGCAGGGTTTCTCGTCTTCAACTGGCCGAGAGCCTCGATCTTCATGGGAGATGGCGGGAGCCTGTTTCTCGGCTATTCACTGGCGGTGACTGCCATCCTGCTGCCGGACTCGACGGCCGGCATGGTGCGGTCGCTCGTGGTGCTCACGCCGTTTTTCTTCGATGCCGGCTTTACGCTCCTGCGCCGCGCCGCCCGCGGCGAGGTGCTGTGGCGGCCGCACCGGTCGCATCTCTATCAACGTCTGCTGATCTCAGGCGCCTCGCACCTGCACGTCGCGTCGCTCTATCTGGCCTGGGCCGCGATCTGCAGCGCGCTCGCCTGGGCGTCACTCCTGGTGCCATCGCCGTGGGCGATGGCGATTCTTCTGAGCAGCATGCTGCCCGGCGTCATGCTCGTGTTCAACGTCCAGCGGCGAGAGTGTCGCTTGGCCGAAGCGCATAGAAGGGTTGTCGAAATCAACGATTCGATAGTACTGTAAAGGGTTCTCATGGCTAAGCGCGCACTCATCACCGGAATCACTGGCCAGGACGGGTCGTATCTCGCCGAACTCCTGCTCGAGCGCGGCTACGAGGTCTTTGGCGTCTGCCGCCGCCTGAGCGCTCCCAACGTCTGGCGCATTCAGCACCTGCTGGATCGCGTGACCCTGCTCCAGGCGGACTTGCTCGACCAACTGTCGCTGATCAAGGCGGTGGAGCAGGCCGAGCCGGTGGAGTTGTACAACCTCGCGGCGATGTCGTTCGTGCCCGCGTCGTGGGATCAGCCGATGCTGACCGGCGAGTACAACTCACAAGGCGTGACGCGTGTGCTCGAAGCGGTGCGCCGGGTCAACCCGAAGATTCGGATCTACCAGGCTTCGTCGAGCGAGATGTATGGCCGTGTGCGCGAAGTGCCGCAGACGGAACTGACGCCCTTCTACCCGCGCAGCCCTTACGGCGTCTCGAAGGTGTTTGGCCATTGCATCACGGTCAATTACCGCGAGAGCTACGACCTGTTTGCCTGCTCGGGCATTCTGTTCAATCACGAGTCGCCGCGCCGCGGGCTCGAGTTCGTCACGCGCAAAGTCAGCGATGGTGTGGCCCGCATCAAACTCGGGCTGTCCGATCATCTGCCGCTCGGCAACCTCGACGCCTGCCGTGACTGGGGATTTGCCGGCGACTACGTGCGAGCGATGTGGCTGATGCTGCAGGAGGACACGGCCGACGACTACGTCGTCGCTACCGGCGAGGCGCATTCGGTGCGGGAGCTGGTGCGGGAGGCCTTCGGACGCGTGGACCTCGATTGGGAAAAGTATGTGCGTATCGACCCGCGGTTCCTGCGCCCGGCGGAAGTCGATCATCTGATTGGCGACTCCAGCAAGGCGCGAAAGGTGCTGGGATGGACCCCCTCGGTCGACTTTCGCGGACTCGTGCACATGATGGTGGATGCAGATCTGGAGCGATTGAGCCGATCGCCGCAGCACGTCACGGCATCCTGAATCGAAACAGCTATAGTTGGTGACAAACATGGAGCAACCTGTCCATCGGGATGGTGACGACGAAATCCCAATCGGGAGCCTGTTCAGGCCGCTGATCCGATATCGGCACGTCATCTGGCAGGGGGCACTTGGCGCGACCCTGATCGCCGCTCTGCTCGGCGCGATCGTATTCGTCTGGCAGCCGTCTCGCCGCAGCGTGTACCTCGAGTTCAGACCTGTCTTCACGGGTGCCGCGCAGGGCGAGTACCCGAATAAAACGCCATTCGCGCCGACGGATATCGTTGACGCGACAATCATCGGCCGAATCCACGCGCAAAATGACCTCGGACAGTATTGCAGCGATGGTGATTTCCGTTCCGGACTGATCGTTCAGCAAAGCTCGCCAGGTCTCCGATTCCTGGACAGTGACTATCAGGCGCGTCTGTCAGATATCCGGTTGACCGCGGTGGATCGCGAACGGTTGCGAGATGACTATGAAGCGGCGCGTCAAGCCGTCGTCGCACAGTTCCGGCTTGCCTACATCGAGCCGTTGCCGTGCCGGGCGATTCCGAGTGACGTGCTGCTGAAGGCGCTGCCAGAGATTCTGGATCTGTGGGCGGAGGAGTCCGAGCAACGCCGCGGCGTGATGCGGGCCCGCGTTGCGGTGCTCACACCCGCGGTGTTCGAGTGGACCACGAGCCCCGACGAATCGCTTCTGGTCCGTGCCGATCTCATACGCGGGACGATCCTTCGTGTCGTGGAGAACATTCTCGAGGTCGAAAAGCTGCCGGGGTCCGAGTTGATTCGAGCCGGCGAGCAGCAGGTGTCGCTGAGGGAAGTGCGCGTGCGCATCGAGGACCTCATCCAAAGGCGCCTCGAGCCCGTCATCGCCGCGGCAGCCCGCGGTTTCGGGCGCGAATCAATCCTCTGGCTCGAGCAGGCGCTGGCCAGCGCCAGCGTGCAACAGCGGGCGGCCGACCAACGTGTGGAAGCCTATCGCAGCGCCCTGCGCGAGTATTCAGGTGTGTCCAGCGTCCCGCCGCCGTCGGCCACCACCGATCGCCGGGAAGGCCAGACGCCGGCTGATGTGCAGGCGCTCACGCCTCAGATCGACCGCACGTTCATCGATCGGCTCATCGAGATGTCGGAAGGCAACGCCGAATTCCGTCAGGAGATCACCCGTAGCATGATGGCCGCCTCGGTGGAAGCCGTGAGCAGGAGCGCCGCCGTGGAGCACTACCGGGTGGTTCTGAACGCGATCAAGTCTGCCGAGGGTCCGTCCCTGTCGCGAGAAGAGCTCGTGACACGGTTGGACCAGATCACCAGGGAAGCCAAGGAAGCCACGCGCATCTTCAACGAGATCTACGAAGAGTTCTCGAGGGTTGCCTTCCGCGCAGGCCCGGCGATGTACCGCATCGAGCGGCCCGCGGATGTAGAGGTTCTAACGGCGTTCACACAGCGGTATCTGGCGTTTCTGGTGCTCGGGGTGTTGCTGGCCTCGCCGCTCATACTCGCGATTGGAGCCCTGGTGCACCACCATGGGCGGCAATTCATCCGGACCGCCACCGCGCAGCCCACCCATTCGGCGTGAGACACGTCCGCAGGCTCGCGCGCGTGATTTCCTCCCCCCGGGTTGCCTGAGTGGCAGCTCAGCCGTCCACGCTATGACATTCACCGAAATGCCGCTGAAAGGCGCCTGGATCATCGACATCGTTCGCATCGAAGACGAGCGCGGGTTTTTCGCGCGCGCCTGGGCGCCGGAGGATTTCACCAGGCGCGGTCTCGATCCGACGCTGGTGCAGTGCAATGTCGCGTGGAATCATCGCCGCGGCACCATTCGTGGCATGCACTTCCAGCGCGCGCCGCTGCAGGAAACCAAGATCGTTCGCTGCACCCGCGGCGCGATGCTGGACGTTATCGTCGACATGCGACCTGAATCGCCGACGTTTTGTCAGTGGGCCTCGGTGGAGCTCACCGACGAGAATCGCCGGATGCTCTACATCCCGTTCGGATTCGCCCACGGCTATCAAACACTGGTCGATGGCGTCGAGACCTCTTACC
This sequence comes from Vicinamibacterales bacterium, assembly GCA_035512515.1. Classification (GTDB taxonomy): domain Bacteria; phylum Acidobacteriota; class Vicinamibacteria; order Vicinamibacterales; family UBA2999; genus JACCSI01. Next base: position 4,168 of record DATKDY010000025.1, read on the forward strand.
ACGTTTCCGCGCCGTATTCGTCCGTCCATGCGTCGGGCGTGCGCTGGGATGATCCGCGTTTCGCCATTCAGTGGCCGCTCGAACCGACGGTGATTTCGGCCCGCGACACCGCCTGGCCTGACTTCAGCGCCTGATACGCCTTCGTCACGACGAGACCCACCCCTCCTCAGCCCTTCCAGAGACCTGCCACCATCTCACCAATGGCGAGGCACGACGTCAGTCCAGGTGATTCGATCCCGGCGGCCTGAATCACACGCGGGTTGGTCTTGTCCCGCTCAATCAGAAAATCCGCGAACGTGATGTCGGGTCCGTGCAGCTTGGCGCGGATGCCCGTGCTGCCCGGCTGCAGATCGGCAAGCGTGATCTGCGGCAGCAGCGGCCGCGCCGCCTCGACGAAGCTCTCGAGCGCGAGGCGATCGGACTCGTAATCGTCGCGAGCCTCCTGAAAGCGTGCCGTCGGTCCCAGTCGCACGCTTCCCCATGTCGTTCTCGTGAAGTGCACGCCCAGCGAATGATCGCCAGGCAGGGGATAGACGAGCCCCTTGACCAGATGCCGCCGCGACGGCGCGAGCTCCGCATATTCCCCGCGGCAGGGGTAAATCGTGAAGGGGCTCGCGTTCAGCAACCTGGAGACCTCGTCCGCATGCAGGCCCGCGGCGTTGACGACCTGCGATGCCACAAACGTTTCGTGCGGCGTCTCGAGGCGGATGCCCGCGGCTGCTGTTTCAGCCGCCCTCAACGGGCTGTCGAGCACCAGCGCGACGTCGGCGTCACGGCACGCGCGTGCCAGCGCGCGCACCAGCGCCTCGGTTTCGACAATGCCGGTGTCCGGCGACCAGAGCCCGGCACTCGCGCGGATGTGCGGTTCGCGCGCGTGAATGAACGGCTGATCCACCAGCTCGAGCCGTTCGATACCGTTGTCGAGACCGCGGGCGCGGAGCCGCGCGAGCGCATCGCGCTGGCTCTCGTCGGTGATCACGATCAACTTGCCGCACCGCTCGTGCGGGACGCGGTGCCGCGCGCAGAATTCGTAGAGCTGATCGCGGCCGCGAACGCACAAGCGCGCCTTCAGTGAATCCCTGGGATAGTAAATCCCGGCGTGAATCACGCCGCTGTTACGAGTGCTGGTGCCATGTCCCGCGCGCGCGTCCTTTTCGAGAATGCACACGCGTGCACCGCGTTCCGCCAGCTTGAGCCCGCATGCCAGACCGACCACTCCGGCGCCGACCACCGCGACATCCACATCGATCTGGGTCACTATTGCTGATAGTATGCAGCGTTTGTGGCTGTTCCCCTGCTCGACCTGGAGGCTCAACACGCTCCCCTTCGTGACGCGCTGCTCGAGGCCATCACGCGCGTCGTTGACAGCCAGCGCTTCATCAGCGGTCCAGAAGTCGAATCCCTCGAACACGAATTGGCCGGCCGGCTGGGGGTCGAACATGCCGTGGCGGTGTCGTCCGGCACCGACGCATTGCTGGCCTCGCTGATGGCATTTGGCATCGGGCCCGGTGACGAAGTGGTGACGAGCACCTACTCGTTCTTCGCCACCGCGGGCGCGATTGCCCGCCTGCGCGCCAAGCCCGTGCTGGTGGACATCGACGCCGACACTTACAACATCGATCCGGATGCCGCCATTGCCGCCATGACGCCGCAGACCAAGGCTGTCATTCCCGTACACCTGTTCGGTCAGCCCGCGGATCTGCACCCCCTCATCAACGGCGTCGTCCGAAGCGGTGCGTTTTTGATCGAGGACGCCGCTCAGGCCATCGGCGCGACTTACGACGGCCATATCGTGGGGACCTTTGGGGCATTCGGGTGCTTCTCGTTTTTCCCGAGCAAGAATCTGGGCTGCTTCGGCGACGGCGGCCTGGTGACGACAAAGAACCTGCAATTGGCACGGCGCATCCGCTTGCTGCGGAATCACGGCATGGAGCCGAAGTACTACCACCACATGGTGGGCGGCAACTTCAGGCTCGACGCCATTCAGGCGGCGGTGCTCCGTGTGAAGCTGCCGCATCTCGAAGCCTGGACCTCAGCGCGCCAGCGCAACGCGCAGCGTTATCGCGCGCTGTTTGCGGACGCCGGCCTGATCGATGTGGTGACGTTACCGCTCGAAGCGCCCCGGCGCACGCACATCTACAACCAGTTCGTCGTTCGGGTCCCCGATCGCGATCGCCTGCGGGCGCATCTCGCTGCGCAGGGCATCAGCACCGAGGTGTACTATCCCGTGCCGTTTCATCTGCAGAAGTGTTTTGCGGATCTCGGATACGCACCAGGGGCGTTCCCGCGCGCCGAAGCCGCGGCAAAGGAAACGGTGGCCCTGCCGATCTACGGCGAGCTGAGCGAAGCGCAACAGGCCGAAGTCGTGAACGCAGTCAAGTCGTTCTACCGAAAATGATGATCTGATGGATATTCTCAATCGCATTGCTGCAAAGAAAGCCCGGCTCGGCGTGATCGGGCTCGGCTACGTCGGTCTTCCGCTCGCGGTGGAATTTGCGCGCGCCGGGTTTCCGGTCGTCGGATTCGATGTCGATCAGACCAAGGTCGATCAACTGAATGCCGGCGCCAGCTACATCCCCGACGTTTCGTCGAAGCATCTGGCCGAGGTCGTCAAGAACGGCAGGTTCGCGGCGAGCACGAATCCGGAGTCGCTCGCCGACGTGGACATCATCGACATCTGCGTGCCGACGCCGCTGCGCAAAACGCGTGATCCGGATCTGTCCTACGTGGTGCAGGCCGTGGACACGATCGCCGCCGTGCTGCGCAAGGGCCAGCTCGTGATCCTCGAATCCACGACGTACCCGGGGACCACGGACGAAGTCGTCCAGCCCACGCTCGAAGCCCGCGGGCTGACGGCCGGCGAGGACTTCTATCTGGCGTTTTCTCCGGAGCGCGTGGACCCCGGCAACCCGACCTTCCACACCAAGAACATCCCGAAAGTGGTGGGCGGCATCAACGAGGCGAGCACGCGCGCGGCCGTGGCGTTCTATAGCCAGATGATGGACACCGTCGTGCCGGTGTCGTCCACCCGCGTCGCGGAGATGGTCAAGCTGCTCGAGAACACGTTTCGCGCGGTCAACATCGGCCTGGTGAACGAGCTCGCGCTGATGTGCCACCGCATGAACATCGACGTGTGGGAAGTCATCGATGCGGCCAAGACCAAGCCGTTCGGCTTCATGCCGTTTTATCCAGGGCCTGGCCTCGGCGGGCACTGCATTCCGATCGATCCGTTTTACCTGTCGTGGAAAGCGCGGCAGAGCGGATTCGAAGCGCGCTTCATCGAGTTGGCCGGCGTCGTCAACAGCGGCATGCCCGAGTACGTGGTGGAACGCGTGTCCGAGGCGCTCAACTCGGCGCGTAAAGCCATCAACGGGTCGCGCATTCACGTGTTCGGCGTCGCCTACAAGCGCGATGTCAACGACCTGCGCGAGTCGCCGGCGCTCGACATCATCGAGCTGCTCGGACGTCGCGGCGGTGAGGTGAGCTACACCGATCCGTACATTCCGGAGTTCAAGCACGCGCATCTCGATCTCAAGTCGGTCGAGGCCGATGCCGCGATGAAGGCGTGCGACTGCGCCGTCATCATCACCGATCACAAGGTGTTCGACTACGCGCGCATGGTGGAGAATGCGCCGCTGCTCGTCGATACCCGAAACGCGCTCAAGGGCGTGGCGAGCGACAAGATCTTCCGCCTGTAGGAGGGCCGACTTCGTCGGAGGGCGGCGCATCGCGCCGAAGGCCGGCAGGGCCGGCGGGCCGGACGTTGTCCGGAAGGCAAATCGGCGTCTACTGCATCACGAGAGCAGGGTGCGTGCCGGCCGGGATCTCGCGGACCCAGGTCCCGGCAAACGTCAGCCCCGTACCATCGGTCGCCGTCCGGGAGACGTCCAGTTCGAGCATGAGCTGGTCGTCGCCGGAAGCTACCCCCACGAAGCGGACAAGGGGCGCGGACCCGCTGACGGGCTGATCGAGGATCAGATCGCGCTCTCTCCATAGCCTGACCCGCACCGGATCCGCGGTCGTTGCCTGCGCCACGATCAGCGTCACCTGGAAATACGCATGCTCCGCCGCGATCACGCCAACCGCGTGCCTCCTGGTGTGCCGCACCATGCCGAGGACGGGATCGGGCTCGGGCTCGGAGAAGCCGTAGCCGTAGGTGAAGTTGTGCGCGAGCGCGCGGTGCGGAACGCGCAGGTCGTGCGTGGCGTTGTAGATCTGCCCGGCGGCGATCAGCATCGCGATCCCGACTACACCCCACCACGCGGGCCGGGGTGGGAGCGGTCGCGGCGGGGTCTCGAGCAGCGCGCCGAGCCAGAATACGAGTGTGACAAAGGTGAGGAAGAGGGCTGGATGCTGTGTGCCCATGCCGACCAGGCTGGCAAGTCCGACGCCGAAGATTGTGCCGCGAAGAACGGTCACGGCGGCTCGATGAGTGGCGGGCGGCGGGCCGACAAGAAGCATCGATAGAATCCCGACGGTCACGGCGATTGCCGGCAGTGCGCCAGGCAACCCGAGCTCGGCGATTTGATGACGCCACCAGTTCTGCGCGTTGTCGCCGAAAATGGTGTGACCATGCTCGAGAAAAAAGTAGTCGGGTGCCAGCAACGGAAACGCGCCGACGCCGACACCGGTCCACGGATAATCAGCCACCATGCGCGTTGCGACGGGGCCGTAGCCCTCGCGCTCCCAGAGGACGCGTGCCAGCGTCGCCAGGCCCTCCGTATCGCTGGGGATCATCTTCATCACTCGAGCGAGCGGACTGGACGGGTCCGCGCGGCGAGCGGCGATCACGAGCAGAACGACGGTGGTGGCGGCGAGCAACGCGACCGACCCGAAACGTGCGTACCAACGCCGCGAGCCGCGCAGCAGCGCCACTGCGATCGCGGCGATACCGAACGTCAACACCAGCAGCGCCGTCCGTGAGCCTGATGTCCACATCCCGACGGCCAGCAGCGTGGTGACCGTCGCGCCAACGACGATGGGCCATCCGAGGCGCCACGTCAGTGCCAACGTTACCGGTGCCCAGATTGCGGCCGCGGTGCCGAACGAATTCCCGTCGAACATCGATCCCGCCGCGCGCCCCATCTCCGACCAGGGCGCCACGCTCAACCACGTGATGTCCACCACTTTCTGATACAGCCCGACAGCGCTGGCGATGGCGACGCTCAGGACCATCGGAACCAAGACAAAGCGTTCGGCCTGTGGCAACCGAGCAGTGCCGAAGCGCGACCACAGAAAGTCGAGCCAGAGCAAGCCAAGCAACTGGCCAAGCGCCGTCAGCACCACGCTTGCTGCGCTGATCGGCGGCGCCGGCGCGAACAGACCGTTGGGCGTGTTGAGCGTGCCGGCGGCGATGAGGCTGAAGTCGATCTCGCGCAGCGCGATCACGGGCCACGTGAGCGCGAGAATGAGCGCCCACGCCACCAATGCGATCGTCCACCACCCGGGCGTGTGCCAGCCGCGCCAGTCGCTGCCGGCAAAGATGGGACCGGCCACCAGCGCCAGCCACACCACGATGAGGCTGTAATCCAAGGTGCCGGCCGAAATCATCAGGACGGCCGGCGCGATGTAGGCCAGAACGAGCGGACCGACGAGGCCGAGCGTGAGCGATACCCTCGCGATCGCCAGCGATACCCCGAACGCTCCCGCCACCGTCCACCACAGCCACGGGTGCTGCGAAGAGAGCAACCACGCGTGTGCCGCAAAGGCCAGCAGCGTAGAGCCGAGCACGACCACTTTGGTCAGCCGCATCTACGGCACCCGCATCGCCTGTGCCACCTGCTGCATCCGCCTTCGCTCGCGATGAACTCGTCGTGAGCTACGGCGGACTTCGCCCACGACACCTGCTGCACCTGCCCGTACCTGCACCTGCTGCACCCGTGGCACCTGCTGCGCCCGTGACACTTGCACCTGCGGCACCGGCGGCACCTGCGGCACCTGCGGCATCTGCGGCACCTGCGGCACCTGTGACACCTGCTGCACCTGTGACACCTGCTGCACCTGCTGCACCTGCTGCACCTGTGTCACCTGTGTCACGGCCGCCGTGCGATGACCGCGTAGTCCAGATGCGTGAACATCAGGCGGTTGAGCCGGTCGACGTTCCCATCAAACGCATCGGCAAGCGACCGCAGCGCATCGTCACCTTCGGTGCGGGCGGCGCGCGGCACCGGCTGCAGGCGATTCGCCGGTTCGATCGGCGCCCCAAACTGTATCGTCACATCCACAAACCCGCTGGCGGTGACCAGATACTTCAGGGTGTCGGGGTGCAGCGGACGCGCGTGCGTGATGTCGCGAATGTAGCTTTCGAAGAACGCGAGCCAGCAGGCGACGTTGATCGTCTCGAGCACCAGGGTCGCGCCGGGCCGCAGGACGCGTTGCGCCTCGTCGAGCACCCGCAGGAGATAAGGCGGCTCGAGATGTTCGACGACCTGGGCCGCGATGAGCCCGCCCAATGATTCGTCAGGCTGGTTGCGCAAGTAGCTCAGGGCGTCGGCTTCGGTGACGTCGAGTCCGCGCGCGCGGCACACTTCCACCATCTCGTGATTCAGATCCAGCCCGCGGGCGCGAATGCCCTGTGCGGCGAGCAGATCGAGGAACTCGCCGCGGCCGCAGCCGACATCGAGTACGTCCGAGGCGCCCTCGAAGAGCGGGAGATAGACCTCCTGCCGCGCACGAATGGCATCCTGCGACCCGCGGTACAGATCCTCGAACCCGACATACTTCCACGATTCCGAAGCAGGTGACAGAGGTGACGGAGGTGGTAAAGGTGCAGCAGGTGCCGGTGACACAGGTAGACCCGACGCACCCGCACCTGCTGCACCTGCTGCACCTGTGCCACCTGCTGCACCTGTGCCACCTGCTGCACCTGTGCCACCTGTGCCACTCGCACCTGCTGCACCCTTACCACCTGTGCCACCTCTGTCACCTGCCTCGAGCGCGCGCTTCAGCGCCGTGACCTGCTGCTGCGCCACCGCGATGCTGGATCTCAGCGCGTCCATCTGGCCCGTGTAGCGCTGATCGCGCGCGAGGAGCGATTCGAAGCGGCGCAGCATCTCGTCTGACACGCCGCTCAAGCCCGCCGCCAGGCCGCGTGCCGTGCGGGCGAGCTGATCGAGCTCCTGCTGTGCGTCTTCGGCGACGCGTTGCGCGAGGCCTGCAAACTCGTAGTCCTTGGTATCCACGTAAGGCGTGACCTGCTGCAGATAGACGATGAGCCGCGACTGAAAATGGATGATCTGATCGAACTGCTGCTGCACCAACCCGATCGTGGACGCCACCGCCTTTGGAATCTCCCGTTGGGGAGCGATGTTGCGGTTGATGTGATCGACCAGCGCGGAATTGAAGGCCTGTTGCGACGCCAGCGACGGTTCGACCAGCGCCCACACGAAGCGGGCGAGCCGGCCACGCCATCCGGCAGGGAAGGCAGGCTTCGCCGCGAGAATCTCCCAGCGCGTGTTGAGCGGAGTGACTTGCGTTTCGTCCGGTGCGGGCGGCGGGTGCGGCAGATCCGGGAGCCGGCTGATGGCGGCGTCGAGATCGGTGAGGGCCGCGTTATATCGTTGGTCGGCTTCCTCACGCGCCTGCTTCAGCCGAGTGAGGTCCTCCTCTGATACCGTTCGCTCGCGCTCAGTCATCTCAATGGCCGTGCTTCGCACGGAGGGCCGTGCTTCGCACGGAGGGCCTCGCTTCGCTCGGAGGGTCGTGCTTGCACGGAGGGCCGTACTTCGGACGGAAGGGCTCGCTAGGCTCGGACGGCCGGCCTGCGGCCGGATCCCCCACGCGCTTGGACACGGGACAACGGGCTTCGACTCACGCACGTTCATGAACGATCCGGGTCATCGCCCGACGACGCCTTCCAGGGGACTGCTCGCCGACGCGTACATCCGGCGCGGGATGCGGCCAGCCTCGTAGGCGAGCCGGCCCGCTTGCACCGCAAGGCGCATCGCCTCGGCCATGCGCACCGGATCCTCGGCGCCCGCGATCGCCGTGTTCATCAGCACGCCGTCCACGCCCAGCTCCATCGCAATGGCCGCGTCGGACGCTGTGCCCACGCCCGCATCGACAATCACCGGCACACCCGCCTGCGCCTTGATGATGCGGATGTTGTTCGGGTTCTGAATGCCAAGGCCGGATCCAATCGGCGCCCCCAGCGGCATCACCGCCGCGGCGCCGGCCTCTTCCAGCTTGCGGCAGATCACCGGGTCGTCATTGGTGTAGGGCAGGACGACGAAGCCATCCTTGACCAGCACGCGCGTCGCGTCGAGGAGGGCCTCGTTGTCGGGAAACAAGGTGTCCTGATCGCCAATCACTTCGAGCTTGACCCAGTTCGACATGCCCGCTTCACGGCCCAGATGCGCCGTGCGAACGGCTTCGTCCGCGGTATAGCACGCCGCCGTGTTGGGCAGGAGGAAAATCCGCGACGTATCGATGTAGTCGAGCAGCGACTCGCTCTTGCGTGTGATGTCCACGCGCCGCACCGCGACGGTCACCATCTCGGTGCCCGACCCCTCGTGCGCCGCGCGCATGATCGCATGTGACGGATATTTGCCGGTCCCCAGGATCAGGCGTGAGTGGAACGTGCGGCCGGCGATGGTAAGCGGTGTGGACATGTTTCGGCGGGGCTAAGTGGTCCGATGCACAAATACGGCCGCATTCGGCCGCCGATGCATCCCGGCCCGCGGCGTTGCTCGTCGGTCAAATACGCTCGGCATTCTCCCTCCTCGCGCCTTGCGGGCGGGGCGCCTCGGCGCCCTCGATGCGGGCCGTATTTATGCACCGGACCACTAAGCCCGCATACACGATTCTATCCTCCGCCGACGAAATTGACGATCTCGACCTCGTCGCCTTCGTTGACTGTCGTCGTGTCGAACACCTGCCGCTTCAGGACAACGAGGTTGAGTTCGACGGCGACGCGGCGGGGATCGATCTGAAGATGGGAGAGCAGTTGGGAGACGGAGAGGGGACCGGGCGCATCGTACGGATCACCGTTCAGCCTGATCGTCATGCTCGCGGAACGAGCATAACGCCGATGACCACTGTTCGCGGTGGGGCGGGGCTACAGACGCCCTCCACGCACGCAGAGCCCGAACGCACCGTCCTGCACGCCTGCTGAGCGAAAGCCCACGCAATGCTGGAGCAGTCCCAAAGTGCGCATGGACGAGATCGCCCGACGGAATTTGAACGATCGTTTGACTCCCTGCCGTCGAGCGTGTACCTTGAAGTTGTCGATTCCCACCCGACGTTTATGACCGTTCCCTCGGCGCACGACGCCTTGGGTGTTGCCGGATTCACGTTTGCTGATCTGCATCAGCCGGCGCGCCTGCATGCCCTCTACGAGCTGTTTTGCGAGGACGTCCGTCGCACGGATCCTGATTTGTGGGCCCAGTGGGACGCGCATCGTCTGAACCCGACGGCCCTGGGACCTGTCGCGCGATCGAATCTGATCATCGCCATGGCGCCGCACGTGAGCCGGTATCTGGCGAAGCTGTTCAGCGTCGGCCCTGAGGCCGGGGCGATGGCCGCGCAGACGCGCGCGTACGACGAGCTCTTCCGCTTCAAGATCGATTTCGTCCGCCGCCGCGCATTGCCGCTGCTGAAGGCCGGCACGCCGGCCACGGCGTCAGCCGAGGATCACGCCTACGTGGACGCGCTCATGGCCGGGCTGCCGGACGACGGCGCCCGTGAGCTGGCGCTCGCGCGTACGGGATGCGCGCTGCTCGATCGCGACGAAGCAGCCCGCGTCAGCGGGAGCGACGACGAGAAGCAGGCCGTCGCGGCCGAGATTGATGCCGTCAAGCGGTGGTGCGCGGCGCACGTTCATCACCCGCGCTATCGCGACTGGGTCGTCTTCCGATTTCCCGAGACACTCGACCCGATGCACCTCGTGCACGTCGTGCGGCCCAGCGCCGCCTTGCCCGAGCTGACGGTCGGTCCCGACGAGGAACTGCGGCGGCGCGATGGCTTCAAGCTGACCGATCTGCGCTACAGCACACGCGAGATCCTCAGCGAGATTCATTACTGCGTGCTGTGCCACGAGCGCGACAAGGACAGTTGCACCAAGGGCATTCGCGACAAGGCGGGCGCGGTGACGACCAACGCGCTTGGTGTCCCGCTGGCCGGGTGTCCGCTCGACGAGAAGATCTCCGAGATGCACACGCTGCGCAAGCGCGGCGATGCGCTCGGCGCGCTGGCCATCATCTGTGTGGACAATCCGTTGTGCCCGGGAACCGGACACCGGATCTGCAACGACTGCATGAAGGCCTGCATTTATCAGAAGCAGGATCCGGTGGACATCCCGCAGATCGAAACCGGCGTGCTCACCGACGTGCTCAACATGCCGTGGGGCGTGGAGATCTACGGTCTGCTCACCCGCTGGAACCCGCTCAACGTCCATCGCCCGTACGCGTTGCCCTACAACGGCCGGACGGTGATGGTCGTCGGCCTCGGGCCCGCCGGCTACACGCTGTCGCACTACCTCGTGAACGAGGGCTTTGGCGTTGTCGCGATCGATGGGTTGAAGATCGAGCCGCTCCCCGAGGAGCTGACCGGCACCGCGACGACCCCGCCCCGCCCGATTCGCGAGTGGAGCGAGATTTATCGCGACCTGGATCAACGGGTGCTCGAAGGCTTCGGCGGCGTGTCCGAGTACGGCATCACCGTTCGCTGGGACAAGAACTTCCTGACGTTGATTCACCTGACGCTCGAGCGGCGCGAGAAGCTGCGGATCTACGGCGGCATCCGCTTTGGCGGCGCGCTGACGATGGAAGAGGCATGGGGGTACGGCATCGATCACGTCGCCATTGCGGCCGGCGCCGGACGGCCGACCATCATCGACATCAGGAACAACCTGATTCGCGGCATCCGCAAGGCCAGCGACTTTCTGATGGCGCTGCAGTTGACCGGCGCGTTCAAGGCCGACGCCCTGTCGAACCTGCAGGTCCGGCTGCCCGCGGTGATCATCGGCGGCGGCCTGACGGGCGTCGACACGGCGACGGAGCTGCTCGCGTATTACCCGTTGCAGGTCGAGAAGATTCTCGACCGCTATGAGGCACTGGTCACGGAAGTCGGCGAGCTCGAGGTGCGGAGTCTGATGGATCCGGAGGAGCAGGGCATCCTCGACGAGTTCCTGACCCATGGTCTGGCGGTGCGCGAGGAGCGCGCGCGGGCCGCGGCGGCCGGCGACGCGCCCGATTTCATCTCGCTGGTTCGCCGGTGGGGCGGCGTCACCCTCGCGTATCGCAAGCGAATGCAGGACTCGCCGGCGTATCGGCTCAGCCACGAGGAGGTCACCAAAGCGCTCGAAGAAGGTATCGCGTTTGCCGAGAACCTCGCTCCCGTCGAGGCGGTGCCGGACGAGTTCGGCGCCGTCACGTCGATGGTCTTCACGCGCCGGGCCGCCGGTGGCGCGACAGAGCGCATCGAGCTGCCCGCCCGCACGGTGCTCGTCGCCGCCGGTACGGTGCCGAACGTCACCTACGAGAAGGAGCACCCGGGCACGTTCCAACTCGACAGCCATCAGAAGTTCTTTCAGGGGTTCCGCGCCGTCAAGGGCGAGGATGGCGCATTCACGCTCGAACCCGACGCCAACGGGTTCTTCACCTCATATCAGCGAGACGGCCGATTCGTCAGCTATTACGGCGACAACCATCCGCGCTTCAACGGCAACGTCGTCAAGGCGATGGCGTCGGCGAAGCACGGGTATCCGCATGTCGTCCAGTTGTTCGAGGACGAGATCGCGGCGCTCGACCCGGCGGCCCAGGCTGATCGCGAGGCGGCGTGGCACCAGATGATCGCGCGCATGGACGAACAACTGCTCGCCTTCGTCGAGCGCGTCGTCCGCCTGACGCCGACGATCGTCGAAGTCATCGTGCGCGCGCCTGCGGCGGCGCGGCATTTCCACCCGGGGCAGTTTTACCGGCTGCAGAATCTCGAGCGGTTGAGCCCCCACGTGCGAACCAACGGACATCGCGCGGCCATGCTGATGGAAGGGATTGCGCTGACCGGCGCGTGGGTGGATCCCGAACGAGGCCTGCTGTCGCTCATCACGCTCGAGATGGGCGTCTCGAGCCGTCTCTGCGCCTACTTGCAGCCCGGCGAACCCGTCGTCGTCATGGGGCCGACCGGAACGCCGACGGAGATTCCGGAGCGTAGCGCCGTGCTGCTTGCCGGCGGCGGACTCGGCAACGCCGTGCTCTTCTCGATCGCGAAAGCGCTCAAGGCCCACGGCAACCGCGTGATCTACTTCGCCGGTTACAAGAAGGGGGGAGACCTCTTCAAGCGCGAAGAGATTGAGGAATGGACCGATCAGGTCGTCTGGGCGACGGACATGGGACAGGAGATCACACCCGCGCGCCCGCAGGACGCGCATTTCCGCGGCAACATCGTGCAGGCGATGGTGGCGTATGCCGACGGCACGCTCGGCGAGCCGCGCGTCCCGCTGAAAGACGTCACGCGGATCATCGCCATCGGCTCCGATCGCATGATGAATGCCGTGCGTCTCGTGCGGCATGGCGCGCTCGCGCCGTATCTCAATCCGAATCATGTCGGCATCGGCAGCATCAACTCGCCGATGCAGTGCATGATGAAGGAAGTCTGCGCGCAGTGCCTGCAGCGCCACGTCGATCCCGTCACCGGCCGCGAAGAGTTCATCTTCTCCTGCTACAACCAGGATCAGGATCTCGACCGCGTCGATTTCGCCAATCTCCAGGCCCGGCTGCGCCAGAATTCAGTCCAGGAAAAGCTCTCTCATCTCTTCTTCGAACACCTGCTGGATCGCTCGGAAGCGGAGCTCACTCACGTATAGGGTCAACTAGGCCTCCAGACGTGACCGTGTGGCTTTCAGCTATCGGCTATCAGCGCTCTCAGCTATCAGCTTCTATCGGCCTCTCAGCTCTCGGCTGAACGTGCTGAGAGCTGAAGAGCTGCCGCGTGCGCCGGTTCATCGCGACCGCGCGTTGGCGTACACCGCGGCGCCGAGCAGTCCTGCGTCGGGGTTCAGGATCACGTGCACCGGCATGGCTTCGACCAGCGGCCGCATCAGGCCCTTGTCGCAGAACGCGCCGACGAACCGGCCCGTTTCGAGCGCCGGGAGGATTCGCGGTGCGATGCCTCCGCCGACGAACATCCCGCCGGTGGTGACCCCGACGAGCGCAAGGTTGCCGGCCGCGGCGCCGTACGCCTCGATGAACATGTCGAGCGCCTCGACGCACGCCGAGCAGGTGCCCGCGAGCGCCGCGCTCGAGACGTCGGCTGGATCGTCGGGAGGATGCGACAGAACCTCACAGGGCCCGTCTTGATGCGTGAAGTCGGACAGGTTGACCAGACCGGGTCCGCAGAGCAGGTGTTCGATCTCGACGCGGCCGTGGCGACCGCGGATGAATCGCATGAAGGCCACGTCGCGGTCCGTTCGCGCGGCGAAATCGGCGTGCCCGACTTCGCTGGCCATCGGAACGTGACGCGCACCGAGACGGTGCAGGAGCGATCCGCCGAGTCCAGTGCCGGCAGCTATGATCCCCATGTTGCCGTCACGGCGCTTGTTGCCGCGTTGCAGCGTGTGCAGTTCGTCGCCGTCGAGCACCGGAACTGAATACGCCATGGCTTGGAGATCGTTGAGCAGCCAGACCTGCGGCAAGGCAAACCCGCGGGCGAGCTCAGCCGCATCGACGGACCATTCGACGTTGGTCATTTGCGCCGTCTGGTTGATGACCGGTCCGGCCACGCCGAATGCCACGGCCGTGATCTCGGGGCGTTGAGGCGTGTCCGCGAAGAAGGCGTCGATGATGTGCGGCAGTCCGGCAAAGTCGGTCGTGGGAAACGACCGCGCCTCGACTGGCGACGGCCGGGTGTCACGAGGCTCGAACAATCCCACGAGTGTCTTGGTGCCGCCGATATCCCCGGCGAGGATCATGTGCATGATTGTAAATTGACATCAACGCGGTTCTGTTCCACATTTCACTCCAGAAGGACACGAAGGGCACGAAGGGCACGAAGGACACGAAGGACAAGACCAATAGGTCAGACAGCTGAGTGCAGGAGAAGGGCCGTGGTTTCCCGGCCCCCAGAACTCCGTGCCCCGAACTCCGTGACGCGAACTCTGTGATCGAACGGAACACTGTGACCCGAACCCCGTGATCGAACTTTGTGAACGTACGTGAAGGAACCCCGTGTGGGAACCCCGTGAGTGAACCCCGTGATCCCGTGCTGTCCGGCGAGACGGTCGTGTTTACCGGGAAGCTGTGGTCGCTTGGCCGTAAGGAAGCGCGAGCCGTTGTCGAGCGGCTCGGAGGGACAGCCGACGACGACGTGACGTTGCGGACGACGCTGCTCGTGGTGGGCGGCGAGTCCTATCCCGACGGGGTGCCCGATATCGCGCGACTGGTCAATGACACCAGCACGCATAGTCAAAAGCTTCGCCGCGCCGCGCAGGTCAATGCCGACCAGCCCGGCAAGGTTCGCCTCATCAGCGAGGATGCGTTCTGTCGCAGCATCGGCTTGCCCTCGGTGGCCGAGCTGCGCGAGAAGCATTACGGGCAACGCGACATCCTCGCCATGTATCCGACCTTGCGCGAGGATCACCTCCGGTATCTGCAGAAGTGGGGCTTCATCCGCCCCGCCTTCAAGAACAACGCCGATACGTTCTATGACTTCGGCGCGCTGACGCTCATGCGGCAGGTGCACAACGAGCAGCAGCGAGGCGTGTCGTTCCGCGCCGTCCTGCGGGATCTGCAAGCGTCGCGCTCGGGACAGCTGACGTTCGACTTCCGCATCGACGCCCACCCCGCGCGCATCATCACCCTCAAGCCGAAGGAGAGCAAAGAACCGCCGCTGCCCGGGATCGACCGGCCGCTCACGACCGCCGAGCAGTATTTCCTCATGGGCTCGTTGCTCGACGACGGCACGGCCGAGCAGCAGGATGAAGCGGCGGCGGCATATCGGCGCGCGCTCGAGGACGATCCGGATCTCGTGGCGGCGCTCATCAATCTCGCGAACATCTACTACGCAAAAGACGAGCTCGCCGAGGCGCAGGCGCTCTACGAGCGGGCCATTCTCCTCGATCCGTCATACTTCGAAGCGCACTTCAACGTCGGCAACATCCACCACGACCACGGCAGGTTCGTGGAGGCCGAAGCGTGTTATCGCGACGCGCTCGGGATCAATCCCGACTACGCCGATGCCCACTTCTACCTTGCCGTCACGCTGGAGAAGACCGGCCGCTCGGCCGACGCGCGCCCGCACTGGCAGCGCTATCAGTTGCTGGCGCCGCAGGGTGAGTGGGTAGAGCTCGCGCGCGAATTCTCGGACTGACGAAGGACGCGCTCGGCTAGTCGCGAAAACGGCGATCGCGATCGCCACGTTCGGACTCCTGGCGACCCCGCTGCTGCCATGTCTCTCGACGGCCCTGCGCGCGAGCGAAGCGAGAGCGTCCTGCCCGCAAGGAACAAACGCGGTGCTTCTTACGTCTGTCGAAAGGAGACCCGTGGCCAAAGACAAAACCGACGTCCTCCAGGGCACGCTCGACATGCTGGTCCTCAAGGCGCTCCAACTCGAGCCCATGCATGGCTGGGGCATTACCGAGCGCATCGAGCAGTGGTCCGAGCACGTGCTGCAGTTGGGCCAGGGCACGCTCTATCCCGCGTTATATCGCCTGGAGCGCCAGGGCCTGATCCGATCGGAGTGGAAGGTGACGGCGAATAACCGGCGCGCGCGGTTTTATGCGTTGACGCGTGACGGCCGCACGCATTTTGCTGACGAGCTCGCGCAGTGGCGGCGCATGTCGCATGCGATCAACCTCGTGTTGGACGCGGCGTTGTAGGGGCAGGTAGGGCCCTTCGACTCGCTTCGCTCGCTCAGGGCAGGCGGGTAGGGCGGGTAGGGCAGGTAGGCGAGTAGGGCAAGGCAAGGCAGGGCAGGGCAGATGGGAAGCTGATAGCCGATAGCGCTGAAAGCCGAAAACCGGGATGTCTCATGAGAGAAGCACTGCGCCGGATGTGGTCGGTCGTGACGCGACGAGCGATCGAAGATGGCCTCGCCGAGGAGATCCGGTTCCACATCGATCAACAAGCAGAGAAAAACATCCGCGCCGGGATGCTGCCCTCCGAGGCTCGACGCCGAGCGCTGATCAAATTTGGGGGAGTTGAACACGTGAAAGAGCAGACCCGCGACGAATTCCGCCCCGCGCTGTTCGAGGACTTCCTGCGCGACCTGCGCTATGGCGCCCGCGTGCTGCGCCGCGCCCCCGGCTTCGCGCTCGTCGCCATCGTCACGCTGGGCGTCGGCATCGGTGCGGCGACGGCGGTGTTCAGCGTCGTCAACGGCGTGCTGCTGGCGCCGCTGCCATATCCCGAGCCGGATCGCATCGTGCGGCTCTTCCAGATCGACGACACCGGCCGCCGCATGGGCACCGTGTCCGAACCGAACTTCGAGGATTGGAAGAACGGCACGCGAGCATTTCGTGCGATGGCTGAGACGTCGTCCGGACCGGCGCCCGTGACCATCGGCTCCGAGACATCGATGCTCTCCGGCAGCAGCGTCTCGCGCGAGTTCTTCAACGTGATGGGCGTCCGGCCCGCCCTCGGCCGTGCCTTTCGCGAGGACGAGCTCAGCGTTGGGGCCGGGCCCACCGTCGTCATCAGCGATCGCCTGTGGCGCACACGCATGGCCGGCGCGCCGCTCGAGACGGTGACTCTCCGCGCCAATGACGTTTCGTATCAGGTCGTTGGCGTCATGCCGGCGGGGTTCGACTACCCGTCCGGCAGCGAGTACTGGTTTCCGCGCGAGTTGACGGCTGCGCAGACCTCCCGCACGGCTCATAACTTTGTCGTCATCGCGCGACTCGCTGATGGTGTCACCCTTGACACCGCTATTGCCGAATTGAGCGGCCTGTCGCGCGCCCTGAAGCAGGAGCACGGCGACGAGACATGGATGTCGGACGCGACCGCCGTTGCGCTGCGCGAGCAGCTGACGGCCACGACGCGACCGATGCTGCTGATGCTCTTCGGTGCCGCGGTGGTGCTGCTGGTGATCGCGTGTCTGAACGTGTCCAACATGCAGCTTGCGCGCGCGGCGACGAGACGGCGCGAACTGGCCGTTCGGTTGGCCATCGGCGCGGGACGAGGTCGTATTACGCGGCAACTGCTGGCCGAGTCGATCGTACTGTCGGCGGCCGCCACGCTGGCCGGTGTCGCGATCGCGTTCGGCGGCGTGCGCACGCTGGTCGCCATGCAGCCGGCCAACCTCCCTCGCGTCCAGGACGTCACTGTGGATCTCGCGGCGATGTTGTTTGCCGTTACGGCGGCTGGGGTCACTGCGGCGGCGCTCGGGCTCGCGACGGCATTGCGCGTGTCGAGGCAGGATGTGCGCGACGCGCTGTCGGAAGGCACGCGAAGCATGGCTGGTGGCAGAACCAGCGAGCGTGTTCGCCAGACGCTCGTGGTCGCGCAAGTGGCGCTGACGATCATTCTGCTCGCCGGTGCCGGGCTGCTGGCACGCAGCTTCGTCAACGTGATGGCCGTCGATCCCGGGTTCAGAACGGACAAGGCGTTGCTGGCGGAGACGCAGTGGGCGTTTTCGCGCGAGCCCGCGCTCCAGCAACGGCGCAAGACGGTGCAGCAGGAGCTGCTCGATCGCCTGCGGAATCTGCCGGGCGTCGAGGCCGTGGGCCTGGTGAACGCCCATCCGCTCGGCGGCGGCGGATTTGCCAACGGACGATTCCTCGAGATGACGCGGCCCGACGAATTGCAGTCGTTCGACGACGTGGCCAGGCTCGGGCCGGAGGCGAAGAGCCGCGCCGGGTTTGCGGGGTATCGCATTGCCAGCGAGGAATATTTCGCCGCCATGGGCATTCGGCTCATTCGGGGACGCCTGTTCGACGAACGGGACGGGTCCGATGCGCCGCACGTCGCCGTGATCAGCGAGTCGCTGGCGTCCACGAAGTGGCCCGGCCAGGATCCGCTCGGTCGCTTCGTCCAGTTCGGCAACATGGACGGCGATCTGCGCGGCTTCCGCATCGTCGGCGTGGTCAGCGACGTGCGCGAGATGTCTCCAGAGTCGGTGCCCGAGCCGCTCTTCTACGGCTTTTACCAGCAGCGGATGGCGTCGCGCTTCACCGTGGTCGTCCGATCGGAGATGACCAGCGGGTTGGCGGCGACTGTGCGGCAGGTCGTGCGCGAGGCCGACCCGGAGCTGCCGCTGCAGCTGCGGACGATGGAGGACGCGTTCGATCGGGCGCTGGCCGGCCGGCGCTTCAGCCTGATGCTCATCGTGGCATTCAGTGCCTCTGCGCTGCTGCTGGCGACGCTCGGCATCTATGGCTTGATCACCTATCTCGTCGCGGAACGGACGCGTGAGATCGGCATCCGGCTCGCGCTCGGCGCGGAATCGGCGGACGTGCTTCGTCTCGTGCTCGGCAAGGGCATCGTGCTCGCGGTCGCCGGGATCATCGTCGGTTTGGCCGCCGCGATGGGGCTCACGCGCTTCCTCGAAGGGATGTTGTTCGGCGTCACCACCACGGATCCCCTCGCGCTCGGAGCCGTGATGGTGGTCACCCTGCTCGCGGTTGTGTCGGCCAGCTTCGTGCCGGCGCGCCGTGCGATGCGTGTGGCGCCGGTCATCGCGATGCGCGCCGAGTAGGGACGCGTCGCGGTCCTGCATGCGCGGAGCGCGTGTCGTGCGCTCGAGCGATGCGAGTGCGTTCTGCGCCGGGCGCGGCGAGGCGTCCGTTCCTGCTATCGTGCGGCGCGCGCGACGATCGCTTCGAGCAACTCCTTGGGCGCGCCCTCGTCTGCGGCCATCGCCAGCACGGTCGTGCCCTGACGGCTGCGGGCATTCGCGCTGGCGCCGCGTTCGAGCAGCCGCGCGGCGGTCTTGAACTGTTCGTGATGCAGCGCGATGTGCAGCGGACTCCAGCCGGATGAGCCGCCGGGGATGGCGACGCGGCGGTCGGCGGCGTTGACGTGGGCGCCCGCGTCGACGAGCGCGCTGACCACATCGGGCCGATCATCCGCTTCGCCATGGCAGCGATGCGGCCCCAGCGGATGGCCGCCGCGTGCTGCCCAATGCAGCGGCGTCTGGTTGCTGGCGTCGTACTCGTTGGGATCGGCGCCGGCGGCAATCAGCATTCGAATCTCCTCGATGTTGCCCTCGTGCGCGGCGCGGGCCAGCGGCGTGCCTGGCTCGTGCATGAACCCGGCGCACCCGGAGAGGGCGAGACACAGCGACGCGACGACAGCTTGTCGAACCATGGGACGCTCTCCTATCTCGGCGTGAGCTCTGTGGAGGACGCGCGGCGCGTCCTCGACGGCGTCGTGGACGATCTGGCAGCCGCCGCAGGTGATCGCCACAATTGCCAAAGAACTTTGACATACAAAGCGCATAACCAACCTCCATCTGCCGTCGCGGCCCTCTACGCCGGGGGTGGCCTGCCGGCCGACGGCCCGCGTGGCTGCCCGACTTCGTCGGATTCCCTCCGCGCGAAGCGCGGCATTCCGGAGGCCCTCGGCGCAGCTGTCTTCCGCGCGGCGGCCCTCTCCGCAGCGGCCCCCCGCGACGCGGCCTTCCGCGCAGCGGCCCCCGCGCGCGGCCTCACTTCTTCCGCGTCGTGCGGATCAGTGCCTCCATGTGGTCGAGGTACTTTTCAAGTGCGCGGCGTCCCGCGGCGCTCAATCGATATTCGGTGCGCGGCGTGCGTCCGGCAAACATCTTTTCGCAGAGCACGTATCCAGCGTCTTCCAGCTTGCGCGCGTGGACGCTCAAATTACCATCCGTCGTGCCTGTCACGGCCTTGAGATCGGTGAACGCCAGCGTGTCCGCCGCCGCCAGCGCGGCCAGAATCGCCAGGCGCGTGCGGTCGTGTATGACGCGGTCCAGCCGCTGCGCCAACGGCTTCAGATGCTGATCTGCACTCGGCCGCGCGACCTGCTTCGTCGCCTTGGCCTTCATCGCCCGTTCAGGCACTTATCCCCCCTGTCGCACCTGCTGCACCTGCTGCACCTGCTGCACCTGCTGCACCCTGTCGCACCTGCGGCACCCTGTCGCACCTGCTGCACCTGCTGCACCCTGTGGCACCTGCGGCACCCTGTCGCACCTGCCGCACCCTGTCGCACCTGCGGCACCCTGTCGCACCTGCGGCACCCTGTCGCACCTGCGGCACCCTGTCGCACCTGCGGCACCCTGTGGCACCCTGTGGCACCTGCTGCACCCTGTGGCACCTGCGGCACCCTGTGGCACCCTGTCGCACCTGCGGCACCCTGCCGCACCCTGTCGCACCTGCTGCACCTGCTGCACCTCTTCCACCTATGGCACCTGGATCACCTGCGCTCATCCCCCGTGTCGTCGCGCAATGTAGATTCCAAACCCGACCTGCAGCGCTCCGAACCCCAGCCCCAGCCACACATTGCCCCACGACGGGGGCGTCACAACGGCCGCAAGCCCGAGCATCATGAAGCTCACCCCCAGCAGCCGCATCGGGGCGACGCTGAACGCCCCTCCCGTGAGGACGCCGGCCCCATACAGCAGCAGCCACACGGGCGGCATCAGGGCCCAAACGCCATGCATCCACAAGCCGAGTGTCAGTGCCGCCCCTGCGACGAGCGGAGCCGACAGGCTCAGCGCAAACCGCCGGGCGGGCCCGACGACCAGCGCCGCGCCCAGGCGCGCCGCCTTCCGCCGCATCGCGATGACGCCGACGATGAGGGCGACGGCGGCGGCGGCCAGCCAGACGGCAAGCCATCGTTCGGCCGTGGGCTGCCGTGCGCCAATCACCGCGGCGGTCAGCCCGATGCCGCCCATCAGCGCCCCGCCGATTCCTGGCACGGCTGAAAAAGTCGAGCCGCGCTCCATCGCCTGGCGAATGAAGAGGAGGCTCTCGGCGGCGTGATCGGAGACCGACGCCACGTCAGCCGGGCCCTTCGTGCGGGACATGAGCGGCAGCATACCGCATCAGGCGTGCAATGTCAAAGAACTTTATAGTGTAAAGACGTGTCGCCGCCGGCGACGCCGAAGAAACCGAGCAGTCCTGTGCGCCGAGCGTAAGCGAGCGCGTTCAAGATGTCCAATATACTGTCGTGAGATGCATGAAATTGAAGTCGGCGTCCTCGGCGCAACCGGCGTCGTCGGGCAACAATTCGTCGCCCGGCTGTCGCGTCATCCCTGGTTTCGTCCGACCTGGCTCGCCGCAAGCGAGCGGTCCGAAGGCAAACCTTACGCCGCCGTCGCGCCGTGGCGGCTCGCCACCGCCATGCCCGACGAGGCCGCGAGACGCACCGTCGAACCGTGCGCTCCGGGTCGAGGACCCCGCGTCGTGTTTTCTGCACTCGATGCCGGGGTCGCCGGCGACATCGAACAGACTTTTGCCGCCGCCGGTCACTTGGTCGTGAGCAACGCGCGCAACCACCGAATGGATCCCCTGGTCCCGCTGCTCATTCCTGAAGTCAACGCCGATCACCTCCGCCTGGTTTCCGAGCAACAGAAGACCAGGGGCTGGAAGGGCGCGATCGTCACCAACCCGAATTGCTCGACCGTCGTGCTCGCCATGGCTCTCGCGCCGCTGCGTCAGTTCACGCTGAGAGCCGTCGTGGTGTCGACGATGCAGGCGGTGTCGGGCGCGGGCTACCCTGGCGTGCCCTCGCTCGACATTCTCGGCAACGTCGTCCCGTTCATCGGCGGCGAGGAAGAAAAGATCGAGTCGGAAACGCTGAAGATTCTCGGCACGGATGGCGGCCGCACGCCGCATCCGGCCATCGTCAGCGCGCATACCAACCGCGTGGCCGTCATCGACGGCCACATCATGACGATTTCCGTCGATTTGTCGGCCAGGCCCTCGATGGACGAGGTGATGGCGGCGCTGCGTGAGTTTCGTGGACGGCCGCAGGACCTCGTTCTGCCGAGCGCGCCGAATCCCGTCATTGTCGTGGCATCGGAAAGCAATCGCCCGCAGCCGCGCCTCGACGCTGACCGCGGCGATGGCATGGCCGTGACCGTTGGCCGTGTGCGCCCCTGCAAGGTCACGCACGCCAAGTTCGTCGCGCTCGGCCACAATACCGTGCGCGGCGCCGCGGGCGCCGCAATTCTCAACGCAGAGCTGATGGCCGCCGACGGCATGTTCGATTGAAGTTCAACCCGTCGCCTTGGGTTTTGAACTTCTGGTAGTTTTTGGAGTTGTGAACTTGCGCGCGCAGTGTGCCGTGGGTTTTGAACTTCTGGCAGTCCTGGGAGTTGTGAACTTTGCGCGCGCAGCGTGCCCCGGGTTTTGAACTGGCAGCCTTGGGAGTTGTGAACTTGCCCGCGCAGCGGGCCCCCCGGAGCGTGAGGTTTATGGTTGTAATGAAGTTTGGCGGCACCTCGGTCGCCGACCGGGCCGCCATCGACCGCCTGATCGC
Organism: Vicinamibacterales bacterium; assembly: GCA_035512515.1. Taxonomy (GTDB): domain Bacteria; phylum Acidobacteriota; class Vicinamibacteria; order Vicinamibacterales; family UBA2999; genus JACCSI01. Next base: position 26,541 of record DATKDY010000025.1, read on the forward strand.
GCTGGTCCGCGCCCAGCGTCAAGCGGACGCGCAGCAGGAAGGCGGCGATGCGCGCGGTCCCATCGTCGTCGTGTCCGCGCTGTCAAAGGTGACCGATCGTCTTCTCGGCGTCGCGGCCAACGCGGGGGCCGGCGATCTCGAGGGTGCCCAGACCAACCTGCGTGAGTTGCGCCAGCGCCACACCACCGTCTCCACGGCAATCAGCGATGCCGTGCAGCGCGCGCAGGTGGTCGAGTTCATCGATCGCGAATTCGACGAGCTCGAGCGCATCGCGCACGCGCTCTGCGTGCTGCAGGAAGTGTCGCCTCGCTGGCTCGACACCATGGCCGCGGCCGGCGAGATCCTGAGCAGCCGCATCGTTGCCGCGGCGCTCACTTCGCACGGGCTGCTGGCCTCGTGGATCGATGCGCGGCGCACCGTCGTAACCGATGGCGAGTTCACCTCAGCGGCGCCGCTGTTCGCCGAAACCACGGCGTCGCTGATGAACAACGTGGACCCGGCGCTGGCGACCGGACGCATTCCCGTGATGGGCGGGTTCGTCGGCGCCACACGGGACGGCGTGACGACGACGCTGGGACGCGGCGGGTCGGATTATTCGGCTGCGATCATCGGCGCCTGTCTCGGCGCGGCTGAGATTCAGATCTGGACGGATGTCGACGGCATGCTGACGGCCGATCCGCGGATCGTCCCGGATCCGTATGTCGTCCCGCACCTGTCGTTTGCCGAGGCCTCCGAGCTCGCGTATTTCGGCGCCAAGGTGCTGCATCCGGCGACGATTCAGCCGGCGGTGTCGCGCAACATTCCCGTGCGCATCCTCAACTCGCATCGGCCGCACGCCAGGGGCACGCTCATCACCGCAAAGCGTCCGGCGTCGGACAGGCCGCTGACGGCGATTGCGTCAAAAGCCGGCGTGACCATCGTCAGCATCACCTCCACGCGCATGTTGATGGCACACGGATTTCTGCGCCGGCTCTTCGAGGTGTTCGAGCGGTGGAAGACGCCGGTGGATGTCGTCACGACCTCCGAAGTGACGGTCTCGGTCACGGTCGACGACCGGCGCCGGCTGCCCGCGATTGTCGAAGCGCTGTCGCAGTTTGCCGATGTCGAGTCCGAGCACGACATGGCCATCGTGTGCGTCGTCGGCGAGGCGCTGCAGACCGACCCGCAGTTGATTGGCCAGGTGCTGCAGGGCGTCGGCGCCATCCCGATCCGGCTCGTCTCGCAGGCCGCGTCTCGCAGCAACGTCACCTTCGTCATCGGCGAGGCTGATTTGCCCGACGCCCTGACCCGGCTGCACCAGAAGTTCTTCGCGCCGGTTTCAGCACCGGCGGGTCTGGTGTGATGCGTCTACTGCTCGTGGGTCATGGGCGCATGGGGCAGCTCGTCGAGAAGCTCGCTCCGGAATACGGGGCCGAGATAGCCGGTGTGGTCACGTCGCGCGATGCCGAGGGCGTCCTCGCACAGACCGACTTCGGGTCAGTCGATGTCGCCATCGATTTCACGCTCGCCGACGCGGTGGCTCGCAACCTCCCGCTTCTCGCACGCCGGGGCGTGAATGTGGTGGTGGGCACGACCGGATGGGCCGTTCACGAGAGGCAGCTGCGTGAAACGGTTGCCGCGAGCGGCATCGGCGTGCTGGTCGCCGCGAACTTCTCGCTCGGCATGAACATCTTTCAGCTCGTGATCGAGGATGCGGCGCGACGCTTCGCGCGGCACCCGTCATTTGAGGCATGGATTCACGAGCGCCATCACGCCGCCAAGAAGGATGCGCCGTCAGGAACCGCCCTGCAACTCAAAGCCGGGATGGAGCGCGCGGGCTACACGCGGCGCATCGACATGTCGTCGGCCCGCGCCGGCTCCATTCCTGGCACGCATGAGGTCGGGTTCGATGGTCCGTCGGATACCATCACGCTCACGCACACCGTGCGCGACCGGGCGGTCTTCGCCCGCGGCGCGCTCGAGGCTGCCCGGTGGCTGGTGGGCAAGCACGGGTGGTTCACAATGAGAGATTTGCTGGCGGAGGACTGAACATGCGGACGCAATTCACGGGCGTAGGTACCGCGCTTATCACGCCGTTCGCGCGCACCGGCGCGTTGGATGAGGCGGCCATCAGGCGGCTCGCGCGGCGACAGATCGACGCGGGCGTTCACTTTCTGGTTCCGTGTGGAACCACCGGAGAGACGCCGACGCTCTCGGAGGCCGAGCGCCGTCGCGTCGTCGAGCTCGTCGTCGAAGAGGCGGCCGGCCAGGTGCCGGTGCTGGCCGGCGCGGGCGGGTATGACACCAAAGAAGTGGCGCACGCCGCGCGAGAAATGCAGCAAGCCGGCGCGACGGGCCTGCTTTCCGTGACGCCGTATTACAACAAGCCCACACCGGAGGGGCTCTTTCAGCACTTCACCGCGGTCGCCGGCGCGACACCGCTGCCGATCATCGTGTACAACGTGCCCGGCCGCACCGGCTGCAACGTCGACGCCGCGACATGCGCGAAGCTGGCGACAATCGCCACCGTGATCGGCGTGAAAGAGGCGTCCGGCAACATCCAGCAGATGGTCGAGGTTTGCAAAGCGGTGCCTGCCGGCTTCCTCGTGATGTCGGGAGACGATGCCTTGACGCTGCCGCTGATGGCGGTGGGCGGGCGCGGGGTCATCTCGGTGGCCTCCAACGAGATTCCCGGCGAGATGGTGCAGATGGTCGAGGCCGCCGAGCGTGGAGACTACACGGCTGCCCGTGCGGTGCACACGCGCATTGTGCCGCTGATGCTCGGCAACTTCGCCGAGTCGAACCCCGGACCGGTGAAGTTCGCCATGGCCGCCATGGGCTTGTGCGAAGAAGTGTTCCGGTTGCCGATGGTGTCCCCACGCGCCGCGTCACAGCAGAAGATTCTCGACATCCTGAAGGAGCTCGGGTTGCCGCTTGCCGCCGGAGCGCGCGCCTAGAACCTAGATGACCTTACGTGAGCAGATCGAGATGCTCTTCGCCGAGGGTGCGAACGCGAATCGCGCGGCGGCCCGTCGCGCCTTCGAGACCCTGCGCCACGCGCTCAGCGACGGCCAGGTGCGTGCGGCCGAACCCGATGGCACGCTCGCGTCGGGATGGCGCGTCAACTCGTGGGTGAAGCAGGGCATCCTGCTCGGGTTTCGCTTCGGCGACATCGTCGACATGTCGGTCGATCGCGGGCTGCCGTTCTTCGACAAGGACACGATGCCCGTCAAGCAGCCGGGCGTCGGTGCGGGCATTCGCATCGTCCCCGGCGGGTCGTCAATCCGCGACGGAGCGTACGTGGCCAAGGGTGTCATCTGCATGCCGCCGATGTACATCAACATCGGTGCGTATGTCGGCGAGGGCACGCTGATCGATTCGCACGCGCTCGTCGGCTCGTGCGCGCAGATCGGCAGTCGCGTGCACCTCAGCGCCGGCGCGCAGATTGGCGGCGTCATCGAGCCGGTCGGCGCCCTGCCGGTCATCGTCGAAGACGATGTGCTCGTGGGGGGCAACACCGGGATTTACGAAGGGGCGGTGATCAAGTCGCGCGCGGTGATCGCCGCCGGCACGGTGCTGACCGGATCGACGCCGGTGTATGACCTGCCGAACGAACGCGTGATCAAGCCGGAGTCTGGTGAGCCGCTCGTCGTGCCCGAGGGCGCCGTGGTCGTCCCTGGCGCGCGCGCGGTCACGGTCGGCGCCGGGCGTGAGTGGGGCTTGTCGCTGGCGACGCCCGTCATCGTGAAGTACCGCGACGACCGCACCGACACGCGAACGGAGCTCGAGGCGTGGATCCGGTAGATCCCGTCTCGCTTGCCCGCTGCCTCATCGACATCGATTCCACGACCGGACGCGAAGCAGATGTTGGCCGCTTCCTCTCCGCGTATCTTCGCGAGCGCGGCTACTCGGTCCTCGAACAACCGCTCGAACGCGGACGCTTCAACATCGTCGCCGCCGTCGGCGAGCCGCACGTCGTCTTCTCGACGCACTTCGATTGCGTGCCGCCGTTTTTTGCCAGCCGCATCGACGGCGAGCTGTTGCACGGGCGCGGCGCGTGCGACGCCAAGGGCATTCTCGCCGCACAGGTCGCCGCCGCCGAACGGCTGCGGGCCGAGGGCGAGACGCGGATCGGCCTCGTGTTCGTTGCCGGCGAGGAGCGCGGCAGCGACGGCGCGATGGCGGTCAATCGCATCGCGTCGCCGGCGAAGTTCCTCGTCAACGGCGAACCGACGGACAACCGTCTCGGCGCTGCCACGCGAGGCGTGTATCGCGTCCGACTGCGTGCAGAAGGACGCGCCGCACACTCCGGGTATCCCGAGCTCGGCGAATCCGCCATCGAAAAGCTGCTCGACGTGCTGTACGAGATGCGTGCCGCCAACTGGCCGTCTGATGATCTGCTGGGGACGACGCATTACACGATCGGGCTCATCAGCGGCGGTGTGGCGCCGAACGTCATTCCGCCAAACGCCGACGCCGAGGTCGTTTTTCGAAGCGTCAGTGATCACGAGGCGCTGCGCACGGCGCTGCGGCGCGTCGTGGGCACTCGGGCTGCCATCGAGGAGGTGCTGGAGGTTCCGCCCGTGCGGCTGCGAACGGAGGACGGGTTCGAGACCGCGGTGTTTTCATACACCACGGACATCCCGTTTTTGACCATGTGGGGAGCGCCGCTCCTGCTCGGCCCGGGCTCGATCGCCGTCGCGCACACCGACCGCGAGCACATCGCGATTTCCGAACTTCTGCGAGGAGTCGATCTGTATGTGTCGCTCGCTCGACGCCTGCTGGCCATCTGATGCCGCGTGGGTCCGCGATCACACTTCCGCGAAATCCACTTTCACGAGATGAACGAGCGCATCGGCCGCCTTGGTGTCGAACTGTGTGCCGCGGTGACGCTCGATCTCGTCGAGTCCGTCGGCTGTGGACAACGCCTTGCGGTAGGGACGGTCATTGGTCAGCGCGTCGAAGGCATCGGCGACCGCGACGATACGCCCGACGAGCGGGATGTCCTCGCCGACGAGGCGGTTCGGGTACCCACGGCCATCCCAGCGTTCGTGATGAGTTCGTGCGATGACTTCGGCCAGCTGCAGCAACGGCGCCTGGCTGCCGCCGAGGATGGTGGAGCCGATGACGGTATGCGTCTGCATCACGGCCATCTCCTGCTCGGTGAGCGACGAGGGCTTGAGCAGCAGCGCGTCGGGAATGCCGATCTTGCCAACGTCGTGCAGTGGCGCCGCGCGGCGGATGAGGCTCACCTCCTCCGGCGAGACGCCAAGCATCTTCGCAATCGCCGCCGACACCGTGCCGACGCGCTCGGTATGGCGGCTCGTGTCGTCGTCTCGATACTCCGCCGCCAGGGCCAGCCGTTCGAGCATCTCGATCCGTGTGAATTCGAGTTCGCGGGTGCGCCCGTAAATGGTTTCGACGAGCGCGCGATTCTGTTTGCGCACGTCCTGGAAGAGCAGGCGCGTTTCGAGCTGATTGCGGACCCGCAGCGTCATCTCGGTGAGATCGAACGGCTTGGTGAGAAAGTCGCGTGCGCCGAGCGCCAGCGCCATCCGGCGGGCTTCTGACGTGCTGTCTCCAGACACGACCAGCACGGGGAGGTACTCGCCGACGATGAGCGGTTGCAGGGCGCGAATGACGTCGAAGCCATCGCGCGTCGGCATGTGCAGGTCGAGCACGACCAGATCCGGCGGCGTGGCGGCGAGATGCTGTTCGAGCTCGGTGGCGTCGGCCATGGTGGCGACGTGCCGATACCCCGCGTGGTGGAGCATGCTGGTGACGAGGCGCAGGTTGACCGGCTCGTTGTCGATGACCAGGATGTTGGCCGCCTTGCGCAGCAAGTCGAGCCGTTCCGAACTGCCGAACAGCGGACCAAGGTTCGTGTCGAGACGTTCAGAATTGTCAGCGTTCACGGGGGAAACCGGCCTCGGGGCTGCAAGGGCAGTGCCGTGCCGTCCAGCTTGGGGCCAGCTTCATTGTCGGATGTTTCGGGGGACGCTGCGCGTGAATCTGCAGGGGCGCCGCAGTCGGTGGTGCAACTGCCACACCGGCCGTCCGGCAGGACCTGCGTGTTACACTGGATGTTCGCCCGTGCCACGGGCGGCGGGCCGGACCGCGGCCCGGAACTTGTGCAATCCCCACGGGTCGCGAACCGCGTCAGGGCCGGAAGGCAGCAGCGCTAAGGGACGCCTGGGATGTGCGCAGGCCCTCCGGGTCGCGGTTCGGCCCGTTTGATTTTGTCGTCATACGTTCCGTGGTTCCGTGGTTCCGTGGTTCCGTGGTTCTGTCGTTCCGTGGTTCCGTCGTTCCGTGGTTCCGTCGTTCCGTGGTTCTGTAGTTCCGTTGTTCGAGTGAGTTCTTCGTTCTTAGTTCTTCGTTCTTAGTTCCGTCCCGGCATGGCCTACCAAGTCCTCGCGCGCAAGTGGCGCCCCCAGACCTTCGACGACGTCCTCGGCCAGCACGCCGTCACCCGCACCCTCAGGAACGCCCTCAAAAGCGGCCGCATCGCACACGCCTTCGTCTTCGCCGGCCCTCGCGGCTGCGGCAAGACGACGACCGCGCGCATCCTGGCGCGGGCGCTCAACTGCGTAAACGGTCCCACGCCCGATCCCTGCGGCCGGTGCGACGCGTGCATCGAGATCGCCGAAGCGCGCGACATCGACGTCCTCGAGATCGACGCCGCCACGCACACCGGCGTCGACAACGTCCGCGAGGTCATCATCGAGGGGCTCTCGATCGCGCCGGTGCGCAATCGCTACAAGGTCTTCCTCATCGACGAGGTGCACATGCTCTCGTCGTCGTCGTTCAACGCGTTGCTGAAATCGATTGAAGAGCCCCCGCCGCACGTCATTTTCATGATGGCGACTACAGAGATTGGCAGGATTCCGGATACGGTGCTGTCGCGGTCGCAGGTGCACGAGTTCCGGACCATTTCGGCGAAGACCGTGGGCGAGCGGCTGCGGCACATCGCCAATGAGGAGCAGATTCAGATCGGCGATGCCGCGTTGATGTTGCTGGCGCGCGCCGGCGAGGGCAGCATGCGCGATTCGTTGAGCGCGTTCGATCAGGTGCGGGCGTTTGCCGGCGATCAGATCGAAGCCGACGATGTCGTGACGGTGCTGGGGCTCGTCGGACGCGACCTCGTGCTGGACATGCTCGATGCCGTCGTCAGCGAAGACGCCCCGGCGGCATTTGCGCTGGTTGAGCGCGCCATCGAGCGCGGTTACGATCTGCGGCTGCTTTGCCGCGAGCTGGCGCGCGCCACACGCGACTTGCTGATCCTGTCGGTGGACCGATCCCGTGCGGACGATCCGGACGTCGCCGCAGAAGGCGAGCGCGATCGTCTCAAGCACCTGGCGGATCTCTCGTCGCGGGAAGATCTCCTGCGCGCGTTCGACGCGCTGACGAAGGCGGAACAGGAGATTCGCGTCTCCGATCAGCCGCGCTACAACCTCGAGATGACGCTGCTCCGGCTGATGCACCTGCGCAAGCTCGTCCCGCTCACGGAGCTGCTCAGCACAGGTGGCACAGGTGGCACAGGTGTTAGAGGTGCAGCCGGTGCAGGTGCCGCAGGTGTCATGGGTGGAGGCGGTGCAGTCGGTGCAGGTGTCATGGGTGGAAGGGGTGCAGCCGGCGCGGGTGTCGCTGGTGGGCGAGGTGTCGCAGGTGCCGGTACGGCAGGTGCAGGTGCTGCGCGTGCCGCCGCACCCGGCGCACCTGCTGCACCTGCTGCACCTGCCGCACCTGGTGCACCTGCTGCACCTGGTGCACCTGCTGCACCTGCTGCACCTGCCGCACCTGTTGCACCTGCTGCACCTGCCGCACCTGCTGCACCTGTGTCATTTCTGTCACCGGCCGCCGGCAGTGAGCTGAAGGACAGGTTTCTCGCACAGGTGAAGGCGTCGAAGGTCTTCTTCTACAACACGGTCGTCGCCCAGGCCTATCGCGTGGATGTCACGCCATCGAAGATCACGTTCACGTTCCTGGCGAATCAGAAGGTGCCGAAAGCGCAGTGCGAGGACATGAAGCCGCTCCTCGAAGAGATCGCACAGAAACTCGCCGGCCGGAGGATTCCCGTGACGGTCGCGGTCACTGATGCGTCGGCACCTGCCGCACCTGCTGACGAGGCCGCGCTGCGCGAAGAGGCCATGGCCGATCCGTCGGTGCAGGCCCTCTTCGAGATCTTCCCTGTCGAGAAATCGAAAGTCGAGGAGATGTGATGAATCCGCTCCAGATGATGAAGCAGGCCCAGCAGCTCCAGGAGCGCATGCAGCAGGAAATGTCCACGCTGCGCGTCGAAGGCGCCGCCGGCGGCGGCATGGTCACCGTTGTCGTCAACGGCCACAAGCAGTTGCAGTCGCTCACGATCGATCCGGAAAACGTATCAAAGGACGATGTCGAGATGCTGCAGGACCTGATCGTGGCGGCCGTCAACGACGCACTCCGCAAGGTGGACGAGGAACTCAAGAGCAAGGTCGGCGGCATCATGAGCGGCCTCGGGCTGCCGGGCTTCTGATGTGTTTGGATCGCGGTATGTGCGCGGATTGCGCTGATGCGTGTGGATGCGTTGATATGCGCCAATTGAGTCGTGTGATTCTGTGAATTCTGTGTGTTCTGTGGATCGTATCGTTCTGTGGATCCCCGTTCGGTGAGATGAGTCTTCCTGCGTCGCTCCAGAACCTCATCGATCAGTTCAAGCGGCTGCCTGGTATCGGCGCGAAGAGTGCGCAGCGGCTGGCGTTTCACGTGCTGAAGACGCCGCGCGAGGATGCCGAGCGGCTCTGCGAGGCGATCCGCGAGGTCAAGGATCGCGTGACGTACTGCACGGTGTGCAACAACTTCACTGACGTCGATCCGTGCGTCTACTGCGCCGATCCCGCGCGCGATCATCGTCTCGTGTGTGTGATCGAGGAGCCGCAGAACGTCAACGTCATCGAGAAGACCGGTGGATTTCGCGGCGTCTACCACGTGCTGCTCGGGTCGCTGTCGCCGCTGCAGGGTGTCGGTCCGGACGATCTCAAGATCAAGGGCCTGCTGTCGCGCATCGCGTGCGAGCAGGTCGAGGAGATCATCCTTGCCACCAACCCGAACGTCGAGGGCGAGGCCACGGCCATCTATCTGGCGCGGCTGCTCAAGCCGCTCGGCGTGCGCGTCACACGCATCGCCACCGGGATCCCCGTCGGCAGCGATCTCGAATACGCCGACGAGTTGACCATGGGCAAGGCGATGGAAGGCCGCCGTGAGGTGTAGTGCCGCGTAAGGTACAATCCGACCCGCCAGCATGCTCCCTGCTGCTTACCAACTGCCCGCCGCTGCCGTTCTGATCCTGGGCGGGCTCGTCGCCTGCTTCCTCGGTTATCGCCTCTTCAAGTTCGTCCTCGCGATCTTCGGCTTCATCATCGGCGCGCTGGCGGCGAGCTCGATTTGGGGCGCGGACGACACCACCTACATGGTGATTTCCGCGATTCTGGGCGGCCTGGCCGGTAGTCTCCTGCTGCTCGCGGCCTACTTCATCGGCGTCGCGCTGGTCGGCGCCGGGCTCGGCGCGCTCGTCGCCAATCTCATTTGGACGCAGGTTGAGGGCGACCCGCACCCGTTTGTCGTCGTCATGTTCTCGGTCGGCGGGGCGCTGCTGGCGACCTGGCTCCAACGTTACGTGATCATCCTCGGCACCGCGTTCGGCGGCGCGTGGACCATCGTCGTCGGTGTGCTGGCCATGATGGGCAACGAGACGTTGATGGATGCGGCTGCCGCCGGCGACATCTGGGTGGCCTATCCGATGAGTCCCGCCCCCGGGCAGCCCTGGGTGCCGTACGCGTGGGTCGGGCTCGGCCTGCTCGGCACCTTCGTGCAGATGTTCGTGACCGGCGGCCAGAGTGGGCGCGTGGTGAAGCCGAACAGGCAGAAGAAGCCGGCGGAGTAGCGTCAAACGCAGAAGGTGCGATGCACCCCGCAGGCGCCGGTTCGGACTTCGTGCACGATCCGCGATCGGTGCTGTCCCGGCTCGCTTCGTCCATGACCGCGGGCAGCGTCATGGTGATGCACGAGGTTGATGGCGTTCGTCGAGAGCGGCCGCAAGCGGCTGGTCGCCCTTGGTGAGCTCTCGCCGGAGTGGTCCGACGCCAACGGCGTCGCGGCCCGGCGTTGGGCGGTGCGGGTGCCCACCGTCCGCATGGTGACGCCCGCGGTCATGCAGATTGTCGCGGTGCGCCGCTGAACCGTGCCGGGTGCGCTATCTTGCCGGTTCAGGGTTTCTGAATTACGATGATCCTCTGCCGTCCACGCGCAGTGGCGGGGCTGTGGCTTCGCACACGTGTGCTTCTTGCATTCCTCGGTAGCTCAATGGCAGAGCATCCGGCTGTTAACCGGAGGGTTGCTGGTTCGAGTCCAGCCCGAGGAGCCATTTCCTAGGAAATCTGCTTACTTTCGCTGACGCGCTGTGCGTCTTGCGCGAGCGTTGCCCTTTTCTTGCCCTTTCAGCACGTCTCATCGGCGACATGTGAGCTTCACTTCGTTGGTTTTCCGGCCAGAATTCGACGAGGTCGGCAGCCGCGAAGTGAGCCGCTTCGGGAGTTCACCCGGATGCTCGGCTCGTACCAGGATGGAATCGAGCGGGTAGCGCCCCGTCAAGTTCCGCATGTGGCAGCGCACCGCGACGGATGAAACAGGGCGCTCCGACGACTGCGGACGCCGCGACTGCCGCAGATATCGAGGTGTAAAGAGGACGGACGGTGTGTTGAGCTGTCACGCCTGGGCGGTGAATCTGGATCAGAGGTGTGGTGAGCGGCGATAGCCGAAGGGACGTCCGTGTTGCGGCGTGACTGTCAGCTACGCGGCGACGCGATCGTAGAGATGGTGCAGGCCGCCGACCCCCGGCGTCGCCACGCCCTTTCCCGGCGGACGTATACTCCGCCTCATGACGGCAGCGCGGACGGTGATGCGGCTGGCGGCGACGGTGCTCGCCGCCTCGACCACGGTGGCGGCGCAACGCGGAGCGCCGGCGGGGGAGTGGCCCACTTACGGCGGCGACCTTGGTCATACGCGCTACGCGCCGCTCGACCAGATCACCGCCACCAACTTCGCCGATCTCGAGGTGGCGTGGCGGTTCAAGACCGACAACCTCGGGCCGCGCCCTGAGTTCAACCTGCAGTCGACGCCGCTCGTAGTCAAGGGCCGGCTTTATTCAACGGGCGGCACGCGGCGCGCCGTGGCGTCGTTCGACGCCGGCACGGGCGAGTTGAAATGGGTCTACTCCGTCGACGAAGGCGCCCGCGGCCGTAACGCGCCGCGCCAACTCTCGGGACGCGGGCTGGCTTACTGGACCGACGGCAACGAGGAACGGATCCTCTACGTGACGCCCGGCTACCGGCTGGTGGCGCTCGACGCGGCGACGGGGCGACCCGTTCCTGGCTTCGGCCAGCAAGGCATCGTCGATCTGAAGCAGAACTTCGACCAAGCCCTCGACCTCGAGAAGGCCGCCGTAGGCCTGCACGCCACGCCAATAGTGGCCGGCAACATCGTCATCGTCGGGGCGGCGTTCGAGACCGGCGCCAACCCGCGGAGCAAGATCAACGCGAAGGGCTACGTGCGCGGCTTCGACGCCCGAACCGGCAAGCGGCTCTGGATCTTCCGCACCATCCCAGGCCCCGGCGAGTTCGGCAACAACACGTGGGGCAGGGACTCCTGGGCCTACACCGGCAACACCGGCGTGTGGGCGCAGATCTCGGTGGACCCCGAACTGGGCCTGGCGTACCTGCCCGTGGAACTGCCGACGCACGACTACTACGGCGGCCACCGGCCCGGCGACAACCTGTTCGCCGAGAGCCTCGTCGCGGTTGATCTGCAGACCGGCGAGCGCAAGTGGCACTTCCAGCTCGTGCACCACGGCGTGTGGGACATGGACATCCCGTGCGCGCCGATCCTCGCTGACGTGACCATTGACGGCCGTCTGCGCAAAATCGTCGCGCAACCGACCAAGCAGGCGTTCCTCTACGTGTTCGACCGTATCACCGGCGAGCCGATCTGGCCGATCGAAGAGCAGCCGGTCCCGAAGGGTGACGTCCCCGGCGAGCACTACTCACCGACCCAGCCGATCCCCAGCAAGCCGCCGGCCTACGATCGTCAGGGCTTCGCGCGCGACGACCTCATCGACTTCACGCCCGAACTCCGCAAGGAGGGCGAGGCGGCGATCGCGCTCTACCGAATCGGCCCGATCTTCACGCCGCCGTCGCTCAGCCGCAAGGAGGGCCCGATCGCCACCCTCGCGATGGGGGCGCAGGGCGCCGCCACGAACTGGCCCGGCGGCTCGTTCGATCCCGAGACCGGCCTGCTGTACGTGGCGTCGGAAAGCTCGCCGCGGGCGATGGGACTGGTGCCGCCGCCGCCCGGCGTGTCTGACCTGCCGTACCACCAGGGCACGGTGCTGTCGGGCGCACGGCGATCCGGCGGCGCTGGTTCGGCCACGGCCGAGGCCGGGGGCGCCAACTCCGGCCTCACCATCCAGGGGCTGCCGCTCGTGAAGCCGCCCTACAGCCGCATCAGTGCCATCGACCTCACCAAGGGAGAAATCCGCTGGCAGGTTCCGCACGGGGCGACGCCCGACCTGGTGAAGAACCACCCTGCCCTGAAGGGGCTCGACCTGCCGCCCACCGGGCGCCCCGGCAACAACGTCGGGACGCTGGTGACCGAAACCTTGCTCATCGCCGGCGAGGGCAATTACGGGCCGACGCCGTCGGGCACGCGTGGCGCGATGCTGCGCGCTTACGACAAGGCCAGCGGCAAGGAGGTGGCGGCGTATCAGCTGCCAGCGCCGCAGACCGGCTCGCCGATGACCTACATGCTCGACGGCCGGCAGTATCTGGTGATCGCGATCAGCGGCCCCGGTTACAGCGGCGAACTGCTCGCGCTTCGTGCGCCACAGACGGCGGTTCGATGAACACGGTGCCCATCGCCCTCTTCCTCTTGCCTCGCCGACTGACGCCCCACGATCTGCTCGTCCTTTGGAAGGGACGACGGGTGCGATCTCCACACCACCGGGAGCATGAGGCATGACGCGATGGTCGGGATTCACCGCGCTCCTGTGGGTGGTGCTCGTGGGGCAAAGCTTCTGCTCTGGAGGAATTGCCGTCGCGCAGGATCGTGTCCCCGCGACCGGCGGCGATCTCGTCATCACGCCGCTTATCCACTCCAGCCTGCAGATCGAGCACGCGGGGAAGGTGATCCAGATCGACCCGTGGAGCCGGGCCGGGCTGTCGCGGATGAAGCCGGCCGATCTCATCGTCATCACCGACGACGTCGCGCATCACCTCGACGCCACGGCCATCGCCGCCGTTCGCAAGCCTGGTGCTCCGGTGGTCATCGCCGCAAACGGGCAGAAGATCGTCCCCGATGGGATCGTGATGGCCAATGGCGACGTGCGCGAGGTGGCTGGGGTGCACATTGAGGCGGTCGGCGCCTACGACGTCACGCCCGGTGAGTCGTTCCACCCCAAGGGCGAGGCCAACGGCTACGTCCTCACGGTGGGCGGGACGCGGATCTATGTCGCCGGTGTCACCGAGTGCGTGCCCGAGGTTCGGGGCGTGCGCAACGTGGACGTGGTGTTCTTCCCGATGAACGTCCCGGCGGCGCGGATGGAGCCCGACGAGGCGGTGGATTGCCTGAAGGCGATCCGCCCCAAAATGGTTTACCCCTACCACTACGACCAGGACTGGGTGCGGCGCCTCGACAAGGACGGCGTGCGGCAGCCGGCGACGACGCGCGGGCTGCAGACCCTG
>DATKDY010000026.1:0-10409 GCA_035512515.1 Vicinamibacterales bacterium
CGCGAGCATCAGCCCGCGCCGTCGCCGGCGGAAAGGGAGCGTGCGGCAGCGCAGCGTCGTGCCGATGCGATCGGCCTGCTGGCGGAGCGCGCGCTGGCCGCGGGCTTCGGCACCGCCGCGCCGACGGCCGCGCAGCCCGGCGCTGATGGTGGTGCCGGTCGTGCAAGCGACATCGCCGCGCACACGTCTGGAAACGTGCCGATCAGCGGCACGCGTGCGCAACGCTATCAGGTCATCGTGCACGTGGATCCATCGACCCTGTCGGCCGGCACCGATATCGAACCCGGCCGTGCGGAGCTCGAGGATGGCACGGGCGTTTCAGGTGAAACGTGTCGCAGACTCGCATGCGATGGGAGCATCGTGAACGTCGCACACGATCGTGACGGATCGGTTCTCGATGTGGGACGCAGGACGCGCACGATCCCGCCCGCGCTGCGGCGTGCGCTCGACGTGCGCGACCGCGGCTGCCGCTTCCCCGGATGTGGCCTCCGTTTCACCGACGCGCATCACGTGCGTCACTGGGCGGACGGAGGTCAGACCAGTCTGTCGAACTGTCTGCTGCTCTGCACGTATCATCACACGCTGGTGCACGAACGAGGTTGGCGCGTCGAGTGGTGGGGCCGCGCGCGGCCCGTCTTCATCGATCCGCGCGGGCAGGCGCACTTCGATGGGAGTTGGCAACCGCCGCAGCTGGGGCCGGAGCCTGTCAATGCACTGCTGGACGAGCATCGCCACCTCGGCACGGAGCCGGACGAGTGGACCGCAGGCGCGCGGTGGCACCGTGAACGCGACATTCCGGCGGAGACGTACTTTCGCGCGTCGGAGTCGGAGTAGCGACGTCGCGCAACGAAATCGGAGCGGTCACGTGACCACCGACGCCGCAGCGCGCGATGGGCTGCGGCGTCGGGCGCCTGCACTCATGTTGACCTCAGCGCGAAAGTCGCCACCGCCCGCCAGGCGGCCCCTTGTCGCAATACCCACTCAAAACAGCGCGGAGCCGAATATTGCCAATGCGGAACGCTCCTGATGCATTCAAGGGAACGCAAGAACAAGCCAGCTAAAGTTCAAGAAGCCACTCGCGTTGCTCACGGCTTCGAAGCGTTCCGACAGCCGAGCGCCTATTTCCGGATCGCTGGTATCCTTCCCCTTGAACTCTGGAGATTCAGTTATCTCGGTGAACAGGTCTCGTATCAGCCGGACTGCTACGATTCCCCTGTCAGGAAGCAGGAACAGGAATTGACCTCCGTCTCCTGAATGAAACACGAACGAAGGTGTGTCCTCCCGCTCGATCCTCATCGCCCGCATGACCGGTACTTCATTGGCCTGGAGCGGATCGTCGAATGCAGCTGTGCTGCCGAAGACGTCGGTCACGCGGTCGCGGAACTCCAGATAGTGCCGGTATTCGCCCTCCAGCCTTGCCGCGCGGTCAGCGAAGGCTGAATCCAAGGGGGAAGCCTTGATCAATGCCAGTGCCGAGTCGCCGAAGACCACACGCGTGATTCGTCGGCCCAGCGACCAGCCGAGACCCCAGTAATTCGCGGGGCCGTTTGCCACCTGCGGCGACAGCGCCTAGCGCACGAGATCAGCCCTGATGACTTCGCGGTCCTCATACTGCCCGTCCTGGAGCAGAAGCTGACCGATTCTGCCAAGCTCGTCAGCGCTCAGCTGGAGTCCCCCGATCACTGACAGGTTTTTGCCTGATGGATCGTATCCCCATCTCGCAGCGCTGATGTTCAATGGCGCAAGAATTCGGCGTTGGATGTACTCTTCGGCGTGTGAGCAGTGAATCGGTGGTCTGCGCCGCGATTGATGCGTGGCATAGTACGAGTGCGCCTGTGCAGGCGACCGACGCTCGGTATCTCATGGCTCCACGTGACGCAGGTGTGTGTGTGTAATGGATGCCCGCAGCTATCTCACGCCTCCTGCCTGGTGAGAACCGGGGCCCCGCTGATGCGACCGGTGTATCCGTCCAGATCGCCACCGACCACGAAGCCGCTGCCGGTGACCTCGTATTCGCGATACGCCTTGCTGTGCTGGCTGCCACGCATCTTCACCACGGTGGCCACCTTCTTCAGCTCCCTGTCCACCTCGACATAGCGAAGAGAAATGAGGTCGTCCGCGAGGAAGGAGATCACGTTCGGAGTGAAGCGGAGCCCGTCCTCCCCCTGGGTCACCTCCATAGTGGTCAGCACGGTGATCCCGACGCCGGTGAGGGCGCCCACCAGCCTGTAGAGCGATTCGCGGAAGTCCGCCCTGAAGGTGGGGGCGAGGGCGAGCTCGAAGCCGGACATCGAATCAATGACGACGCGCCTGGCACCGACCCGCTTCACCGCTTCCCGGATCTCGTACAGCGTCTCGTCCGGCGACAGGTCGAGCGGACGCAGATACAGCGCTTCCAGCATTCCCGCATCGATCATCTCCCGTAACTCGAATCCCAGACCATCCGCGCGGTAGAGATACTCCTTCGGGTGCTCCTCGAAGACGACGAGGACTCCCGCCTCGCCGTTTTTCCCTCCCTCGTTGATGAACTGCGTGGCGAGCACCGATTTGCCCGAGCCCGAGGGGCCGGCGACGAGCACCGAATCGCCGGTGGGAATCCCGCCGCCCAGCATTTCGTCCAGCCCCGGGACGCCGGTGGAGGCCCGGCCGGTCGGCGTCTCCCGTTCGTGTTCGTCCACGGCGAGGGAGAGTCGCGGAAAGGCTTGCAGCCCCCCACCCGTGATGCGGTACGTATGGAGTCCCGGCATCGGCGACTGTCCGCGGACCTTCACCACCTGGAGCTTGCGAACGACCGAGTTGTTGTCAGCCGTCTGCTCGAGCCAGACAATCGTATCAGCGATGGTGAAGACCGGGTTCCCCGTCTTGTCGCCCTCTTCGTACTCGCCCACCAGAAACGACGTCACCTGCCAGGTAGTGAGTTGCATCGCCAGGCGCTGCAGGACGCCGGGAACGTTCGACGGGGCAGTGGAGCTGGCGGCCGTGGCGTCGGTCAGCGAACGGAAGGAGTCGACGACCACAATGCCCGCCCCGCTCTTTTCCACTTCCTCGATGATCCGCTCCAGAGCGCCTTCCAGACCGCGCTCGATGGCGTCATCGGTCAGGTTGATGAAGCGGATGCTCTCGTCCACCTTCTCCAGGTCGAAAAAGGTGTACTGCTGCTGGTGCCGCAGCATCTTGACCGCGGGCTCGCCGAGGATCGTGAAGAAGAGGGCCGTGCGTTCGGGTGTCGCGTTCTCGAAGACGAACTGGTGCGCCAGTGTGGTCTTCCCCGTGCCGGGAGGACCCGCGATGAGGTTGAACGAACCCTCCGGCACGCCGCCGCCCAGGATGACATCCAGCCCGGCCACGCCGCTGGGCAGCTTCTTGATCACCACTCTCTTACCCTCACTCATGCGTCGTTCTCCCTGGCGCTGGTCGCCCGAGGCCACAGCTTGCGGACAGGCTTCATGCCCAATTCCTCGCCGAGCAGCACGACGAGCAGATCGAGCAGGTGTGTGAGTACGGTGACGGCGGCCGCCGTCGCTTCTTCTCTGGTGCTCGCCGCGAGCGACTCGGCCAGGCCGCTGTAGCACGCGTCTGAATCCCCGCTCACGGCCACGCGCGCCAGCAGGGGCTGCTCCCGCTGCGCCAGGTGGAGCGCACGCCTGCGCAGTGCGGAGACTCCGACGGCGCCGAGCACGTCGACCAGGTGGTCCGTCAACCGCAGACAGGCTGTGTCAACGCCGGCAGCCGAGGAGGCCGGATCGGGTGACCCGCCGGCTTCCTGCTCCACGATGCGTCGTGCCAGATCAACCAGCGCGGGCGAAGGATGGGCCATTATGGGTGGTTGCGGGTACAATGTGGCGTTGGCGGCTCATCCGCCGCGCCGGACGGAACGAATTTCGCACGGGCAAATGGCACGCTTCTTTCAAGGACGCCCACCCGACCGGATGGGATTCGTTAACCGTGAACCAGCCGCGTCATGACCCACGGCCCTGATCTGCAAAGCGATTCGAAACAGGCCGCGCACGGTGAGCCGCCTCGTGCTGCGACATCCGTGCCATCGCAAGAGGCCGAATCGGTGCCGCACTTTCTCGCAGATGCGAGCCAGTGCCTGGCCGACTCCCTCGACTACGAGCACACGCTCGTTACGGTCGCGGGAATGGCGCTCCCGTACCTGGGCTCGTGGTGCATCGTGGACGTCGCCGAGCCCGACGATTCCATGCGCCGCCTGGGTATCATACACCCGGACCCACGAAAAGAGGAACGGGCCCGAAGACTGAAGGCCGGCTGGCCCCCCGGTCGAGACGATCCCATCGGTCTGCCCCGGGTGATCCGATCCCGTGCGACGGAGCTGATTACGACGGTATCCGACGAGATGCTCGTCGACTTCGCATCCAGCGAGGAGAATCTGCAAAACCTGCGCGCGCTCGGCATCGGGTCGGTCGTCGTGGTGCCGCTCATCGCCCGCGGTAACGTGCTCGGTGCCATCACTTTCGTCAGTGCAGACGTGGGTCACCAGTACACCGAAAGAGATGTCGAGCTGGCCGAAGACCTGGCCGCCCGGTGCTCGATCTCCCTCGACAACGCCCGTCTGTTCCGTGATCTGGAGACGGCCCGCAAAGATGCGGCGCAGCTGAATGAGCAGCTGGTGCTGTCGAGCATTCGGCAGCAGGAGCTCGCGGACGAAGCGCAGGACGCGAACCATGCGAAGTCGCGGTTCCTGGCGACGATGAGCCACGAAATCCGCACTCCGATCAATGCCATCATCGGGTATACCAATCTCCTGGAGCTGGAAATCGCCGGGCCGACGACATCCGGGCAGAAGGATTTCCTCGCGCGGATGAAGGTAAGCAGCGACCACCTGATCGCGCTGATCGACGACATCCTCGATCTGGCGAGGGTGGAGTCGGGGCGAATGGACGTCGATCGGGAGACTCTCTCCGCGCAGGAGTCCATCGCGGCCGCGCTCGCCCTGACCGAGCCTCAGGCCATAGCGGCCGGGGTCGGCCTCACGTCCGCGTGCGCCGATGCGAGCACGTTCTATGTGGGCGACGAAGATCGCGTCCGTCAGATCCTGGTGATCCTTTTCAGCAATGCCATCAAGTTCACCAATAGCGGCGGGAGCATCACCGTGAGCTGTGGTACGAGCCCGACCCCGGACGCGGAAGCCAGGCTCGCCGGGGACGGCCCATGGACGTTCATGCGGGTGGCGGATACCGGGATCGGCATCTCCTCAACCCAGGCGGAGACGGTCTTCGAGCCGTTCGTGCAGGCCGATCCGGGGAACACCCGCAAGCAGGGCGGCGCCGGTCTCGGGCTGTCCATCGGTCTCGAGCTTGCACGCCGTATGGGAGGGGATCTGACGCTGCGCAGCGCCAGCGGAGATGGTTCGTGCTTCACGCTCTGGCTGCCGGGCGCGACGCCGGTCGAGGTCGACTGAGGCGCGGTCTGGTGCGTGCGACGTCGCCAGGAGTGGATGCCGCAAGTGAAATCGACCTCGACGCGGGTTTCTCACGCCTCCGGGGAGAGCTGACCACCGTGACTGTGGGATATCGACCTCCGTCGAGGGCGCGCGACGGCTCCCGAGGTCGATCGACCACGCGGGAGGTGGCAGGACTTCCCCATGACTCATGAGATCGTCGTCGAGGTCAATTTTCCACCTGGTCGATCTTGCGCGCAACAATCGCGGCTGCCAGGTAATTATCCTGGCTGACAATGGTGGTTCAGCTGCTCGGACGTCGCTCATCTCTACCCTGCCGCATAGTGCAGCGTGACGTCATCGGCCGTCGCGCAAATTGAGCGCGTGTGCCCGGATGGCCGTTCGGGACTGCAACAGCGGGCCGCGTGGCATAAATGAGTGGCCCGCAGGGCCAACCGAATGGCTTTCGGTTGTCGGTAACCTGCACACGCATCTGCGCGCGCGGCGTGTGTGCGCGGTTACCGACACTCATGTCGGTGCCTGGGCTGGCTCGATTGACGGCGGCGCTGCACGCGCGGGTGGCGGGCCGGCATGCGTACAGGGTTGCCGGCAATAATCGCCGGCGGTGCTGCAGAGTCGGCACTCATGCGGTTCTGCCCGCACTATCTGGCGTCAACCGTGGACGGACGCCACGGAAGCGCAGACGGACAGTGGCGACGATGGCTCCGAGGAATGCGCCGAGCACCAGAAGGTCAAATCCTCCCGAAACCGGAACGAGGAACACATACACCCATGCGCCCCACGACCAGATGATTGCTGCAATGGTGGGCTCAGCCAGAATCCGCCACAGGGGCGCTCTCCCTATGAGGATCCACCCGATCACCGGGCCGAGGATGGCGCCCATCGGCGCCCCGATCAGTACCATGGCGAGCAGCGTCCAGAATTCGAAGAGCGGGTACTCCGGCTGCCAGATGAGTTGCTCGATCCACACTGGAGTGAACGAGAGAATGCCGATCAGCGCGCCCTGTACTGCACCGGCGCAAATGAAGCCGACAGTCATCAGGACGACTCGCCACATCGATCGTGAATTCATCCTGCCGGGTCAATCAACAGAGTGCGTCACGTTGTCTTGGGGGTGAAGAAGCGCCCGAAGACGCCGAGCAACGTGGACACGAAAATCGCTACCAGACTCCCGAGTACGCGTCCGCTATCGGTGGTCGAGAACGGTCCATCGGGAACTGCGAGGCCCCACGCGAGAAACGCGACCGTGGCTGCGACCGTCGGCCACCACGGCCACGCCCGCCACCCGGGCCACCGCGATTCGCCCGCTGCGCGTCTCTTGCCTGCGTAAACCAGGGCGAAGAGCGCTGGCGTAAGCGCTGCGAACACGATGTAGACCGTCAGGGCATTGAGAGCTGGGACGGCCGCAGTGAGGACTGGAAGTGAAGAGACTGTCGCGATATAGAGCGTGATGGTCTCAGCAGGGACGTATTCGACCAACGCACTTAGCGCGTTTTGTACGTCGTCTTCTCTGGGACCGACGGCGTCCTCAGAGGAGCTGCTCAGGATTCGCACGTTAGCGCGAGCTTCAGCTTCCCGGGCCACGCGGGTGGACGCCAGCGAGTTCAGGCTCATGAGATTCTCCTTCCTTTGACGCTGGTGAACATGCTTGCGGCCGCGGCCGTGCACGTCCTCTCAGGTGCAACGCGCTCGCCCCCGAAACGTCAGTACTGCTGGGGCAGGCTCGGACTCGGGGGGATGGTCGCTTCCTCGGCCGCGGGCCAGGAAAGCACCGTGTCGAGGTAGCGGCCGGCGGCTTCGCCGTGCGGCAGGATCAGTTGCATGTAGCGGCGCAGCTCGAGCTCGTGCTCGTTCAGGTCGGCGACATCGGCGTGGGCGAGGTTCGGCGCCGTGTGGACGATCCTGCTGCCCTTCGGCAGCTCGCCGCGTACGGAGAACCTCTCGCCGGTGGCGGACTCGAAGCTGCGCCGCTTCGCATCGAAGTGCCATCCCGGCTTCAGCTTGAAGTCGACCGGTGTCCGGATGGTGCCGTCGTCCGGTGCCGGTGTCGCGGGAATGGTCAAGACGTCTCCCTTCTCAGACCCTTCGCATGGCCATGGGCAGGTCGGGCTGGGGTCCGATATGCTGGGTCAGCGGTACACCGGGGCCGGCCTGCTGCGGTGTGCCGGTCGACATCAGGATGTCCCTGATGCGTTTCGGCGTGAGCGGTGCGCCGTGCTTCGACTTCGCACGGCCCTGCAGACAGGCAACGGCTCCCGTCACGATCGGTGATGCACTTGACGTGCCGGAGAAGCGCAGCGTGTACCAGAGCTTCTCCGAGCCGCCCTGCGCATCGCCGTAGCCCAGCGTGGTGACGTGCCAGCCCCACGCCTGCACGTTTACGATCTTGCCGTAGTTCGAGAACCAGATGCGCGAGCGGGGCACGCCGATGGATGCGTACGCGTTGTCGGTATCGAAGTGGTTCGTCGGCGGCACGCCCGCGCCGACCACGATTGCGCCGCTGTCCTTCTGGAGGCCGGTGTTGTTGAAGATGGCGAGTTCGAAATTCTCATCGCCGTTGCCGGCCGCCTCGACCACCGTGATGCCCTTCGCGGTTGCTGCCGCAATGGCCGAGAAGACGTCGCCCCAGTACTGCATCGCGACGTACTTCCCGTTCGGTCCCGGCGCCTGCAGCTCGATGAGGATGACGTCCCCGGCCTTGAGCTTGCTCGCGGCGTTGTTGATGGCGCCCGCGGTGTTGAACACGCCGTTGATCACGGCCGACTGCACGGCCGCCTTCGCGCCATGGCTGATGCCGACTGTGCCCTTCTGCCCCGGCTTGGACACCATCTCGCCGAGCACGGCCGTACCGTGGTTGCGCCAGCCGACGTCGTTGATGACGGTGCCGCCGAAGAGCGCGATCCCGGTGGGCAGGTCCTCGTGGCTGCGGTTCCAGTTGCCCTCAATGTCGCAGATGGTGACACCACGACCCTTCGCACCGGGCATCGACCACACCTCCATCGCGCCGATGCCGTTGGGTGCCGCGTGCAGATAGCCCTGCGACGGCTCGAAGTTGCGGCTGCCGGCCTGGGATCCGCTCGCCACTGCCGCGGGCACGGGGCGCGGCGCGACGAACGCCTTCCAGACCGGCCCCTTCCGGTTCAGCTCGCGCGCGATCTTCTTCGCGTCACTGCCGCTCGTGGGCACGACCTGCACGAAACCGCTCTGGATGAAGTCCGTGTCCATCCCTTTCTTCGCGAACTTCGCCGGCTCCGGTTCGGACGGCAGAGTGGCCGCGACCTCGACCCGGCTCCGGATGACGGCGGAGGACAGGCCGAAGTGGGAGCGCATGGTCTGGATGTCGTACCTGGCGAGCACATCGTTCAGCGTGTCCGCCTGCGGCTCGGCCGCCGCCGGCGCGGAGAAGCGCGAGGCCGTGAACGCGACCGGACTCTCGTAGCGCAGTTCGAGTACGACGTAGTCCGGAATGTCCGCCGCTTCGATCTCGGTGCTGACGAAACCGGCCTTCGTCTCACGTCCCGTCTCGCTGGCGACCCTTCGTTTCCTGGCCATGATAGACCTCGCTGTGGTGGTGGGTGGGGAACGGCCGTGCAGTCAATCGCGGACTAAACAACCGCACCGCCTGGAGGCGGCGGGTTGGGCGGATGTGCGTGCCTTGCACCACTGAAAGTAGTCGAGTTCAGGCTGAAGCCTGCTGAAAAGGCCCGTGGCTGAAGGGGGGGAAAGACCCCAGTGGTGCATCTGCGAACATCAGTTCGACAGACCACACAGCGTGCATGCCGCCCGCACCGCCGGAGAACACACCAACCTACCATCCGCACCCGCATTGCGCGCATGGCGCCCGTCACTTACAGCCCACGGCCACCTGCAACACTACATGGTAAGTGAAGCCTCGGACGCCGACGTCGCACCCACCGCCAGGCGCCGGTCACGCGACGCATCCGGATGCGGCAGTGCCGCCGCAGCCCAAGGCCTGTGGCGCCGAACTGCTCGATTCAGCTTCTGGGAAAATACGACTCGGTGGGCGACGCACGGCCGCCCGGACGCATCGGCAGCCTGGGCAGGGGGCAGGGACCGCGACGTCGGTTGAGAACGACGTCGCCAATCCAAGCCGCCGCCCGCGGCCGCGCCATTATTCCCGGTACCGCCGCTGATTGAATCTATTCCTGAGCCCGTTGCAGCAAAGCCTCCCGAATTTGCCGCAAGATATCGTGCGGGATCGGCTGCGGGGAGGGCGCAGGAGCCACCTTCTCCGCCGCGACATGCGCGTGCGGCATGGCATGGCCCATATGGTGCTCGGCCTCCCTCAGCGCCGCTACATACGCAGGCTCGTTATCGGACGCTCCTATTGCCTCTCGCAACGCGCTCCAGCGAGCGTCGATCCATCCGTGCAGCCTCCAGAACCGGGCATTCTCGATGTTTACCTGGGGATTTCCCATGTCGATGTCGCTGGATGAGTCTGCGAACCGGTTGTGCATGTAGTTGTGGATCCCGGCGGACCGGTCTGGTGAGCGGCGATCCGGCTGGCCAGACAGAGGGCGGAGACTGGTTTCAAGATACAGGCCGAAATCGTCGTCGTCCGTGAAGCTCTGAAGGTTCTGGTGCAGCCGAGTAACGGCTCTCCCCATATCCAAGCTGAAGGCAGTGTTTCCGTTGTTTGGGAGCGGATCCGCCGCATCGCTGGGGTCTGTCGGCGGTGTCGGCCATCCGACGAAAAGCGCTTCATGATGGGGGAAGCGGGTGCGCAGTTGTTGCATCATGACGCGGTGCATTGCAAGGAAAGCCAGTCCGTTACCGCTTTCTCCCTCCTGCACCGCGGCGCGGCTCCAACCCTGCTGCTGCGCCCATTGACGCACCTGCGGACCCAAAAGGTCCCAGATGCGCACGACATGCCAGTGCACGTGGTGCGTTCCCCAGTTGCGGGAGCGGATTGCGTTTACGATGTCCACGGGCATTTGTGGGTCGGCCATCAGTCCTCCTCGGCAGG
>DATKDY010000027.1:0-13024 GCA_035512515.1 Vicinamibacterales bacterium
CGTAGACCTTCTGCAGGTCGGGCGGGACCTGGCTCAGATCGGGCTGAATCTCCGTATCGCCCGCCGGACGGATCCCGAGCGTGGGCGTGGTGGCCGTCGCCGGCGTTTGCGGTTCGGCCGGCGTCGTCTGCGAGCAGGCCGCGAACACCGAAACAACGACGACGACGACGAACATCAGGGGAAATCGGCGCATGTGGAACCTCCGAGCTCGGAAACAGAAATGGTGGACGCCAAAGCCATCCGCATTGAGCCTCAGCCCGGCCTCGAAGTCAATGGCTCACGGGCAACGATTACATTTCGAGATAGGTCGAGATGGTCGGCCGTCACCACGGTTCGAGGAACACTGTTCAGCTCCAGAACGACGGGAGCGGCTGCCAGCAGCGGCTCGGCCCACCCCGGCGGATTTCGCCCCACGCTCTTTCTTTCCCCCTTTTTTGTTGTTGTGTTCGGCCACGGGTAAAGTCTAGAATCCGCCAGCAACTCACTCACTCACTCACTCAATCACTCACTCACTCACTCACTCACTCACTCAATCAATCGGTGCCCGCTCGTTCTCCCGAGGCGCGGCCCCGTCGCTCGGCGTTCGGCGTTTTGTTCGGCTGGCTCGTTTGTTTTCCTTCTGGAGGGTGTCATGGGGCGAATCGGCGTGTTTGTCTTGGGTTTGGTTCTCGTATGGCCAGCGGCATTTGCCGAAGCACAGGTGAGCGCCACGACGGGGGCCATCAACGGTAAAGTCTCGGACGCTACGGGCGGTGTCCTTCCGGGCGTGACGGTCACCGTCACCAGTCCGAGCATGCAGGGCGTGCGAACGGAGGTCACCAATAACCAGGGTGACTACCGCTTCCCCGGTCTCCCCCCCGGCGACTATCGCATTCAGTACGAATTGGCCGGTTTCGGCAGCGTCGTCCGCGAGGGGGTGCGCGTTGGCATCGGGTTCACGGCGACCGTGAACACGGAGTTGCGGCTCGCCTCGCTCCAGGAAACGGTGACGGTCAGCGGTGAGTCGCCGGTCGTGGACGTGACCTCGACGACGACGGCGACCAGCTTCAGCCAGGAGCGCCTAGCGTCGCTGCCCAACGCCCGCGACTTCTGGACCGTGCTCGCCGCGGCCCCTGCCATCGTCGTCAATCGCATCGACATCGGCGGGAGCGCCGCAGGGACGCAGACCGGTTACGCCGTCTACGACACCAAGCAGGATCAGCACCGGCCGATGGTCGAAGGCATCGTGAACACCGAAGGGACGAGCGCGGCCGGGTTCTATTACGACTACGGGGCGATCGACGAGGTGGCGGTTCAGACCAAGGGCCACACCGCCGAAATGCCCTGGCCGGGCGTGTGGTCGAACTTCGTGGCCAAGTCCGGCGGCAACGAGTATCGCGGAAAGCTTCACGCCGATTACCAGAGCAGCAGCGTGCAGGCGCGCAACATCGACGACTCGATGACGTTCCTGTGCCCTCGTGGTTTGTGTGGCAGTCTGCAGCCGTCGGACCTGAACCGCCTCGACAGCTACCACGACGTGAATGGCGATGTCGGTGGATACCTGAAGAAGGACAAGATCTGGTGGTTCGGCTCGCTCCGGGACCAGAACATCAAGGTGTCGCTGCCAAATTTCCCCGTGAAGCCGTTCGAGACCGGGCTGCGGAACATCTCGGTCAAGGGCACCTACGCCCTGTCGCAGCAGACCAAGATCACGGCTTTCGGAATGTGGGGGCAGAAGCATCAGCCGAATCGCCTCGATACCTTCACGGTCGGTGCCACGGCGGCCCGGCACACCTCGGAGGACTCCACCTGGCGGCAGAAGTACTGGGGCCACACCTACAAGGCCGGTTACGAGACCGTGCTGAGCGAGAGCACGTATCTCGAGCTGCGCGGAGGGCAGTTCCGCTACATCTGGCCGAACTTCCGCCACAGCGACTCACCGGCGTTCCAGGACATCGGCAATCAGACGGTGAGCGGGGGCAACCGCGACGGGTGGTACCGGACGCCGTCGCGTAACCAGGTCGCGGGCTCGATCACCTACTTCCGCCCCGGTCCGGCAGGCGAGCACAATATAAAGTTCGGCGGCGAGTGGTTCCGCGAGACCTTCACCGACGAGCGAGGCCGCGGCGGTCTCGGCAACGTGCCGGGCGACGTGCTGCACATCCTGAACAACGGTGTGCCCGCGGAGGTGTATCTCTTCGCGACGCCATCGATCTCCGAGCAGGGCATGCGCACTGACGGGCTGTACCTCCAGGACACGTGGCGCGTGGGGCGCAAGCTCACGCTGAACCTGGGCGTTCGCTACGACCGCTACAAGAGCTTCCTGCCGCAGCAGGAAGGGCCGCCCGTCGGTCCCTTCAACCCGACGCAGCTCAGCTTCCCGGAAGTCGGCAACGTCATCACGTTCAACCACTTCGCGCCCAGGATCGGGATCATCTACGACCTCACGGGGCGGGGGCAGACCGTGTTCAAGGTCAATTTCGGCCACTACTACTGGAACCCGGGCGTGACGATCTCACAGAACGTCAACGAGAACTCCCTCGACTGGTTCAGACGGTACCGCTGGACCGACGTGAACGGCAACGGGCTGTACGACACAGGGGAGGAGGGCGTGATCATCGCCCAGCGCGGGGGCGCCGCCACGGCATTCCTCGACCCGAACATCAAGAACACACGGACGAGCGAGATCGCCGCGTGGCTCGAGCACGAACTCTTGCCCGGCATCGCGGTGCACGGCGGGTACGTGTACCGGAAGATCGGCAACTTCCGGGTGCTGATGAACGAGAACCGGCCGCCGTCGGCCTTCAACGTGCCGGTGACGATCCGCGACCCGGGTCCAGATGGCGTCCTCGGCACGGCGGATGATGGCGCCGGGCTGCCGGGCTTCAACCTCAACCCGGCGAATCTGGGGCTGCCCGTACGCAACCTGCTCACGAACCTGCCGGGCGATGGCGAGTATCACACCGTCGAGGTGTCGGTCACCAAGCGGCAGACGGGTCGTTATTCGGTTCAGGCGTCGTTCTCGAATCGCTGGAACATGGACCACGAGACGGCGTACTTCGGCCAGAACCTCCGGTCGCTCACGACGGGCGCCAACCCGAACGAGTTCATCAACACCGATGACGGCCGTTACAACTTCAGCGTCTGGACGGCAAAGATCAACGGAAGCGTGGACGCCGGATGGGGCATCCGCATCACGCCCGCACTGCGCATCCAGCAGGGCCAGGCCTACGGCCGCACCTTCCTGGCTGGCGCCGCCAACGGCATCAACTACGGATCGCAGCGCATCCTCGCCGAGCCGATCGACTCGCGCCGGCAGGACACCATCAGGATTCTCGACATCCGCAGCGAGAAGACCTTCACCGTGGCTGGGAGCCGCCGCTTGGGGCTCTTCGCCGACGTCTACAACCTGACGAACGCCGACGCGGCCCAGAACATCAGTTGGGGCAGCGGTTCGGCGTTCGAGCGTCCGGTCAACATCGTGGGACCGACGATCGCGCGCTTCGGCGTGAAGCTCGACTGGTAGTTCAGACTGGACGGGACGGGGTGTTGGCACCCTCCGTCCCGTCGATTCGCCCTGCCCTCAGGCATCCTCGCTAGATGTCAATCCCCTTCACCGCCACGGCGAGGGTGCTCGTGCGTCTCGTGGACTCGGGCGACCTCTCCGCATCCGACCTGGTGCACGCCCACCTCGATCGCATCTCCGCCCTCGATCCGGCGATCGGCGCGTTCGTGGACCTGCGGGCCGACCAGGCCCTCGCGGAAGCGCGCACTCAGGACGAGGCCGCATCGCGCGGGACGCCTCGTGGCCCTCTCGGCGGGCTGCCCGTCACCGTGAAGAGCGCCATCGAAGTCGCAGGCCTGCGATGCGAAACCGGCAGTCCTACGCGCGCCGGCGTGATGGCCACCGCGGACGCCGTTGTCGTCCGCCGGCTGAAGCAAGCCGGAGCAATCGTCATCGGCACCACCAACGTGGCCGAGATGCTGATGGGTTACGAGACCGACAACCCGCTGCACGGCCGGACAGTGAATCCCTGGGATCCCACGCGGACGCCAGGCGGATCGAGCGGCGGAGAATCGGCGGCGATTGCCGCGGGTCTGTCTGCCGGCGGAATCGGAAGCGACGGCGGCGGATCGATTCGCGTGCCGGCACACTTCACCGGCATCTGCGGTCTCAAGCCCACGCCCGGCCGTATTCCGGGCACCGGTCACCAGCCGGCGTGCCTCGGTCCTTTTTCGGTGATCGGCGTCGTCGGCCCGATGGCGCGCACCGTCGGCGATCTGCAGGCGCTCTTCGCAGCGCTCGCCGGATGGGATGATGCGGACCCGATGGCGGTGCCCCTCGAGGTGAGGGCCCCGTCCGAGGAACGTCGCGGCATCCGCATCGGGTGGTTCGAGGACGATGGCAGCGTGCCGGTGACACCCGAGACGCGCGGGGCGGTTCGGGCGGCAGCTTCGGGCGTGCAACGGGCGGGATTCGAGGTGGAGCCGTTCTTCCCGCCGGCGCTCCTGAAGGCGCGGGCGCTCTGGGACGCGTTCTTCTGTGAGACGGGGGCACTGCTGCTGTCGGAGACTCACGGCGGGGTGGAGAGCACACTGCCCATTCTCGAGGCGTTCGAGGGCACTCGGCCGTCGCGGGAGCCGTTTACGGCACGACGTCTGGCGCACGCCTGGATCGATCGCGACCTCGTGCGTGCCGAGCTGCTCTCGCAGATGGCCATCCATCGGGTCCTGGTGTGCCCTGTCGCCGCGGTGCCCGCGTTTCGCCATGGAGAACGCGCGTGGACGATCGAGGGGACAGAGGTGCGTTACCTCGACGCCATGGTCTACACGCAGTGGTTCAACGTGCTGGGCAATCCCGCGGTGGTGGTGCCGGTGGGCCGATCGCCGGAGGGGCTGCCGATCGGCGTGCAGGTGGTGGGCCGGCCGTTCGAAGAGGAGCTCGTGTTGGAGGTTGCCGCCGCGATCGAGCGGGAGTGCGGCGGATACGTCGCGCCACCCCTCACTTCACGACCCCACGTCCCTCCTCGATGATGATGTGCTGTCGTGCGGGCACCTTCGTGACGCGATCCTTCGTTCCGCTCGGCCACTCGACCTCGATCGCTGCAACCGTTGCATCCGGGCCCAGGCCGAACGTGAGCGTGAGGTCGCTCTGCGATGCGTAACTGGAGCCGCTCCGCACCATCTGCCATTGTCGTCCCGACGCGCTCTCGACGCGTACAACGGCGCCGATGCCGTCGCGGTTCGATTTCACGCCGCGAGTGCGTACCGCGATCCAGGCATTGCGGCTGCCGCCATCGTTGCGGAACAGATACGCGGGCCCGTGGTTGGTGCTGATGACGACATCACGATCGCCGTCCCTGTCGAAGTCGGCATGCGCGGCCCCGCGTGCGACGATCCGGCGGTTGAAGGCCTGCCCAAGCGAGACCGTGACGTCCTCGAAGCGGCCCTTGCCCGTGTTGCGCAACAGCAGCGGCGGCTGGGCGTACTGCACCTTTGGCTGCACACTTCCGATCCGCTCGTCGATGTGCCCGTTGGCGGCGAAGATGTCGAGCCAGCCGTCGAGGTCGTAGTCGAAGAAGAAGGTCGCGAAGGTGAGCGAGAGCAGGCTGGCGCGCCCCACGGTCGAGCGCGGCGCCTCGTCGATGAAGAGCCCGTTCCCCTCGTTGTGGTAGAGGGCCAGCATCTCGTTCGAGAAGTTGCCGATGACCAGATGCGGGCGGCCCGATCGGTCGTAGTCGGCGGCGTCGACGCCCATCCCGGCCCGCGCGATGCCGTCTTCGTTGAACGCGACGCCAGAGGTGAGGCCCACCTCTGTGAAGGTCCCGTTGCGATTGTTGCGATAGAGCTTGTTCGGCTGAGTGTCGTTGGCCACGAAGAGATCAGGCCAGCCGTCACCGTCGACGTCGAGCACGGCCACGCCGAGCGACTTGCTCGTGGGGTCGGCCACGCCCGCCTTCTGGCTCGCGTCCTCGAAACGGCCGCCGCCGAGATTCCGGTACAGCTTCGACGAGGTGCCCTTGTACGATTCCGGCGTGCAGTAGGACTTGCTCACGCCGTCGAGGGTGCACCAGAGATCCTCCTTCGCCGTCCACTTCACGTAGTTGGCGACGAATAGATCGAGCCGCCCGTCGCGGTCGTAGTCGAGCCACGCGGCGCTGGTACCGAAGTCGGCGTTGGCGATGCCCGAGGTCTTCGTGACGTCGCGGAATTTCCCGCCGCCCTCGTTCCTGAACAGGCGGTCGCCTTCGAGGGCCGTGATGTAGACGTCGCCCCGGCCGTCGTTGTCGTAGTCGCCAACGGCGACGCCGATCCCGTAGATCTCGACGTCGAGGCCGCTTCCCGCCGTCACATCCGTGAAGCCGCCGCGGCCGTTGTTCCTGTACAGCGCGGCGAACGACCGGCGCCCGCGCGCGGTCCAGTCGCGGCTGTTCACGAAGAGGATGTCGGGCGCGCCGTCGCCGTCGAAATCGAACGTCGCGACGCCCGAGCCCAGAGTCTCCGGCAGCCACGTGTTTCCCGCGCGGCCGCTGTTGTGGGTGAACCGGATGCCGGCCGCGGACGTGACATCGGTGAAGGTCACCGCCGGCGGCTGCGCGGATATCGCCAGGCTGAGAAGGGCGGCGCCGGCGAGGCCTGCCCTCACCGTGGAGCCCTGGCTGGCGCCGGGAGCCGCACGCTCTCGTGCTCGTGGATGGCCTGACGCTCGTTGTTATCCTCCGGATTCGCCAGGCGACGCCTCGCGGTGATGGCCTGCGCCGATTCCTCTGCCTTGAAGCGCAGGAACAGCGCCTGCGCGCGCGCCACCCGTTCGGCGTCGCCCAGTCCACGCGCGGCGAGCATCGCCGTGTAGTGCATCTGAAGGTCCTCGGGGTCAACGTTGGCGACGCGAGCGAGCACGTCGAGCGAGTCCTGGTAACGCCGCTCGAGAAACAGGATGCGCGCGAGCTGGTTGAGCACGACGCGATCGCGCGGGTACTGCGACGCCACCCGCTCCAGCGACGCGATCGCCGCCGGATAGTCGCCGTCGGCCTTCTCGATCATGGCCTTGAAGAAGTGAATGCGCCCGAGCGCGTCGTTTCGCCGCAGCGCCTCGGCGATGAACGGCTTGGCCGCGTCGGTCTCACCCTCCTGGATGAGCGCGCGCGCGACGTTCAGCCAGCCGTCGGCGTAGCCGGGCTCGGCCTCCGTCACTCGCGTGAACGCGTACTGCGCGCCGCGCAGATCGCCCTGGAGCAAGAGCCCGATGCCCCAGTCGTTCCAGCGCTCACGGCTCGTCTCGTCGACCACCTGCGACCACACCGTGGCCGTCGCCCGGTCGCCGACCGACAGCATCGTGGACGCTTCGGCCAGCGTGATGATCGGCAGATCCGGGATCCGATCCTTGACTTCTCCCGACACGTTTGCAGGGATGTTCTTCGCGTCGAACGAGAACTTGCGGTCGTCGAAGGCCTTGCCGACGGCCTCGGCCGGCTGTCCCGGCACCGGCACGCCGGCATAGGCGAACTGCGTGTAGGCGTGCGCGAACTTGCGGTAGTGCAGCTTCGCCGTGAACGTAATCGGACCGCGCGCGTCTTCCGGGATGCGCACGCGGTAGTGCGCCACGTCGGCCGCGCCGGGCGGGATGAGCCGGACGTACAGCAGGCTGCGTGTCTGCCACGCGTTGCGCTTGTCGATCGGGTTGCCGTGGCCGTCGAGCTGCAGCGACCGGTAGAAGTGCGCGCCCGGCTCCACGCGCCCTCGGCCCTCGTTCTCGACCTGCCCGCTCCAGAAGATGATGCGCCCGCCGGCGTCACGGCCCTGCACCTCGAGCCAGACGTCGAACGCGTCCACGGTGCCGCCCGGGAAGAAGTGGCCGATTCGCCGCGTGCGAACGACGACGTCGAGCCGAACGGTCGATCCCGGCTGCAGCGCGGGCTGCGCCCGGTCGAGAGGCGCCGCCACTTGCCCGACGTCGCGGATGACGATGGGCGCCGCCTGCTCGGCCTCTTCGCCAACGGCGAAGCTCGACATCGTCTGCGCCGTGTCAGGGCTGCGACGAATCATGGGCGTGCGCTCGGTCCGCTCGTCGATGGGCGAGGCGGCGAAGATGTCCACGGTGATGAAGCCCGACGTCAGAAAGTCGGTCGTGACCTTCATCTGCGCCGCGTCGTGGTTGACGAAGGGGAGCGCCGTGTTGGCTGCCGGGAAGCGATGCGAGTGCACCATGCGGTCGCCATGCCGTCCAGGGTCGGTGGACGGCACCCGCGGCATGTGGCAATCGACGCAGGTCGAGGGCGTTTCGGGATAGTAGAACGAACGGGCGCCCTGTCCCGACACGCCGCTGGCCTGCCAGGCGTCGTAGTCGTTGAAGCCCCGAATCCAGCGATAGTCGTTCACCGGCACGTCGAGGTGCACCTTGTGGCACGTCGAGCAGAACTCGGACGAGTCGAGCCGCATGAACGGCTTCATGAACGTCCGCCGGTGCGGCTCCGGGTCGAGGTAGGTGACAAGACGATCCATGCTCCGGATCACTGGGTTGCGGCTCGAGGCCAGCCGATGCAAGGGCGGGTACGCGATGGTGAACCCGCCATTGCCCATCGTGCTGTCCACGCGCGAAATCGAGTGGCACGACGTGCAGCCGAGCCCGGCCCGCGCCTCTGGCGTGTCGATCTGTTCGGCAATCGGCTGCTCGAACCGGCCGTTGAAGAACACCGCATGGTCGTGGCACCCGGCGCACCACTTGCTCGGTTCGGTCCCCGCCACCGACTGCATGTACTCGATGGACTTGCGGTAGAACTGGTTGTTGAACGACGCGAAGTGGTGCGCGGAGCTCTCCCACTGCTCGTAGATGTCCTTATGACACTCGCCGCAGAGCGCCGAGTCCATGAAGAAGTCAGCCGGAATCGTGCCGCCGACGCTCGTCTGCGCCGACGATGGAAAGAAGGGAGAGCCCCGTCCCGCGCCTTCGCCGTCCATCGACAGCGGCGGGCTCTGCGGATTCACGATGCGGTTGTCGGGATTGGGGAAGGCGGCGGTCCACATGGCTGCGCCCACGGGCAGCGCCACCAGCAGAAGCACCGCGACCTGATAGCCGGCCGCGAAACGCCGCTGACCGGTGGTGCCTCGTCTGAAATAGCGCCACACCAGCGGGAGCAGCGCCACAACCGCGGCACCACCCGTGACAATGTGGGCGACCAGCGCCCACCGGAACTCGAGGAGGTTGCCGCGCACGATGAGCACAGCGCCGAACGCGACGGCGATTGTGAGCAGAACCGCGGACAACAGGACCGTGGGCCGGCGCCGCAACTCGACATTGCGCGCCAGCAGCGCCAGCACCGCGGCCCACACGACCACCCCGAGGACCACGTGCACGAGCACGTTGGTCATGTAGAAAACGGTCGGCGAGGCACTCGCCGCGATGTACGCGGTGTTGGCCAGCAGCAGCACGATGCCGAGGCCGACGAGCGGGCCGGGCGTCCATTTGGCCATGGGGACCTGGACGGAAATTCTCACACAGAATGAGCTGCGCCGACTCGCCGATTGGACCGCTATACGGCCCGTTACGAGAATTTTGTACTCGAGCCCTTGGCTGGATAGAATGCCGGTTCCTGTCATGCCCGGACCCGCCGTCGCGCGTTGGGTTATTGTTTCGCTGGCCGCCCTCGCGCTGGCCGCCGGATGCCGTCGCCCGCCCGCCGCGGTCGAGATCACGCCTGCGCTCGTCGAGGCGAACAACCGCGGCGTCGGCCTGATGGGCCAGTTCGACTTCGACGGCGCCGTCGCCGTTTTCGAGACGCTCGCCGCGGACCACCCGCAATGGGCCGAGGGACAGTTCAACCTCGCGGTGGCGCTGATGAACCGCCAGGGCGAAGGCGACGCGGCTCGCGCCGCTCGGCTGCTCGAGACGGTTCGGGACTCGCCGTCGATAGCCAGGCGCGCGCGCTACGCGCTTGGTCTGCTACTGCTTCACGAGGGACGCGAGCAAGAGGCTCTGCCGCACCTGGAGGAGATCGCCACGACCGATCCTCCCGACGGCTTCGCCGCGTACTTCGCCGGTCAGCTTCGGCTCGGCTCCTCGCCTGCGGAGGCGCTCGAATGGTACGAACGCGCCCGGCGGCTGGAGCCGATGTTGCGCAGCGCGCACTACGGAGCCTTCCTCGCCCTGCAGCGCCTCGGCCGCCGCGACGAGGCGAAGGTGCGGCTCGACGAGTTCCAGGCGCTCGCCCGCAATCCGCAAGCCATGCTCGCCGAGTTCAAGTACACGCGCATGGGGCCACTGTCCGAAGCGGTCACCGTGGACGTGCCGGACTCGAGTACGGCGCCCGACCCGGCCGGTGCGCGGTTCGTTGACGCCGTGCCTCTTCTGCCGAGCGGCGCGCCCGTGTGGCGCGCATCGGGCACGTTGCCTCCGTCGATCACCGCCGCTGACATCGACGGCGATGGGGCCATCGATCTCTTCATCACCGGCATCGTTGATGGCACCGCCCCCAACGCGGTGCTCCTGAACCGCTCTGGCAGCTTCGTCATCGATCGGGCACACCCGCTCGCTGCCCTGTCAGGTGTGAGCGCGGCCCTGTGGGGCGACCTGGACGATGACGGACTGGTGGACGTGGTGCTCTGCCGCCGGGCCGGCGGGACCCAGATATGGCGGCAGGCCGCTGCCGGCGAGTGGCGGAACGTCACCTCGTCGATCGGCCTCGCGCTCTCGCATCTCGACGTCGTCGACGGCGCGCTGGTCGATGCCGACCACGACGGCGATCTCGACATCTGGCTCGTCAACGCGTCCGGGCCGAACGAACTGCTCAACAACGACGGCAACGGCCGCTTCCGCGCCATCGCCTCCTCGGCTGGTGTGGCCGGCGACGGCCGCCCCTCGCGCGGCATCGTCGTGGCAGACCTCGACGGCGACCGCGACGTCGACGTCATCGTGCTGAAGGCCGAGCCGCCCCATGACGTCTTCCTGAACCAGCGTGTGTGGGAGTATCAGCGTGATGGCGGCGCGGCGCTGCTGGCCGCCGCGCCGATTGCGTCGCTCGTCGCCGGCGATCTCGACGCCGATGGGCAGACCGATCTCTATGCCGCCGGCCCGCGCGGGGTCGAGCGCTGGCGACGCGACCAGGCCGGCAGGTGGCAACCGGAGCGTGTCGCGACACAGCCAGCAGTCGCCGAGATCCAACTGGCGTTCGCCGACACCAATGGCGATGGCGCGTTCGAGCTGGTCGTCACCTCACCTGACGGTTGGGTGGCGCTCGACGCCGCCGTACCTGGCGGCGCGCCCGTCTTCAGCGCGCAGCAGGCAGGGCTTGTGGGGTGGACTGTCGCCGAGCTCGATGTCGAGAATGGGCCGAGTCTGGTCGGCGTGCGCGCGGATGGCACGCCCGTGATCTGGCGCCCGGGGCCGGGCAGGCACAACTACGTGGGACTGCAATTCACCGGCCGCGACCCGAGAAGCGACCAGCGCCGCTCTAACGTGTCCGGCATCGGGGCACGCGTCGCTGTGCGAACCGGATCGAACTGGACGGCGTTCGAGAGCATCCGGCTCAATTCCGGGCCCGGCCAGAGCCTGCAACCTGTGACCGTCGGGCTCGGGGGAGCGGCGCGCGCAGACTTCGTGGCGATGACCTGGTCTGACGGTGTGTTCCAGACGGAGCTCGGGCTCGAGGGTGGCCGCCTGCACCTGATTGCCGAGACCCAACGCCAGCTCTCGAGCTGCCCGGTGCTCTTTGCCTGGGACGGTACGCGTTTCGCCTTCGTCACCGACCTGCTTGGGGTGGGCGGAATCGGCTTCATGGAGCGGCCCGGCCGATACGCCGAGCCGTTTCCCAGGGAAGATCTGCTCCTCCCCGAAGGCGCCCTGGCGCCACGCGACGGCAGGTACCAGCTCAAGATCGGCGAGCCCATGGAGGAAGTCGCCTACCTCGATGCGGCGTCGCTGGTGGCCTACGACCTTCCCCCTGGGTGGCAGATGGTGCTCGACGAGCGGAAGTCGGTCACGGGCGCGGCGCCGACGGGCCGGCCGCTGTTCTACCGGGAAGAGCGCCTCCCGGCACGGGCGGTGAATCACCTGGGAGACGACGTCATTCAGGCGGTGCGCGAGCTCGATCTCATCGCGGCCGGGCCCGAGGCCGTCCACCCGAGGTTTGTCGGCCTGGCGCGCGAGCATGTCGTCGAGATCGAGTTCAGTCAGCCGATCGCACGCGGTCCAGGCCGGCCGGTGCTGATGGCCGATGGCTGGGTGGAGTACCCCTACGCCCAGACCGTGTTTGCCGCGTGGCAAGCCGGGGCTGCCTACCAGGCGCCGACGCTCGAGGCACGCGACCGTGCCGGCAGGTGGCACGAGGTCGCGCGTCAGTTCGGCTATCCGGCGGGCATGCCGAAGCGCATGGTGTTGCCGCTGCCTGATCTTCCGGTGGGCACCACGGCGCTGCGGCTCCGCACGACGCAGGAGATCTACTGGGATCGCCTGGCGATCGTCTACGCCGAGGAGGCGCCCCTGTACCGCCGGCACGTCCTGCCCCTGACCGCGGCCAGGTTGCAGGATGTCGGGTTCGCGCGCCGGACGACCGGGCCCCAGCGCGTTCCACGTTACGACTACGACGCGCGGGCCCCGCTCGACGACACCCGTCACCCGCGCGGCTGGTACACGGAGTTCGGCCGCGTCGACGAGCTCGTTGCGGAGAAAGACGACGCGGTCGCCATTTTCGGGCCCGGCGAGGAGGTGCATCTGGAATTCGCCGCGCCGCCCGAGGGTGCGCCAGAAGGCTGGACGCGCCGCCTGGTGCTCGAGGCGCGCGGCTGGTGCAAGGACATGGATCTCTACACGAAGGACGGCGAGACGGTGGAGCCGCTGCCGGGACGCGCCACCCCGGCGCGCGAGGCGCTGCACCGTCGATACAACACGCGGTACCAGGCGGGGCTCTGACGCCTGACGCGTGCGCGCCGCGCGGGTTCCTCACGGCGCTGGGACACGGGCCCCCTTGTCGCGCCGCAACTCCACGATTCGGTCTGCTTCGAATGGCCCGAAGCGTTCCCGCGCGCCGTCGGGCCACTGCACCGTGACGGC
>DATKDY010000028.1:0-5410 GCA_035512515.1 Vicinamibacterales bacterium
GTCGTCCGCGTGCGAAGCGGGGGGCGCGCCATCGAGATCGAGATCTGGGACAACGGCAAGGGCTTCTCGCTCACGGAACCAACGGGAGACGGCGACCCGCCGGCGGGGCTCGGTCTCACCACGATTCGGGAACGGGCGCACGCCCTGAACGGCGAGATGAAGCTACAGTCAACGCCCGGCGCGGGCACCACCGTGCTGGTGCGTCTCGAGCCACACTCGCCCACTCGTCGTGACTCCTCCGGGCTACAATCCCGTACGATCAGCTAGTTGCGATCCGTGAAGTCGCTCCGACAATGTCCTCGTGACCTCACGCCCGGGACAGATAGTTCTCGGGCACGAACACGTTGCGGATACGAAAGGGCGCTGGCGACTCGAACATCAGGCGCACGCGCATCTCGTAGGAGGTCGCGGGAAACGCGAAGAACGGCTCCGGGCTGCCAATCTGCCCCACCCAGCCAGGCGTCGGCAGCGCTGTTTCCCGGCAGAGCGCGCTCACCACCGCCGCCACGAGCCCCTCGAGCGGCCCCGAGTCGTTGATGGGGTCGGCCACCATCGCAGCGCGCCCGGCCGGTGTCGCCCGGCGGAAGTCGTCGATGAACGCGTTCACCTGGCGCTGATAGTCGGCGCCGGCCGCACGCGCCTGCATCAGACACTCACGAGCCGTCATGGAAGATCTCCTCGAGCAACAGCCGCGTCCTGACCGGCAGCCGGTCGGCGGCGTAGTACTGCTCGACCACAGCGAGCGCCTCGCGTGAGGTCGTGATACCGAGTTCGCCTGCCAGCGCGCGGATGTCACCCGCGTCCTCCTCCGTCCGCGCGGCCGCGCACTTCATCGCGAAGAGGGTCCGTGCGTCCGCCACGAAGATCTCGAGATTCGGGAGCACGCGCCACGATTCAAAGCGCGCGCCGTCGGGGAGAAATCCTTTCGCCGCGTCGTTCAGCCAGTCCGCCGGCAGCTGAAGGGCCTCGGCCACTCGCGCCGCCGCGGCACGCACGACGCCGGGCTCTTCGAACCACGCATCCACGTCCCTGGTCGCCTCGCGCGCGCGAAACACGAGGCACATGACCGCGCCGCCGACCAGATGGATGGACGCCCGCTGTCCGGCTCGGCCGAGTTCCGCATCCAGCATCGCCAGGGCCGCTTCGATCTGTTCGCGGGTCAGCAGCGCCATGCGTGCCATCTTGTGCGAACCACGGACCGATCGCAAGGTTACGTAGCCCTCTGCAAACAGGTCGGAGGCCCAAACGCACGTCGTAGCGCCTCCCGCCCTCGCCGCCAAGCTGGATCACCTAGGTGTGATGGGTGAAGCCGGTCCGACAACTCGGTGACGATCCCGATTCCCCACGAGTCGTAGCCAGCAGATAAGAGTGCACACCGCGCCGCGATGGCCTCGCGACCCGCGCATGATGCGCGCGCACGCATCCGGCGGGTTGGGGGAGACCAATGAATCGGATCGTACTTGTGGTGGTGTGCCTGCTCGTGCCGGTTCTGGCCGCGGCCCAACAGGAATCGCGCGTGCGGGTCACGCGCGCCATGACCGTGACGGAGCAGCCGGAGGGGAACGCCGGTGTGGTCGCCACGCTGAATGTCGGAGACGTGCTGGAGGTGCTGGACCAGCGAAACGGCTGGCTGCTGGTACGTCCGCCGGCCGGATCGACCCAGACGTGGAGGACCGGCTGGGTCAATGCGGCCAGCACGCAGCCGATCGGCGCGATCGCAGCGACGAGCAGTGCCGCGCCGGCTGTCCAGGAGCCGGCGGCGCGCGGCGGACGGAAAGGCTTCGTCATCGGGCTCGGCGGTGGCTTCGGCATGCATCAATACACGACCCCGTCCTTCACGGTCAGGAACGTGACGTTCGGCGGCGAGAGCCTGACCAGCTCGGGTCTGGCGACGGAGTTTCTCATCGGATACGCGCCAACGGACCGGTTGCTGATCTACTACGAGAACAGCCTCCAGCTGACTGGCGATCTGGCGTACGACGTCCTTGGCCTCACCGGCGCCGGGGCCACGTATCTGTTCAACCCGCTGGCGCGCAGTTGGTACGTGAGGGGCGCGGTCGGTGCCGCCGTGGGAGCCGACGTCGATCTCAACCGCAGCTCGGCCAGTTCGGTCGAACGGGGCCTGGCGTTCTCGTTCGGAGGCGGCTACGAATTCGCGCGGCACTGGCTACTCGGCGGGAGCGTCATGATGCTGAAGCTGGACAACGTCACGCACCGGGCGTACAAGGGCACGATCACGTGGGTGTTCTACTGACAGGGTGCAAATCCCGAGAGTAAAAGAGGACTTCGCTGCCAATCTCATGGAGGATTCGTTACGCCAAGCGATTCCTCGTCGGCTTCGGTGCCGGACGGAGGCCACCAACAGTTTCGACCGCAGACTCATGGAAGAAATCGCGCGATTGAAGTAACGAAGGACCCCGGCGAACTCTGGCAGCGGCGAGCAGGCCAAGGGCGCCCACACAGCTACAATGCTGCCCTCAGCTGTGTGGTACAAGGCCGCTCAGTGTACGCCAGAAGGAGACGCTCATGGTCCGTGCCCTTACGTTGATTGCGGTGCTCTGCGCCGTGGTTCTGGTCCGAGCAACACCGGCCCACACGCAGTCGAAAGCGAACACGTTGCTCACACAGGAGCTCACAAATCTCGAGAACAAAGAGGTTCTCATGCTCACCGTCGAGTT
Source organism: Vicinamibacterales bacterium (assembly GCA_035512515.1). Taxonomy (GTDB): domain Bacteria; phylum Acidobacteriota; class Vicinamibacteria; order Vicinamibacterales; family UBA2999; genus JACCSI01. Next base: position 2,679 of record DATKDY010000028.1, read on the forward strand.
CGGACCCGGGCAGTCGTCCGCGCCTCATCGCCACAATGCGCACACGTTCGTGTACGTCCTCGAGGGCGCGGTCGTCATGGGCGTGCAGGGGAAGGACCCGGTAAAGCTCGAGGCTGCTTGGTCCGGCACTCGCCTGTGCCGGCACCCGCATGCACGATGTGGCCAGGTCACGGTTCGTGAGGTACCTCGGAGCGCTGGACCAGACGATGCGCGACGTCGGCCGACGCCTCGTCCTCGCGCTGGGTCCCGAGGACGCCGTGTGAAGCGCTCGCCCTGCCGGTTGCCGCGCGTTTGTCTCATGCACCTTCCTCCGCTACTGCGACTGTTCGGCCGGGTAGACCCGGAGGGCCGCAATCAGCCACGTGCCGCTCTGCCGAACGCTGACCCACGTCCCGCGATTCGATCGGATGGGGCCCTCGCTGAACCGAGCCACGGTCTCGACGATCGCGGTATCCGGCCCGAGGAAGCGGATGCCGGTCACCTCGAGGGTGAATTGCATCGTGGGCGGTCGTTCCGCGTGACGTGCCTCCTGCGCCTGGCGGATGGCGTCCCGCCCGACAAGGCGCGGCCCGTCGCCATTGATCTCGTCACCGTCGGGCGTGAACAGTGCGACGAGGGCGGCAGCATCCCGGCCGTTGATCGCGCGCTCGACCGCGGCGGCGTGCGCCCGGATGGCCGCCTCGTCCGCGGCACGATCCTGCGCCGACAAGGGTGCGGCGGGCCCGACAATCGCGAGAGCGAGGATGAGGATAAGGTATCGCATGTCTCCTCCGGTTTGAGATGGTGTGGCGATCAGGTTCCGGCCGAAGGCCCCGCGACTGGCCCCAATGCTACGGCTCGGCTCTACCGCTGACATTCCAGGTAACCCTGGCGTGCTTCCAGTCGCCATCTGGATCGCGGCGATACAGCCAGAGGTAATTCGCGTCCTCGCGAATGGGTGGCCCTCCGCCCTTCGGCCTCAATGTCTGTCGAGCCGACCCCCTGTCGAATGCCCACTCTCCCATGACGACGATCTCCGCGCTCGCGTAGCTCACGTCGATGTCGAACTGCGCGAAGAAACCTGCCATGAATTCCGCGGCGGAGGCCGCGCCCGTCACAGGGCGGAATCCAGGCGCCACGATGACGATGTCCTCGGCGAACAATAGGCGCATGAGATCCAGCCTGCCCGCGTTCTCAGCCGCCTGAACCGTCTCTCGAATCCGCGCGATCGCTTCCTGCCCCGTTGAGTCGCTCATGTGTCCTCTGCGCGTGGCCCACTCGTCTGGCTCACTGCCGTTGATTGCTGTTGCCAATCAGACGCCACACCTTCCACGCCCCGTCGGATTGGCGGCGGAAGATCGCGAGTTCCTTGTCGTTCACCGTGACCGGGTCTCCCCCGGCCTTCGGGGTCAGCGACCCCGTGACCGCCGTGCGCACGAAGGCCCAGTCGCCGGATGGCTCGATCTCCAGGGGCTCGATTGTGATGAGCACATCGAACGGATCGAACCAGCGCCGGGCGAAAGCCTGCAGATCCTGTTGTCCCGTCACTTCGGGCGCGCCGTCCGGCATGACAATCGCACCGTCCGCGAAGAGATCCGCCCACGCTGACGCGTCGCCGGCCCTGTTGATTTCGGTGGCGCGGGTGACCGCTGCCCGGATGGCCTCGACATCAGCGCTCGTATCGGCTGGGACCGGTACTCCCGCGCACGAGGCCAGCGCGAGCAGCAGCAAGAGCATGATTGGCCTGGAAACGATCACCATCGTCGTCCACCTCTCACTCAACTGTCTGCAGACGCTTCGTGGGTCTACGCCAGTGGTTTGTCGAAATTGAAGATCGCCTGCGCATATTTCCACGAGCCATCTGCCTGCTTCCGAAAGACGTTCATGAACTTGCCCGTCGTCCGGAGCGGTGTGCCTCCGGCCTTCGGAGTCAGATCCAGCGAGAACGCCCCGGAGGCAAGGGCCTGAGAACCCCAGACGTGGACGTCGTCGAAGGTGGCCCGGAACTGGATCGTGAACGGGCCAAAGAAGTCGCGTGTGACCCAGGTGACGACGGCCTCTCGACCGATGAGTTTTGGTGAATCCGGCGGCATGAACACGACATCGTCGGTCAGCGTTATGCCGTAGGCCTCAGCGTCGCCGGCGTTGACGGCGGCGACATACTCTCTCAGTGTGGCGTTGATTCCGCCGACATCGGTGGACATGCTTCCTTCTTCCTGCGGCGCCATCGTCGCTACCGAACCCCTTTCAGCTCGGTGATGATGGTTCGCTGTTCGCCGGGCCCAAGGCATTCCCAGGCGTGCGTCACGGCCTCCGCCCACTCGGCGGTTCCCGGCTTCGTCTCGCCTGCCGTTGTCTCGCCATCGCGTGTCGTCGATCTGAACTTCGAGGCGGTCAGCGAGTAGGCCACCATGGCAGGATGCGCGTGCATCGGCTCCTTGTCGCCGGGCTTGCAGCGGAACTCGAGAACGCGGACATGCTCGTTGTCCAGGAGAACCGTGTACATCTGCGGTGAGAGCGGTACCGGATCCTGCGGAAGGGCAAACCCGGCAATCACAACGAAGAATGTCGCCGCGAGCGCTGCAATCGTAGTTCTCATCTCGTGTCTCCTGGGAGCGCTGGTCACCGCCGGCCGGCAGCGGCGCCGGCCGGACAGCCCCCGATACCAGGCCTGGCGCGAAAACGGCTTGCCAGGGCTCACGGTCGGCATAGAATCGGCCGCCCCGGCATCAGCAGGGGAGTTTCGCGCGGCG
>DATKDY010000029.1:0-2939 GCA_035512515.1 Vicinamibacterales bacterium
GTGCGCGCTGCCGGCCAGCACAGCGCGCGAGGTGGTCTTCGAGCCGGGATTGCCCGAACCACAGCGTGACGCGATCGCCCACCTTCGCTACGGCTGCGCCACGCGGCTTCTCCTGCAGTTCGACCGGCGGTTTTGGAAAAAGGCTGGACGTCCGCTCGCTTTCGGCAGCGATCTGCCGACCGGCGCGGTGTGGGACGCGAACGAGCAGCAAAAGGGTCCGCGTGGCATCCTGAGCTTCGTCGCCGGCGGCCGTGCGTCGAAAGAGCTGCAGGACATCCTGACGCGCGAAGGTGAGGCCGGGGTCATCCGGCACATCGAGTGGCTGGGAAAGCCGTCCGCTCTGCTGGCCTCCCGCACGATCGTCTGGGACGACGACCCGTGGGCGCGCGGCGGCTACGCCTATTTCGATCCCGGCTTCGACCCGCTGTGGCGCGCCTGGCTCGCCCGCCCCGCCGGCCCGATCGTTTTCGCCGGCGAGCACACGAGCATCAAATACCAGGGCTACATGAACGGCGCGATAGAGTCCGGCCTCCGCGCCGCAGCCGAGATCGGCGCGATGAGAGCGTCAACGCCGTTCTTGCTCGCGTCGCTCTTCCGCCTAAAGGCGGAAGCTACAGGATTCAGAGAACACGCGATTCCGCCTCCCAAGAAACTGTTCAGCGCCGACTCTAGGATACGGCAGCGGACGCGATCTCACCGGTCTCACGGTTGACCAATTCAAATCCGAGGGTGGCTGCGCGGTGCCGCAAATGGCGGAGGATGCGCGAGCGCTGGTGGAGGTCGTAGGCGTCGGCGCCGGGGTCCTTGTAGACGAGTTGGCCTTTCAGCGCGCGATAAACCAGGACGGCGAGTTTACGAGCCGTCGCGGTGATGGCTTGGGGCTTTCCGATCCGAGCGGCCAACCGGCGATAGAACGCCCCGAGTGCGGTCTGCGTCCGGTTGAGACTCATCACGGCCATGCGCAGGATCGCCGCCGCCCGATTGGCCGAGGGTTGCGTGCGCGACGACAGCAGGCGGCCCCCGGAGATCTTGTTCTTCGGGGCGAGCGTGAGCCAGGAGGTGAAGTGCTTTTCCGTGGGCCACCGGGTCATATCGGTGCCAATCTCGGCGATCAACTTGAGCGCGGAGTACGGCCCGAGGCCATCGATCTGGGTGAGGTCGATCCCCCCGGTGAGGTGGTGCAGCGGTGTTCGGATGTCGAAGCCCGGTTCATTGTTGTGGGGCTTGCGGGTCACGCGCGGGGCCGGGAGCGGTGTCGGGGGTGCGGCCGTCCGGGTGGTTAAGGCTCGCACGTGTGCCTCAATGACCGTGTCACATGCCGCGAGGTGCGCTTGACACGCATCGAAGAGTTCCAGGTTCTGCGTCAAGACGAAGACGTGCTCGGGGCGATAGTGGCCGGTCAACGCGGCGACGATCTCCGCCTTGGACGCGCGACAGCGAGCGTCGCGGTGTTCGGCGAGTTGAACCGCATCACGACGGCCGGCGACGATGTCGCGCAGGATACGGAGGCCCGTGACGCCGGTGATATCGCTGACGACCAACGACAATTGCAGGTTCATCTGGACGAGGGCTTTCTGCATGCGCTGGATGTACGTGCCGGCACTTTCGATGAGTGTCTGGCGATGGCGCAGATACGCGCGCAGCGCGACGATGGCGTCGGGCGGGCGAAAGCTGCCGCGTAGGAGCCCGACGCTGTGGAGTTCGCGGATCCATTCGCAATCCGACACGTCGCTTTTCCGGCCGGGCACGTTCTTGAGATGTCGCGCATTCACCAGCAGGACCTCGAACCCGCAGGCTTCCAACATCTCGAAGACCGGAATCCAGTACACGCCCGTCGCCTCCATCGCCACACTGGTGACGCGACACGCGCGCAGCCAGTCCGCTAAGCGCCGCAGATCGTGGGTAAAGGTCGTGAACGACTGCACCGGGGTCGGGTCGCGATCAGGCGGCACGGCCACGAAATGTTCGGCCGCACCGCAGTCGATGCCCGCGACATTGGGATTGATGCGGTCCAGCACCGTGGGTGAGAGACGCGGCTTCCCGGGGCTCCGACGGCGATTGTGTTTCATCGGCGGCTCCTCCATACTGCGCGAAGCATCCGGGAACAGGGAGGCGGTTCGGAGAGCAATCTCCCAAACGGGATCACGTGCGTGTCATGGCGCGTGTCACCAATGATGTGACCGCGACTCCCCGGGCCACGCTAAAGGACGGGCTCCTGAGCACCAGTGGCGGCTCGGCCTCGGTTCCCGGATGCCCTGCGATTCTATCCGGGGGCGGAGCTATCGGCCGCCGAGGTCAGTTTCTGATGCGATGTGTCGCGATCGCATCGCGTGCGCCGCTAAAGGCGGAAACTACAGAGTCCCCAACTCAGATCCTGTACTCTCCGCCTTCACGCGGAGGGGAGTTTAGAGAATCCCCAACTCAGATCCTGTAGTTCCGCCTTCAGGCGGAAGGTCTGCAGGTTCTCTCGACGGTTATTGCGCCCTCAGCGCGACCATGGGATCGACGGACGCGGCGCGGCGGGCGGGCATGAGACACGCCATCAGGGCCACGACGAGGAGCACTGCGGCGACGCCGAGGTAGGTGGCGGTGTCCATCGCCTGCGTGCCGATCAACAGGGTCAGCCCTGCAGTGGACTGTGGGGCGAAGATGACCGCGCCGAGCAACTTGGTGAGGACGAGCGCGCCCGCCACTCCCAGGCCAAGCCCGACGACGACCAGGACCAGCCCCTCGCGGATCACCATCGTGAGCACGCCCGCCCGCGGCGCCCCGAGTGCCATGCGGATCCCGAACTCCTGCGTCCGCTGGTTGACCGAAAACGCGATGACTCCGGCGATGCCGGCCGCGGTGATGATGAGCGCCAGCAACCCGAACATGCCGATCAGCGAGACCACCACGCGGCGGGGCGCGAGCCCGTCGGATCGGACCTCGGCGAGGGT
>DATKDY010000030.1:0-2692 GCA_035512515.1 Vicinamibacterales bacterium
GGACGAGTTGGGGTACCGCTGCAGGCTGAGCGCCAGCTCGTCGAGATTCGCGCGGCCGGCGGGGAGGATCTGGTCGGAATCGAACGGGTACAGGATGCCCGATGCGAACGAAACCGCGATCCCTTCACCGATGCGCGTGACGGTCGCGCCTTCGATCCTGTCGCCGAGCTCCTTGGCCTGCTGATCCATCTGGTGACCGATCACCGCTCCGGCAGTTCCGCCGAGTACCGCGCCGATGATGGCGCCGCGCGCGGTGGAACCGGTCTGGTTGCCGATGACTCCGCCGATGACGGCGCCCGTTCCGGCCCCGATGACGGCCCCACGGTCACGCTGGCTCATCGATGTGCATCCGCTGGCCGCGAGCGATACTACTATCAAGCCACTGAGTAGCTGTGTTCTTCCGATTTTATTGGACATGGTCGACTTTCCCGGCTGAATGTGTCTTCCAGGTACTATCAAGATGGGTGCCACAAGAGCCCCGGCGAGTAGGGAACATTTAGTTCTTTTTGTGTGGCGAATTGCGTTGTTGGCGGGCGTCTGGGCTGCCATGCCCGGCTGCGCGGAGGACGACGTGGCTCCCGCGGCGACACCAGTGGTCGCCGCGCAAGTGCCGATCGTGGACATGTCGCCGTCGGCTCAGCGACCCCTGCTGCCGGCCGAAACCCCGTTGATTGCCCCAGAGCCCGCGGCCGCTCCCGCGCCGAGGATGGTCCCGGCGCGCGGCTCGGCGGTCGTCAGCCGCGGCGATGTCGCCGTGCTACGCTCGCGGCAATTGCTCGTGCCGGTTGCCGGTGTGCCGCGGGCGAATCTAGTCGGCAGCTTCTCGGATGCGCGCGGGGGACGCACTCACGAAGCGATCGACATCGCCGCGCCGAGGGGAACGCCGGTTGTGGCGGCCGACGCCGGAACGGTGCTGAAGCTGTTCACGAGCCGCGGGGGAGGGCTTACGATCTATGTGGCCGATCCTACCCGGAAGTTCATCTATTACTACGCGCACCTGGACGCGTACGCGCCCGCGTTGCGGGACGGACAGGCCGTCGCGAAGGGGCAGCAAATCGGCACCGTGGGCACGACCGGCAACGCTCCGCCGAACACGCCGCACCTCCACTTCGCCATCGTGCGAAACGACGACATGACGAAGTGGTGGACAGGCACGCCGCTTGATCCCTACACGATCCTGAGGTAGTGCCTCGAGGGAGTGGGCTTTGGCTCCTGGATTCCTCCAGCCGTCCACCAGGAGCTTGCCCTAGATCTCGGGCAGCGTGTGCGTCCGCCCCCGGTTCTGCTCCTGCAGCCAGGAGTAAAGCGGCGCGAAGTACTCCATCATCGCGTTGGCGTTGAGCTCCTGGCCCGTGGTCTCGCGCAGCATGTCGCGCCACGGGCGGCTCGCGCCCGGCGCCATCAGTGTGCGTAGAAAATCGCCGACACCGGTGTTGCCGTAATAGTTCGTGTTGCGCGGATCCTGCTTCAGGATGTTCTGCGCGATGTGGTTGTGCATCTGGAACAGGAGCGCGAACGACAACGCGTAGTCGTAGTACTGGGCCGGGTCGTCGTTGATGTGCGTCTTGGTGAGCGCGTCGGCGAACTGCTCGCCACGTGGCGTGGGCGGGACGATCCCCTGATAGCGGCGCGCGAGCTCCCACCAGCGCGCGTTCCACTGGTCGGCCGGCAGATCGTTGGCGTACAGCTCGTGCTCGAAGCGCGTCATTACGCCCGCTGACCAAGGCATGAAGACAATGAAGTTGAGAGCTTCGCGCAGCAGCTGCGTGCGCTCGTCGGCCTTCGCATCGGCGGCGATCAGCCCGCGTCCCACCAGAAAAGGTCGCTGCATGGAAGCGAGCCCGATCATAGAGCCGATCGCTTCGTGGTACGCGCGGTTGGCGCCGCCGCGCAGCACCAGTGGTACTTCGGGCCGCGTGTAAGCGACGTAGTAATAGATGTGGCCGAGCTCGTGGTGCGACGTCTCCCACCAGTATGGATTCGGCTCGACGCTCATCAGCGAGCGGACGTCGTTCTCCAGATCGAGATGCCACGCGGAGGCATGAGTGTTCTTCTTGTACGCCGCGTTCGCCGGCAGCGGATACAGCGACGACTTCTCGTAGAAGCTCGCGGGCAGGGCGGGGAAGCCCAGCGATTTGTAGAAGTCCTCGCTCGACCGCACGACGAACTCCGCCGTCCTGCCTTTGAACGCGTCGTCGAGGCTCGGCCCGCCGGACGTGGTGGCGAGGTCACTCCAGTTCTGCCCCCACCGGTTCGACAGCCAGTGCGCCGGGAGATACTCGGGCACCGGCACGTTGTATTTCCTGGCCAGCTCGTACCGCGCCCACGTGTGCAGCTCGCGGTACAGCGGTCGGATCTGCCGCAGCAGATTGTCGGTCATTCGCAGCATTTCGTCCGTCGTCATGCCGTAGTCCGACACCTGATACGTGAAGAAGTCGGGGTAGCCGAGCGCCTGAACCGTCTGGTTGCGCAGATTGCGCAGGTTCATGATCCCCGGCTTCAGCGTCGGGCCGACGGCCTTGGACGCTTCCCAGTACGCGCGCCGGTCGGTGAGGTTCGTGCTGCCGCGCAGTGTCGAGTCGATCTGGTTGGGAGTGACGGCTTTGCCGCCGACCATGAACGTGTAGCCGTACAGCTTCTCCGTCTGCTCGGTCTCGGCGGCGATGCGGCGGCGCACGACGTCCGGCACCGT
>DATKDY010000031.1:0-3961 GCA_035512515.1 Vicinamibacterales bacterium
GATCAGATACGGCCAGTCGCGGCTCGACATCTCGGATGACGTGGACCTCGAGAAGGATCGCCCGCGGTATGAGGCCGACCAGGCCAGAGATCTGCTCGTGTCGACGACCAACGGGATCGACGCCGTGATGACCGCGCACCAGCTGGACGCGCTGCTGTTTCCAGGATCGAGCGGCGCCGGCATCGCGGCGCGCCCCGGCTACCCGAGCGTAATGGTGCCGTTCGCCGTGGTTCCGAACGAGCCGACGCCGCCATTCCCCGCGGGGTTTGACGCCAAGCCGGCGCCCTACGGTGTGAGCTTCACGGCCGCGGCGTGCAGCGAGCCGCGGCTGCTGGGGCTTGCCTACGCGTTCGAGCAGGCGACCAGACGGCGCGTGCCTCCGGCGGCGACGCCGTAGCTGGCGCTTCTTGCGAGGCGAAGCAGCGGTGAGAAGCACACGGTCCGCAGCGAGTTGGAATCCCCTTGCCGGTGGGGCACAATCGACGGATGCTTGGCAGGCCATGAAGAGTCAGACACCGCCGCCAGACGCCGGCGACCTCGCGGCCATGCTGGAGCGCGCGGACGCGGGGGACGCCGGCGCCAAAGACGTGTTGTTCGCCTCCCTTTACGGCGAACTCCATCGCCTCGCAGAGCATCATCTCCGCCGCAGCGGGAACCAGCTGACGATGGGGGCGACGACGCTTCTCCACGAAGCCTATCTGGACCTGAACAGCCGCAGCAAGGTTGCGTTTCCAGATCGACTGCGTTTCCTGAAATACGCCTCGCGCGCGATGCGTGGGCTCATGATCGACTACCTGCGTAGTAAACGCGCGCACAAGCGCGGCGGCATGATCACCTTTGTTGCCGTTGACAGCGACCGCCTCGAAGGCGGGTCCGAGGCTGCACCCCTCGAAAGACTTGGACATGCGCTCGACGAGCTCGCCGAGGTCGACGCGTCGCTCGCCGAGCTCGTCGACCTGAAGTTCTTTTGCGGCTTTTCGTTCAGCGAGATTGCGACGATGCGGGGTGTCTCGGAGCGTACCGTGCAGCGCGAGTGGGCCAAAGCCCGCATGTTGCTGCACGATGCGCTCCTGTCGGGTTCGGAGGACTGATTTCGATTACCTGGTACGGAGATGATTCGAATCGACCGTGGTCTCTGGCGCGCCCTCAGTCCGTTACTCGACCAGGGCCTCGATCTCGATGCGGACGCGCGCGACGCGTGGCTCGCGAGCCTCGAGGGTGAGCGTCCGGAGCTTGCCCGGATCCTCGCGCGGTTGCTGAAGCAGCACGATCGGCTCCTCCGCTCCGAGTTCCTGGAATCGCCGGCTGTCATCGAGGACACCCCCGTTTCGCTCACGGGCCAGACGATCGGGCCGTATACGCTCGAGGCGCTGTTGGGCATGGGCGGGACCGGCACGGTGTGGCGTGCCCACCGCAGCGATGGGCGCTTCGAGGGCTCGGTCGCCGTCAAGCTCCTCAACCTTGCCCTGATCGACCACCACGGCGATGAGCGCTTCAAGCGCGAGGGTACGCTGCTCGCCCGGTTGGCCCATCCGCATATCGCTCGTCTGCTGGATGCAGGCGTGACGTCGACGGCTCAACCGTATCTCGTGCTCGAATACGTCGACGGTATTCCGATCGACCGATTCGCTGACGAGCACCGTCTCGACCCCGTCGCGCGCCTCGAGTTGTTCCTTCAGGTGGCGGACGCTGTTGCCTACGCCCACGCCGCGCTCATCGTCCACCGCGATTTGAAGCCCTCGAACATCCTCGTCGGCGCTGACCGGCACATCAAACTCGTCGACTTCGGCATCGGCAAGCTGCTCGAGGAAAACAGCAACCCTCAGAGCACGGTAACAATTGCCACCGCGAATGCGCTGACGCCGGAATACGCCGCACCCGAGCAGGTACGCGGGGAGCACGTCACCACCGCGACCGACATCTACGCACTCGGCGTGCTGCTTCACACCCTACTCACAGGGCGCCACCCGACTGGGGATGACTGCCGGAGCTCGGCAGACCACCTGCACGCGGTGCTCGATCGCGACCCGGTGCGTGCGAGCGCGGCAGTGATCGGGCCGACACCATCCGAGGCTGACGCGCGGGCTGCGCTCCGCCAGTCCACTCCTGAACGCCTGCGGCGACTTTATCGCGGCGACATCGACAACGTGCTCGGCAAGGCCCTGGAAAAAACACCCGGCCGACGGTACGCGTCGGTGACGGCGTTGACTGATGACATCCGCCGTTTCCTGAACCACGAACCGATCAGCGTCCATGGGCAAGCATGGAGTTATCGCACCGCGAAGTTCGCCCGGCGGCATCGCTGGCCAGTGGCCGCGGCGCTCGTCGCGGTCGTAATGCTCACAACCGGTCTCGTCATCGCTGAACGGCAGCGGATGGTCGCGGAGCGTCGCTTCGGGGAGCTGCGCCAGTTGTCGCAGCAGGTGTTCGATCTCGATAACAAGATCCAGGGTCTCGCAGGCGCGACTGAGGCCAGAGAAGCGCTGGTCGCCGCCTCACTCACCTACCTCGAGGGCCTTGCCCGCGACGCTGGCTCTGATCTCGATCTTCTCCAGGAAGTCAGCGACGGCTACTGGCGTGTTGCTCGCATTCAGGGCGTTCCAATGGGGCTCACGCTGGGCAATTTCGCCAAGGCGGAGGACAGCTTGAAGACCGCCGAGGGCCTCGTCACCACGATTCTCTCGGTGCGCCCGCGCGACAGCCGCGCGCTCGAGCGTGGAGCGATGATTGCCCACGACCGCATGATCGTCGCCGATTCGGAGCGCCGTGAAGCGGACGCCCTGGCCCACGCGCGCAACGCGGTCGAGCGCATCGAGGCCATGCTGGCCGAGGAGCCATCGACAGAGAGCTACCGTGCCAGCGCCTACTTTGTCTTCACCAATGTCGCGCTGGCGCACGTCAATTTGCGTCGCTACGACCAAGGGGTCCGCTATTCGAGGCGCGCCCTCGATCTCGCCACTGAGTGGCGATTGACCCCTCAACAGTTCAGCGGTCCGCTCGGCGTCCTTTCCAACGCGCTGCGGTCGCAGGGCGATCTCGAGGGCGCGCTCAAGGCAATTCGCGAAGCTCGCGCCCTGATCGAGAACGTGACCTACAAAGACGACACCTCTCGCATGATCGCGCGTTACGGAGTTCTACTCCGCGAAGCATTCATCCTGGGCGAGGATCGAGGCGTCAGCCTCAATCGGCCCGAAGAAGCCGCCGCCGTCCTGCAGGACGCGCTCGCGATGTGCGAAGCAGCGGCCAGGCTGGACCCCAACGATTACACGAGCCGTACGCGCATCGGCACCGTCGGACGCGAGCTCGGCGACATCCTGCGGTGGCGAGCGCCGGAGGAGGCCATCGCGGTCTACGACGCGGCACTTGCGCGACTGGCGGAAATTCGCGACAACCTCAAGGCGCGTCGGGACAGGGCGCTGATCCTGGCGAATTCTTCGTATGCGCTCCGGCGTGTCGACCGAACCGCCGAGGCGAAGACGCGGGTGGACGAAGCGCTGGCGATTCTCAAAGAAACGAAAGACCATCCATCCGATCGCATCCCGCTCGACAGCGAGCTCCGTTCCGTTCTCCAGGCGCAGGCAGATCTATCGGCCCACGAAGGACAGGTTGGCGAAGCCATCCAGAATTACGAGCAGCTCATCGGGATGGTGATGCAGGCGAGGCCGGATCTCGAGAACGACCTGCGCGAGGCCTACAGTTTCTCGCTCCTGCAGCAGGACCTGACTCGCTTGTATCGGTCGGCTGGCGCATTCGACAAGGCGGATACTGCGGATGCGAAGCGGCTCGCACTCTGGACCGGGTGGAATGACAAGCTGCCCAACAATCCTTTCGTGCTTCAACAGCTTGCAGCGGTGAACCTCGACGTCACGACGCAAGCGGCTCCGAGCCTCCCAGACCCGCTGTTCGCGCGCCGCTGACGCGAGCCGCCGCCCTCCTGTCGTCTTTCGCCGCCGCAATCCGA
>DATKDY010000032.1:0-7214 GCA_035512515.1 Vicinamibacterales bacterium
CTCGTGGCCGCCGCGGCGGCGTTCTTCCACGACCCGGAATCGACCGACTACTGGCAGCGGATCCACCGGTGGGAGGCCGCGATGGCAGGCGCCTATGAGGCCTTCCCGGACGATCCGGAAGTGACTGCCTTCTACGCGCTCGCACACCTCGCCGTGGCGCCGGCCGACGATCGGTCGGTGGCCGCGCACTCGGCACGTGCGGCCGAGCTGCTGCTCTCCGTGCATCGCAGGAATCCCGATCACCCCGGCGCGATGCACTATCTCGTGCACGCCGGCGATGCGCCGGGTCGGGAACGCGCGTCGCTCGATGTGACGGAGAAGTACGAACGCGTCGCCCCGCGCAATCCGCACGCGCTCCACATGCCGACGCACATCCATACGCGACTCGGCGACTGGAACGCGGTGATACGTGGCAACCTGCTCGCCGCGGACGCGGCGCTGGAGCATCCGGCCGGGGACCGCGGCCAGTACGTGTGGGACGAGTTTCCCCACGCCGTCGAGTACGTCATCTACGCCTACCTGCAGCAGGCAGCGGATGCGGAGGCCTCGAGGGAGCTGGAGCGCCTGTACGCGACGCCCCGGCTGGAGCCCACGTTCAAGACCGCCTTCCACCTCGCGTCCACGCGCGCGCGGTACGCGCTCGAGCGCCGCGCATGGCCGGAAGCCGCCGCGCTGACCCTGCCGGAGGTGCCGGGCCTGGATTGGGGCCGGTACCCGTGGCCGACCGCCGTGAACGCGTTCGCGAACGGGCTCGGCGCGGCCCGCGAGGGTCGCCTCGAGGACGTGCGCGTCGCGATCGACCGGCTGGCCGCTCTCGCCGAGACGGCGACCCGCGCCGGCGAGGATCTCTTCGCGCGCAACATCCGGATCCTCGAGCTCGAAGTCCGAGCGTGGTGGGCGCACGCCGCAGGCGACACCGCGGCCAGTCTCGCCGCGATCGGCGAGGCGGCCGAGCTGGAACGCTCGACGCCCAAGGCCGCCGTGACGCCCGGGCCCACCCTGCCCGCGTACGAGCTGTGGGGTGACCTGCTGCTCGAGCAGGGACGCCACGCCGACGCGCTGGCGATGTACCGGACATCGCTGGACCTGTACCCGAAGCGGTTCAACAGCCTGCTGGGCGCGGCCCGTGCCGCCGCGGCCGGCGGCGACCATGCGACGGCTCGCGGCTTCTATCAGGAGCTGCTGTCGATCGCCGTCGGATCCGGACGCGCTGCCGAGGTCGACGAGGCGCGCCGTTTCGTGGACGGACGTTGACCGTCCGCGCCGATCGCCCCGCGTCGTGTCCCACCCGGCTTCGCCACCGGGGTAAGGTCTGTCCATGCTCTTCAGGAAGCTGAGTCTGGATTGGCGCTACGCGATCAGCGAACTGGCCATTGTGGTGGTCGGCGTGCTGATCGCACTGGCCGCGGATGGATGGGCGCAACGCCGGGCGGAGCGCGAGCTGGAGCAACGATACCTCGATGATCTGATCGTCGATCTCCGGTCCGACACGGCACAACTGCGGATCGCCATCGAGCTAGCGGAAAGTCGCGCTGCGCTGGGGCACGCGGCGCTCCGCGCGATGGACGGGGACACCGTCCTGACACCGGGCGACCTGGTCGTCGCGGTGGAGCGGCAGTTCTACTTCGCGTTTCCGGCCTATTCGCGGACCACGATTGCGGATCTCATGAGCACCGGCAACCTGCGACTGCTTCGCGATCGAGCGCTGAAGCGCCAGTTGTCCGAGTACTACCAGACGATCGACCGGCTGGAGCAGTGGAGTGAGAACTGGCGTGTGGTCCAGAGGGACATGGAACGCCTGATGCCCGAATTGGTGCCCATCTACCACCGGGAAGCGGTGATCACCGCGGCCGCACCGCCAGCGGGCTGGAACGGGACCTGGCCCCCATCGCCGTGGGCACCGGATTTCGACGTGTCCGAGACAGAGGGCCGGGCCATCCTCGTCCGGCTGCGTGCCCATCCTGGGGCGAGGGCAAGAATCGAGGGGATGATCCGCGTCCAGGGCAATCAGTATGGCGTTCTGACCGTCATCCGCGATCGGGCACTGGTCACGCTGGCGGTGCTGCAGGACGCGTCACAACGCTGACCTCGAGCGCTCCGGTCCTGCCGGGATCGGCTGCTCACGATCCGCTGGCGGTGCGGGCCGACGTGCGGGTGAGTGTGCACCGCGTCGGCATCGATACCGTCGCCGTACGAATGAGACAGGCCCCAGGCGAGGTCGCGCTTCGCCTCGGCAATGCGGTGATCGGCGGCGTGGAACAGGGTGGCGAGCGCGGGCACGGCGGCGGGCGCAGCATACAGCGCCGCGAGCAGCAGTCGGACCCAGATCGCGGACGGCCGACTGCCGGCGCGCGCGCAGGGCGAGGCGCTTCCCGCGCGAACAGGGCGCGCGGGCCGGCGACCGGACCACGACCTCGACATGCGCACGCCTCGGTCCTCCGCCGGTTGGGGTAATGCGCTCCGTGAGGGATCCAGGATGGGGTCGCCCAGCCCGAAAAGTCGAGGGGCGCGTGGAATCAGGCCCGTGACACAAGCTCGGCCCGCCCGCCGTTCACTCATCCGGTGCGTCCTCGCACGTACGTATCGATCGCCGACAGTGACTCGAAGTTCTCGATCGTCACGTCCTCCGCAGGAATATCGATGCCCGCCTCCTGCTCGATGAAGTACACGACGGACATCACGCTCAACGAGTCGAGCAGGCCGCTCGTCAGGAGGTCTTCGTCGTCGCCGATCACGAGGTCGCTCTGGTTGAGCAGTTCGGTCGCGATGTAACGCGCCAGCCGTTCCCTCACGCAGGCTCCACGGTCGGGGTACCGCTCAGGTGCAGCCGGGCCAGCTCGCGGCGATCGATCTTCCCCGTGCTGGTTCGTGGCATCGCCTCCAGTATCGACAGGCGCTCAGGCACCGCATACCGCGGCAGGGCGGCCGCGAGATGGGAGCGCAGCGACTCCGCCGTAAGCGTGCGTCCTTCCCGGACCGTGACGGCGCCGTGTACGTGCAGCGAGCCGTCTCCATCCGGGATGGCGAAGGCGGCAGCCGATTCCACCGACGTGTGCGCGCCCATCACCACCTCGATTTCATCCAACTCGATGCGGTGGCCCCGCGCCTTGACCTGCCGGTCCTTCCGACCGTGGAACTCGAGGAGGCCATCCGCGCGGCGCCTCACGAGGTCACCCGTCCTGTGAAATACATCCTCGAAGTGTCCGAAGACCGGTCGGGTCCAGAACGCACGCGCGTTGAGATCGGGTCGTCCCCAGTAGCCGCGCATCATGGTCGGCGTGCGCACGAGCAGCTCGCCGGTCTCCCCTTCGGCCGCGGGCGCGTCGGAATCGTCCAGGATGAGCGTCTCCACATTCGCATACGGCTGGCCGATGGGAATGGGCGCGTCGTCATCGGAAGGCAGCGCCGGGACCACCCAGTACGTCACGCCGTTGACCTCTGTCGGGCCGTAGATATTGGAGAAGCGCGCCGCAGGGAGCCTCTCCATGAGGGCGCGCAGGTGCCGCGTCGGGAAGGGCTCGCCGCCAAAGAGAACCCAGCGCAGGGCGGAGAGATCGCACCTGTCCAGAGCGCCATGCAGCAGCAGGTGCGTCAGCGCGAGCGGGACGGCATACAGCACGGTGAGACGCTCCGCTTCGATGAGTGCGGCGCAGGAGGCGGGCATGCGCGTATGTGCGTCGGGAATGATGACCGTGGTCGCCCCGGCGAGCGCCGCTGAGAAGTAGTCCATCGTGGACAGGTCGAAGTGCAGCGGTGCGTGGTTGCTGAGCCGGTCCTCACTCCGGAAGCCGTACGTGTCGGCTGCGACCCGTGCAAAAGCGAGAGCGCTGCGGTGGGAGTGCATTACGCCCTTGGGCGTGCCGGTCGAGCCGGACGTGTAGAGGATGTAGGCGAGGTCCATCTCCACGAGATCGGGGTCGTGCGGTATCGCCGCGTGGGCATCGACATCACGCCACGAGAGGCCGCGCGCACCGGGAGCGAAATCATCATCCAGGCCCACCACCCACTCGACCGGAAGCTGCTCATCGAGCAGCAGCCGCAGCGCGCCGGCGCGCGCCGGTTCCGTGATCAGGTGGCGGATGCCGCAGTCGCGTACAATGAATGCCTGCCTGGCCGGCGGCGACAACGGGTCGAGCGGAACGTACGCGGCTCCCGCCTTCATGATGCCGTACAGCGCGACGGCTGCGGCCACTCCCTTGCCGGCGTGGATCCCCACGCGATCGCCGCGGCGCACACCCAACTCACGAAGAAGCCCCGCGAGGCGGTCGCTGCGTTCGGCGAGCGCCACGTACGTCAGGGACTGGCCGGCGTAGCGCAGAGCGTCGCGATCGGGGTCGCGCAGCGCAGCGCGATCGACAGCATGAGGAAGCAGGTACAGCATGGCTGTCAGAGGCCGAGCAGGCGGGCAACAATATTGCGCTGAATGTCGGAGGTACCGGCGTAGATCACCCCGCCGATCGCATCGCGCAAATCCCGCTCCACCCCCGGCCCGCTCAGGTAGCCGATGCCGCCGTGTATGCGGACGGCATCCATTCCGGATTCCACGAAGGCCTCGCTGAGGTAGAGCTTGAGGAGCGCCGCCTCCATCATCGCGGGCTGACCGCGTTCCACGAGCCATGCCACCTTGTACAGGAGCAGCCGCGCGGTCTCGATGCGCAGCTTCATGTCGGCGACGCGGTTGGAGACCGACTGAAACCTGCCGATCGGGTGACCGAACTGGTGCCGCGAGCGGGCATAGTCGATGGCACGCTGCAGCTGACGCTCCATCGCACCGAGCTGCGAGGCGAGGATGCAGCAGCGCTCCACCTCCAGGGAGTGACTGGCCATGCTCACGCCTGCGCCTTCCGGACCGAGTCGTGCGCTCGCGGGCCGACGCAACGTTCGAAATGAAGCTCGCCGAGCGGGACGGTGCGCAGCCCCATCTTCTGCTGCACCGGGCCGGCGCGCAGACCCGGTGTGTCGCGCTCGACAAGGAATGCGGACACGGCCCACCTGCCTCTGCCCGGATTCGTGCTCGCGAATACGAGCATCACGTCGGCGAGCGGTGCCAGCGTGATCAGGCATTTCGTGCCGTCGAGGACGTAGTCGCCGTCGCGCCGCTCGGCACTCATGGATAGACTGAAGGCGTCCGAACCGGCCTCGGGCTCTGTGAGCGCATGCGCCCCGAGCAGCGAGCCGTCGCACATTCCCGGCAGGTATCGTCGTTTCTGTTCTTCGCTCCCGAATCGCACGATCGGGCGCTGCACCGTCCACAGCTGGGCGTTGAGCGCGAACGCCAGGCCGTTGTCAGGACACCCCTCGCCGATCGCCTCCATGATCAGCATCGCCGTGGGAAGGTCGATCTCCGCACCGCCGAACTCCGGAGGCACCGAGAGGCCGAGGATGCCGAAGCGTGCGCAGCGCTCCCAGAGCTCGCGGTCGAAGACCCCCTCCCGGTCACGTTCCTCCAGGGCGGGATCGGAGAGCTCGCGACGCGCGAAGTCCCGGGCCGCGGCGCGCCGGGCCAGCTGGTCGTCCGTCCAGCCGAAATCCATGTCCCGCCTAGGTCGCGCCCATGCCGAGCATGGAGCGCGCGATCGTGGCGAGCGGGATATTGAAGTCGAGGCTGCGTTCGGCCAGCCAGAGGAGCCCGATGGCCATGAGGGCGACCGAGCCGGCACGCAGCACCAGGTCGTAAGCCCGCATCCGTCGGGCCAGGAAGAGCACCGGGAACAGCGCCGCGATGATCGCAACCTGTCCGATCTCCACGCCGAGGTTGAAGCCCAGGAGCGAGAGGACGAGGTGCTCGGTGCCGAGCGCGAGGTCACCGAGTACGGACGCGAAACCGAAGCCGTGGAACAGCCCGAAGACGAATGCAATCGCCGCCTCGTTGACGCGGGCCACCGGCCAGAGGTTGTGCAGCGCAGCGGCGGCAATCGAAGCCCCAATGACCGATTCCACCAGACGTGAGGGAAGTTCAACCATGCCCAGCGCGGCCATTGAAAGCGTGATCGTGTGGGCCACGGTGAAGCATGTGACGATCATCAGGATCTTCAGCAGCGCGCCTCTGAAACTCCCGGCGGGGCGCCAGCGCCCATCCTCGCGCCTGAGCACGGAAGGCAGGATGAGCGCGACGAGAAACAGGATGTGATCCAGGCCGATCCAGATGTGCCATACCCCGAGCCGCACGAGGGCGACGAAGCCGCGCCACAGTGTGGACTTCGTGAGATCGAGTGTCTGTGTCGGCTGCCGCGGCGACAGGATCAGCGAGACGTTGGCCTCATTCTCGAACGTTCCCGATTTCCAGTCGTGCTCGATGACGACGAGGTTGCGGTGAAGCGGGTCGTGCTCGAAGAACGGTGTAAACGTGATCGCGACCTGCTGCGGCAGCGGTGCGTCGATGAAGTACTCGAGCAGGAGGAATTCGCCGTTCTCCGCCGTACGGAATGCGAAACCCCGGTACACGGGGTCGGCTCGCTGCGGCCCGGTGCCCAGCGCAAAATGCGCCTCCGCGTACCGCCGGATTGCGGCGAGCCCCGCCTGCACCTGTTCGCGGGTTGGTCGAACCGAGGTGTCCCATCCCAGCGCCAGAGCGCGTTCCACATCGGGTACGTGCAGCTCCAGGCGCACGATGGCCGAGTCGCCGTGCAGGCGCAGGAACATGTACCCCTGACGGGGGGCGTGCGCCGCTGCCGGGTCCGGCGCAGCTGCGGCCGCGAGGGCGATCAGGGTCAGAAGGGTAATCCGGATGGTCCTCATCATCCTCCATTCAGGCAATGCCGCACGAGCTGCCACTCCGACCCCTCGGCCGCGACGCAAGCAGCATAGCCGCTCAGGTCCCGTAACTCCACCAGCCTGCACCCCCCGTCCGCCTCACAACTGCCGGCTCGCGACAGCGCGTCCAGGCCTTCACCGGTCATCTTGACCAGCGCTTCCTTCCGGGTCCACATGACGAGAAACGCACGCTCCCGCACCGGCTCCTCGAGTGCGGCCAGCGCTGCACGCTCGCGGGCCGTGCACACGCCGGCCGCGAGATCTTCGAGATCGGGGATCGGGCGCAGGCGCTCGACGTCGACGCCCACCTGCCGTCGCAGCGCCACAGCAATCAGTGCGAGCGTGCCACTGTGCGACAGGTTGAACTGCAGGTCCGCGCCTTCGAGGAAGGGCTTGCCCTTCTCATGAGTCGAGAAGCGCAGGTCCTGTGGATCGGATGCCATGAACCCGGCAAGAACCGT
>DATKDY010000033.1:0-8730 GCA_035512515.1 Vicinamibacterales bacterium
ACGGCGATAAGCGTAGACTGCATGACGGACTCCTCCTTCATGAACGTGACGGTTCGGCGACTTTGGCCTCGATGCCGCATCAAGTCGCGGAGGAGTCCATTCCATCATTCCAGCTGACAGTCACCCGTGCATCGTTTCCAACTACCTCGCGCCTGCCGTCGAGCACTCTCACTTCGCTCGGCTACAGAGGCGGGTGCCTGCAGCTGAACTCCATGTCCGTTAGCCAGACCGTTGACCTGTTGCGACGAAACGGCGCCGGATTAATCTCGCGGAGCGCAAAATGACCTCTACGACTGCTCGGCTTCTGCTTCTGGCGGCCCTCGTCGGTTGCACGTCGCCAACGGCCGCGCAGACGTCCTCCGCGGACCGCGCCCGCGACCGGAACGAACTCCGGCACTTGACCCTGCTGTCGGTCGAAACGGGACGGCTGGCGCCTGGCGAAACGACGTGCCTCGGATTGGCGCTGGAACGCGGGGAGTTCACGCGTATCTCGATCGACGCGGACGCCGGCTTCCTCCGGGCCCGCATCCTGGAGCCGCAGCAGCACGACCCACTCCAGACCACCCTGATCTGGTCGTTCTCTCCTTCGCTGCCCCTCGCCATCGAAGCGCCCGAATCGGGCCTCTACCTAGTAGAGCTGAGCGTGCCGACGCCGGTGCCGTTCGACGACGTGCTGAACTACCAGGTCCAGATGTCGGACCGGGTATCAGCCGCGGCGCGGGCAGCCCATCTGGAGGATCTCCGTCGAGACCCGCGCGTAGCGTCGCTACGCGAGAGCGCCGTGCCCGTCCGCTCGATCGATCCTAACGACACGGATTTCGCGGATCTGGAGTTCCTCCGTGAGGCGCTGCGCGACGTAAGAATCGTGCTGTTGGGTGAAGGCGATCACGGCGGCGGTTCCGACGTGCTGGCGAAGACCCGGCTGACGAAGTTTCTGCACCAGGAGATGGGATTCGATGTCGTCGCTTTCGAGGCGGGACTCTACTCGTCCGCCGTGGCGTGGCGTGCCTTGCAGACGGAGCAGGATCCGCGCGAAGCCGCGCTCAAGGGGCTGTTGGGCATACTGGCCCGATCCGCGCAGGCGGAGTCGCTGATCCGGTATCTGTATAGTTCCGCGCGCAGCAGTCGCCCGCTGGAGCTCGCTGGCTTCGACAGCCAGCTCACCGGCACCGCCGCGCCAGACCTGTTGCGCGATCTCCGTCGCTTCCTGCGGGAACGGGACATCCCGAGTCCGCTCCTGGACGATCATATCTCGCCGACCCGTGTCCTCGCGGGCATCATCGACCGGCGTTTCGCGCGCGAGCCGGAGACGTTGCCGGGTGCGACGGAACAGGCGGAAGCGGTCGAAACGCTTCGGGCCACCGCCGAAGAGGTAGCGTCACGCAGCGCGGATCGCGACGGCTCGTTCTGGGCGCAGGTGCTGCGCAGCACCGCGGTCCAGATCGACCTGTCGCTGGAGAGCCTCCGGGGCGCGAGCCACGCGCAGTACGGCAGCGGCCGCGACCGCCAGATGTCCGAGAACCTGCTCTGGCTCACGAATACGCGGTATCGCGGGGACAAGATCGTGGTTTGGACGCATACGTCCCACAGCATGCGCAGCCCCCGAGAAACGAGCCACGGCAGGGTCCAGGGTTTTACGATGGGACACGGCCTCTGGCAGGCGCTCGGAGAGGAGAGTTTCGCCATCTCGTTCACCTCCTACGACGGAACGACGCACTGGCTGACGCAGCCGGACGGCCTGGATCAGGAAGTGATTCCGGACCAGCATCCATCGTGGGAATTCGAGGAGCTGATGAACGCGGTCGGGCACGAGCTCGCGTTCGTAAACCTCAGGGCCGCGCGCGCCCGGGGCGATTGGCTGGGCGGGAGCTTCCTCGCAAGCGCGTTGTACTTGATGCCGGAACACGCACGGTGGAGCGATGCACTCGACGCTTTGTTCTTTATTCGGACTCAGGAGCCGCGACGCGAAGCAAGGTAGGCAGCGCTGGGCTCAGCACAAGCGAACAGTATGGTTGCCGATCCAAACGTCTGGCTAACACGGCGTTGCACCTGACGGTCCGCTCCGCGGCCCGCAGGTGAACGCCATGTCCGTTAGGGCGTCGCGAACAGGACCGGCCAAAGGAGGGGTGACTATGGCAAACACAACGCAGATTGGCCTTGGTTCAGTGGCGTCCCTCTGGCGTTATCCCGTCAAGTCCATGATGGGGGAGGAGCTGAACGCCGCCGAGGTCACCGACCGCGGGCTGGTCGGAGATCGAGTCTATGCCCTCCGCGATCCATCCAACGGGAAAGTCGTGAGTGCCAAGAATCCCCGAAAGTGGCCGAAGCTCTTTGACTTCCGGGCTGCGTTCGCCGAGTCCCCACGCGCTGGTGAGCAGATTCCGCCGGTTCGCATCACTCTTCCGAACGGCGGCATCGTTACCAGCGGGCAGGGGGAATTCAACAAGGTGCTGTCGAACGCTCTCGGCCGTGAGGTGACATTTGCAACAGCGGCGCCCGAGACGCCCAGCCTCGAAGAGTATTGGCCGGATATGGAGGGTCTCGCCCACAGAGAAACGGTCACCGATGAGGCCATGCCAGCTGGCACGTTCTTTGACCTTGCCGTCATCCATGTACTGACGACTGCCACGATCGACCGGCTGCGGGAGCTGTATCCGCAAGGGCGCTTCGAGGCCCGTCGGTTTCGTCCAAACATCGTGCTGCAGCCTGCCTCCGCCGAAGAGGGTTTTGTTGAGAACGCCTGGGTCGGCTACACGCTCGTCATCGGCGACGAAGTTCGCCTGAACGTCACGGGGCCCTGCCCCAGATGCGTGATGACGACCCTGCCTCAGGGTGATCTACCGAAGGATCCAGGCATCCTGCGTACGGCGGCCCAGCACAACCAAGTCAACGTCGGCGTTTACGCCGCCGTCCTGCGCGGCGGTACGATCCGCCGCGGTGATTCTTTCAGGCTCGAGTAGCCTGACCAAGTCGACGTTGCGTGTACCCGTTGCGACGCCTAACCAGGCGCTGGAGCGGACCGGCACCAAGAAGGGCGAGTCCTCGGCCACGCGGTGAGTGCCGGCCGCTCAGCGCCAAGTCGTTAGACGGCGATCGAGCGTAGCAGCGGGCCAGATGCGGACCTGCATCACCGGAAGGCATACCATGACTCCGTCACCACTGATTCCATGGACTGGGATGGGCGCCATTCTGGGCGGCGCGATTTGGACTCTGTCCTACGTCATGAACGCTCTCACGCAAGACGGCACCCGCGCCGTACTCGGACTGTCGGAGCCCGGCTGGCGGACCGTCTTGAATCCCGCCATGGTGTTTTTCATGGCGGCGTTGCTTGGCTTCCATCGGCAACGGCGGAACCGCCTGCACCGACTGGGACTGGCAGGTCTTCTGGTGAGCATTGTCGCGCTTCTCGCGATGCTCGTCGGCAACATCCTGGAGTTCTGGGTTTTTCCGCCGTCGAACCACGCTGGATGGATCACCTTCCTCGGAGGGTTCTTCCTTCTGGGTCTCGGGAATATGGCCTTGGGCGCCGGTGCGATTCGCTCTCGAGCGCTGGGCACGTACACGACTGCCCTGCTGATTTGTTGGCTCCCGGTCGGCCTGCTCGAATTCTTGCTTCGCCGCATCGGGGTGTCTGGCGTGATGAGCGGTGTGGTGCTACTGGGGCTGTTTCCGTTCGCATGGATTGGATTGGGTTACGACCTCTGGAGATCCGGAGACGAAGACTCGCGGGCTCCGCACGCAGGCCGCGCCGTCTAACGATGGCATGCAGCCGACGCGCCACCGCGATTCCGCCGGATCGTTGAATTTCCTGGCGCGCGGCTGATGCCGGCCGTTAGGTCGCGGGTGTTACCCAGAAGATTAGATAGACTCAGAGATCGACTAGGAGAACAATGACTATGACTGATCACGAAAAGGTTCAGGAACTCATCCGGGTTAAGGAGCAAGCGCCGCTCACGTTCGACCCGCAACAGTCCGCACTGATCGTCGTCGACGTGCAGCGTTATTTCGCCAGGTCCGAGTACGCCTTTGCTCAAGTCACTGAGAAGATGGTGCCCGGCCTTACCGACGGCTACTTCGAGCGGGTCAGATCAGGCGTGCTGGGCAACATCAAGCGCCTGCAAAGCGGGTTTCGCTCGGCGGGGCTGCCGGTGATCTTTCTGGCTTTCGGTTGCCACATGGCGGACGGGCGTGACCTCCCAGCGTGGCTGAGCGGGTTTGACCAACTCGGGCAGATGTTGCTCGACAAGCCGGGCTGCCCGCGGGTGGGTGACGATAGCTGGCAGATTGATGACGAGGTCGTCCCGCTGCCCGGGGAGGTGGTGCTCAGCAAGGCGTCAAGCGGGGCGCTCAGCACTACCAAGTTGGATCAACTGCTCCGTAACGCCGGGATCAACTCGCTCGTCGTCTGCGGGCTGACCACCGCGGTGTGTGTCACGCAGACGGCGCGCGAGACGGCGGATCGCGGCTTCCGGGTGATCGTGGCCTCGGACGCCTGCACCGAGATGAGCGAGGAGATGCACAAGGCGGCGCTCTTCACCTTCGGCTACGTCTTCGGTCGAGTCAAGAGCACGGAAGAGATCGTGGATCTGCTCGGTGCAGCAAAGAGCGCGGCCTAACAACGGCATGCACCCGACGCCCAGCCACGGAGCCTCTCGAGCACGTTGAATGTGGGCGCGGGTGATGCCGGGCGTTGGGCCGACAAGCGGGAGAGAGCGCGCATGCACAACCCTTTTGATCTCTCGGATCCTGAAAACGCTCGCCACGGCCTTCACTGCCACAGCCAGGAGGTGGATGCCAAGCCGCAGGCATGGTCACTTGTCGCCGCCTACGCTGACGGTTTCTGCTACAACTACCTTGTTCGCTTCTTCACCGAACGCAACTCGACATGCGGCTGGGGTGGCGACCCGAACTACTTCCAGCCAACTCCTATCCCGACCGCACTCGAGTTTCTCGAAATTCTCGAATTCCGTGAGCATGAGCTCGCGCGCGCCTTGGGCCATCCGGGCGTCGAATGGGGCTGGCCGACACGTATCTGTTTACCGCAAGAGTGGGTGGGTGAGGGGGGCGGGATCGCGGAGGATGTCGGCGAGCACGTCGAGCGCGGAGACCGAGCGGAGCTTGGCGGTGCGCAGAATGCTCATGATGACCCCTTGAGCACGAGCGCCATCGAAGGTGCGATTGCCTCCCGATGTTTTGCGGTTGATCACCGCGGGTCGAATCGCCCTTTCGGCGAGATGGTTGGTCGCCTCGAGCTCGGGATGATCGAGGAACAGGAACAGGGCGTCGCGGTTGGTGAGCAGGTGGAGAGCGAAGCGAATGCTCTCGTCATGAAGATCCGCCACGATTCCCCCGGAATGATGTCTCCGCGCGCGAGTGCGCGAACTCGGGGATCCCCGAGGTCATCGTCAGCAGGGCGCGCAGAGGAATCGGCTGCCACTGCTGCGGGAGTTGCGGGAGATGACGACCGAGGGGATCGTCGAGCGAGAGGCGTCCCTGCCGCGCGAGCTCCACGACGGTGGCAGCCGTCACCTGTTTCGAGATCGAGCCGACCTGCATGACCGTGGCGGCGGTCATCGGCTCGTTCGTCTCGACATCGGCGAGACCCCAGCCGCGCGGCGGCTGGAAGACATGCCGCAACGCACCGACCACCGTGCCTCCGGTGTTGACGGTCGCTCTCTCGCACACGTATACTTCCGTTCGATCCGTAAAACGAGGAGGCGAAGAACGTGAACGCGTGCCGGCCGTGCATCGTCCTTGTGGCAGCAGTTCTCCTGTGCGTTCCATCCGCAAACGCCGCGTTATCTGTGAGCCTCAGTGCCAATCCGTCGTCGTGGATGGGGTTGTGCAATAACGCCGTGCAGCTTCGCGCCACGGCTTCGGGCGGGACCGGCGATGCCACCTACAAATTTGAATGGATCAAGACGCCGTCGGGCAAGAGCGGCGACAGCGGCGGCTTCGGGCCGAACAGCGCCTGGAACTGGACACCGCAGTATGCCGGTGCGTACACGCTGCAGGTCACCGTACGCCAAGGCACGGAAGAAGCGAAGAAGTCGATCGGCTATGTCGTGCCTGTCCCCCCGGTGACGCTGCAGGTGACTCCGACGACGAACGTGACCGACACGACGCCCCTGTCGGCTGCGGTGACTCCGATGGATGCGTGCATCGAACCTGGCGATGCGCTCAAATTCAAGTTCCTGTCGCGCCGCCAGCTTCCCAGCGGCAGCTGGGACGGATGGAAAACGCTTCAGGACTGGGGAACGTCCAAGAGCATCACCACCAAGACGTACGGCGACGGCAACTACGTGATTCAGGTGCGCGCGGGCCTTCTGAATGGAACGCAGGTTCTGAGCGAGACGGCGAAGAGCAGCGAAACGTTCACGGTCGTCAACGGCGTGGCGTCGCTGACGCTCAGTGCTTCGAACATTTCGGCCGGAGGAACGATCAAAGGAACCGTGACGATGGATTCCGCGCCGGCGAGCGGGTTGTCCGTGCCGCTCTCCAGCAGCGCCGCCGGCATTACCGTCCCTGCCTCCGTCACCATCAACGCCGGTCAGAAGAGCGCGCAATTCGACATCTCCGCTTCCTCCTCGGCGGCGAATGGAACAGTGACCATCACCGCGGGACAGGGAGGTGCGGCCAAGTCGGCGACGCTGACCGTGAAGCCGCTCGAGTTGGCCTCTCTGAGTGCATCACCGACGTCGATCGTGGGCAACTCGCAAGGCCAGGTGACGTTCACCTTCGATCTCACCGGTCCGACGGTGAACGTTTTCCAGGTCCCTCTGTCAATCAGCCCTCCCGGTCACTTTGATGTCGGCACCTCCGCGTCGCCGAGTATTGGTCAGCAGCGAATGAGCATGACGCTGTATCCCAACATGCGCGTCACTACGCCGACGGACGTCACGCTCACCGCGGGAAGCGGAAGCAACGTCAAAACGGTGACCGTGAAGGTGATGCCCTTCGCCGTCACGCGCGTCGTGCTCGATCCTTCTTCAGTCGTCGGCAAGGTGGGACAGGTAAGCTACACGGTAGACCTGAATGCAAAGGTTCGCGGAACGAATTTCACATTCCCGGTGACGAGCAGCCATCCCGACATCGTCGCCGTGCCTGCAACCGGTTACATCCAAGGAGGCTCCTCGAGCGGCTATCAGGGGACGGTCATCTCCACGAGGGCTGTCGCGACGGACACTCCTGTGACCATCACCGCCGGACCGTCGGGCGGCTCGAGCTCGGCCACGCTCACGGTGAAAGCACCGCGCCTGCGGGAGTTGTACATCACCAACAGTAGTGCGGGCGCAAAGGCGACCTCCACGACAGTGGTCGGCGGTAGTATGACAAAAGTGTATATCTCCGCATTGCTTGATGGTCCACCGCCAGCCGGCGGCGTCGTGGTTTCCTTCACCACCAGCAATTCCGCAATTCTGCCGCTGCAGGCATCGCTGACGGTCGTGGAAGGGCAAGGTGGAGCACACCATTCGCTGGACACCCTCAGCTCCAATGCGACCGAGGTCGTGACCGTCACCGCGTCAGCGGGTGGAGTGACGAAGACCGGAACGGTCACCATCGAGGCAAAGGGACTGAGCTCGCTCGTTCTGACCCGGACCGGCTTGACGACCGCTGAATCGGCTCTACTGCCCGGCAACAACCTTGTCGGAATCGTCAAGCTCAACGCGCCCGCACCCGCGGGTGGGCTCACATATCCAGTGACGAGCAGTCGTCCAGAGATCGTGCAGCCGCCGGCGACGATCACCATCAATCAGTATTTTTCGTCGGCGTCCTTCAGCGTCCCTGCGGCGCCAGTGACGACTTCTACGCCGGTGACCATCACGGTTGGCGAGGGCGCTGGGGCGAAGAGTCAGACGATCACCGTGGTGGAGCTGTATCTCTCGTCGGTGATTGTGGCCATGCAGACTCTGACCGGCGGATCGAGTACGACGGGCGCCGTCGTTCTGAACGGCGATGCCGGGCCGGGCGGCTTCACGGTTCCGCTGTCCAGCAGCAATTCCGCGGTGACGGTGCCCGCTTCCGTCACCGTTCCGCAGGGCTCGATTCATGCCGCTTTTTCGATCAGTACGGCCAGCGTCACTGCTGATGCACGTGCGACCATAACCGCGGGGCAGGGGACACGTACTGCAACGAAAGATGTTCTGGTGCGTCCGTAAGCGCGGCCGCACTATGTCGATCGGGCCGCGCCCGCGCGCGCGGTTCGAACGGAATGTGGAAGAGCGTTCGAGGATCGCACGGGAG
This sequence comes from Vicinamibacterales bacterium, assembly GCA_035512515.1. GTDB lineage: Bacteria > Acidobacteriota > Vicinamibacteria > Vicinamibacterales > UBA2999 > JACCSI01. The sequence continues at coordinate 8,245 of DATKDY010000033.1, forward strand.
CGCGATCACCGAACGCACGCGGTTCGTGCTGTTCACCGAAGGCTTCTCCTGGCGATCGGCGACGTGCAGAGGCTGCAGGAGGTGCAGCCTACTGCCCCGCGAACCCGTCTCATGAGGCGGCGCAGTTCCGTGAGCACACGCTCGAGTGCGTTAGTCTCTTCCGTGCGCGCCTCGCCGGTGAGCGGCGGGCCTTTGGACGCTCCGTAATGGACAACCAAGTGAGGAACCTGGAGCTGTTCATACCACTTTTGGGGTCACACCTTCGCTTTTTCGTCGTCGTTCCGTGTGGGGTCACACCTTCGCTTTTTCCGAGGAAAAGGAAGGTGTGACCCTCGAGGATGCCTTCGAGGACGGGTATGATATCCGGACGATTCAGGAGCTGCTCGGCCATGCGAACGTGCAGACCACGATGATCCCACGCACGTGCTGAATAGCCAGCGGGGCGGCGTCCGGAGCCCTTTGGACACTTGGGAGGCCCCATGATCA
>DATKDY010000034.1:0-4034 GCA_035512515.1 Vicinamibacterales bacterium
ATGGGCCAGCCGCTCTGGCCGGAGATCGCGCCCATCACAGGTCCGATGTATCAGCTGTTCGTGTTCTTCATGATCACCGATCCGCGCACGATAGTCAGGGATCGCCGGTGGCAGATCGTCGTCGTCCTCACGATCGCGCTGGTCGAGACGCTGATCCGGCTGGCGTCGGACCAGGCCTGGCCGCTGCCGCTGGCATTCAACGTCGCCCCGGCGTTCCTTGCGTTGGCGATCGTTGGGCCCTTGGCAAAGTGGATCGAGCTGCGGCGAACACGCGGCCGATCATTCGGCCTAACGTAACAGGCTATCCGAAGGCGCAGTCAGTCGCACCCAGAACTGCAGCCCCGAGACGATGCCATCGGCGTAGGCTCCGATGCCGTCGGCGGTCCGCAGATATGCCTCGCGCTCTGGAAGCACGAGCCCGGTGCCTTCGACCAGGACCGCCGGAAACCACGTCGGACGAATGAGCGCGAAGTCTTCCCGGTGCGCGCCTAACGCAACCTGGTTCAGGGAAGTGCGGACCTCGCGCAGCAGCGCATTCGCCAGCGGCTGCGCCATGGGCTGAAACCAGATCGTCTGCGTGCCAAGTACCGCCCACGGAGGACGGCCCGGTCCGGGCGAGTTTCCGTGGATCGAGACGAGCACGTGCGCGCCCGCGCGCTCGGCCCGCGCAATCCGTTCGTCCAGCGAGACCGGCGCCTCATCCTCGCGCAACAGCACCGCAACCGCACCTAGCGTCTCCAGCCGCCGGGCGGTCGCCCGGGCCACCGCCATCGTCATCTCCGCTTCCGTATAACCGGTGGGACCGATGGTACCCCCCGGCGGATGTCCCGCGTCGACAGCGACGATCAGCCCGGGCAACCCGCCGCGGAGCGGCAACCGTGACCGAATGCGCAGGATGAGCTCACCGTCACGCCATTCGCTCCTCCACCCCAGCGGCCTTTCGGTCAGTTGAACTGCGAGCACGACCCGTCCTGGCGGTTCCTTGCGCAGTCGAATCTGTTGGACGATCCCCACGGTTGTGTCGAGCGCCGCCACCAGGTCGTTCTCCGGCTCCGCCCAGATCGTCCAATGCAGCGTCTCGACGGCGTACTCCACGCTCGTGTTCAGACGCTCGGCGGCGGGGATCCTCACGACGGTTTCGCTGCTGTCAGACTCGATGCGGAGGTCACTCAGCCCCGGCGAAGGGAGCGGCCCCGACGTGGCCTCGACAGTCTCCGCCGCGGGCACCCATACGAAGAGGTCCGGCGCGAGCCGAAGGCGGACTGCATTTGCGGTCCGCCGGTCGGAAAGCAGGCGTGATTCCTGGTCGAGCGGCACGGCGAGCGAGCCATCGGGCGCCCACCGGCTGTAGATCGGTCGGGCCTGCGTAGCACTGTCGGCCGTATCGCTCCGCGCCCTGCGGAGTATGACCCAGCGTGCCTGCGGCACCAGCCTTTCCTGGGCCGCCGGCGGACCCGTATCGGGCAGCTTGCGGAAGATCCGGATCGTCTGCTGCCGCGTCTCGCCAGCGCCTTCGGCCACGAACTCGAGCACGGCGGTATCCGCGCGTGGAAGCGGAACGAAGTCTGCAAATGAACCGTTGCGTTCGACCATCACCGGCCGTTTGTTCACCCGAAGTGACGCTTCTCCCGTACCCACGGTCCCCCAGATTGCAATCGAGTCGCGGTTCAGCACCACGCCATCCGTCGGATAGCGCAGCTCGATTGCAAGCGTGCCGTTTACGGCAGGAATGCGCGGGTTGGGCGCAGGTCCATCACAGGCCCATGCAGTGAAGGCACACAGAACTACGCAAATGCTCCGCGCATATCTCGGGGGATCGCATATCCGGAATAGCATCCTCGTCTCACTCTGCATGCTTGTGGCCGCTGGCGCAATCGCCGTGCTCGACCTTGCGGCCACCCGCCTCTACCTCGGGCGCATCCGAGCGCTCGTCGAGGAAAATCCGGCGACGACGAGTTACATGGAGCGGGCCACCCGCAGCGGCCGCGGTCCTCGCACCTGGCAGTGGACGCCGCTCGATTCCATTCCGCGCGTTGCCGCGTGCGCAGTCGTCTTCTCCGAGGACCGCAATTTTTTCAGAATAGGAACGCTCGACTGGGTCAGCCAGAAAGCGATGTTCCGTCGCGTTATAGGCGGTGATTTAAGCCGGGGGAGCAGCGGGATCGCCCAGCAGCTGGCGCGCAATCTCTACCTCGGTCCGCAACGCACCCCGCGTCGCAAGGCGCGCGAGTATCTGCTCGCCTGGCAACTCAGCCATACGCTGACGAAAGCTCGGCAGCTAGAGATTTACTTGAACGTCGTCGAGTGGGGGAACGGCATCTGGGGGATCGGCGATGCGAGTCGTCACTACTTCGGCGTGGAACCGGCGGAACTGAGGCTATCCCAGAGCGTGATGCTGGCGTCGCTACTCCCTGCGCCGCGAAGGGGATTGGAGCGCACGACATCGGAGTTCGTTGCCGATCGTATGGACGTGACTGCCTGGATGCTCACGCGGGCGCTTCTGGTCGATGATCTGACATACAGGGCTACGACGGAACGACTGGCGGGGCTGCGCACCGGGATGCGCGCCGGACTGACGCCTGCCCATGCCATGGCGCGTGTAGACTCGATAATGGGGCCAGAGCCGCGGGCGTTTGCGCTGAACGGCGCTGATACTGTTTCGCTCCGGGATGCGTGCCACTACATGCGGCGCTGAGCCAGGTACTTGCCTGATCTCCTTTCATGTTCCAAAGTTGCGGCTGAACCAATACCGACCAACGGGAACCTCGAGGAGCCATGGATCGACGAGAATCGCTGAAGGCCTTGGGCATCGTCGTGGGCGGGACCTTCTTCCCGTGGTCCCCGCATGCGCGAAACGAGACTGGCGAACCCCTGATTCTTCCTGACGAGAGCGAGCACTTCAGGCCCGTCAAACCCGTAACGGCGATCACCCTTGGCGCCGGCTCCCGCGGTAACGTCTACGGCGACTATGCCGTCGAGTATCCGGCCCAGCTCGAGATCGTCGGTGTGGCCGAGCCCATCCCGATCCGGCAGGAGCGGTACGCGCGGAAGCATCAAATTCCGGACGGGAATCGTTACCCGACATGGGAGCGCGTCTTCGAACGGCCGAAGTTTGCCGACGCGATCATAATCAGCACGCCTGACGACTTGCACTATGGTCCCTGCATGCAGGCTCTGCGCATGGGCTACGACATTCTCCTCGAGAAGCCGATCTCCCCTTCCGAGCGGGAATGCAGAGAGATCCTGGCCCTGTCGCGGGAGACCGGGCGCATTGTCGCCGTGTGCCACGTCCTCCGGTACGCTCCCTACTTCGTGAAGATGCGGGAGCTGATCCAGTCCGGGGCGATAGGCAAGGTCGTGAGCATTCAGCACCTGGAGCCTATCGAGGCCATCCACATGGCCCATTCGTTCGTGCGCGGAAACTGGCACGACAGCCGTGCCACCACGCCCATCATCCTGGCGAAGTCGAGCCACGATCTCGACATCCTGCGCTGGATGATCGGCCGGGAGAGCCGAAGCATTCACGCATTCGGCGAGCTAACCTGGTTCAAGTCGGAGAACGCCCCGGCTGGCAGCACTCCGCGCTGCACCGACGGGTGCGCGGTGGAGGCGACATGCCCGTACTCGGCGCTCCGCATCTACCGGCGTGATCGGCAGCGTCTTTATGTGTTCGATCTTCCGGAGAACGAGGCGGAGTGGGACGGCGCCATTCTGGAGTACCTGCGTACGACGAACTATGGCCGCTGCGTGTACATGATGGAGAATGACCAGCCTGATCATTACGTCACGAACATTCTGTTCGAGGGCGGCGTGACGGCGAGCTTCAGCATGGAGGCGTTCACGCCTTTCGGCGGACGGCGTACGCGCGTGATGGGGAGCATGGGCTACATCGAAGGAGACATGTTGCAAATGACCATCTCCGACTTCCGCACCAAGGAGCAGACGGTGCTGGAGAGCCGGGCGCTCGAGGTCGACCGGTACGCCGGCGACGGCCATGGGGGAGGGGATTGGCGTCTGGCGGCCAACTTCGTGGA
>DATKDY010000035.1:0-5169 GCA_035512515.1 Vicinamibacterales bacterium
CACGTGTACAACGTGCTGCTCGAGAAGAACCTCGTGCGCGACCGGCGCTGGATCGAGTTCTCGGTCTATCCGCTCTTCTCGCCGCAATCGCTCATTGCCGAGGGCACGGCCAACTACGGCATCCCGGTGGCGTTTCCGGAACCGACGCGCGTCGAATACGAGAAGACGGCGCTGTTTCCCGAGGCCGGCCTCGACGCGTCGCGGGCGGACGAGTACTACGCCGTGATGGCGCTGGTCGATCGCCTCAGCTACGCCGGCAACGAGGCGGCGCGCCGCTACCTGAACGGCGAGATCACGCGCGAGCAGGCCGTCGACTGGCTGCAGCGCTACGCGATGATGCCAAAGGACCGCGCCGAACAGCGCACGCGCTTCTTCGACCAGTACCGCAGCTACGTGATCAACTACAACCTCGGAAAGGATCTCGTGCGGGCGTGGGTCGAGAAGCAGGCGCAGACGCCGGCGGATCGGTGGAAAGTATTCGCGCAGCTGCTGTCATCGCCCCGCCTGCCATCGGCGCTGCGGTGAGGTGCGTCGAGATTAGCGAGCCGGGAGGGCCTGAGGTACTTCGGGTCGTCGAGCGGCCGGATCCCGCGCCCGGCTCAGGGGAAGTCCTGATTGACGTGCAGGCGGCCGGCGTCAATCGGCCCGACGCGATGCAGCGTGCCGGCCAGTACCCTCCGCCGAAAGGCGCCTCCGACATTCCAGGCCTCGAAGTCGCCGGCCGCGTGATCGCGCTCGGGCCCGGCGTGACCCGCTGGCGTGAGGGCGACCAGGTCATGGCACTGCTGGCCGGCGGCGGCTACGCGTCGCGCGCCGTCGCGCCCGAAGCGCAGTGCCTGCCCATTCCGTCCGGGCTCTCGGTCGTCGAGGCCGCGGCCGTTCCCGAGACGTTCTTTACGGTCTGGACCAACGTCTTCGATCGCGGCCGGTTGCAGCCGGGCGAGACGCTGCTCGTCCACGGCGGCGCCAGCGGCATCGGCACCACCGCCATCCAGCTCGCGCGCGCCTTCGGCAGCACGGTGTACGCGACGGCCGGCTCCGACGACCGCTGCGCCGCGCTCGAGCGGTTCGGCGCAACAAAAGCCATCAACTACCGGACGGAGGACTTCGCCGGCCGCATCAAGGCGCTCACCGCCGGACGCGGCGTCGACGTCATCCTCGACATCGTCGGCGGCCCGTACATCGCGAGGAACCTCGCGTCGCTCGCGCGCGACGGGCGGCTGATCATGATCGGCTTCATGGGCGGCACGGAAGCGGCGTTCGACGCGCGGCAGATCATCCTGAAGCGCCTCACGATCACTGGCTCGACACTGCGCATCAGATCAGTCGAGGAGAAAGGCGCAATCGGGCGCGAGCTCGAGTCGCGCATCTGGCCGCTCATCGAGAGCGGCGGCGTGAAGCCCGTCATCCACGCCACCTTCCCGCTCGACCAGGCCGCCGCCGCGCATCGCGCGCTCGACGAGGGACACGTCGGGAAGATCGTCCTGACAATTTGATTTTGTGTGCATTGTGCAGTATATAGTCGGCGCATGGCCGACTATCTGGGCGAGTTCGAGCAGCTGATCCTGCTGGCGCTCGCGCGCCTGGGCGACGATGCCTATGGCGTGACCATCCGTGAAACGCTGATCGAGAGGACGGGCCGCAAACCCTCGTTCGGCGCCATTTACAGCACGCTGCGCCGGCTGGAACAGAAGGGACTGGTTCGTTCTTTTCTCGGTAGCCCCGAGGCAGTTCGCGGCGGCAAGGCCAAGAAGCACGCGGTCATTACGCCCAGGGGCCGGTCCGCCCTGCGCGAGGCGCATGGCGCGGTCGTGCGCATGGCGGAGGGCGTCGCCGGTCTTCGGCGGTGAAAGGCTTTCGCGATGCGCCATCCCCTGAACGTGCTCCTGCGCATCGGTCGATCCGACGCCGAGCGGAGCGCGCTGCTCGGCGATCTCGAGGAAACCTATCGGCGCGACGTCCGCCCGTCGCGGTCGTGGCTGCGCGCGCAGGCGTGGTACACGCGCGAAGTGCTCGCAGCAGCCGCGAGTGCCTTGAGAGACGGGAGCGCGAGGCCCCGGCTCCGCACCGGCGCCACGAGTGACGTCCGCTACGCCCTTCGGCGCTGGCGGCGGAGGCCCGGCTTCGCCGCGGCGGCCATTCTAACGCTGGGGCTCGGCATCGCCGCGGCAACCGCCACCTTCTCGGTCATCGACGCCGTCCTGCTGCGGCCCCTGCCCTGGACAGACGCGGAGCGCCTGGTCGTCATTCACGGCGTCTATCCCAACCGCCGCAGCAATCCGGCCACGGCTCCCACCTGGAATCGCGGTCTTCTGTCGTACCCGGCCTGGGACGCCTTGCGGACGACGCCGCTGTTCGAGACCGTCGGCGTGTGGCGCTCGATCCAGCGGCTTGATACGACCTTCGGCGAAGACCGCACCGACATCGTACGGACCATGGACGTCTCGTCGAACTTCCTGCCGATGCTCGGCGTGCGGATGGCGCTCGGCCGCTATTTCACGGAGCAGGAAGACAACGTCAACAACGACAGCATCATCCTCACGTACGAAACCTGGCAGCGCCGCTTCGGCGCGCACGAGAACATCATCGGTGAGCACGTGCAGCTCGGCAGCGCAAGTTCAGGCGACCGACTCCTCAGAACGATCGTCGGTGTTCTGGAACCCGGCTTTCGATTTGAAGGCGAGCCCCCGGAGATCTTGAACCCCGTAGGGATCGCCGCTGCGGTGAGCCGTCAATACCCTTCCGCCACGTTTCGCGTAGTCGGGCGCCTGGCCCCGGGCGTGTCCGTCCAGGCCGCCGAGGCGGCGGCAGCTTCGATTGTGCACGGGTCGCCGTTCCGAGAGCCGGTGTCGGCACGTCTGGTGACTCTCGAAGATGAACATCTCGGCTCGGCAAGGAGGCCCCTGTGGCTGCTCTTCGCCGGCGCGGGTCTCCTGCTGCTCATCGCCTGCTCCAACGTGGCGGGCCTGCTGCTTGGCGAGGCGCGCGCCCGACGGCACGAAATTGCCGTGCGCGCGGCTCTCGGCGGCAGCCGCGCCAGAGTCGCGCGCCAACTCGTGATCGAGCACATTCTGATCGCGCTTGCGGCCTCGACGCTCGGACTGGTTCTCGCCGCATGGCTGATCGGCGGCGTGATTGCGCTGGCGCCGGAGGGACTGCCTCGTATCGAGACAGTCACGGTGGATGTGCGCGCCGCGATGTTCGCGCTCGGCGCGGGATTGCTCACGCTTCTGGTGTTCGGCGTCGCGCCCGCGCTGTCGCTTGCGCGCACGCCGGTCGCGCGGACGCTCGCCGAAGGCGGCCGGGACGGCGCCATCGCGAGACTCCTGGGCCAGCGCGCGATCGTCATCGTGCAGATCTCGCTGGCGCTCGTCCTGCTCACAGGCGCCGCGCTCTTTGCCGAAACCATGCGTCGCCTTACGTCACAGCCGCTTGGGTTCGATCCGCGCAATGTCACTGCGCTGTCGACAACGTTCACGGGATCCAGGTTCGGCGAGCCATCGCGATTGCCCATGGGACGCGGCATGAGCGTGGCGGAGCGCACCGAAGCCATCCGGCAAGTGCAGCGGGAAGTGGAAAACGCGCGCATCGACCTCATTTTTCAGCACCTGTCGGCGGTGCTAGGCGTCACCGCTGCGGCGGGAGCGAGCGCGGTCCCTTTCCTGACCGCCCAGCAGCGACTCCCGATCGTCCTTGAAGGACGGCCCGAATCAGAACGCCACGACAGCCTGCGGCAGACCGTGACGAAGGCATACTTCGACACGATGGGCATGCAACTCCTGAGCGGACGTCTGTTCGGCGATGGCGATCGCGCGGGCGCCGATGCCGTCGTCGTGTCCCGCGAGTTCGAGCGGCGCTTCTTTCCCGACGGCGCGCTGAACCGACGCTTCCGCCACGTCTACGGTGCTCGTTACGAGCTGTCGATCAATCACCACGTGGTCGGGATCGTGAGCGACGTCAAGCGCCAGGACTTTTCGGATGATGACAGGCCCGCTTTCTATACGTTCGATCGCCAGACGGCGGGTATTTCTCACTTCCTCGTCCGCATGTCCGGCGAGCCGGACGGCATCCTGCCATCGGTCCGACGAGCGGTCGCGGCGGCGTCGCCGCAGACTGTCGTGACCTCGATGGTGCCGATGGAGAATCTCGTCGCGCGCTCGGTGGCCGACGAGCGATTCCGCGCGATGCTGTCTTCGCTGTTCGGCGCCTCGGCGCTCGCCCTTGCGGCGGTGGGACTCTACGGTGTCATCACGCGGCGCGCGGCGGACCGGAGGCGCGAGTTCGGCATCCGCGTCGCGCTGGGCGCCAGGCCCTCGGACGTTCGCGAACTGGTGCTCAAAGATGCCGTGCATCTGATCGTCCTTGGACTTGCGATTGGCCTGCCGGCCGCCTACGCGGCTGCACAGCTTACACGCACGCTGCTCTTCGGCGTCTCACCCTCGTCACCGCACGTCTTCGCCCTGACATCCCTGATGCTCGCGCTCGTGGCCGCCTTCGCGTCGCTGCTTCCGGCCAGGCGCGCCGGCGGGATCGACCCCATAAGCGTCCTGAGAACGTGAGCTGGCACGAATCTCTCAGCACTATCGCCGGCGATAGTGATGAGAACGGCGTGCCATGTACGCAATCCACGCTACATGGTGCACGACGATAATCAGCGTGAAGAGGCCGGCGACGTCCGGCGCGAGGCTGGTTGGCAGCACGCGGGTGAAGTACTGAAGAACGGCAAAGGCGGCGGAGGCGGCGAGCACGCCGAGCGTGAGCGAGCGGGCGTAAGGACGCGCGTTGCGGAGACCGATCGCGGCGGCAACCGAGGCCAGCGCGAGCTGGATGCGGGCCGCGAACGCCACCCAGGTGGCGGCATCGCGGTCGACAAGCGTGGGGCCGACCCGCAGCAGCAAACCGGCCGCCAGCAATGGCTCGAACAGGAAAAGGATTGTCGCCAGCACCCGGCGCACGGGCCGAGCTTATCGCGCCGGGCTCCGCAGCCCTAAAGGCGCCGTCCGCAGCCCTGAAGGGCTGCGCTACAGCGAAGGAACAATCGACATCCGGCCGCAGCTGGCGCTCGGCGCGGGATAGCTCGTCGAGCGAATGGCCGACAGCATCATCTCGGCCATGATGGCGTAGCCGTTGTCGTTCGGATGAAACCCGTCCGGCGAGAAGTTCGACGAA
>DATKDY010000036.1:0-31919 GCA_035512515.1 Vicinamibacterales bacterium
CGGCGCCGCTCTCTCAATTTCGCGAGGCCGCACCGCTGTCGCCGGTCTACCGCCTCCTCGCTACGCTGCCGCACGGCGCGGTCGCCGAGTTTCCCTATTGGTACGAGCGCCAGGACTTTCCACGCCACGCGTATTACATGCTGAACTCGACGGCGCATTGGCAGCCGCTCGTCAACGGCTACAGCGATCACATCCCGAGCGATTTCCGCCAGACCGTGATTCCGTTGTCGTCGTTTCCGACGCGGGAGTCGTTCGGCATCCTGGCCAAGGCCGGGGCGCGCTACGTCGTGTTTCACCTGGACATGTACAACACGCGGCTGCGAGAGCGGCTGATGGAGCGGCTCGACACCTACTCGCCGTATCTGCGCCCTCTCGCCACGGAAGGATCGGTGTGGCTGTACGAGATCGTCGCCTGGCCCAACTAGGACCAGGCCTGCTCGCCGTGTTCGCGGCGCTGGCGACGCTCCACACGTGGCCGATGCCGAGCGATCCGGCACACCTGACCCGGCTCGACAACGACGACACCGCGTTCAATACCTGGGTGATTGCGTGGGTCGCTCACCAGATCCGCCACCATCCCCTGGAGCTGTTCCAGGCGCCGATCTTCTTCCCCGCGCGCGATGCGCTGGCCTTCTCGGAACACATGCTCGTGCCCGGCCTTCTCGGCGCGCCCTTGCAGTGGGCCGGCCTCTCGCCGGTGCTCGTGTACAACCTGATGGTGTGGGCCGGCCTCGCGCTGTCCGGCTTCGCGATGGCGCTGGTCATGCGGTCATGGACGGCGAGCACCGCCGCCGCGATCGTGTCGGGCTGCCTCTATGCCTTCAATGCCCATCTGCTGACGCGGTATTCCCATCTGCAGGCGCTCCACGTCCAATTTTTTCCGCTCGTCCTCTACGCCTTCGATCGAGTGCTCCGCGACACCGACACCCGCGCACCCCGTTCGGCGCGCATGGCGTGGCTTCTCGGCGGCGCGTTCGTCCTTCAGGCACTCTGCTCGAACTACACGATGGTGATGATGTCGCTCGCTCTCGTCGTGGCCGCTACCGTCCGGCCCGAACTGTGGCGGGCGCGGCCGCGGCTCTGGCTCACGCTTGGCGTGACGGGAGCCGGCGTGGCGCTCGTGCTGCTCCCGTTCCTCCTGCCGTACTCCCGTGTGCGCGCCGAGCAGGGCCTGGTGCGGACGATAGACGATGTCAGGATCTACTCCGCCGGGTGGACCGACTACCTGGCGACGGCGGGACGGCTGCATTACGCGTGGTGGAGCCATCGAGTTTTCGAGGGCCGCACGGCGCTCTTCCCCGGCGTGCTCGGCGTGGCGCTCGCGCTCATCGCCGTGGCCCGCGGCGTGGCCTGGACGGATCTGCGCGCGCGCATGGCACTGGCGTTCGGCGTCGCCGGCTTGGCGCTGTCCTTCGGCGCGTCGCTACCCGGCTACGAGTGGCTTCAGGCTCACATCCCGCTGTTCCAGGGCATCAGGGCGGCGGCGCGCTGGGGCTTCCTGTTCTTGATCGCCATCGCCATTCTCTCCGGCTACGGCGTCGCGATCCTCGAGCAGCGCCTGCGGGCGTACTTCTGGTGGCCGGCGCTGGCCGTGGCATTGGTCGGCGTGGTCACGCTCGAAGCGCTGCGCGCGCCGATTGCGATGGAGCGCTATGACGGTATTCCCGCCGTGCACGGCCGCCTTGCGCGCGAGGACGTGGGCGCCATCGTGATCTTTCCGCTCTACGGAGGGCGGAACTTCAACCTCAACGCCGAGTACATGCTGCATCAGACGCGGCACTGGAAGCCGATGCTCAACGCCTACAGCAGCTTCGCGCCTGCGGGCTTCTATCATCTGGCGGAGCGGCTGCAGTCGTTTCCTGATGTGGCGGCACTCGAGGCGATGCGGGCGCAGGGCTTCACTCATGCGTTACTGCATCGCACGCCGCTCGAACACACCTTCGGCGCGGAAGCCGTGGACGCCCTGCGCGCACATCCCGGCCTGGAGCTCGTGTTCGAGGAGGACGGCGTGATCCTGTACCGCGTGCGGTGAGGCGAGAGGCTATCGGCTATCGGCTATCGGCTATCGGCTATCAGCGCTCTCGGCTATCGGCTATCGGCTGTCAGCTATCAGCTATCGGCTATCAGCGCTCTCGGCTATCGGCTCTCAGCTATCAGCTATCAGCTATCAGCCCTCCTCGGCAATCGGCTCCAAGCTGTCAATGCGGAAAGCCGAAAGTGGAGAGCCGAAAGCCGAGAGCCGAGAGCCGAGAGCCGAAAGCTGAAAGCTGAAAGCTGAAAGCGACTACTTGCTGTACAGGCGACGATAATCCTCAGCCGTGCCGAGAATGCGCTTCACGTAATTCTGCGTTTCCGGATACGGGATGTTGTCGATCCACTCATCCTGCGGCAGCCCCGGCGCTTCCCGATTCCAGCGGCGCACGCGATGCTCGCCGGCGTTGTAGCCGGCCAGCGCGTAGTGATAGCCGCCGAACTCCTTGACCATGTCGCCGAAGTACCGCGTACCGAGCCGCGCGCTGATCTCGGGGTTCTCCAACGAGCGCTCGGTGAAGTTGCGCATGCCCGCGCGCTGGGCGAGACGACGGCCGGTTGGCGGGATGATCTGCATCAACCCGATCGCGTTGGCGGACGACCGGATCTTCGGATCGAACGTGGATTCCTGCGCAGCCAGCGCGGCCACCACGAACGGATCGAGGCCCTGCGCCTGCGCGTGGCCCTTCAGCAGCGGCCAGTAATCGAGCGGGAAAATGATCTTCAGAATCTCGACCGGCAGATCCTCCCCGCCGGCGGCCATGAACTGCGGGTAGGCGCGGCGCATCGCGGTGATGCCGAGGCGGAGATTGCCCATCCGGTTGTGGACGAGCGCGATCGTCGCCTGCAGCGGCGCCGAATCGCCCCAGACTCGCTGCGCGTGCTGAAGCTCGTTGAGCGCGGGACGATACAGGCCGGCGCGGATGAGCGTCTGCACCAGTCCGAGATTCGGCGGCGGGCCCGGCGGCGGTTCGATGACGCGCCGCACGCCGGGGGTGACCGTGGCCGCCTTGTGGTCCTCGAGCCGCTGCCACGCCAGCCGGCCGTAGTAGGAGTTCAGATAGTCGGTCGCCGTGAGCCGGTACCGCTCAATCGCCTTCGCGCGCTCTCCCATCCGGTCGTAGGCGCGGGCCGTCCAATACAGCCATAGCGGTCGATAGTCGGACCGCGGAAAGCGCGCCGCGCCGCGCTCGAAGACGCGAATCGTCTCGGCGAAGTTCTTCTGGCGGTACGCCCACCAGCCGGCCTTCCACGCGCCGCGCTCGGCAAACGCGCCCGTGGGAAACCGATCCACCATGCGGGTGTAGACCTCGGCCGCCTTCCCGTCGTTGTCGTCGAGCACGTGGCGCCGCGCCATCTCGTTGAGCGCTTCTTCGGACCGGGGATGGTCGGGATAACGCGCGACGAAGTCCTCCGTGAGCGCGTTCGCCTCGGTATGCTGGCCCAGCGCGCGTGCGGCGGCGAGCATGCCGTACTGAGCTTCGAGACCGAGCGTCTTGTGTCCCACGTAGCGTCTGAACACCTCGCGGGCAGGACGAGGCTGCCCGAGCGCGGCGTCAATCTGCGCCAGCCGCAACGTCACCCGGTGCTGATCGTCGCCCGAGACACGGCCGCGCACGCGCGTGAACGCCGTGCGCGCGCGGTCGAAGCGGCGCGCGCCGTACAGCGCTTCGGCGCGCCCCAGCTCGACCTCCACTTCGGCGGCGGTCGCCAGCGGGAACCCGCCAAGTTCGTCCAGGAGCTTCTCGGCCTCCGCCGCCTCGGCGCTCAACGTGAATTCCCGCACCACACGCCGATTGAGGACGACCGCGCGGGCCGCGTCGCCGGCCGAGGCCGCCACTGCCGCCATCCTGACGAGCGCGATCTGAGGAGACGCCGGCTTGCGCGCGAGCACTTGATCGTAGATGGCGACGGCCCCCGCATGATCCTCGCGGGCTTCGCGAATCTCGGCGCGCCGATAGAGCGCCGATTCGGGGAGCTGCGCCTGGAGCGTGCGCTCCGCCACGGCAGCAAACGCCGCGTCCGCCTCGTCCAGCCGGTCGAGCCGCTGCAGGGCGATGCCGGTGTAATAGCGCGCGTAGTCCCCCACCGGCGATTTGAGCGCGGCGGGCGTGTTGACCAGCGGCAGGGCCTCGGAGGCGCTGCCGCCTTCGTCCAGAATCTGCACACCGCGGGCGAGACGCACGAGCGCGTCGCCCGGGGGCGCCGCGACGGCCGGCGCGTACCACATTGCGTCGAGGCGGGCGGGAACGGCCGGGTGCGCAGTGGGCGTCAACGGTGTGTCGAGTGGGCTGACCGCGGTTCCCGACCCGGCCTCCTGTTGTCGCGCACCCCCGCTCCACGCCTGCACCGTGATGAGGAGCGCGCACGCGACCAGCGGCCACAACAGCCACTTCGTCGGAGATGTTCGCGCCTTCATGTCGCCACGTCCGGCGGCACATCCGATCCGCTCGCCTGCGCCTCCGATGCGGGTGTGCTCGGTGACGCCTCTGCTGCCGCCGCCGGGCGCGCGGCGCCGGGAGCCCGGAATCGCGGCGACGGCGCACCGGCCGCCTTCTGCACCGACAGCGCCTCGAGACACCGAGCCGCATGGCGCGAGAGGATCTCGATCACTTCAGGCCACCCGCTCGGCACGACGTGCTCGCGTCCTTCGCTGGTCACGCTGTCTGCGTAGACGACCGCCACGACTCGCCCCCCCACGATGACAGGGACGGCAAAGCCCAGCCGGTCGGCGGGCAGTTGCGCAAAGCCGGGCCCGTCCTCCTCCGCATGACCTCCTCTCGTCGTCACCGGCCGGGCGGTGCCGACCGCCTGACCAATGACGCCGCTTTCGTCGAAACCCAGATCGAGGGACTTTGGACGCGCGTCCTCGGCGCCGAAGCCGGTCAGCTTCCAGCCGATCAACCGGTCGTTTCTGAGCACGAACACGGCCGCGCGCGAGGCCTCGCGGCCGGTCGCCTGCCCCAGCGCGTCCAGCACCTCGCTGAGCGACGCCGCGCCGTCGAGTCCGCGCACGCTCTCGAGCAGTCGCGTCAGCGCGGCCATCTCGGCCTCGCGCTCCACCACCTGCGCCTCGATGACCCGTTCCCTGAGGCGCAGCTCGGCTCTGGCGTCGGCTTCGGCAAGCGCAGCCGTCATGCGCGTTTCCGCCGCCGCCATCGCGTCGTGGAGCTGAATGCCGGCTTCCGCTTCGATCAGCTCGCGCGCTTCGCTCGCCGCCCGCGCGCGCTCCTCGGCCCGCGCCTCCGCGATCGTCTCGTCGAGCGTCGCCCGCACGCGCGCTTCGGCTTCGTCGATCTGGCGCTGGGTATCGGCCGCCACTTCGTCGACCTGGCGCCGGGACTCGACCGCCGCTTCGTCAAGCTGACGCCGGGTCTCGGCCGCCGCCTGGTCGATCGCCTCGCCGCGGGCGATGGTGAGCGCCTCGTCGCGTTCTTCCAGCGCGACGGTGACCAGCTGCTGCACCATCGCGCGGACGTCCTTGTCCAGACGGGCGGTGAGCTCGCCGAGTGCGGTGTCTACGGATGAGCGAATGCGGTCTTCGAGCGCCATACGGTCCAGGACAGCGGAACATGGGGGCCGGGTCGCCGTCCGCTCAAGCGATTATGGGGAGCGCCAACCGCGAAGTCAAGACAGAAACGCCCCTAAACCGCTGACCTGCAATAGCTTGCAAGTTTCGCGCGAGTCGCGGATGGGCCGCCTTGTCCGTTGCGTTACACTTCGCGCGGGCGCCGTGTTGGCGGGGCTCAAGCCCCGCCCTCCTGGAAAGCAGCACGGTGCCCTCCTGGGAACGGGCGCGGTGCGCTCCAGGGAGCCGAGGAGAAGAGGCTGATGCGCATGGCAGTTCGAACAGTCGGTTGGTTTGCCGGTCTTGCCGTCGTGGTGACGGCGGTCGCGCTGTCCGCCCAGTCGCGGCAGGTGACCGAGGCGACGCTGCTCAATCCCCCTCCGGAAGAATGGGTGTCCTATGGGCGGGACTACGCGGAAACCCACCACAGTCCCTTGACGCAGATCGACGCGACCAATGTCAGCCGGCTCGAGCTCGCCTGGTCGACTGAAGTCGGCTCCGATGGGAAGGTCGAAACCACCCCGCTGGTCTGGGACGGGATGCTCTACGGCACGTCCACGTGGAGCGTCGTCTTCGCGATCGACGTGCGAACGGGGGCGCTCAGGTGGAAGTGGGATCCGGCGCTGGTCAGGGGCGGGCCCGCGATGGGCGGCCCGCGATTCTGCTGTGGCCCGGTCAATCGGGGTGTGGCCCTTTACGAGGGGCGTGTGTATGTCGGCCTCCTCGACGGACGATTGGTCGCCCTGGATGCGAAGACGGGAGACGTGGTGTGGTCGGTCCAGACGGTGCCGCCCGGGACCGACTACAGCATCACCGGCGCGCCGCGCGTGGTCAAGGGACGCGTGCTCATCGGCAACGGCGGCGGTGAATACGGCGTGCGCGGCTATCTCACCGCCTATGACGCCGACACCGGCAAGCAGGCGTGGCGCTGGTATGTGGTGCCGGGCGATCCATCCAGGGGCGTCGAAGACCGATCGATGGAAATGGCCGTGCGGACCTGGCGCGGCGAATGGTGGAAGTACGGCGGCGGTGGCACGCCGTGGGATGGCATCGCTTACGATCCTGAGCTGGATCTCGTCTACGTCGGAACGGGGAACGGATCGCCCTGGAGCCGCGATCATCGCAGTCAGGGTTTCGGCGATAATTTGTATCTCTCGTCGATCGTCGCGCTCCGTGGCAGCACCGGCGAGTATGTCTGGCATTACCAGACGACGCCGGGCGACGACTGGGATTACAACTCCGCGCAGCCGATGATCCTGGCGGACCTCACGATTGGCGGCCGTCAGCGCAAGGTGCTGATGCAGGCGCCGAAGAACGGGTTCTTCTACGTGCTGGATCGCGTCAGCGGGGAGTTCATCTCCGCGGCGCCGTATGCGGCGGTCACGTGGGCCACGCACATCGATCCGAAGACGGGTCGGCCAGTCGAAACCCCCGAAGCTCGATATGGCAAGAAGCCGGCGCGCCTGTCGCCCTCGCCCATTGGCGCGCATCATTGGCCGCCCATGGCGTACAACCCCGCGACCGGGCTGGTCTACTTCCCGGGGCAGGAAACCAGCTCGGTGTTCGAAGCCGTGGAGACGTTCGAGTTCAAGCCGGGCCAATGGAACACCGGCACGCGGCTCGGCGCCAGCGCCACCAAGGTGGAAGCGTTGGCGCCACTACCCGCCATTCGCACATTTCTCGTCGCCTGGGATCCGGTGGCGCAGAAGGAGCGCTGGCGGAACGACTTCCGCCCGGGCGGCGGCGTGCTCTCGACGGCGGGGAATCTGATTTTCGCGGGTGATGCGGGAGGCACGCTCTACGCGTTCGATCCGGCCACGGGCAAGGCGCTGTGGGAGCACGAGATGCTCCCGGGCGTCGCAACGCCGGTGTCCTACATGATCGACGGCAAGCAGTACGTTGCCGTGCTGGCGGGAGCGAACAATGGCCGCGTGTTCGCGTTTGCGTTGGAGTGGTTCGGAGGATCGTTCCCTGCCCTGAGCGAGCCACGCGAGTCGAAGGGTACGCAGCAACTGCGATCTGCTGTGGGGCCTGGCCCCTTCAGATCGCAGTTGTTGCGTTAGCTTGTCGAGCGACTTACCAGCGAGGTTCTGACCGCCGGCGTTGGCCGCCGCCGCCGTCGAATCCGCCCGAGCGGGGCTCCTGCGGACGGGCCTCGTTGACCGACAGATTGCGGCCACCGTAGCTGGTGTTGTTCAGGGTTTCGATGGCCTTGCTGGCGCCCTCGTCTGTGGCCATTTCCACGAACGCGAAGCCACGCGCGCGGCCGGTTTCGCGGTCGCGCATGACAGTTACCTGTGCAACGTCACCGCTGGCAGCGAAAAGCGATTCCAGATCGGTTTCCGTCGTCTGAAACGGAAGGTTGCCGACGTAAAGTTTGCGACTCATATTGACTTGACACTCCGGCATCGTTGTCGATGCCTTCTAAGGAAACCTTCCCTGAGCTGGATGCTCGAGCTCACGTTCGCGGATGCGAGTCTGATTGATTCGAATCTAAGCGGCGGACTGGCGGGTTTAGCTTCCGACGCACGTAGTGTATCACACCGGCCCCTCGCCTGGCTCAGCGGCATATTTCCGGAGCTTTTTGAAGTAGATGGCGTTCTTCTCGGGACGGCCGTCGGGGTCGAGCGCGTAATCGGGGATGCCGCCGGCGTAGATGTAGCCGAGCGACTCGTAAAGGGCGCGCGCCCCGCTGAAGCCCTCACTGGTATCGAGAAACAGGAGCCAGACGGATCGCGCGAGTGCGAGGCGCTCGAGCTCGCGCATCACGCGCGCGGCGATGCCGCGGCGGCGATGCGCTGGCAGCACCATGATCTTGTTCACTTCGGCACGATGCCGCCCGTTGGGCTTCGACTCGAAGGCCAGTTGCCCGCTTCCGACGACGCGGCCGTCGGTCGGATCGCGCGCCACGAGCACGGCGCGGCTGCCTGAGTCGATCTGGGGAGCCACCGAGCTCCAGTAGGCAAGCGCCTCCGCATCTGAAAGCGGCGCCAGAAACCCCAGTGATGCGCCCGTGTGGACGCACGACTGGAGCAGCGCCGCCAAGTCGTCGCAGACATCGGCGAGTGAGTCGGCGGACAGCAACTCGAGATGAACGTCGCGCGGACCGGGTGGCATCGTCGTTGTGCTGCTGCGTTCGCATGACCGTCATTCAGGGGCGGCGTGCATGGGCACCTGTTCGGTCGAACCGCAGATTGTACAAGGAGATCTTCCCGACGGCCAGAGACGCCTTTCCTCTTCACATCCCACAGGAATCACGCGGCGAATCAGCAGGCCATTTACTCACGAAGGCTTGCATTCACCGCAGCCGCCCAGTGAGGTGCGGCGCGATGCCATCGGCCGCCTGCGCGGAGAATCGTCCTGACATTGAGCGCGTAGTGTGCTTCACCAGGAACCGGCAGATACAACGATCCCGCGCCCGTCACGGGTCCTTGACGTAGGTGACCACATACATCACCTGAGCGTCCCGGCGGCCGTGCGGGAGCACGTGACACTGCACCGTGTAGCGAGGCAGCGCCGCGCGTGGCTCCTCGACCACGGCGCCCAGAAAGTCGTCGCTCCACACGTGCGCCAGCGCGGCAGGGGTCGTGATTTCTATCGCGTTCGCAAGCTGCGCACCCGTGACCGTGAGCTTTATCGTGGGGCCCTTGGCGCTCAGTGCAACCGCCGTACCGAACATGAGCGCGATGGCGAGGAGCGTGTGACGCATGTACACCTCCGGCAAAGACGAGCGAGGCCGCGCGACGACGCCCCTATATCAGCCGAGACACCGGCCTGCCCGCCGGATCCTCTTTCGGTAAACTGACGGCAGCGCATGCGGGTTGCCGCGATCTACGACATCCACGGAAATCTTCCGGCGCTCGAGGCCGTGCTCGAGGACATCGCCCGGGCCAACGTCGATCAACTGGTCGTCGGTGGCGATGTGCTGCCCGGCCCGATGCCACTCGAAACGCTGGCACGTCTGCGGGCGCTCGACATCCCCGTTCAGTTCATTCACGGCAATGGCGAAGTGGCCGTGCTCGCGGAGATGGCGGGCGAGACCCCGCAGGTCCCGGAGCAGTTCCGCGCCGGCATTGCGTGGAACGCCAGACAACTGACCGATGTCGAGCAGACGCAGATCGCACAGTGGCCCATGACGCATCGGTTACACGTCGGCGGCGTCGGGGAAACGCTCTTCTGTCACGCAACGCCACGAAACGTGACTGAGATTTTCGTGCGCACGACAGCCGAGGAGCGGCTCGTGCCCATCTTCAGCGGTGTGACGGCGGCCGCCGTCATCTGCGGTCACACGCACATGCAGTTCGATCGCCACGTCGGCAGCCTCCGGGTCGTGAATGCCGGGAGTGTGGGAATGCCATTTGGCGAGCCAGGGGCGTACTGGCTGTTGCTCGGGCCTGACGTGGAGCTGCGGCGGACCGATTACGACTTCGACAGCGCTGCAGAACGTGTTCGGCGAACGCACTATCCGCAGGCGGAAGCGTTTGCTGCACGCAACATCCTCCGCCCACCGTCCGAGACGGACATGATCGAACGATTTTCGAAGGCCGAATTGCGGTAAGCGCTACTGCTGCTGCGACGTCTGGCGCGGCACGGCAATCACGAGCTGACTGTCGACGGAATACTCCGTGAACGCCTGATACATCTCGTCCCAGCTCTGCTCCGACCAGTACACCGGCAGGTGCGGCGCCGGGTTCCAGCGATTCTTCGGCGAGTTGTCGTAGACGCCAATCGCCGTGATCTTGCTCCCGGCCGGGAGCTTCAGCGGTTCATCGAGCTCGTAATTGAACTGCCAGTTGAAGTCGAACTTCGGCACGTTGAGGATCACCTCGTCGCGGCCGTCGGGCCAGGTGACGATCCACTTGAGGCTCTTGCCGCGCAGGTGCATGTGCGGCGACATCGCGTAGAGCGTGATCGGCTCGGTCACCGGCGTGATGCCGATGATCTCCCAGTGCTCCTGATACGGCGGGATGTTGGGCGTCGGCGCGCGACGCGGCCGCCCATCGTCGCCATAGGTGTAGCCGATTTCCTTGCCTTCCGCCCGATAGAGCGCCGCGCCGTTTCGGTCAGTGGCAATCGGATCGCCCGCCTGCCGGATGAGCACTTCGTGCGTGACCGGCACCTTGTTGAACCAGATGCCGAGCCGCGTTCGATCCTTTTCGGGCTTGCCGGTCGGGTTGTAGTGCACTTGCCAGTTGATGTACTTCCCTGCGGGAATGCGCTTGCCGACGTGGGGCCGATGCGCATCCACGCCGCGGCCCGGCACCCACGAGAGCAGCTTCGACGAGCCCGGCAGCCCCATGCCCTGCGTACTCGGGAGCCCTGGCGATCCGCGGTCGGCGATCACATGACCGTCCTTGCCAATCAACCGGCCGTTGACGAGCGTCGTGCCTTCGGGAATATCGACGATGAACACGCCCGCGTGGTGCACGACCGCGCGATTGCCGGGACGAAGTTCGACGACCTCGGCGAACCGATCCTCGGTGAACGGCACTTTCGAGTAGAACATCTGCACGCCGAGCTCGCCTTCCGCCGGGATGTCGAACTCGACCGGCATCTCGAGCACGTAGTCGGGCTCCTGGCCGTAGGTCCAGCCTGTGGCAAAGGTCGGCGCGGGGGGCAGGTCGGCGGTGTCGCCGCGCGGCGCGCCGGCGTCCACCCACGCGACGATTGTCTCGATCTGCGCTTTCGACAGGCTCGGGTCGTTGCGCATCTTGCGTCCCTGATCGGGATCGGCGCCCCATGGCGGCATCTCGCGGGTGACCACCTTGTTCTTGATGGCGCGCGCCCACGGCCGGACGTCGTCGTAGGACAGCAAAGACATCGGCGCGACCTCGCCGGGCCGATGGCACTGCGCGCAGTGGTTGAACATGATCGTCGCGATGTCTTTGGTGAAGGTCGGCGGCGCAGAAGGAGGTCCCGCCGTGCGCAAGCTGGTGGAGCTGACGACGGCGACGGCAAGTGCGAGAGCGACAACCGCGAGCAGACGCTTCATCGGTCCCCCTTTGGGAATACGGGACGTGCGGCCAAATTCTAGCCTATTTTGGCGTCGATGCGGCTGGACAGGTCGCCGCAACCATGGTGACCGACGTGACGTTCAGCCGGCCAACGGGCGTGCCGGTGAGCGGCAGGCCTTTGACCACCACCGAGTGGCCACGATGAGCCGGCAAATTGAACACCGCCGTCGCACCTACGAGCTGGAACTGGTTCTTGCCGCTTTTGGGCAGCGCCGCCAATTCCTTCTCCGAGGGCGCCACGGCGCTGCTCGGCCGCGGATCGCTCGCGTTGACCAGCATCCAGGTGTCGGGCGCCGATTCCTCGAGGCAGCCGACGACGGCCACCGGCTCGATCTTCTCTATCTGCTGGACCTTCTCGGCCTTCTCGGCCTTCCGAGCCGGAGCCTGCGCCAGAAGCGCGGGCGCCACCGCCAGAAGGAGAATGGCCAACGGACTCAATCCTCTGTCCATACCTGCCCTACCTGCCCTGCCCTACCTGCCCTACCCGCCCTACCCACCTGCCCTGAGCGAGCGAAGCGAGTCGAAGGGCCCCAACCCGCGGCGTATCATACCGGCTGTGCGGCGCCAGTGGTCAATCGTCGCGACGGGACTCGTCCTCGCGCTGCACGGCAGTGCCGCCCCTGCCCTGTCGCACGATCTCGAGCGCACGCAGGTCATCCTCGCCTTCACCGCCGATGGCTCCTTCGTCCTCGACATCGCCAACGATCCGTTATGGCTGCTCTTGCGGCTCGAATCCTTCGCCGGCGGTGGCGTCCCCGCGGGGCTGACCCCGGACGCACGCGATGCCCGTCTACGGGCGCTGGCCCCCGTCTTCGTCGATCGCATCGTCCTGTTCGTGGACGGGCACGAGGTAAGACCCGCTTCTGCGGAGTACATCCCGCCACGGCCTGCCCTGCCAAGTGACACGATGCCGCCGCTCGCCAGGTTCAGCTTGCGCGGCCGTATGCCGGCCGAGGCGCGCACGCTGCGCTGGCTGTACGGCCTGGTCATCGATCCATACCCGCTGACGATTCAACGCGCCGACGGCGCCTCGCGTACCGACTGGATCAACGGCTCCGACTGGAGCGGCACCATCGATCTCTCAGGCCAGTTTCGCCGCGCGTCGCGCCTGGACGTGGCGCGCGACTACCTGGCGCTCGGCTACACACACATTCTCCCGAAGGGGATCGATCACATTCTGTTCGTGCTCGGGCTGTTCCTGCTGAGCGTGCGGATTCGCCCCATCCTGATCCAGGTCACGGCGTTCACCATCGCGCACTCCATCACCCTCGCCCTGACGATGTACGGCATCGTGTCGCTGCCGTCACGCATCGTGGAGCCGTTGATTGCGCTGTCGATCGCGTACGTCGCGATCGAGAACCTCGTCACGCGTGAGTTGAAGCCGTGGCGTCTCGCGCTCGTCTTCGCGTTCGGGCTGCTGCACGGAATGGGGTTTGCGGGCGTGCTGGCCGATCTCGGATTGCCGCGCGGCGAGTTTCTCACGGCGCTGCTGTCGTTCAATGCCGGCGTCGAACTGGGGCAGCTCACGGTCATCGCGCTGGCGGCGGTCACGGTGGCCTGGTACCGCCACCGCCTCTGGTACCACCGCCTCGTCGTCGTCCCCGCCTCGCTGGCGATTGCCGTCGTCGGCGTGTACTGGACCGTCTCGCGCCTGGTCTCGTAGGACACTTCCCTCGCCCGCGAGCGGGTGCCAGGGCTGGACGGGTGCGATTCAGGTATTGATCACCACTACCCTGCTCACGCAGCGACTTCCAACGTGTTGGAACGATGCGCTGGAACGTGTCTGGCCGGAGCGACGTAGCAGTAAGACGCCGTCCTCCTTGGTCGAGCGTCGATTCACGAGCCCGTACGATTGATACGGAGAAGCTGTCCAGCAAGCGACGAGTGAGCGCCGATAGCGGCTCGAATCCTTTCGGCCTGCCCGTCAAAATCCAGATCGAAGGAGCAGACGATGATCCCCTCGTGACCGGTAACCGACCGGTGCAACCGGACGAAATGCTTGCGATTCAGTGTCAGTACCGCTCGCGCGTCGGACGACGCCAGGTCGAGCACGGCGTCGTCGGCCAGCGCCTGCCCGAAACGCCGAGGTCAGCGAGCGTCAGGACGTCGAAGCCGAAACGTCTAAGTGCCTCGACTACTGGATACGGAAAGTTTTCGTCGGCGAGCAAGCGCGTCATGACGCGCTATGCTGCTTCGTTGTCCCGGATCTGCGCGTCGATGTCGTCCCGGTGCGCACGGACATAGGCCCACGCATTCGCAAGGTCCACGGCTCGCAGTCCCGGGTACGACCGCAGAAGTTCTGCCTCGCTTGTACCCAAGCGGCGCGCCTGTTCCAGCGTCCATACTGGGATTCGCGTACGGGCGATACAGGGCTCGCCGCCAGACACACCCTCAGCTACATCGATGCCCGGATACGCGTCCCCGAGATCGCGTGCAACTTGCTGAAGGAGTTGGGCTTTTTCTCCCCGCGTCATTCTTGCCAGCAACGCTTCCACTTCTTCGACTGGACTCATGGCAAACCGTTTGCCCCATTATCGCTCCGACCGCCTGCCGAACGTAAATCGGACTTGCGAGGCATCGCGGGACGCATCGAGGAGAACCCGTACGGCGTCGTCTACGAGATCGAGGGCGCCCAGCGCCAAGACCCGGCGATTCTGCTCGATCTTGGCAGATCGACACACTGGAACCGACGTGCCCCGATTCATTACCATGTACCCGAGGTAGGCCGTGCCATTCGACATGTACAGCGACGCGATCCTGACCCGCGATGTCACCCAGCACGGGCTGCGAGCCGGCGACGTCGGCACGGTCGTGGAGCGGCATGTCGATGAATCCGGCGAGGACTACATCTACCCTTCGGAACTGTTTGCTCCCAGAAGGCTGCCTGCAGCCGTTCTTAGACGGCTGGGCGGCGCTACTCGCCCGCGGAAGAGCACCGCGCGAACGGGATCTAGGAAGCGTCGGGTTCTTAAGCGCGTGTGAAACTTGGAGACCGTTACGTTGAAGCTGGATCGTCGGCACATCCAGAAATTGAAGGAGCGGGCCGTCGCAACCGGGCGCTCGCCGGCCGCCGTGGTTCGCGAGCTCATCGATCGCCATCTCGGCGGGCGCCGGCGGTCCTTGCACGATCAGGCCCGCGATCTCTGCGGGACGGTCACGGCCGGCAAGGACCTGTCGACGCGCAAGCCGAGGGCTATGCGCTGAAGCGCGGGATTGCCGGCACGACGCCGCCAGCGCTTTCGTGATAAAAATCACCGCATGACGAATACAACCCGCCGTGACGTGTTGAAGGGCGGCCTGGCGTTGGCGGGTCTGGGCGTGCTCGGCCTTCCCGAGTGGGCACTCCCGGCCCTCGCGCAAAGCGAAACGCTGGTCCCCTTCACGGACCTGCCCGAGAAATTCAACGCGACGCCCACGCCCGACCGCCGGCTGCTGGACGTCCGGACCATCGACGGCCCGCTGACCCATCGCGACCACTTTTTCACGACGCAGCATTACGGGCACCCGGAAGTCGATCCATCGACGTTCCGCCTGAAGGTGTCGGGGCTGGTCGACCGCCCGGCGTCGCTGTCGCTCGACGACCTGCGGCGGTTGAAGCCGGTTGACATCGTGAACGGCTTCGAGTGCTCCGGCAACCGGCGGCCGCTGCAGGGTCTGTGCTCGAACGGTCGCTTCACCGGCGTGCCCTTGCGCGCCGTTCTCGAAACCGCAGGCGTCCAGACCGACGCGCGCGAAATCGTCTTCTTCGGCGCCGACCGCGGTGACGAGGACGTGGAGTTCCGCGGCCAGACCTTCAAGGTGAACCAGCAGTTCGGCCGGAGCCTGCCTCGCGACCGGGCGCTCTCACCAGAGCCGCTGCTGGCTTACGCGATGAACGGCGAGCCGCTGACCCGTCACCAGGGCTTCCCGCTCCGGCTCGTCGTCCCCGGCTGGTACGGTGTGGCCAATGTGAAGTGGCTCTCCGAGATCCACGCGCAGGACGACGCCTATCTCGGCAAGTATCAAGCGCGCTGGTATCGAACGCTCCGCGGCGAGATGATCAACGGCGAGTTGAAGTGGACCGAGGCGGCCGTCACCCACATGCAGCTCAAGTCCTTCGTCGCGCGCGTCACGCGAGACGGCACGGCCCACCGGGTGCTCGGCGTCATCCTGAACGACGGCACGCCGATCAAGTCGGTCGAAGTGAAAGTGGACGACGGCGCGTGGCAACCGGCGGCGATCGAGTCGTCCACGAAAGACCGGTTCTCGTGGAAGCTGTTCACCTACCGGTGGAACGGCGCCACTCCAGGCGAGCACACGCTCGTCTCACGCGTGACCGACGTCAACGGCCGGGTGCAGCCGACCTCCGAGGACCTGGCCAACAAGAAGACGTTCCTCGAGGACAACTCGCAGTATCCGCGGAAGGTGATGATCAGCTGATCGGCACGAACTTCTGCAAGCGCTGGCCGTAGGTATCGGCCGCATACACCGCGCCCCGCGAGTCGACGACCACGCCGTGGACCCAGTCGAACTCGCCGGGGCCGCGCCCCTGCCTGCCCCACGTCGCCAGGATCCTGCCGTCGGTCAGCGAGATCTTGTGCAGGCGTTCGCCCGCGTGATCGGCAATGTACCCGAACCCATCGTCGCCCTTGCGCGAGATGCCGATGTCCCACGGGTTCCAGCCCTCGTTGGCGAACTGGCGGACGTAATTGAGATTGCTGTCGAACACCTGGATGCGCCGATTCTCGCGATCGACGATGTACATGTTGTCCTTCGCGTCGAGCGCGAGCTTGTGTGGCAGCACCCATTCGCCGGCGCCCGTGCCCTTGTCGGCCGGGCCGCCGGCGCCTTTGCCCACCTGCTCGATGAACGTGCCGTCCTTCGAGAACATCGCCACGCGATTGTTCCCGTAGCCATCGGTGACGACGATGTTGCCGTTGCGGAGGACCGCGACGCCCGCAGGCAGATCGAAGTGCGTGGCGTCGTTGCCGCGCTCGCCGGTGGTGCCAAGCTGCAGCAGGAACCGATCGAGCTTCGGACTGAGCTTGACGATGCGGTGCGCGTCGCGCTCGATGATGTAGACGTTGCCCTCCCAGTCCACCGCGCCCGAGTGCTGCCACGACGGGTTGATCGTCTTACCGTTGATCTCCTGATCGCCGCCGCTCATCACGAGGGTGCCGTCGCGACCGAAGACCATGACCGGCTTGGGGCCGCGATTGAACGCGTAGATCCGATCCTGTTGATCGATCGCCAGCCCTGAGATGCCAGGCTGCGTCTGTTGCGCGCCGCCACCGCCGCCGCCCGGCTTTTCGCCGCGCGCGCGCCGCGCGGCGGCCAGCGCCTCGCGTTCGGCGGGTGGGGGTGGCGCTTGCGGCAGCCCGAAGTACAACCCGCTCGGCAGCCTGGGCCAATCGGCCACCAAACGATACGCTGCGGCATCCTGCGCGCGAGTCGCCGGCGCTGTGCCGATGCTCAGGCCGAGGACGGTCAACCCGATCACCTGCCCGATTCGTCTCGTCATCATTCACCCTTTCGCTGCCCCTCACTGCCTCTTCACTGCCCGCGGGTGCCTTCGACCACCAGGGCGTGCCGTAATTGCGGAACGCGCCATCCTTGACCGACACCGTCGTCGAGACGCGATGAGCGAGCGGCGACGTCAGCCGCATCGCGTGCTTCAGTCGAACGGGCTCGCCCTTGACCATGAATGGCGCGCTCTCGAAGTAGATGGTGTAGAAACCGCCGAGGTCGCCGCCGATGGTGCCAGTCTGCGTGTAGGTGAATCCGCGGCTGTCGGCAACCTCGCGCGTCAGCGTCTTCTGCTCGCGCTGGTAGCGGATGGTTTCCTTGACGGTGAACGTGCCGTCCGGACCAGTGGCGTCGGTCAACGCCTCGTACTCGCCGTCGGCCACCTTCGTGTAGATGGTGATCCCCTCGACCCGCCCGGCCTCACCGAGCGGCCCCTCCGGCATGTCCCACTCGAAGGTCCAGCGGCCCAGGAAGTACGCGTCGAAGTCGAACAGCGGCACCTTGTCGTCCTGCTGCGTGTGCCGGCCGAGGTCCGGCATCTGGCCCTTGGGCAGCGGCGGCTGCCCGGCGGGCGTCCGGGCGCCCGGGTTCATCGTCGCAGTGCCGCGCGTATCAGGGACGAAGCGATCCCGCGCCGGCATCCGCACTTTCAGAAGCGACGCGGCATCCATGACGGAATCGGCGGCAATGAGCTCGTTCCAGACAAGCAGGTGCGCGACGAGCGCGTACACCTCGTTGTCGGTCAGCGACCCCGGCGTGGCCGGCGGCATCGCGCGGCGAATGTAATCGAACACCGTCGTCGCATACGGCCAGTAGGTGCCGATGGTTCTCGGCAAAGCCGGATCCTGCGCGAAGTTGAAGCCGGGCGCCGTGTGGCGCCCGACCAGCACGTCGTTCGGCCCTTCCTTCCCCGTCTTCCCATGGCAGCTCGCGCACTGCGCCGCGTAGATCGCCGCGCCTTCGGCCGCGGTGCCGCGTCCCGGCGGCAGGCCCTCGCCATCAGGTCCGATGTCGATGTCGCGCGCGGCGATCTCTTCCGCCGTCGCCGCGCGCCCAAGGCCGAACGTGGCCGGCGGCGGCGTGGCTTTGCCCTGGGCCTCGCTCGACGCCAGCGGAACGACCATCGCAATCATCCAGACAACCGCCGTGACGACGAAGAGCCCGCGCAGCCGGCGATTCATCCCCATGCCTCTTCTTTGTAGACCACCGTGCCGTCGGCGCGAACCACCCATCCCGTGATCGGGTTGAGGTGATAGCCCGTCGTGCCAGGACCGCGCAGCGCGAGCAACTCCGCGCGCGTCGGCTGCACGTAGCCGGTCTCGTCCACGGCGCGGCTCATGATCACCGACTCGCCGCCCGTCCAGTGCCACAGATGCCGGAACCGCGTATGCGCTTTGGACAACACCGGCTCCTGCAGGCGCGCCGGGGTCCACGCGCGGCCGCCGTCGGTGCTCACATCCACGCGCGCAATCCGGCCGGCGCCGGTCCACGCGATGCCATTGACCTCGACCCATCCGTGTGTGAGCGTCACCGGATACGCGGGATAGGTGATGAGCGACCGCGCATCCATCAGGAAACTGAACATTCGCGCCGTGTCGTTGGCAAACGGCTCGGTGTACTTCGAGGTTTCCTCGCGCGTCATGAACGGTCGATCGGAGAGCTCGATGCGGCGGATCCACTTGACGCTGGCGTTGCCTTCCCATCCCGGCAGGAAGAGCCGCGCCGGATAGCCCTGCTCGGGCCGCAGCGCTTCGCCGTTTTGCCCATACGCCAGCAGCGCATCGTCGTACGCCTTGGCCACCGGCACGCTGCGCGTCATCACGGCGGCGTCGCTGCCTTCGGCCAGAAACCACGTCGCCTTCGGATGCGCACCCACTTCGCGAAACAGCGTGGACAGCGCGACGCCGGTCCATTCACTCGTGCTGGTCAGGCCGGCGAGCTGCCCGGGCGTCGTTTCCGGTCCTGCCGTGCGCGCGAGGTTGCCCGAGCATTCGAGGAAATGAATCCGCGACACGGCAGGAAACCGCTTCAGATCCGCGAGCGTGAACATCATCGGCCGGTCGACCATCCCGTGAATCAGCAGGGAATAGGTCGCCGGATCGATCTCGGGGACGCCGCCGTGATGGCGCTCGAAGTGCAGATCGGACGGGGTGATGATGCCGAGGAGATCGTGATGTGGCGTGCCTGACGACGTGGCGCCACGCACGAGCCGCTGCACCCGCGCGCCGGCCGCGCGCTGGCCCACCGCCCTCGGCGGCGTGCCGCGGACCTTCGTCGGATCGGCCTGTGTTTGCGCGGCTGCGGGTGACGCGAGTGCCACCGCACCGGCAGCGCCCGCGAGCAGAGAGCGTCGGGTGAGCTTCATGGGACTGGGCGCATTGTAGCCATGATCGGCGGGTCTTCGCCAAAATCCTCGACGCCATGGGCAGCAGCGTTCAGCTGTCGGGTTTGGCGCGACGCTCAGGCCGGCCTGACGATTACACAAGGTCCCCCGCGGCGAACTGCGCAGCCGCCCCCAGCGCGAGCGCCGCGGACGTGATCCACGCGTCCGCGCGAGCGGTGACCCGCTCGGCTGCCGCCACGGCGGTCGCGAAGCACATCACGGGCAGGCTGTGCCCGGCGAGCACGCACGCGAGCATCAGACCTCCGCACGACACCAGACAGCTCCCGCCGATCGTCCAGCCATAGCGCAGGCAATCACGATTCGCGCGCCACCCGCGCGGCGCGAGCGGCATCGTACGGTGGCATGCGGTCAGCGCGCGGCGTTTCACCGGCAAGAGCTGCCATGCGGCCGCCAGCGCGAAGGCCCCCGCCACGGTCGTGGGCGGCGCGGCGCCATGCACCAGGAGGCCGGTGGCGCCCGCCAGGGAGAAAAGCGCCAGACCGGCCACCACCGCAATCGCCACATACCCACAAAGAAACATGGCGATGGCGCGGTGACGCCGCGACCACAGGCTGCGCGCCGCCGCCACGCGGAGATGGACGAACACGAGCGGCAGCATCATGGCGACGACCATCAGCGTCCAATCGAGCGCCCCATAGCCGTGTGCGTGACGCGACCCCCACCAGCGCGCGGCGACCCATCCCCATGCCCCCGCGCACAGGGCGATGGCCCACCAGTGCGGGTAGCGCCACACGAGTCGACGCCCTCTCCTCATGCGTAGTAGAGACTCACTCGGCCGACGGTGATGGGAGCCGGCACCGGGGCAGAAACCCCGGCGGGCCGGGCGACGGGCATGCCCTCCGGCGCGAAGGTCACGCGCACCTCGTCCGCCCAGGCGCCGCTGGCTTCGAGACGGCGGACCACGTCCGTGATTTCGAGGGAGAACGTCAGTCCATCGCCCGGGCGATTGGCGTCGCCGCGCGTCGCCTCGGGAACACCAAACATGGGCACGAGGCCGGCGAACAATTCGGGATGCGCTTCCGGGCTCTCGCCCTCTGGCACGTTGAGATACACCGCATACGTGCCTTCGGACTCGAGCCCGGTCACGTTCTCGATGTTGAGGTGCACCGCGGGAGGTTCGGCCGCCGCACGCAAGGCGGCCGGCCCCGTGGGCGCGCTCACCGCCAGCCGCGTGGTCGCGGCCCCTCCCGTCAGCACGATGGGTCCTTCGCTGGCGCCGACCATCTCAGGTTGCTGGGCCGCCATTGTCGTTCTCCTCGCTGCCTCTGGAGCCGCCCCCATGACGCCGCCGAGTGGGTCGGCCACGGTGTCATAGCGATAGTTGAGTGGCGGCACTGTCGTGTCCACGACCTCGGACGCGGCGTGCGCCACCTCGGCGCCCTGCGCGTCGTGCAGGAAGAACGACACCCCCGTGAGCCACTGCGACAGCGCCGGATCGAGGTGCTGCGGGTTGCGATCGCGCCACACCACCCAGAGGCGATCGATGTTCGCGTGGTGGAGCCAGAACAGCGGATCGAGGCCGGCCGTATTGAACGCGCCCATGAAGCCGCCGACGGCCCCGTGCATGGTGTTATGAGGTGTGTTTTCAACCTTGCCGATCGGGGCACCCATGCCGCCGGCGTGCATGAAGCCTGTCTGCGGGCCGCCGAACCCGGCCAATCCGCCGACCGGTGGCACGTCGAAGGTCGGGTCCGTCAGACAGGCGCGCACGCTCACCTGGTTCGGCGTGGCGACGATGGCGTTGTCGTTGCCGCGCAGGCGCGCGTCGATCCGCAGCGGATTGGGATCCCCGTTCGGCATCGCCGGCAGCGTGAATGCCAGCGGCAGTCTGCGCGCGCGGGGATTCGCGGTGTCGCTGTAGTTCCAGTACGGCAGCGCCCAATCATCCGGCCCGGCCAGCGCGGTGATCGCGGCCTGCACGATCTGCTCGAAGTACGCCAGGTACATGCGGTGCCACGGCAGGAAGAACCAGCTGGCGTGCTGGCACTGGTTCCAGAAGCGGCGCTGGTCGGCCAGCGACGGGAGCGCCTCGCCCTGCTGCCGGAGCCGGTCTCGAGAGCGGTCGTACGCGTGAATGGCGGCCTGATACCGCCAGCTCGTCGGATCGTCGATCGACCGCGTTTGCATCTCCCGAATGCCCCGGGCATACCACTCGAACACCGGATCCCAGTCATCGGTTGGCACGAACGGCTTCAGGGACCCGGCACTCTGGCGCAGACGGATCGCCATCGGAGGCTCCTCGCGGGTAAGCACTCAGGTTTGTCGTGCGCGCGCGGTTCCAACCTGGCGCGCACTTCAGTTGACGTCAGCGCAGCTTTCTGCTTTCGGCTTTCAGCGCTGAAAGCCGATGGCTGATAGCCGTTAGCGACTGGCAATTCGCGTCAATTTCAAGCGAATTGCTGGATTAGGTCATCGAAAATCGCCGGCGCACGACTTTTATGTGGCCCGCCGGGTCCTCGACGATCTTGTGCGTCGCGCCGGCAGGCAGCTTGCCCTCGCGGTCCACTCGAGCGGCCTGGCCCGATTGGATCATCGCCTCGGCGAACGCCGCCTCTTCTTCGGGCGACGGCTGTTCGACGGCCTGTGACGTCACGCCTTTCTTCGTGGCTTTGCGCTTCGGCGTCTTGCGCGTTTTGCTCTTCGCGAGCGCGGGACTCTTCGCGGTCCTCTTCTGCGAGATGCCGCGGCGGTTCGTAGCGACTTTAGGCACGGTACCCTCTCGAGCGATTGTACCGTGCCGAAACTGTCAGCAGCATTCGAACGCGATCCGTTTCAGATTGACCGCGCCGTCCGCCCGCCTCTCGAGATAGTGCGTCGCATGCTTGCGTCCCTCCGAGAGGCTCGCGGCCAGGCCGCGACGCCGCCCGGCGGCGGGTGTGATGCTGACTCGGCCGCGCACCACCAGCGACTCGACGAAGGCCTGGACGTCGGCCATGCGCGGCGTCGCCGTGATGTCGCGTCCGGCAATTCCCATCGGTGAGAGCGGCGGTGCGCCCACCTCCTCAACGGGCGGACACTCGACGTAGACCGTCTCGGCCGTCAGGCCCATGCTCGCGCCGTTCACGGCGACCTCGACGGGAGTGGCTGCGGCCCTGGTCGCGCGGCCGGGTGCGCGGCCTGCGGCAGTGGCCGAGAAGCGCGCGGCGGCCGCCCCGGCGCGTGCCGGCGTGGCCGCCGACAACGCCTCGGGCGCGGCGAGCGATCGCACCGGCATCAACCCGCGTCTGACAAACGCCGTGGTCAAGGCTTCGGCGTATTTGCCGTTGAAGAGCGCGGTGTCGGCGAGCACCATGCGCTCCGCGACCGCCTGCAGGAACTGCGTGCTGACCGGCGCATCCGCCGCCGCCCGGGCGAGCAGCCGGCCCATGTCGAGACTCGCTTCCTCGACGTCGTCGATGCCGGGCCGCGCGGCGAGACGCGTCACCATGCCGCCGAGCGCCTCGAGAAACGCTCCGGTGAACACGCGCGAGAAGTTGTGGGGCGCACGCGTCAGCTGCGTGGCCGGGCCGCTCGGCGGCAGGGTCAGCGGATTCACGTACACGAACGAGTTCGCGGCGTTTCGCAGACTGTCGCGATCCACGGCCGAGGGGCTGCGTTGCCGGATGGCAAAGCCGAGTTGCTCCGCGACGCGTGAGACCGAGGAGTTGCGCCGGAGGCTGCCGGCGGTCTCCTCGATGACGGCTTGCCGGACAGACGGCAATTGCAGCGCGGTGAGGACCGCGCTCATATCACCGAACGACTCGTGAAAGGCCGCCGCTTCTATCGAGGCCAGCTCGAACAGCACGGGTTTGATCGAGTCCAGGACCGCATGCCCGAGCTCGTGCGCGACGACGTCCGGACTCTCACCGGAAAAGACCGTGACCCGGCGGCCGTTGTTCGCATCGACGACCGTGTCGTGGAAGAACGACAGCCCCTGCTTGACGTCCTCCGGCGGAAAGTCGTTCCGCGCGTAAAACGCATTCAGATCGACGCCATCGTCCAGGCGAACTGGAATCGACGCGCCGAGGTCCGGATGCCAGCCGGTCGCGCCTGCAGAGCCCCAGAATGCGGCGCATCGCCGCAGCGGCTCCGCGGCGGTCCAGTAGCGGAAGCCATCGGTGCCGACCGGATGGATTTGTGCCGGTGGCGCTTTGGCTGGAGCGACGATCCGTGTAGCCAGCGACGAGCCGGGGAGGGTGGGGGCCGCGAGCTGGATCGCGGGAACGCCACCCATCGGATCGGTCGGCCAGACCTGAATGAGCGCGGCCTCCCGCTGGCGGGCACGGCCGGCACGCCTGGCGCTGCGCCTGGCCGGCGAGCGGCGCGCCGTGGCCCGTCGCCGTCGGGTCTTCGCAGTCTTTCGCGTTGCTGACTTACGTGCAGACTTCGCTGTGGCCTTCTTCTTCGCCATTGCTCATCTCCTCTCACGGTCGAGGCACGGCCGTCCTCGGCACGGACGGCGCTCACGTCGCAGAGGCAGCCTATCCCGAAATCTCGTGTCCACTTGCACGGTGACCGCCATCGCCGTTGGATTTTATCGGACAAGACCGGCGAGTCCCTGTCGCACCAGGGTAGTGGTCCCGTCCGACCGGGCTCGATGTACCTACCTACGCGTCAACCTCGACATCGACAAACAAGGCACCCGACAGCGCGTGTTCGCAGTCCGTCCGCAGCGGCTGCGGCGCATCCAGCCAGTGCTTTTCGAACTCCTGGAACTTGGGAAGGCTCGAGGCAGCGGCACCGAGCGCCTCCTGATAATTGCGGACGTTGCCGACGCGCTTGCCAAGCTCCGCAAGGAGGGCCGATCGCGGAATCGTCTCGTAGTTCTTGCGCTTCGTCGACACCACAGCCGTCGCGGTGGGCCCGGCGCCGCCGGCAGTAAGGGGCAGGATCGCGTCGAGCATCGCACTGACTTCCGTCTGCTGCCCGTCCTCGAGATCGTTCCACGGTGTCGAGTTCTCGCTGCCGTGGTGACCGATCTTCAGGAAGTCGATCGGGCTGTCGAGCAAAGCCTTTCGCTCGTGCCACATGACGTTCCAGGCGCCGTTGGCCTTCCCCGGCCTGAATTTCGTCGCCCATTCGGCATCGCCCACGAACAGCAGCCGCTTGCCCTTCCATTCCACGAGCAGGACGACGCTGGTGTTGTTGGTGACCTTGCTGGATAGTTCAGCGAATGCGAACGCGAACGACATCATCCGCGACTGCAGGCGGCGGAACTGCGACTCACTGATGTTCGCCGGCAAGGCGGTGACCTCTTTCAGCGGGCCGTCGCTGAACACGGCTCCCGTGGCGGCCAGACCGCGGAGCGTCTCGTCGGCTTCTGCTCCAAGGTAGAAGTGATCGATGTCCTGCTCCGGGTTCAGGACGTGGATCTCGGCGCCGTCGAGCGGCAGCCCGAGCTCGGTGCCGGTCATGCCGGCGTGAACGTATGTCGGCGAGATGCCGTTCTGCTCGGGCAGCGTTTCGCGCAACGCCTCCATGGCCGAATCGTTGTCGATCCCGTAGAGCGCCACGAGATCCTGGAGCTCCGGGCTGAGCGAGAGGTTCAGGCTCGCGATGTTGCGCATGGCGGTCGTCGCCAGCCGGTGTAACTGAAGCGCCTCGGCGGCCTGCGGATGCTCCGGATTCATCGCGGCATTCATCCAGATGTTCTCGATTGTGATGTTCTCGAACAAACGCGGATCGAAGCCGGCGATGTGGTCCTTGTGCTGGTGCGTCACCACCAGGAGGTCGAGGCGCCGCTTGCCGCCGCCGGCCGCGGGCAAGATCGTCTGCAGGTTCGTGAGCGCCGCCTCCAGATGGCTGATGCCGCCCACGGATCCACAGTCGATCAGGATGTGGAAGTCCTCGACCTGGCCGCCGGTGATTCTCCCCTTCGGGTGCGGCAGTAGACGCAATCGCCCACCTCGACGTTGTAGGCCCTGACTAGGAGCTTATCTGCCACGTGCGGCCTCCCTGCTCGTCCTGCTCATCGTCGTGGATACCGAAGTGGGGCGACAACTCGAAGCGCACGGTGCCATCAACGGTCCTGGACGTCAACGGCGGCGTGCTCCTGGCGAGGAGCCCCCGCTCGCTGCCGACGGCCGCACCAATGCGGCCGGTCTTGATGCGTCGCGCGAGGACGGCGAGAAATTCCTCTCGCCGTGCGACGCCTTTGGCTTGCTCCCCAACGGCATCCTGGCCGGCGCCGATTGGCTGCGAGCCGGGCTTCCTTGCCCACGCCAGCATCTCCCCGTTCTGATTGAAAGCGAGCGTGCCCCCGCACAGGAGTTGTGTCGTGTGGCCATCGAAGCGTCCGAACCGCGGGCCCTCCAGTACGACATCCTCCCGCCAGACGTATTGCAGCAGGACTTGCCTGGGCAGCCGCCGCGCCTGACGTGTCAGTTTCTGAGCGCTGGCCAAATCCGTCACGATCACGTCGGCGTTTGGAGGGATGAAGAGCTTCCTCCGATTGTCGTCCAGGAAGCGGTACGCATCGGCGGCAGAGCTCGCGATGGTCTCGATGTCGTAGAACACGTCCAGTTCGAGCCGCTCGAACACGTGATGCGGAGCGCGCAGCGCCACGCGGTCCGGCTCGCCAAGGATGCCCCGTTCGATGAATGCATCGAGCATCATGCCCCGGTAGTCGTCGGGATCGGTGGGGCTGTTCGTCTCGTCGGCGCGCAACACCGCCAGCGCGTAATCGCGGAAGGTCACGTCAACGGGCGGGAGCAGGTCGAGCGGCTGAATCGCGAGATTCTGCATGCGCTGGATGGTGTTCCAGAACGCCTCGGGCACCGTGCGATTTCGCACGGCGACGTAGTATTTCGACAGGCGGATGAGGATGTCGAACATCGCGCCGGTCA
The DNA here is from genome assembly GCA_035512515.1 of Vicinamibacterales bacterium. Lineage (GTDB taxonomy): Bacteria > Acidobacteriota > Vicinamibacteria > Vicinamibacterales > UBA2999 > JACCSI01. The sequence continues at coordinate 26,347 of DATKDY010000036.1, forward strand.
GCACCTGCGACAGGTGATGCGGGCGCTGGTCATTGGCGACCTCTCCCATCGTCAGCGTGTTTCGCGCGCTACGGAGGTAGGGCTTGTCCTGCACGTTCCTGCCGAATTGCTCCGCGATACCGGACAGCGTGCTTTCCTGACGCAGATCGCCGTTGGTTTCCTCGATGAGCAGCTGACGGAACGGGGTATTCCGAAGCGCAATCAGAATGGCGGTGAGGTCGCCCATGAACTCATGGAACGCCGCCAGACGTACAGTCTGTGCGGCGCGTGATGGCGCTTGCTGCCGAGCAAGAAGCCGAGCGCGCAGGATTTCGACCGTCCCGCGGCACCGCGAGATCAACGACGACCTCGCGAGATTAGATCTGCCGAAGACCTCGACATTCCCGCGCCGTGACGCGATGCTTCGCCCTATAATTACACGAGCACCGAGACAGTCGCACGGCCGCGGTGCATCCGTGAGGTCCCATCACAGATGACGGAGGCGCCTGCCACCGTTGGGCGGTATCACATCGAGCGGCTGATCGCCCACGGCGGGATGGGTTCGCTTTATCTCGCCCGCGATCCTGCCATCGATCGGCTCGTCGCGATCAAACTCCTCAAGGAGGGCTTTGACGATGCGGCGGCGCGCGAACGCTTCGCCCGCGAAGCACGGTCCGCCGGACGGCTGCACCATCCCAACATCGTGACCGTGTTCGACGTCGGCGAACACGGCGATCGCCCGTTCATCGCCATGGAGTATGTGCCGGGCGAGACGCTCGCGGAGCTGATCAAACGGCGCGCCGGGCTCCGCCTCGTCGAGAGGCTGGCGATCCTCGAGGACCTGTGTGCAGCGCTGCATTATGCCCACGCCGCGGGTATCGTCCACCGGGACATCAAGCCGGCCAACGTCATGCTGAACGCGTCGGGTGTCGTGAAAATTCTCGACTTCGGCATCGCCCGCTCGGGTGGGCTCGACCTCACACGTGCGGGCGATACCGTCGGTACGCTGAATTACATGTCGCCGGAACAACTTGCCGGCCAGGAGGTCGATCATCGCACCGACATCTACTCCGTCGGCGCGCTGGCCTACGAGCTCGTCACGTACCGGATGGCGTTCCCGGGCAACATCCAGACGGGCGTCCTCCTCAAGATTCTCAACGCCGATCCCCCTCCGATCGCGCCGCTGATTCCCGGAATCGATCCGGACATCCCGGCCATGATCGACCGGGCGCTGGCCAAGGATCCGGAGGCGCGTTATCAGGACCTGGAAAGCTGGCGACAGGACCTGATCGTTGTGCGGAATCGACTCCTCGAGACCTCGTCGGAAATAGAAATAGAAGAGGCGGCGGATCCGGATGCCGAAACACGGGTTCATTCTGGCCGGGTCGCGTCCGGCACACAGGCCAAGCCTCCGTCCAGCGCCCGCTGGATGCTGCCGTCAAGCGGCAAAGACCTGGCGGCACGATCGGCGATTCAAGCCGCCTGGTGGAGGCATCGCACACTGCCCCTGATGATCATCGGTTTCGCGTGCGCGGCGCTGGCCATCGCCGTCGCCATGTGGATCCTCAACCCTGGAGCATCCAGCAGCCCGCAGATGCAGGCCGGTTCGGCCGAGCCACAGACGCAACCACCCGCGCCGGCTTCCCCGGCAACACCTCCCGGTGATGCAGGTCAGCCGGGAGGCGACACCCGGGCACAGCTCGAGGAGCAACTGAGCGCCGTGCGAGTCACCGCGCGCCGCCAGATCGTCGCCGGCGAGCGTGACGCCGCGCTCGAGACGCTTATCCGCGGTCTCGCGCTCGACGCCAAGGATCCCGACCTCACCAGCTTGCTCGACGAGCTGACTGGAACGGCGAGGCGAACGGCGACCGAGGCGCGCCTGGCGGCCGCCCAGCGCGGTGCGACGTCCTCCACCGCGTTTCGCGACGCGGAAGCACGCGAACGCGAAGCGGAGACGCTGTTGAGGGCGGGCGATCGCGTCCCGGCGGTGCGAGCGTTCTGGGCGGCCGCTTCACGCTACAACCAGGTGCCGACCGCGACCGATCGGCGCGCAGCCGCCGCGCCGCCAGCGGCGGCGCCGAAACGACCCGCCGTCCAACCCGTCGAACCTCCGCCTTCGACGCCGAGCAGTCCACCAATCTCAACCTCTTCCCCGCTCAATCCGGTTCCCGTACCCGTGGAAAAGACTGTGCCAGCTCCCCCGCCCGCGGCGCCGAAACCTGCCCCCCCGGCGGCGACGAAGCCAGAGGCCCCGGTGACGTCGCGCCCTCCGGCACCAGATCCCGCCGCCGCACATCTCTCGGCGATCCGCGAGACGCTTCGCAGCTACAGCCAGGCCTATCAGAGTCTGGACAGTGCGGCCGTCGGCAAGGTGATGCCCTCCTTGACTGCCGACCAATTGCGCAGCCTCGATCGCGATTTTGCGAATTACCAGAGCTACACGGTCGACATCAGGGACGAACGCATCGTCGTGGAGGGCCCGACGGCGACCGTCACGTGCCAGGTCGTGCGCTCGTTCGAAACGAGGAACGGCGTCAGCGGCAGCAACACCGTTGACACCGTCTTCCAGTTGCGCAGGACCGAATCTGGCTGGACGATCGCGCGCCTGGAGTCCCGGTAACCGCCCCGACGCCTCTCAGGCCGGACGAAAGGAAGATGCGTCAGAACGCGTAGTCGATGCTGATGACGGGCGTGACGCGGTCGCGAAGGCCTGCATTCGTCAGATTGAAAAGCAGGCTCGCTGAGACGAGGAGCGTGCGCACCGGGTTGAACCGGACACCCGCGTTGCCGATCAGGAGATTCAGATTGCCGGGCTCGAGACGAAACTCGCGTCTGGTCACCTGACTGGTCGGCGTGGTCGGGTCACCGCCACCGCCACCACCGCCGCCTCCCCCACCGCCGCCGCCTCCCCCACCGCCGCCGCCGGTCCCGGTCTGAGCGAACTCGAAAATCCTGTCGGCTTCTTTCAGTCGCCCCAAATCGCGAATCGATCGACCCAATACATCCGCAATCACCGTCAGCCTTGGGGATACGGCCAGGTCGAACCCCGCGGCGTAGTTCCATTCATCGTTCAGCGAGAAACCGGGCAAGGCACCCCTGGTCGACGCCGTGTATCCGAGATTGAGATGTGGTGACAGCCTGCCGAGCGTCGATGACACGATGCCGTAGACCTTGGTTTGAACACCGCCGGTCCCAAGGAGATTGCTCTCGTCGCCGGTTGGCGCGCGGACGTCTACGGCTGCGGCCACGCCGACTCCCTGGGTCCGGACAAAATTGTACTTTGCGCGAAGGACGATGTCGCCAAGGCCCGTCGCACTTCCGGAGGCGGCAAAGGTGCGCTCGTCGGGGTTGTCGCCGTCAAAGAGATGAATGTTCGGGTTCGCGGCCGTCGCCAGCCGTTCGATGCGAGCACGGATGCTGGCATCCATGTCGATGCTGACGAGCGGCACCGCGACGCCGAAGTCGAGCCGATCGGTCAACCCGTAGGTCGCGTAGAACACGACCGTCTGAGTGGTCAGTCTGAGCCTCACCGCGGCCTCGATGATGTCCCCTTCGAATGCGGGGTTCAGGCGGGTGCCGTCGCCGGTGGCCACGCCGCCCTGGGTGGCCCCGCAGCAGTCGATGTGCTCGATGTGAAAGATGATCTCCGGTTGGCGCAGGTTCCTCCCCTCGAACGTGTCGTACGTCGATCGTTGATATCCGACGCCGAGACTGCCGCGATCGCGGCCTATCGTCAACGCGCGTTCCGCAAACAGGGGGCCGAAACTCTCACTGCTGCGGCTGAACGTGCCGAGAGACGGGTTGAACGTATACGTGAAGCCGCCCGACGAAGAGCCAACCGGAAGCGTCGCCAGCAGCGTCACGATCTGCTGGTTGAACTGCTGTGGCGTCTGCAACTGATCGACGCCCGGCCTGAAATGCGCCGCGTGGTCTGGGAATTCCGGCGAGGATGTCGGCGTGAGGACAATCGTGTTGCCGAAAAGCGTCGGCAGCACTTCCGAAACGGCGAGGGCAGGCTGTCCAAAGAGCGGACCAGGCGCGAGGAGACTGCTTCCAATAATCAGCGTGGCGACGACGCGGCCAAACCGGTGCTGCACGGTATGCCTCCGGTCGCTCAGCATTTGTCGGATCGTGCGTTGATGTCAAACGTCACACGGATCAACGCCTTGTCTCGATGTCTGCGAATGCCTCGCCCTATTCGGGCCTTTGCGCATACTCCGGGCTCGACGGCCGGGCAGCACGGCGTCCGCTCATCGTCACGATCTGAATGCGGTACATGACCGCGACACTGTGCTCCGAACCGCTGGCGAGTTTCGCGGTGCCTGGCAACCACCACTCGGAGCGTTCCTGCAAGTGCTTCAGTGCGCGACTCTTTATTCTGGCCGCATCACTGAGGCCTTGAAGCTCCTCATAGAGCCCGCTCACCACGACGGAGGTCCACGTGAATCGATCGACGACCTCGTCGACCTCGACGCACACCTTTGGATTGTCGCGCATCCAATGGATTTTCTGGCCCACGGTCGAAAAGCTGTACAGGCACGTGTCGTCGCCGTCGAAGTAGAACGAGATCGGCACGATGTAGGGCTGCGCGTGGCGCGCGCACGCCAGCCGGCCCACATGGGTTCGCTGAAGCACGTCGGCGCACTCCGGTCGTGTGAGTTCGTGGATGATCACGGACCGAAAGTATAGCGGCAGCCAGTTTTACTGGTAAATGGCGAACGCCACCTGGACGTCACACCGTCGCACCAGCCGTTTTGATCACAAACGCTCTCAATTCGACGAGCTTGTCGCCGCGGAAGCGCCAGACGTCGCAGTAGGAGTACGGCACCACCGTGCCGTTCTCGGTCATCGTCATGTCGCCGATCGACGTCACGAAGTCGCCCTCGGCGACCACGGTATTGGCGGTGAAGTGCGGAGGCTCCGGCGGGCCCGATGCCATCCATTGGCGAATCGCGTCCTTGCCCTTGACCGGGTCGCTGCCGACCATCGTCAAGACGAAGTCGTCGTCGCAGAATGAAAGAAACCCCTCGATGTCGTTGCGCGCGAATGCAGCATCGACCTGCTCGATCACGTCCTTCCTGCTGAGCGCCATCTCAATCCCTCCAGGATCACCAAGGTAATCTTTCTGGTCGTCGAACCGCGAGACCGCCAATCGACAGCGTTCATTTTCGATCCACTCTGCGGGTCCACAAATAGCCACTACTGCCGCGCTGGCGACCATTCCGTGGCGTGGAATGATGGGCCAGCGGCAGCCGCGGCGCCCTTTGTCTCGACGCGACAGCCCGAGACGCCAGAGTCCAGGGCGCCAACCGAGCGGTCTGCAACGACTCAGTCGATGGCCCCTCGGTCTTTAATGGAAGCACTCGGCTGCCGGCTGGAGATTGCGTTGCCCCGGTCCACCAGGGGCGCGTGCTGGTGACTCGTGGAGGGCCGATCCGACGAAACGGCCCGTAGATCGAGCCGCGCCGCCGGGCCAACGTGACGGAACCGTGCAGACGACCATCCGTGCGGCCGGCGCCAGATGTCACAGAGGGGTCTGCGGTCATCCGGGCGGTGTTGCGCGGTGCTCCCGTGTGCGCTACCGTGTGACCGTG
>DATKDY010000037.1:0-3870 GCA_035512515.1 Vicinamibacterales bacterium
CGACGCTGTATCGCTTCGCGGTCCTCGAGCTGCAGTTTGGCCAGACCGCCACCACGATCCCGGTGCTCGATGGCCCGCCCGGACAGGAGCTCCAAGTCGACACCGGCTGGGTCGGCTGGCTCACGCTCCCCTCGCCAGGGACGCGGCGTCGGTGTCGTGCCTGGATTTTCACCGCGGTGCGCTCTCGGCACCGCTTCGTCTATCCGACGTTTGAGGAAACGACCGCGCGAGCGATTGAGGCGTGTGAAGCGGCGTGGGAGTTTTTCGGGGGCATCTTCACGGTCCTCATCCCCGACAACACCAAGGCCATCATCACCCAGGCCGACCCGCTCGGGCCCCGCATCACGCCGGCGTTTCTCGAGTATGCGCAAGCCCGCCACTTTCACATCGATGCGGCGCGCGTCCGCCATGCGCGCGACAAAGGGCGGGTCGAACGGGCCGTGCCGACCGTGCCCGATGACTGCTTCGCCGGCGAAATCCTCACCACCTTGGACGACGCGCGCACGCACGCCGTGCACTGGTGTCTCGATGACTACGGCCTGCGGCGCCACAGCCGCACGCAGCGCCGTCCGCTCGAGCAGTTTCGCACGGAGGAGCAGCCCGTCCTGCGGCTGGCGCCGGCGACGCCCTACGACATCCCGCTGTGGAGCGAGCCCAAGGTCGCGCGCGATCAGCTCGCCTCGGTCGGCAAGGCCACCTATTCGATTCCGCATCCCTACGTCGGCCAGAGCGTCCTCGCCCGCGCCGACGCGCAGCTGGTCCGCTTCTATCTCCGCGGGCTCGTGATCAAAACGCACCCGCGCCAACCGCCCGGCGGCCAATCGATCGATGCCCACGACTATCCCGTCGAGCGCAGCATCTACGCCTTCCGCAACGTCGACGCGCTGCGGCGACAGGCGGCGCAAGCCGGCGAGGTCATTGGCCGCTACGCCACCGCGCTGCTCGACAGTCCGTTGCCTTGGACGCGGATGCGACGGGTCTATGCGCTGCTCGGACTCGTGCGACGCTACGGGGCCGCGCGCGTCACCGAGACCTGTACCGTCGCCCTGGCCGCCGACATGCTCGATGTACGGCGCCTGCAGCGCATGCTCGAACGAGGGCCCGTCCTCCCACCCGACGTCCCGCTCCCGCGCGCGCTCCCACGCGCGCGCTATCTCCGGCCCGCCACGCAGTATGCGTTGCCGCTGACCGCCGCGACGCCGTCATCCGAAGGAGAGACACCCGAATGACCACCGACATCATCAGTCCGGATCTGAAAACCACCCTGCGCCGGCTCAAGCTGTCGCGCATGCTCGACACGCTGCCCGAGCGCCTCACCCTCGCCCGTCAGCAGAAGATGCCGCATCAGGATCTCCTGCTGCTGGTCCTCAGCGACGAAGTCGCCCGTCGCGAGAGTCTGGGGGTCGCGCTCCGCGTGCAGAAAGCCCACTTGGACCCCGCCATGCACCTGGACGCCTGGGATGCGACCGCGAAGGTCACCGTGGATCGCACGCTGCTCAATGAGCTCGCGTCGCTGCGCTTTCTCGATGCCCACGCGCACGTCACCATCGTCGGGCCCGTCGGCGTCGGCAAGACGTTTCTGGCGCATGCCCTCGGCCACATCGCCTGCCGACGCGGCGCCGCCGTCTTCGCGGTCCGGACCGATCAAATGCTCAAGACCCTCAAACACGCGCGGCTCGACAACAGCTACGAAGCCGAGTTGCGGAAACTCGTCGCGGTCGATCTCCTCATTCTCGACGACTTTGCCATCGATGTCCTCGACCCGACCGAGAGTCGCGATCTCTACGACCTCCTGCTCGAGCGGTATCGCACGGGATCCATCATCGTGACCTCGAATCGCGGGCCTGACGAATGGCTCGCGACCTTTGCGGATCCGGTCCGCGCGCAGAGCGCCATCGATCGCTTCACCAGCAATGCCTACGACCTGGTGATCGAGGGCGAATCGTATCGGCCCCGGCTCAAGCCGAGGCTGGGCAAGGACGCGACGGAGCGCTCGCGATGACTCCCACACACAGCCGGGCGTCACGAGGGGGCGCTCGGCGGCAGCCACGCGCGAGCACCGGAGCTCCGCTGACCCGCCGCCGAGCACCTGCAGGCTCTCCTCCGACCCATACGGGAACGAAACGTAGACAGCAACGACGTACTTAAGGCAGGCTAAGCGCGCGCAGGCGAGAGAACAACTCAGGGGGGAAAGATTTTGAAAAGCTAGGGTCCCTTCCTTCTGAAAACCGACACGGAAACGGACACCTCGAAATTCGATCGGGGTGGCTGACATCGGCTTGAAGCCGTCGCGCCAGACGGCCTGTACACGTGCGCAGGGGCTGGACATCCTCTTTCCGATCACCTGGCCGAGGTAGAAAGATGAAGAAGGTTGCGAACTCTCGATTCGCCATCAAGAGCTGGGACGAGAAGCCTTATAGCGAGGGCCAGGACCTACCCAAGCTGACTCGAGCCACCGTCGCAAAGACGTTCACCGGCGATATCGAGGGCGAGGGGCATGTCGAATACTTGATGATGTACTGCATCGACGGCTCGGCCACGTTCGTCGGCCTCGAGCGGGTCGTCGGGCACCTTGGTGGGAAAGCAGGCAGCTTTGTGCTTCAACGCACTGGAATATTCGAGAACGGCGTGGCGAAGGAGTCCTATGTCGTCATTTCTGGCTCCGGCACGGGAGACCTTCGAGGCCTGCGCGGCGAGGGCGAGTCGGCTGTTGGCCACGGCACTGAGCATCCACTGACCCTGACGTATGAGCTGGGCTAGTCTGGCGCCATTCAGCGATGGCGATCGACCCGAGACAGACACGGCGCCCTCTGTCCCATGCTGACGTGTCGCCGCGGCGCGCGGCTCAGCGCGAGGCGACTCGGTCATGGGGGAATCGCCGATGTCCACTGAAGCTGCTCCTGCGCCGAACGTAAGACAGGCTGTTCCGTTCTTCATGGTGACGGATATCGAGGCATCACTTCAGTTCTACGTCGATGGTCTCGGTTCTTCGATCATCCATGAGTGGCGGCCCGAGAGAGCGCGCGGGCGCATCCAGTGGTGTTGGCTTCGGCTTGGTGACGCCGCTGTAATGCTGCAGGAGTACTGGAAGGACGGAGCTCCTGGAGGGGCCCCTGAAGGAAGACTGGGCCAAGGGGTCTCGATCTGCTTCATGTGCGCGGACGCGATCGCCGTTTACAAGGAACTGGTTGAACGAAAGGTCGACGCGAAGCGTCCGTTCGTCGGGAGCGGTCTGTGGGTCACCTCGGTATCCGACCCCGACGGGTACCGCCTGGATTTCGAAGGTCCAACCGACGTGCCCGAAGAGACCCGGTACTCTGGTGATTCATAGCTGGAATGGCGGCATGTCAAGTGGCTGCACCAGACGGCGGCCACGGTGTTTGATTGATTTCGAAGGAAGTGGCCGCCGCAGGCGAGCCACGAGGAGCGCCGGGGCGTGTGGAATGCACCGTGAAAGGCCGCTGCGGGTGAGCCGCAGACCGAACAGTTGACGGCCAATTCGCGCTGGGCATCGTCTGACATGCCGGAGGTCGAAATGTGGACCGCGAGCCGAGTCTTGCTCATCGTAACGGCCTTTGCTGCGGGCGCGCAGGGGCAAGTCCGCCCGAACTTCTCCGGTACGTGGGTCGTGGTGCCGAGTCGGAGCATCTGGCACGACAACGGCTCGCCAATCAACATCACGGTGTTCGGTGAGCGATTCACCGCCGAGCAGTCGGAGCGGGTGTTAACGATTGCTATCGAGAATCAGCGCGGATTCAAATGGACTTACCGACTTGACGGGGCCGTTTCCTACAACGCGCCGCCGGGCCCTGACGGGGCACAGGAAACGTCGTCCACCATAGCCTGGACTGACTCCACACTAATCATCGA
>DATKDY010000038.1:0-45822 GCA_035512515.1 Vicinamibacterales bacterium
TTCCGGTTCAACCGTCGGCGCTCCCGCCACCGCGGGAAGCTGTTCTTCCGCTTGGCGCAACAGGCCGTGGCGGTCGAGCCCGTGCCCTACCGGCACCTCGTCAAGCACGTGCGCCGCGGCCGCCGGCCGCACCACAAGGGGTTGGGGTCACCTTAGTCAAGTGGATAGCCAGCTATGCCCAATATGCTCACTCCTCGCGCCTGGCGATCCGGGCGCCGCGCTCCGGCATCCACTACCGATTCAGCGGAGACAGGCCACTAGGTCCGTCTGTCCATGATGCGGTCTCCAGTGACGTGCTGTCACTCCTTGAGCGAGGCACCAGTGCGCCTCGCGAAGTACCCACGCGTGGTGCCATTGCTGACATAGTGGCCGACGATGTCTCCACGGGCATTGATCCCGAAGGCGCGGGTCAGCGTGGCCCCTGGATAGTCGATGGAGGTGTACTGCCCGTCCTCGAGGAGGAACCCGTGAATGCCCGTGGAGTTCCGGTAGGCACCCACGAGTGCCCCGTCAGGGCTGACATCCCACACCACGGTCAGGTTGCTGCCAGGCACGCGAAACCGTGTAAACACGCCGTTCTCGATGACGTACCCCCACGGGGCGCGTGGCGCGGGCTCAGTGAGGTCTGTAAAGAGCCCGGCGATGACGCTGAGGTCCGGTGTCGCGCCGTTGTGCATCGACGCGGACTGCGACGTGGAGTCGGTGACGGCGCCGCGGATCCACATGCCAAACATGGACATCGTCGTGTCGCTGCCGTGGTAGCAGCCAAGGATGGTCCCGTCCGGCAGGATCCGCTGCGGGATCGTGTTGGTCTGCCCCGGATAGTCGATGTATTCCAATGTGCCGTCGCGGCGGAGCAGGTAACCATGAATATTCCCCGGCGGCTCTCCCGGCAGCCGGTACCCGCCAACGATGTCGCCCGCCGGGCTGATGCCGCGCGCGTCGGTCCCCGCCGCATTCGGCACGTCGATGGTCGTGAATACTCCACCCCTGAGGACGAATCCGTGAGACACGTTCTCGCTGTCGCGGTAAGTGCCGACAATCTCCCGGCGTGCATTGATACCAGACAGCGTTGTGGCGGCCGCTCCCGGGTAATCGATGGGAACGTAGGAGTACGGCCGCTCGGACGCGCCGAGCGTAGCGACTACCGCGATGGCGACACAGGCGGGCGCCAGTAACGCCGCGAAGACGATTTGGTGGACTTTGGCTCTCATCTGACACCTTCCTAGCGCATGCGGTTGTTGAGTTGCTCTCATCAAGTAACGCGCGAATCGCAGGAAAATGAGGCCAGGGCCGCTGGACCGACGAGCCTGGCTTGAGAAGTGGGTGCACCTGGCCTATCCTCAGCACACCCATGGCCGATCATGGAGGCGATGATTTCCCCCGCCTGGCCCCAGCCCCTCTTTCCTTCTTGTTTTCCGGATATGCTGAAGGACGGACGGGGGGGTAAAACCCCCTCCATCGCCTCCACGACCTCCGCCGGAGCCCTTCCCCGCGCCAATCGGCCAAAACCCCGGAGGCGATGCGGAGGCGATCCCCCGGGTCTGGAGACCATCCGCCGGGTTGTGGAGGGCATCATCGCCTCCGCCAATGGTCTCCGGCTGGCTCATGGCTGACCCTGCCTGATATCCATGAGCTGGTAGATGCGCCGGCCCCCGTGCTTCTCAGCCGTGGTGATGTAGATGCCGACCGCGCGGAGGGCTGGCGCCAGGCGTCTGAGGGCCGCCGTGGCCTTCCTGGGGTCGGTCTCGAACCTGGAAATGGCCTCCCCCCGGTTCTGCAGCTGCGGGAGCAGGTCGGTGGCCGTGCCCTCCCAATAGCCGTGGCTCCAGACCGCCAGCATCCGCTGGATCGCCAGGGCTACCGGGTCGGTCTCCAGCAGCGCCACCGTGGCCTGAGCCCGGTTGGCCTCATACGCCTGCAGGAACGTGTCAGGCCCCCAGGGTAAGGCCCCGGCGGAGGCCACCGACCACTTGGCAAAGTCGGCCATCCGGGGGAGGGCGGCCAGGTGGATGGTCGGCTCGTCCCTCAGGGCCACGACAACCGAGTCGAGCAAAGCCCCCAGGATGCGGCCCTGGGCGCTGACGAAGGCGGCCCAGTAGTCGGACTCGGCCCGCCGCTTGGTGTCGGGCAGATCGTCCAGGCGAATGATGATCGCCCGGTCGAGCAGATCCGGCCGGGTGAAGACATCGACAATCGAGTTGATGATCACTGGGCGCTGGGCGTCAATCAGGGTCTCCTGGTCATCGGAGTACAGCTCCCGGGTGGCAAACCCCCCACCCGTTGCCAGCCGGCAGATGGCATCCGAGAGCCAGGGCCGGATGGTGGACACGTTGTCAAACGCCAGGACGTGGGCATTGTTGGCCCCCACCATGAGATCCCGGACCTCGTGGGGCTCACTACGTAGTTCGGCCGTGTTGGGGTCCACCAGCCGCCTCAGGACCCTGGCCGTGGTGCTCTTGGTCGAGCCTTGCTGACCGTAGAGACCGAGAATCACGTACGGCCCCCGGCCCCTGAGAGCCCCCACCAGCCAATGGGTGACCAGGCGGAAGGCGTCGGCATCGGGCAGATTGAGGAAGGGTCGAAGCTCCTCGACACAACCCCCCGGGATCGGTATCGGCAAGGGCCTGAGCCCCCGGGGACGACGGAACTTGACCGGGGGCGTGGTGACCACCCCCCAGCCGTAGGGGGTGACACAGATGGCGCGCCAGTCGGGATCGCCCAGGTCTAGATAGATGCCCCCCTCGTGGTCGGCGATGCGGACGAAGGTCTGACACTCCCGGCCATTGAACAGGGCCTCCGCCTCCAGCCGTTCGATGGCCTGGGCCAGGGCCTCCCGACCCGGCAGCCGACCGGTGGAAGCGTGCCCCAGCTGCTGGAGCCAAGACCGGAGGGCCTGACTGTGGATCGGGTGGTGCTCGTGGTGCCCCTGGACCGCGAAGCTGACGTAGAGCCGGCCGGCGGGGTCCCGAAAGGGCACGGCGCCGGCCTGCATCGCCAGGTCGTAGAGCCGGGAGGCCAGCGCGTCAGGGTTGGACCGCACGGGCGAGCCCTTCCTGGTGGAACGGGTTATAGTCAGACACAGCAGCACGCCTCCGCCTTAGGCCCGGTCTCAGCCGCCGGGCCTTTTCGTTTTGGTTTGGGGTCACGGGTCGCCGGTCTCAGGTCACGGTCGGTCGGGGGTCGGGTCGGTCAGGTCGGGGGGTCGGGAGCCTTGGTCTTACCGCTGGGCCTTCCCCTTGGGCGGCTGGGCCTTGCTCATCATCCAGGCATCCAACCACTGCCGCCAGATCCGCCGGTCACCCCGGCCCGTCGTGGTGGCTGCCCGCAGCTCCCCCCGGTTGATGGCCTTCGCCAGGGTCTTCGCCGAGAGGCCCACCGGTTCGTCATCCTTTTTGCAAGAACCCTCAGCGAGCCGCACACACTCGGTTTTTGTGTGTCGCGCACTGGACATTGACGGAACACCATCTCCCCATCCCCGTTGGGGTGTGTCCGATTTGCGCGGCGACCGACGCGTTCATCGACACGCTCAGAGACGGTGACGAGTACTACATCGAATGCGTGAACTGCGGGGTTTACCGGGCGGGTCGGCGTGCCTTCCGGCTCTTCCAGTACCTGCATGACAAGGCGGATCTGGAGAGCCTCCGCCGGCTCGACCGTCTGGCCAGGGCGCTGAAGTTTCGTCCCCATGGCGGCGCCGCTCACCTCGAGTACGACACGTGGGAGCTGGAATCCAATGAGTAGTGGCAACCCGGCACAGCCCGTGCAATGGCCGCGGCGGTCGTTTAACCAACAGAGGTGACCAATGAAAGATGACCCTATGAGATCACGGTCCGTAAGCAGTAGGTCGGGAGCGTCGTTGATGGGTCTGGCAGTGGGTCTGGCGGCCGGCGTCACCCTGGGACTGCTGGCTGCGCCGATGCGCGGCAGCGCCATGCGCGCGTCGTTGCGCTCACGTGCCGATGGTGCGCTCGATCGCGGGTTGAACCTGCTCGACGAAGGGCGCCGCGCGTTCAATCGCAGCAGGCCATCCGAGGCGGCGCCGGTTCCTCTGACCGCCACGCTGGGCGAGATGGCACAGACGCATCCGGGTACTGAACCCCTCTCCTCCGAGGCACAATCATGAGCGATACCTGGGCAGCCGTTCTCGCCATCTCCGTCGCCGTCATGGCCGTCGTGCAGCTCGTCTATCTGGTGGGCTTTGCGATTGCCGCCAAAAAGCTGATGACCATTGCCACCACGACGCAGCAGCAGGTCGAGGCGCTGGCGGCGGACGTCAAGATCCGCGTCGGCGCGGTCAGTGATCGCGTCAACGCCGTGGCCGACGACGTGCGGGCCGTCACCTCGAGAGTGCAGCAGGTCGCCTCGAGCGTTTCAGACGGCGTGCATCGTGTCGAAGAGCAGGTGCGGGCCGCGGGCAGCCGCGTCCAGCAGACGGTGGACCAGGTGCCGCCCGGGGTCAGGAAAGGCGTCCCTGCGGGTCTGGCGATTCTCGCCGCGCTCAAGACCGTGCAGCAGGTGCGCCAGCGGATGAAGCGCGACGACCGCGGCGCTCATGACGTCTACGCCGCCAGCTGACGGAACTAAGAACGAAGAACGAAGAACGAAGAACGGAACGACGGAACGACGAACGCGCGAACGGCGGAACCTCGGTGGTGGGAACCTCGTGCGGGAACCCCGGGTGCGAACCTGCCCCTGGACGCCGCCAAGCTGATCGGCGGCGGATCCCCCGATTTTCTGCTGTTGGCGCTCCCTTTGCTCTTCGACGTGACGAGGGAGCATTGATGGTCGATCTCGATCGATGGGGTGGTGTCGCCGATGAGCACTCCTCCGTGACCCTGCCCATCGCCGATGCGAACGGCCGTCGCGACGATCTGACGGCGCGGGTCCTGGTCATTGACGACGATCAGGAAATCCATCGGCTGCTGCGCGCCCGCCTGGAAGCACGTGGCTACCACGTCACCGACGCGGCCAGTGGCGAGGAAGGAATCACCCGGCTCCGCGAGGCCCACCCCGATCTCGTCTTCCTCGACGTGGCCATGTCGGGGATGACAGGCATCGACGTGCTCGACTTCATCCGATCGCAGCGACTTGATGTCGCGGTGATCCTGACCACCGCCTACAGCTCGGAGCAGGTAGCCATTGCCGCGCTTCGCCACGGTGCCGATGACTACCTCCGCAAGCCGTTCGATCGAGGCGAGTTTCAGGCCGCCCTGGATCGCACGCTCGCACGGCTGACGATGAGCCGCCAGATCAAGCACTTACGCAAGGAACTCGAGAAGAAGCAGGTGCAGCTCTCGGAAGAGCTGGCCCGTGCGGCCGCCGTACAGTCCGATCTGCTGCCGATCGAGAACCCCGCATTACCGGGCTTTGAGATCGGCGCGCGGTGCCTTCCGGCCAGCGCTGTCGGCGGGGACTTCTACGACTGGCAGCAACTGCCCGGCGGCATCCTCAGCCTGACGGTCGGGGATGTCATGGGCAAGGGCATGTCCGCGGCGCTTCTGATGGCCACGGTCCGAGCCGTCATCCGCGCCATGGTCTCGCAGCACGGCCCCGCCGATGCCGTCCAACACACGGCCTCGTCGCTCGACGGCGACCTGGCTCGATCCGGGTCCTTCGTCACGCTGTTCCACGCGCAACTGAACACGGCCACTGGCGAGTTGCGCTATGTCGATGCCGGTCATGGTCAGGCGCTGCTCCGCCGGGCGGACGGCGCCATCGAGCCGCTGCAGCCGTGGGGGCTCCCGTTGGGCGTGCTTTCGACCGAACGCTACAGCGAAGGGGTCGTGACGTTGGGACCAGGCGACCTGCTGGTCATCTACAGCGACGGGTTGAGCGAAGCGCGCCCCGAACTGTTTCGAGATCAGCCCACACTCGCCTCGCAGCTCACGCCCGACGACACGGCAGGCGCCACGGCCCAGAAGCTCGTCGACCTGGCGACGGCCGGCGGCGGGCAGTTGCCCGATGACTTGACCGTCGTCGTCGTTCGCCGGCCACCTGAGACAACCGCATGACACCTCCTTATGGCCATCGCACCTGACGGACCGATTTCAACCGGGCTCCGGCAACTCCGCCACGACCTGCTCAATCCCGTCAACGTGCTGATGGGGGCGTGCGGCGCGCTCACCGGTTCCAATCTCGACGACTCGCAGCGGGCGTGGGTGCGGATGATCGAGTCGGCGACCAGGCGCGTGCAGGGCATCATCGATGACCTCGAATCGTACCGGCATCAGCCCGCGATGGATGGTCAGGCACGCCTCGCCGACCTGTGCTCGATTGCCGCGGCGCGCGTGGGCAAGCCCTTCGATCGTGCCCGGTTGGTTGATGCCGTCGAGCGTGTCGCCGGGCGCGGCCGGCTGCGCGTGCTGCTGGTGGACGATTCTCCGGACCTTGCGACCCTGGTGCGCACCTACTTGAAGGACACCGGCTGGGACCTCGACATCGTCGAAACCGGTGAGCGGGCCGTCGCGCAGGCCACGAGCGAGCGCTACGACGTCGTGCTGATGGACATCGACTTGCCGGGATTGGACGGCGCGACGGCCGCGCACGCCATTCGCGCCGCCGACCTGGCACACGGCGCCTCCCCCACGCCAATCATCGCGATGACCGCGTTCGATCCCGACACCAGCTCCCCCTCTGTCCGGCAGCCGGACACCTCGTCGGATGCGGACGTTGTGCACATCGACGATCCGGAGATCGCGCCGCTGGTGCCGCTATTCCTCGAACACCGCAAGACCGAAGTCGGCATGTACCGAGCGGCGCTGGCCGACGGTGAATTTGCGCGGATTCAGTCGGCGGCGCACAAGATGAAAGGCACCGGCCGAGGCTATGGCCTCGACGTGATCAGCCGTATCGGCGGCGAGCTCGAAGTCGCGGCGCATGAGAAAGACGTCCCGCTGATGACGCGACTCATCGACGAGCTTGACGGATATCTCCAGCGGGTCAGAATCTCGATGTAGAGTTCGAGACATGCCATGCAAATCGAGGTCGCAAGCGACAACGGAACGACGATCGTCCGGCCGACCGGTCACCGACTGGACATCGAGGTGGCAGCCGAGTTTCGCGGCATACTCCTCTCGCTCATCGAGCAGGGCCATCGCCAGCTCATCGTCGATCTGAACGAGGTGTCGTTCATCGACAGTTCAGGGCTGGGCGCACTCGTCTCGGCATTGAAAACGCTGAAACGCAGCAATGGCGCCGGCGACGTCCGATTAGCGCGGGTACAGGCGCCCGTGGTGTCGCTGCTGGAGATCATTCGGCTCAACCGCGTATTCACCAGTTACGACAGTGTCGAACAGGCCGTGCAGAGCTACCAGCGGGTGATGACCGGTGCAGATGACCACGTTGACCGTTCCCAACCGCACTGAGTTCGTGCGGCCCACGACGGCGTTTCTCGTCCAGGCGGCGCGCGCCTTCGGGGTGCCGCGTGCCAGTGACTCGGTCTTCGAGGTCGCCATCAGCGAGGCCATCACCAATGCGGTGAAACACGGCAGCCAGGGGGAATCGAGCTCAACGATCACGTGTCAGATCGAGCTCGACCAGGGCTCGCTCACCTTGCGCATCATCGACGATGGCAGCGGTTTCGTCGTCCGCGCGGCGGCGCCGCCCGATGTGTCGCGCGAGCGTCTCGAGACCCTGCCGGCTTCCGGCTACGGCCTCCCGATCATTCGCACCGTGTTCCCCATCGTACGTGTCATCACGGTCGATGGGCGGTTTGCGCTCGAGTTGGGCCTCCCCGCCATCGCCGAAAGCTGACAAGTCGAGAGCTGAGAGCGCTCGTGTCGTCGAGGTGGGCGCCGCCGCGACGCTCGCCAAGCCGCCTACGCGGGTCGATCTGCCGGAGACGCATCCGGCGGCGATGGTCGTCGCCGAGCCACGACAGCGCTGATTTCGTCCAGCGCTCTGGCGAGCGCGACGCTCACGGCATCACGCTCATCGCTCGTCAGCGACGTCAGCAGGCTGTGGGTTTCGGTGGTGCGGCTGCGCAGGATCAGCGTCAGGTGATACAACCGTGAATCGTCCAGAAAGCGCTCGCGCGCAATCTCCATCAGCGACGCTCCAGAGCGAGTCCGTCTTCCGTGCGTGTCACGACCACGGTGGCCCCGGCTTCGAGGTTGCCGAAGAGCAGCATCTCGGAGAGCGGCTTCTTGATCATGCGCTCAATCAGGCGCCCCATCGGCCTCGCTCCAAAGGCGCGGTCGAAGCCCTTCTCCGCGAGCCATTGTCGCGCCTCGGGCGTCAGTTCCACGGTGATGTTGCGGTCGCTCACGAGCGCGCGCAGTTCGTCCACGTGCTTGTCCACCACACGCGCGACTTCCGGAGCGCCCAGCGGGTTGAAGTACACCATCGCATCGAGGCGGTTGCGGAACTCTGGCGCGAACATCCGTTCGAGCACCCCTGTTGATTTGCCGCCGCCTTCGGTCCGGTCGCCAAATCCGAGTTTGCGGCCGGACAGATCCCGGGCGCCCGCGTTGGTCGTCATGATCAGGATCACGTGACGGAAGTCGGCTTTGCGCCCGTGCGTATCGGTGAGCGTCGCGTGATCCATCACCTGCAACAGGATGGCAAACAGATCGGGGTGCGCCTTCTCGATCTCGTCGAGGAGCAAGACCGCGTGCGGCGATTTCCGGATCGCATCGATGAGCAGCCCTCCCTCCTCATAACCCACGTATCCCGGCGGCGCGCCGATCAGGCGCGACACCGTGTGCTTCTCCATGTACTCCGACATGTCGAAGCGGAGAAACTGCACCTTCAAGACGCGCGCGAGCTGGCGCGCAAGCTCCGTCTTGCCGACGCCGGTGGGGCCGGTGAACAGGAAGTTGCCGATCGGCTTGTCGCCGGCGCGCAGCCCTGACCGCGACAGCTTGATCGCGGAGGTCACCTCCTCGATCGCCGCGTCCTGTCCGTAGATCACGGCCTTGAGCTCGCCTTCGAGGCTCTGCAACGCCAGCTTGTCGTCGCTCGAGACGGCCTGCACGGGCACGCGCGCCATGCGCGCGACGATGTGCTCGACCTCGGGGACGCCGATGACGGCGACGCGCAGGTCGGCCGGGCGGAGCTTCTGTGACGCGCCGGCTTCGTCGAGCACGTCAATCGCCTTGTCAGGCAGGTGCAGATCTTTGAGGTGCCGGACCGAGAGCGCCACGGCGGCGATGACGGCCTCGTCCGAGTACTTGACGCCGTGATGCTGTTCGTAATGCGACTTGAGCCCCTGGAGAATCTCAACGGTCTCTTTCTCGCTGGGCTCGAGAATCTCGATCTTCTGGAACCGGCGCGAAAGGGCGCGATCCTTGTCGAACGACTGCTTCACGTCCGCAAAGGTGGTCGATCCGATACACCGCAGGGTGCCGTTGGCCAGCGCCGGCTTCAGCAGATTCCCCGCATCCATCGTGCCGCCCGACGCCGAGCCGGCGCCGATGAGCGTGTGAATCTCGTCGATGAACAGGATCGCGTTCTGTTCTTTCGAGAGGCGATCGAGCACCTGCTTGACGCGTTCTTCGAAGTCGCCGCGATACCGCGTGCCGGCGATGAGCGCGCCGAGGTCGAGCGAAAACACGCGCGAGGTCAACAACGTCTCGGGAACCTGACCCTGGTGAATGCGCAGCGCGAGGCCCTCGGCCAGCGCCGTCTTGCCGACGCCCGGCTCGCCGACCAGCAGCGGGTTGTTCTTCCGGCGCCGGCAAAGCACCTGCACGACGCGCTCCAGTTCGTCGGCCCGCCCGATCAGCGGATCGATTTGGCCGCGGGCCGCCCGTTCGACGAGATCGGTGGCAAAGGCTTCGAGCGGATCGCGCGGCCCGCCCTCCTCGCCAGGCTCCCCCCTTCGCGGAGCGGTCGGCAGCGAGTCCGGTCCGTGAGAGATCGTGCGCAGCAGCGCCAGGCGATCGACGCCCTGCTTGTGGAGAAAGTAGGCCGCGTGGCTGTCGTCTTCCTGCAGGAGGAATACGAGCAGCGCGCCGCTGTCGACCTGTTGCGCGCTCGACGACGCGGCGTGGACGACCGCGCGCTCGACAACGCGATCGAAGCCGATCGTTGATTCGGGCTTGACGGCTTTCTTTCCTGGCACCGGCGTGAACGACCGCTCGAGCACCTCGTCGAGATCGCGGCCCAGCACGGCCAGATCGACGTTGCACGTCGTCAGGAGCTGTCGCGCCTGGGGGTCCTCGATGAGCGCGTAGAGCAGGTGCTCGAGCCCGACGAGATCGTGACGGCGATCCGCGGCAATCCGGAACGCGCGCCGGATGCTCTCCAGCGTCTCCGGGGCAAAGGGAACGGGGGTGCGGCTCATGCGCTCTGCTCCTGCGGCTCAGGCTCCATGGTGACCAGCAACGGAAATTCGTGCTGCTCGGCGAGACGCTTGGTGGTGTTGACCTTGGTTTCGGCCACATCGCGCGTGTAGATCCCGGCAACGCCAAGGCCGGCCTGATGCACTCGCATCATGATGGCAAACGCCTCGGCGGCCGGCTTCTGGAACACGGTTTCGAGGATCCAGACAACGAACTCCTGGGTGGTGTAGTCGTCATTGTGCAGCAGCACGCGCCACATCGCGGGCTGTTGCAGCTTGTCCGCGGTGCGGCTCTCGGCCAGCACGGTTTCGCGGGGATCAGAACCAGGCACGGATCAATTGTAAGGGCTGTGAGGGACGGCGGGGTGCGGCCAGGTGCGACCGGGTGCGCTCGGGTGCGGCTACGCCATCGCATCCCGTACGTCGTCATCCAGTTGCCACCGCGCGATCGGCGGCTGGCGGACCAGGTGCTCGAGGGTCCGCAGGAAGTCGCGGCGAGGCAGGTCGATGGCGCCGAGCGTCGCCAGGTGTTCCGTGCGCATCTGGCAATCGATGAGCGGCACATCCCAGCGGGCGAGCTGGGCCGCCAGAAGCACGATCGCCATCTTGGAGGCGTCGGTCTGCCGCGTGAACATCGACTCGCCGAAGAACATGCGTCCGAGCGCCACCCCATAGAGTCCGCCGGCGAGCTCGCCGTTCATCCAGATCTCGATCGAGTGTGCGACCCCGGCGCGGTGCAGCCGTTCGTAGGCGCGTATCATGGCTGCGACAAGCCACGTGCCGGATTCGTAGCGGCGTGGCGCCGCACAGGCCTGCAGCACGTCTCCAAACGCGCGGTCCATGGTGACCTCGTAATCGGTGCGCCGCAGCCGGCGGCCTAGCGATCGCGACACATGCACCCGATCGGTCGGCAGCACCATGCGCGGATCAGGACACCACCACAGAATCGGGTCGCCGTCGCTGAACCAGGGGAAAATTCCTCGGCTATACGCGTCGATCAAGCGCGCCACGGAGAGACCGCCGCCAGCGGCGAGCAATCCGTTGGGATCGTCGAGCGCGCGGTCGGTTGGAGGGAATGGATCCGTCGGGCCGAGCAGCGGGATCATGTTAGACTCGTGCACCCCTCACTGTTCAGCTTCGCGATGGTCTGGTTTCACGAACGACACGGCAGCTTCACACGACGAGTCACCCAATCGCGCGCGTTATAATCGTTGGGTTAGCGACTATGGTGAGTGTAGCTCAGTGGTAGAGCTCCGGATTGTGGATCCGGCTGTCGCGGGTTCGATCCCCGTCACTCACCCCATCCGCCTTCGCGCCTGCGGCGCTTCGGCCAGACAGGCACCCTTACTTCAATATCGCCTTCTTGATATCCGCTGAAAACTTCGGCTGATCGCGCGGGCCGGTGATCGAGATCGGCAGCACCGTGCCGGCGCCGGGCCCATCGAGCAGCGGATCGAAGATTTTCAGGACGAACCGCTTCCAGCCCGTCTGCGTCTGCGACGCTTTCGCCTGGAGCCGGAGCTCGCCCTCGAAGTCGAGCCGCTCGCTGGCCGTGTCGTAATGCCCCGTCAGGCGCACGGTTGCGCCGTCCACCTCGAAGGTAAGTGGGCGCAGGTGCAGCCGTCCGTTGTCCAGACGGAACGATCCGCGGAAGTTCGACGCCACATCGTCGATGGTCTCGTCCTTCGGCCGTCCGACGCCGCGCCGCGAAAGCTCGTCTACGCGATCCTGAATCGTCTGACTCGTAAATTGGGCCTTGGCGACGTGAAACGTGCCCGCGACTTCCATGCGGTCGCCCACGTCCGCCTCGCCAGGCGGGATGTCCAGCCGTGCGGTGACATCGACGGTGCCGGTCAGCGGTGAGGACCGCACACGCGTGGCCAGCTTGACGAAGTCCTCGAGCCGGCCGCCGCGGGTCTTCGTGTCGAGCGTGATGCGCCGGCCTTTCGCGCCCTCCACTTTGACGACCGCACCGCTCGCGGAGATGCGCGAGGTACCGAGCCTGGCGTCGATGCGCTCGAGAATCGTGTCGCCGTTGGTGCCATCGACGATGGCGTCGTAGTCCACCAGGAGCGGGAACTTCGCGCCCCCGGAGGAGAGGTGAAAGCCCTCCGTGCGTGTCCGTCCACTGGTACGTATCAACTCGAGGGGCCCGGCAAAGCTGCCCTCCGCGTGCAGCGCGCCACCGATGCCCTTGATCGTGCCCAGATCCGCATCGAACCGAAACGTCCCGTCGATCGGCGTGAGGCTTGGCGCTTCCGCGTTCCATGGCCCGAAGGCGCCCACCGTGGCGATCTCGCCGTGCGGCGTCGGGTTCGTGATCGCGGCCTCGAAGGGAATCGGTTTGCCGAACTCGAAGCCGTCGAACCGCAGGCCGCGGATCTGGAAGACGCGAGGTCCTTTGCCTTCCCGCTTCGGCATGATCGTCAGCAGGCTGTTTTCGGCGACCAGCTCGTTGATGTGGACGTTGTCGTCGCCGTTGCCGTCGGCCACGCCGCTCACCAGCGACGGCATGTCGTCCCCCCGGCGAGGCGGGATCATGATCTCGAGGCCTTCGAGATGGACCTGATCGACGTGGCGGTTCCAGAGCTCCCGCAGGCCGCCGCTGACCGTAAACACCCGAATGGCGATGAGGGGCGGAATGTCGGTCCGGCCTTCGTGCCGCAGCGTCAGGCCCTCGCCGCGAATGCTGAGGCTGGGCCGGAGCACGACGCGCAACGACTCCAGCTCGACGCGGCTGTTGAACCGGCGCTCCAGCAGTTCGATCGTCGCGGGCCGGAGCCGCTGCTCGACGAGCCTATCGGCGTAATAGTAGAGGCCAATGACCCCCACGACGCCGACGATCAGCACCGCACTGCCAACGATCGTCCAGATCGAGCGTGCTTTCATGACTGAAACACCTCGGCTGCAACCCTCGGGCCACACAAGGAACTCCGACACCCAAGGAACCGTGGCCCCGCGAATCCTGGAACCTTGGAACCTTGGAACCTTGAAATGAATGAGTGGCTCACCGCGCTCGAGTCGCGTCACCTGGCTGACTTGACGTTTGCCGAGGCCGCACGCGCGCTGCGCGCGCTCTCCTCCGCCTACGTCGAGCACCGGGAACGGCTCTCCCGCCGCGGCGCCTTCGACACTGCCGGCAAGCGCGCCGCCTACGCCCTCTTTTATAGTCCGCTGCACTTTCTGACCGTGCAGCAGATCATCCGGACTCTCCGCCTGCAGGAGAGGCCCGTGCGCCACATCCTCGATCTGGGCTGCGGGGCGGGCGCGGCCGGAGCCGCCTGGGCCAGCGAGCTCCTGCCTCCGCCGAGACTGACCGGCATCGATGTGCACCCGTGGGCCCTCACCGAAGCCGCGTTCACCTACCGGACATGTGGCGTGCGCGGCGACACCCGGCGCGGCGATGCCGCTCGTGTGGTGATCCCGCGCCACGTCGATGCGGTGATCGCGGGCTGGACGCTCAACGAGCTGAGCGCCACCGCGCGCGACTACATCAAGACCGAGTTACTCAGGGCGGCCCAGCGGCGGGTGCGAATCCTGATCGTCGAGCCGATCGCCACGCGCGTGTCGCCGTGGTGGGGCGAGTGGGCACGCGCGTTCGAGCACGCCGGCGGACGAGCAGACGAGTGGAGGTTTCGCGTGGAGCTGCCGGACCTGTTGAAGCGGTTCGATCACGCCGCCGGGTTGCGTCACGAGGAGCTCACGGCACGAAGCCTGTTCTGCTCGCAGAAAGCCGAGAGCGCTGATAGCTGAGAGCGCCGAAAGCTGAAAGCCGAAAGCTGAAAGCTGAAGCTACTGAAATGACCCGCGCACTGGGAATGCTTTCTCGATGGCGTCGAGAAACGCCGACGCCATGACCTCGAACCCGGCATCGGTCAGGTGAACGCCATCGGCGCCGACGAATCGCCGCTCGCCCATCACCGGTTCGAGATCGACCAGATGCACATTGAGCCGGCCGGCCACCATGCTGCGGACCTGACTGTTGAAGGTCGGGACCATCGGCGCGCCATTGGACCGCAGGTTGCCATCGGGGTCCACAACCTCGTAGGTCTGGAACATCGTCGCCACAAGCACAGGCACGCCGGCCGACGTCGCGGCCGTGATGAGCCGGGAGAGCCCGGTGACCACGCTTGTGGGAGTGGCGCCGCTGCTCAAGTCGTTGATGCCCTCGAGCAGCAACACCACTTCCGGACGACGAACGGTGAGGACGTTCCGCATGCGCGTGAGCGTCCCCGCTGCGCTTGCCCACTCGCCAGGCACTCCTTCATTGACGACCGTGAATTGCTGCGGGGAATGATGCTGGTTCAATCCCGCCGCCAGTCGCTCGGCGTAACCGCCGTTGGCCATGGCAAACAGGAAGCGCGGATCCCATCCCGAGGTGGCGCCCCAGGTGATGCTGTCGCCAAAGGCCAGATATCGCGTGGCGCCGAGCGCGCGGGGCGGATCGACGGAGAGGCGCGGCGGCACTGGCGCCGAGGCCTGCGGTGCCGAACCAATGAGCCCCGGCGCGGCCACGGTCGTGGGGCTCGTGGGAGTCCTGGAACAACCTGCGATCAAAACAGCGCTTGCGACGCCGCAAAATGCCAGTCGGGCAACGTACATTCGGTTTAGGCCCGTTATGCGGCCCGAAACGAGAACTGTGGAGGCGTTGTGGTTCCGCATCGGGCCAGGCGCGCGGAGCGCGCCGAAACAACATAGTAACTAGCACTAGCCAAGGGGGGCATCGGGATATCAAGGGCAGCGCCCTTGGCTAGTTTATCGGAGGCTGGGCGCCGGGGCGACAGGGAGCGCGAGCTCCCCTTTTTCGTGCAGCGCGACGGCGGCCTCCACCACGCTCGGATCGAACGCCTGCCCAGATTCGTCCTGAATCATCGCGACGACCTGGTCGATGGAGAGGGCGGTGCGGTACGAGCGATCGGACGTCAACGCATCGACGAAATCCGCGACCGCCAGCACGCGGCCGAACACCGGGATGTCTTCGCCTTTGAGACCGTCGGGATATCCGGTGCCATCCCACCGTTCATGGTGGTACTTGACCCCGGGCAACAGCTTGGCGACCTTGGCGCTCTTGATGTTGGAGAGGATCGCCGCCCCGTGACCGGGATGACGGCGGACTTCCGCAAACTCCTCGTCCGTCAGCTTGCCGGGTTTGTTGAGGATGGCGTCCGAGATGCCGATTTTGCCGACGTCGTGCAGCAAACCGGATAGTTCGATGACGCTGCACTCGTCAGGCGGCCAGCCGAGTTGGTGTGCGAGACGCACGGCAAACGCGGCGACACGCTCCGAGTGGCGATGCGTATAGCCGTCCTTGGCGTCGATGATGGCGGCAATCGCCTTCATGACGTCGAGAAACAGCTTTTCGACTTCGGCCAGCAGCCGCGCGCGGTGCAGGGCGATCCCCGCCTGATTGCCGATGGCGGCCAGCAGCTCGAGCTCGGCTTCGTTGAACTCGTGCGCGCTGTGGCTGTCCACGTACAGCACGCCGAGGATGTCGCCGGTCGTCCGCATCGGCGCGCACATCACCGAGCGGATGCGTTGCCGCACGATGCTCTGGCCGGCTCCGTAGCGTTCGTCGCTGAGCGCGTCGTGCGTGAACGTCGAGATTCCCTGATCGAGAACGTCTCGCACGACGGTGCGCGACAGGATCATCGTGCCGGTGCTGCCGCCGCCGGTCCGCGTCCGAACGGCCACGACATGGACGTCAGCCTCGGGCGGCGCGTCGAGATCCCGCATCAGGATGGCCGCACGGTCGCCTTGCGTGACGTCGAGGATGGCGGCCAGGATCGAGTCGAAGAGGCCCTCGACGCCCGAGGCGCGCGACAGGACATCCGACACGCTGTGCAGCGTGGACAGATAACGCTGCGCGGATTCGAGCAGTCCATGTTCGTCCTGCTGCTTGAACACCTCGGTGAGAAATTCGAGCCTGCCGGGATCGACCGCCCGGCGCACCAGCGTCTGCCCGCGCTCATCCCCCACCAGCTTCAGCGACGTCGTGGTCAGCCGCCCGGCCAACCGCGGCTCAGGGAGGGACGCCGACACGAGCTCCAGCACGGTCGAACCCACACGCAGCTTGTCACCGGGCCCGAGGTCCGCCGTGGAGATGCGATGGTCGTTGACAAACGTGCCGTTGGCGGATTCCAGGTCGGACACGACGCAGGCTTGTTCCTGCGCGCGCAGGGTGCAATGGCGGCGCGACACCGATTCGTCGTCGAGCTGCACGTCGCACGTTTTGAGCCGGCCGAAGGTCAGGGCCTGACCGGTGGCGAGCGCGATCGTCCGGCCAGTCTCCGGGCCATTCCTGACGACAAACTCAAACCGCACGCGAAGATGATACTTAAAAGGATGTTCTCGGCTGCGACTTTGCGCCCGATGCTGGCCTCGCTCCCGGCCCAGGAACCTCCGCTCGTCAGCCCGTTGCTGGTGTACGAGCCCAAATACGATGGGATTCGGGCGATTGCTCTCGTCGAACCGGGCACACCCTACGCGAAGGCGCGATTCTGGTCACGGCTGGGCAACGAGAAAACGACGCAGTTCCCCGAGCTGGTGGCCGTGCTCGGCGTCTGGGGGCGCGGTCTCGGCGGCCCAGTGGTGCTCGACGGCGAGATCGTCGCGCTCGATGACCAGGGACGCCCCGCGGGGTTTCAGCGGCTGCAGAATCGCATTCACGTGACCGTGCCGGGCTATCGATCGACCAAACCGCTGCTCACCCACGACCAGCAACCCACGGCCTTCATCGTGTTCGACCTGCTGCGAGAGGGCGACGACGACCTGCGCGCGCGGCCGTTGACCGAACGGCGCGCCCGGCTGGAGCGTCTGCTGAAGCAGTTCGAGCCGCCCTCGACGGCGCTTCGGCTCAGCGAGCAAATCGCGGGCGATGGACGCGCGCTGTTCACCCGTGCGCACACGGAAGGGTGGGAAGGCCTGCTGGTCAAGCACGCGCGCTCCGTGTACCGCGACGGCCGGCGCAGCCCCGAGTGGCAGAAACTCAAGATCAACCAGCAGGACGAATTCGTCGTCGGGGGGTGGACCGAGCCGAAAGGCGCGCGGGCGCGCTTCGGATCGCTGATCCTCGGACGCTACGACGAATCCGGGGCGCTGGTTCATGTGGGCGACGTCGGCACCGGATTTGGCGGCGCCGAGCTCGAACGGTTGTGGAGGCTGCTCGAGCCGACCGAGACGCGCGAGTGCCCGTTCGCCGTGAAGCCGAAGACGCTCGGCAAGCCGCATTGGGTGATTCCGAAGCTCGTCGCGCAGGTCCGCTATGCGGAGATGACCGACGATGGACGGTTGCGCCATCCGGCGTATCTGGGACTGAGAGACGACAAAGTGCCAAAGCAAGTGAAACAGCCGGCCGAGCCTGCGGCTCGGGGGGCGACCGCTTCGCGGTCGAGGGCCGCCGCTTCGCGGCGGAAGGCGCGCGCTTCGCGCGCGAACACGAAGGACACGAAGGGCAATCCTCTCCTCGGATGGGCAAGACACTCGGCGGAAATGACGGCGCAGTTGCAGGATCTCGAGGATCGCAGGCGCGATGGGCGGCTGGTGCTGCCCGACGATGACTGGCTCGACGTCACGAATCTCCAGAAGGTGTTCTGGCCCGAGCCGAAGTTCACGAAGGGCGACTTGCTCCGCTACTACGCGCTGATCGCACCGCTGATTCTGCCCGTCGTCCAGGATCGGCCGCTGGTGATGAAGCGGTTTCCCAACGGCGTGCAGGGCCAGTCCTTCTACCAGCATCGGGCACCCGACGTGTATCCGCGCGGCGTACGCGTGCAGCCGGTGCCTGGCGCCGATGTGCCGACAATGTTTGTCGGGGGCGACTTGAAGACGCTGCTCTACATGTCTCAGCTCGCGGCGATCTCCCAGGACCCGTGGTTTTCGAAGACGGGCGCGCTCGACGAGGCCGATGTCGTCGCCATCGACCTCGATCCGCAGCCGGGCGCCACGTTCAGGCAGATTCAGGATGTCGCGCTGTGGGTGTACGAGGAGCTCCAGCGGCTCAGGGTCCCGGCGTTTCCCAAGACGTCAGGGTCAGAGGGCCTGCACATCTTCATCCCGCTTCCACGTGGCACCTCCTATGACGCCGGCGTGCTCTTCTGTCAGATCGTCGCAACGCTCGTCGCCGGCAAACACCCGAAGGTGGCGACGGTCGAGCGCATGGTGAAGCGCCGGCCGAACAAGACCATCTATGTGGATTACCTGCAGAACATTCCCGGCAAGACGCTCGCCTGCGCCTACAGCGCACGCGCCAGCGCGTTTGCCGGCGTGTCCGCGCCGCTCTCGTGGGACGAAGTGGACGACGACATCGCGCCGCAGGACTTCACCATCACGACCATCGAAGCGCGGCTGAAGAAGGTGGGCGACCTGTGGGCCGCCCTGCGGACCGTGAAGCCGGCCAACCTCGCCGCCGCGCTCGACAATCTCCGGACGTAACACGAAGGACGCGAAGGACACGAAGGACACGAAGAAAAACGATTGCCAATCGATGCCGCACCTTGGATCACCCCCGTCGGGGCCAGGGATTGCGCCAGCTGAAGGTGGTTTTACGTTCGCGGTTTCTCAGGCTGCGAGTTGTGCTTGGGCCTGACGCCGAGGTGCGCCAAAGGCAGTCATCGCCCGGATGAAACCCTCGTCGAGCGTGCAGTGCCCACCCCGTCTACTTCGTGCAAGAACAAGTGCTTCAACGGAAACGTCCGAAAGGCACGAAGGCCTTTCGGACGAGTGGAGAGATCCCCGAGCGCCATCTCGGTGGCAGCGCACAGGTGGCCGACCATCGCGCCGGCCGACATCGTGCCCCACCGGCGCGACGTGTCCGCCCGGAGCGCCGCGACGCAGAATACGTTGCGGTCGGCGGCGTCGTGCAACGTCTTCACGGCTGTCGCTCGGGGATGGCCTCCATCAGAAGCTCCAGCGCCCGCCGCAGCGCCTGTCCACCGGCCTGCGCGCCCTTGTAGTGGCCCAGCCGCACGACGACGAGATCGTGGGAGGGAACGATGAGCGTCGTCTGGCCGCCCGCGCCAGCCATGTAGTACGCGGCGCGCGGCACGGGGAAGGTCTTTGTGCCGTTGATCCAGAAAAACCCTCCGTAGATCGGACGCCCGTCGGCTTCCCAAGCGGGAGCAAGCGTGCTCACGAAATCCACGTAGCCTTCGGGCAGGATGCGCTCGCCGTTCCACACACCGTCCTGCAGGTACAGGTTGCCGAGCCGTGCCCAGTCGCGCCCCGACGCTAACTCGTACCCCTGCGTCAGGAAGTTTCCGAACGGATCCGTCTCCATCACCATCGTGCGCACGCCGACCTTGTCGAAGAGGGCGCGCTGCGGGAACGTGAAGTACTCCTCGCCCAGCTTTTCGACACCCAGCCGGTTCAGGTAGTTCACGAGCACCGGATCGCTGTTGCGATAGCGACCCACCGTGGCCGGGGGCCACTGCTGTGGGCGCGTAGCGGCGTAGGTGAACGAGTTCACGCTGCCGGTGTAGAGATACAGATGGTCGGGATAGCCGAGCGACGGATCGTAGTCGGGATCCTGCGGCGCGCGGATGCGAATGCCGCTCGACATCTGGAGGATGTCGCCGATGCGGATCGCCGCCCGTGGATCGCCCGGCTCCTGCCACTCGGGAATGGGCGCGGGCTGCCACAGCTCGTACACGCCTCGCTGGATGAGCACTCCCATCAGCGTGGACGTGACGCTCTTCCCCATCGACCAGCTCTCGAGTGGCGTCGTCTCCGTGATGCCCTCGCCGTAGCGCTCGCCGATGAGCCGGCCGCGCCAGGTGACGACGAACGCCGCCGTCAGCCCGTCGGCGGGCTCGAACGCGGCATCCACCGCCTGCTGCACCCTGGCGACATCGATCCCCTCGGGGAGTGGATCCGACGGCAGCAGGTCGCCCATCGGCCAGGGTGTCGTGGCCGCGTCCGGCAGGTTGCGTGGCACGGGGAGCGGGGTGAACGAGACGTCGTCGGCGCCGACCGGAAGCGTCACGCAACCCTGGTCCCCGACATGTCTGGCCACGCGCGTCACACCGTTCGGCAGCGTGATCCGCACCTCGCGTGCCTCGCGGTCGATCACAGGCGTGCCCACCTTGGCGCGCTCATCGTAGGGGCTCGTGAAGTAGCCGACGTTCTCGGCCGCAAACTCGGGGTCGAGGCCGGTGATGAACACGGCCGAGCACATGATTTTGGCGAAGCCCGACGTATGGTGCTCGAGAGCGTCACCGGGGGGCGGCACGTACGGCGTATCGAGTTCAAAGGTCTTGGCCCGGGCGATCAGCTTATCCGTGGCCGATTCGGCGGGGGCTTCCTCGGCCGCCGGGGCCGGCGGGGGTTCGGCACTGCACGCCGCCAATCCGAGGAACAGGGCGCCGGCGAGGGCGATTCTGGCAGGCACGTGGGATCGCATCAGTCCACCTCCAGCCGGGATTATGGGGCCAGATCTTGATCCTTGCGCAACGATCAAGATCTGACCCCAGACAACCGTTTCGGTGTGCGGGCCGTCAAAGCTTCATGTTGACATGCCACAGGAGTGACCGATGGCGCTGGAGCGATGGCGGGAATGGGCGGGGCGGCTGCTGGGGTTGACGATAGGAAGCATTAGCGGCTTTTGGGAGGCAACATAAGGCTCAGTACGTGACGCGCGGTCACCCTGTCGCCGCGCACATCGGCCGGCGCATGGTCGGGCACGTATGACTTCAGAGGACGGTCGAGATCGAGCTGGCCCTGCTCCGCCAGCCGGAGCGCCGCGTAGGCGAACACGGGTTTGCCGAGCGAAGCCGCAGGAAACAGCGTCTCCGCCGCGATGGCGCCGCGTCGTTCTCGCTTCGGCCAGACCCTCGTACGTTCTCCCACACGAGTGTGCCGTTCTGCACAATGCCAGCGTTCAGCCCCGGCGCGCCGGTCGCATCCATCAACGCGGGCAGCGTCTGGCGAAAGAAGCGGTCGTCAGGCGGATTGATGGCAGGCCGACTCTGTACCGCAGCGCGGACCCGATGAACGGGGATGCGGCGGCAGCCGCAGCCAGAGCGGCGAGCCCGAGGGCGCGCCGCACCATCGCAGCGACTACCACGCCGTCAAGGAAGGGTTCGTCTCGGTGTCACTGCTCAGCCCCGACATGACGGCGCACGCCGCAATGGACAGCCTCGATCAGTTCCCGCTGCCCGAGAGCTCCGAAGTTCAGCGTCCCTGAGCCGGGCGGTTCAGCAGCGGCCGCACGTGCTGCGCAATCCGCTCGTGCGTCGCGAACCACACGCCCGGCTTCGACTTCATGTACTGAATCAGCCGATCGAGCAGCGCCACCCGTGAGCGGTGTCCCATGATGTGCGGGTGCATCGTCAGCAGATACAGCCCGCCTTCTTCGTAGGCGACGTCGAACTCCGACTGGAACACGTCGAACACCGCCTGCGGCGAGGGGTTCGAGCCGTTGGCGCCACCGCCGAAGTAGGGAAAGTCGTCGAGGATCCGCTCGATCGGCAGCTCGATGACGCCGGTCGGCTTGCCGTCGAGCAGCAGCTCATACGCGTCGTCGCTCGCCATCAGGCTGCTGTCGTAGAGAAAACCGGCGTCTTTGATCTGCTGCGGCGTCCAGTAACTGAACTGCCAGGACGGCGCGCGATAGCCCACGGGACGGCGACCCGTCATCTTCGTGAGCAGCTCGATCGACTGAGTCAGCAGGCGCTGTTCCTCGCGTGCGTCGTTCAGCAGGGGCAGGCGCTCGTGGATCCAGCCGTGCACGCCGATCTCGTGCCAGTCATGCGCCTGGATGTCCTCGATCATCCGCGGATGCAGCGCCGCGGCGACCGCCGGGATGAAAAACGACGCCGGAATCTTATGCTTGTCGAGAAGCCGGAGGATGCGCGGCAGCCCGTCCACCGCGCCGTACTCGCCGCGCGACAGCACTTCGTAGTCGAGCACGCCCTGCGACAACGAGGCGGTGGCATTGTCCACGTCGAATGACAGCGACACGGCGACGCGTGCGCCAAGCGGCCACGACGCCGGCCTGAGCCGGCGTCCGGCGCTGACGTGAAACATCTGCGTGCGCAGTTCCTCGAGCGACAGCCGCGTGCCGGGCAGCGGCGCCTGCGATGACGCCGACGACTGCGCCGCGTCCTCGTACACGAGGCGGCCGTCCACTATGGTCATGAGCACGCGCGCGTCCCTGATGCGCTCGGCCGGCGCGGTCAGCGGATCCTCGGAGAGGACCGCCAGATCGGCAGCCTTGCCCGGCTCGATCGTGCCGTGCGATGCCGCGTCGAACATCAGCCGCGCGTTGTTGATGGTGGCGAGCCGCAAGCCGTCTTCGCGCGAAATGCGCTGGTCGTGCCCCATGACGCCGCCGGTCAGCGTGTCGCGGCTGATGAAGTGGTACAGCGTCCAGAGCGGGGGATACGGCACCACCGGCGCATCGGTCCCGGAGGAGACGAGCAGGCCGGCGTCGAGATAGCGGCGCACCGGCGTCGTCAGGTGCGCGCGCTCGCGGCCCCAGTACTTCACGAGACTGGGACCGGCAAGATACAGATGATCCTGCGCCGAGATCGCGACGTCGAGCGCCTTCAGGCGCCGCAGGTGATCCTCGCGGCCGATGAAGGCATGCTCGATCGTCCACCCGCGGCCGGCGATCGGCCGATCGGCGTGTGCCACCTCATAGGCCTGCAGCACGAGATCGATACCGGCGTCGCCGACGGCGTGAGTGGCGACGCGCCAGCCCGCACGGTTGAGGGCGCGCACGGTGGCGATGAAGTTCGCGGGCTCGACGGTCCGCAGACCATGGAACAGGCCTCCCTCGCCGAACGGCTCGTCGTACGGCTCGCGCATCAGGCCGCCCTCGAAGCCGCCATCGACCGCCAGCTTGATGCCGACCACCTTCAGCCACTCGTCGCCCTCGTCTGGCCGCACACCGGATGCCGCCAGCGCCTGAATCATCTCGTCAGCCGTGCGCGCCGGCGGCCGCAGCAGCACGCGCACTCTCATCGTGAGCAGCCCGCGCCGCCGCATTTCCTGCAGCATGCGGTACTCCTCGACCGACACGCCGGGGTGACGCACGGTGGTGAGCCCGACGGCGTGCAGCTTCCGGTAATCGGCGATGCGATCCTGCATGCGCTGCTCGAGCGTGCGCGCCTCGGGGCGGGGCAGCGACACCAAACCCTTGGCGCGATCGACCAGCTCGCCGTTCAGCCGCCCGTCGGCGTATCGAGTGATACGTCCGCCCTCGGGCGCCGAGGTGCCCTCGTCGACGTGCCATTTCGCCAGAGCGGCGGAATTGAGGATGTACTCGTGCCCGCCGCGCACCAGCACGACGGGATGCGCCGGTGCCACCCGGTCGAGATCGTCGCGCAAGGGGAGCCGCTGCTCCTGCAACTGCGCCTCGTGCCAATCGCTGTTGGAGAGGACGATGCCGCCGGCGGGCGTTTCGCGGACGCGTGCCGCCACCGCGTCGAGCACGTCGGCGAGCGAGCGGGCGCGCGAGAGATCGACGCCCGGACCACCCCCGGCGCCATGCAGGTGGTTGTCCATCAGCCCCGGCACGACGGTGCGGCCGTCCAGATCGACCAGCCGGGTGTTGGGCGCCGCCAGCCGCTTGACGTCCGCGTCGCTGCCCACGGCGATGATGCGGCCGTCGCCGACGGCCACGGCTTGTGCCGTGCGAAACTGCGCATCGACGGTGATGACGTTGCCGCCGTGCAGGATCAACTCGGCTCGCGGCGCCGGGGCCTGGGCAATGAACGCGCCGCTGAGGAGGATGACCGCGACTCGAATAGGCATAAGCAGAATCTCGCGCCGGGGACCGGGTTCCGCGTTGAACCCGAGAGCGGCCAATCGGCGGCCACGGGCTGGAAGAATACACCGGCCGCGCGAAAATCTTCGGCCGCCGGTGGCTGGCCCTGCGGTTTCGGGTATCTGGGTCTCCGGAGCCGTGTTCCTCAGGGCTTCCGCGTCACGGCCGCAAGTATCCGGCCCAGCATGTCTGCCGACACCACGGCAGAGGCGTGTCGTCTCAGGAAATCCTCGTGCGGCCGGACCGTAGAAGTGTTCCTGTTGTGACGCGAGCGATTCACCCTCCGTTTCAGCGTTTTAAGCAGGTGAGCAGGTTCAGTTGGCTTCCCGTGTGACCTACAGGTTTTCGCTGGGCAACGGCGAGACGCGCGCGCTGGACCTCCGCTTCTCGCGGTAGTGCCACGAGAGCCAACGCAGATTTCACGGATTACACAGATCTGGATCTTCAACGATCGTGCTCGCCATCGCTGACGCAAGCCCCGGGCGATCTTTTCTCATGCAGCAATCACCTTCGCGCTCGCACCTACATTCGGCCACAGCGCTTCGTTGGTCAGTCTCTCGGCTTCGGGAGTCTCTGAATTCTGATCTGTTGAAAACAATTATTGGATTCCTTCGTGCCCTTCGTGTCCTTCGTGTTGCGCGGGCGTTAGAACTGCACGCGCAGTTCGCCGATGACTTGCCGCTTGATGATGTCGCCGAACACGTGCGACTGGACGTCCTGATTGCCCAGGTTGATGACTTTCACGGTGGTCGTCAGGCGATCCCCCATCCAGCGCACGCCGAAAGCGCCGTTGACCTGCGTGTAAGCCTCCGTCGGTCCATGGAACCGTGCGTCGAGCACGTCCTGGAAAAACGCGTCGTCCACTAAGCTGACCGACATGTTGGCGATGTAGCGATCGTTGTTGAAGCTGAAGCCGGTGTTGACGCGATGGCGCGGCGGCCGGTTGACCTCGGAAATGTCGAAGTCCGGATCCGGCATGGCCTGGAGCGAGTAGTTCGCAAACACGTTGACGGCCCGGCTCGCCGCCGCGTCGACGCCCAGCTCGAAGCCCTTGTTCCGGTTGACGCCAAGGTTGCGATAGCTGAAGTCGGAAGGCAGTCCGCCGGTGGTGCACGGCTCGGCCAACGACGTGCACGCCGGCGGGAGGCCCTCGAGCACGGCCAGCGGCAATTGCGGCCCGAGCAGCGCGAGCCGCTGGAGCCAGCCGGGCGGCGGGTTGGTCGCGCGGTAGCGTCCCACCTGCGTGAAGAAGATCTCGTCGCTGTTCTTCGTGAAGTACACCGCGGCCGACAGCGTGGCCCGGTTGTTGATGACGCCGGTGTACCCCAGCTCGACGGCCTCAATCGATTCTTCGCGAAGATCCTCGTTGCCGGTGGCCGCCACGAGAAAGTCGAACGTGCCCAACTGCGTGAAGATCGGATGAATCGACGCGAGCTGCGCGAAGTTCAACTGGTTGACGATCGTGACATCGAGGTAGTTGTTGATGAGCGACGGCGACCGAAACGCCTTGTTGTAGGACAGCCGCACGGCATGCTCGGGCCGCGGTTTGAGGATCAACGCGACACGCGGAGAGAACACGGCGTCCTCGACCACGTCGAACTTGTCGACGCGTGCCCCGAGGTTGAGGCGCAGATTCTCGTTGACGAAGATTTCGTCCTGAATGTAGGCGCCGCCCTCGGTGCGGTTGGTCCCGCGCGGCGCAATCGACAGGTCGAACTTGTTGTAGCGGAAGTTGCCGCCGTAGCTCACCACCTGACGCGTGCCGAGCAGGTTGACGTTGCCAATCTCGACGTCGTACGTGTTGGTGTTGAAGCTGAAGGGAATCGGCTGACCGTTGGGGCCGAACGACAGTAGCGCCGTGGCGTCGCCGTTCAGGATGTTGGTGAACACGTTGAAACGCAGCGCGTTGCGGGTGTAGCGCATCGTGGCATAACCGAGCCCGACGCCGCGGTCCATGTCGAAGGGCCCGATGCCGGAATGGATGATGCCTTCGGTGCCGGCATACCCGCCGGCAAACACCAGCTTGTAACGGCCTTCGGGCGCGTCGTAATCCACCCGCGTGTCGAACTTCGGCTGCGTGGTGCCCTGGTTCACGAATTCGGGATACGGCGTCGACGTGCCGGGAATCAGACCGGTCGGCCGCGCGAAGGCGTCGGACGTGTAGCCGCCGGCCGAAATCTTGTACGACCAGCGATCGTCGATCGCGCGCGCGTGCGTCGCGTTGATCGAGAACATCGTGCCGGCATCGGCGTCGCTGCCTTTCACGCTGCGATCGAACCCACCGAGGCTGATGGTCGCGCTGTTGCCGGCCAGCTCGCGCGGCGTCTTCGAGATGAAGTTCACGACGCCGTTCATGGCGTTGGCGCCCCACACCGCCGACGCCGGACCGCGAATCACTTCGATCTGCCGGATCTCGTTGGGATTCATCGGCAGCAGATCCCAGGCCACGAAGCCGAAGAAGTCGAGATAAAGACTGCGGCCATCGACGAGCGCGAGTTGCGAGGTCGAAAGCGTCGAGGTCGCGCCGCGCATCGTGATGTTGAAGTCGCGCGCGGAGGTCTGCGCGATGTTGACGCCGGGGACTGACCTGAGCAGCTCCGCGTAATTGGTGGCGGGGGTGCTCTGGATGACGTCGCTGGTGACCACGGACACGGTGGCCGGTGCGTTCACGAGCTGCTGTTCGATTCTCGTCGCCGTCACGACAATCTGCTCTTCGTAGACGGGCGGCGCCTCTTCTTCTTCGGGGTCGGGCGGCGGCGGCTGCGGCGCGGGTGGCGGTTGCTGTGGGGGTTGGTGGGCGAGAACCGGGGTCGTCACAAACGCGAAGGCAACAATCAGGCAAAGCGCGATCAGGCGCATCATAAGCACTCCAGAATGGGACCTTCTGAAAGTCTAGCGGATTACCGGGCGGAATCTGAGCCCGTGGACGAGCGCCACGTAATCGGGGCGTGCCGCCGAGTTGCGGTGACGAAGCGCAGCGAGCAGATGGCCGCGGTGGACCACGAACACACCGCTGAGCTGGCGCCAGTTCGGGCCGGCCAGGCCGGCGCCGTGGCCGCTGAGGATGGCGGTGCGAAACCATGGCCACCAGACGCGCGGATGCGCCAGCTCGCCGAGCGTGCCCTGCTCGAGCTCGAATGTCCGGTAGAGATCCTTGCCCGGATCACTCACGCGCACCACATCGGCCATGCCGTAATGTGCAAACCAGCGATCCGCCTCCTCGGGCGAGGACATGTGCACGAACGCCACCTGCGTTCCACTGGATTCGATGGCCGCGCGATGCCGCGCCACGCTGGCCAGCGTCTCCCGGCAGAACGTTCACCCGAAGTGACGGAGGAAGACGAGCAAGACCGGGCCGCGCTCCTGCATCTGCTGGAGCGGCGAGGGCAGCGTCAGGCCGTTGCGACTGCCGTTTGCGCCCATTTCTCCAGCTTGCGTGCGTCGTCATTGAAGCGTCGAATGCCTTCGCTCAGCTTCTCGACGGCCATCGCGTCCTCGTTGTGCATCCAGCGAAACGTCTTCTCGTCGAGGTGAATGCGCGACTCGGCTGACGCCTTGGCGCCCTCGACCGTGAGTCGCGGCGTCAGTTCCCCGGACGTGTTCTGGAGCTCGTCGAGCAGATCGGGGCTGATCGTCAGCAGATCGCACCCAGCCAGGCGGACGATCTGATCCATCTTGCGAAAGCTCGCGCCCATGACCTGTGTGGTGTAGTCGAACTTCTTGAAGTAGTTGTAGATCCGCGTGACCGACTGAACCCCCGGGTCCTCGCCGGCGGGAATGTCCGCGCCACGCTCCTTCTTGTGCCAGTCGTAGATGCGTCCCACGAACGGCGAGATGAGCGTCACGCCGGCTTCGGCGCAGGCGACCGCCTGCGCAAAGCTGAAGAGGAGCGTCAGGTTGCAATGAATGCCTTCGCGCTCGAGCTGCTCGGCCGCGCGAATGCCCTCCCAGGTGCTGCCCACCTTGATGAGGATGCGGTCTCGCGAGACGCCGTCGGCTTCGTAGAGCGCAATGAGCTGCCGCGCCTTGGCCACGCTGCCCTCCGTATCGAAACTCAGGCGGGCGTCGACTTCGGTGGAGACCCGGCCGGGAATGATTTGCAGGATCTCGCCGCCGAACGCAACGGCAAGCCGGTCCATGAACGCTTCGGCCCGCTCGCGTTCGCCGCCGGGACCTTTCTCCGCCGCCTTGAGCGCGCCATCGACCAGCGGTCGATACGCCTCCTGCTGCGCGGCCTTCAGCAGCAGCGAAGGATTGGTCGTCGCATCCTGCGGCCGGTATTGGGCAATCGCTTCGATGTCGCCGGTGTCGGCAACGACGGTCGTGGAGCGCTTGAGAGACTCGAGGAGGGACATATCGACAGGATACACTGGCCGTCGTGATGACGCTGCGCGAGTTGAAGACGTGGAAACAGTTGGAGGCGCACCGCGACGAGATCCGGCGCGGCCACCTCCGCGAATGGTTCAGGCAGGACCCCGGCCGCTTCGATCGCTTCTCCCGGCGCATTGATGAACTGCTGGTGGACTACTCCAAACATCTCGTCACCGACGACACGCTGAGGCTGCTGCTACAGCTCGCGCGCGACTGCGGCGTCGAACCGTTACGCGACCGGATGTTTGCCGGCGAGCGCATCAACGTCACCGAAGACCGCCCGGTGCTGCACGTCGCGCTCCGAAACCGCTCAGGCCGCGCCATCGTCGTTGACGGGCAGGATGTGATGCCCGCGGTCAAGGCCGCGCTGGATCACATGCGGACGTTCAGCGAGCGCGTCAGGAACGGCGGAGCAGCGGGATTCAGCGGGTTGCGCATCACGGACGTGGTCAACATCGGCATCGGCGGCTCCGATCTCGGGCCCGCGATGGTCACCGGGGCGCTGGCGCCGTACGCACGCGAAGGGC
The DNA here is from genome assembly GCA_035512515.1 of Vicinamibacterales bacterium. Taxonomy (GTDB): domain Bacteria; phylum Acidobacteriota; class Vicinamibacteria; order Vicinamibacterales; family UBA2999; genus JACCSI01. The sequence continues at coordinate 28,949 of DATKDY010000038.1, forward strand.
CGCGAATGCATTTCGTCTCGAATGTCGACGGCGCACACCTCGCCGAAACACTTCGCGAGCTGCATCCGGCGACGACGCTGTTCATCATCGCCTCGAAGACCTTTACGACCGAAGAGACGATGATGAATGCGCGCTCCGCCAGGGAATGGTTTCTGCAGAAAACACGGTCCACAGAAGACACAGAAATCACAGCAACAGAATCAGACCTTTCTTCATTCACCGGGTCAAACCCCTCTTCGAGATTGACAGCCACCCTGGACCGCGCCTCCGACAAGATCGCGAAGCATTTCGTCGCCGTGTCGACCAACGAGCGCGAGGTGCGGCAGTTCGGGATCGATCCGGCGAACATGTTCGTGTTCTGGGACTGGGTCGGCGGGCGCTATTCGCTCTGGTCATCGATCGGACTGCCGATTTCGATCGCGGCCGGCTATGGCCGCTTCGAGCAGCTGCTCGAGGGAGCTCACCGCGTGGACGAGCACTTTCGGACGACGCGTCTCGAAGACAACCTGCCGGTGACGCTCGGCCTGCTCGGCGTCTGGTATGCGGATTTTCTCGGCGCGGAGACGCAGGCGGTGCTCCCTTACGACCAATATCTCCAGCGGCTGCCGGCGTATCTCCAGCAGCTCGACATGGAATCCAACGGCAAGCGCGTCGATCGCGAGGGCCGTGCCATGGACGTGCCAACCGGACCGATCGTGTGGGGCGAGCCCGGCACCAACGGGCAGCACGCGTTTTATCAACTGATTCATCAGGGCACGCGCCTGATTCCCTGCGATTTCCTGGTCGGCGCGCAGGCGCATCACGAGCTGGCAGGTCATCACGCGACGCTGATGGCCAACTGCTTCGCGCAAAGCGAGGCGCTCGCGTTCGGCAAGACGGACGACGAGGCGCGCGCGGAGCTCGAGCGGCAGGGTCTCGCCCCCGACGCCGTCGCACGCCTGCTGCCGCACAAAGTGTTCCCCGGCAACAGGCCGTCGACGACCTTCGCGTATCGGCGGCTCGGGCCGAAGACGCTCGGCATGCTGCTGGCGCTCTACGAACACAGGGTCTTCGTGATGGGCGCGATCTGGAACATCAACTCGTTCGATCAGTGGGGGGTGGAGCTGGGCAAGCAGCTCGCGAAACGCATTCGGCCCGAAATCGACGCCGACGCGCCGGTGACGACGCATGATGCCTCGACGAACGGGTTGGTGAACTACGTGAAGCAGTTTCGATGAGGCTAGCCGGCTGCCTGTGGAGGGCGTGGGCGTGAGCCCGCCGCAGTGTACTGCGGTCTCGCAGCGTGCGGCGAGACGTGTGGCTCGTTCACACCACGCCAACAGAAACCAAAGCAGGGTCGCGAGGGCCACCAGTGCCGCAATGCACAACACCACGGTTGCCGGCAACACGATGCGTCACTGATGAAGTTATGAGGCGCTACTGTCGAAAAATCAGACCGTGATCTTCCACTTGCTATTCGTAGGAGTTTCGAAGGAGCTTCAATCTCTTCCAGACGGAGTTCGGTGGCTTGCGGGTAGATCGACAAGATGAACTGTTGCGCGATGTCGAACACCTCACTGGCGTTCGTGATTACGTTGTTCCCAAGCGGGCGCCTGTTGGCCATATGCGAAAAGGGGTGGGCGAAACCACCCCTGCAAATTCGTTGCAAATGAACTGAGGAAAACTGGCGCGCCCGACAGGATTCGAACCTGTGGCCTTCGGCTCCGGAGGCCGACGCTCTATCCAGCTGAGCTACGGGCGCGCATCGCGTTGTGAACGCGAACGTTCAGTGTAACTCATCCACCGATGCCAGGCCCGCGTGTGCGCCCGTCACTCGGTGGCGCTCAGGACCCGAGCCGCGCGTATTCGGCCCGCGCCTCGAGCAGCAGGGGCACGTCAGGATCGGCGTCTGTCCACCACACGAAAAACCGCTCGTAAACGGCACGCGCGTCCGCACGTTTCCGGTCTGCGCGTGTGCGCGTCCAAGCCAGACCAGCGCCACCGCATGTTCGGGGAGGTGCGGCTCCAGTCCGCGGTGATTGAGGATGCGCGTGAACTGCACGGCCGCGCCCGCCGCATCGCCGGCCGCAAGCAGCGCCTGGCCGTAGGTCAGAAGCGCCGCGAGCCCAGGGCCGTTCGTCACCATGCTGTCTTCGAAGGGCCGCAGCGATCCACGGCCTCGTTCGTGCGCCCCCCGCTCATCGCCACACGCGCGCACCATGGCGTGCCCGAGGACAAGGAGCGGCGGCTCGGTCGGCTGCGGCGCCGGCGGCAGCCACTGGCCCGCGTGCCTCGCCGTCGCACGGAAGAGCTACACTGCGCCCTGGGCAAAATCCGCAGTCTCGTCGTCGGGTACGTAGTTATTGCGCTGCTGACCGGCTGGCCGCTCGCGCTGGTGGTGGTCGCAGGCGTGACGGCCTGGCTCAACGGCTGCACGCTCAACGAGGCCGGGGTTCATCCGTGCATCGTCGGCGGCCGTGACATCGGGGCGACGCTCTATTCGATGGGCATGACGGTGTGGTTTCTGATCGCGCTCATTCCGGTTGCCGTAATCGCCGGAATCGGCTGGACTGCCGGGTGCCTCATCTGGACCGCCGTCAGGAAGCGCAGAGCTGCTACGGGGGGCGTGGTACCCTGACGGCCGAAAAGGCGGCCGGGTCATAATGGGGCAGGCCCATTTTCTCCGGGTGCGGCGAATCTGCGAGGAGTGGGCAAACCCTGACGGGGCGGCGGTCGAAACCGGCGACGTAGGGCGGCCTCGAGCGCTTCCGACACCCGGAAGCGCGCAGAATTCGCCACCACTTCGCAATCCCCGCACCTTCCCCGAAAATGGGCCTGCCCCATTTCTCGGCGACAATCCCCGCACCTGAAAATGGCCTGCCCCATTTCTTTCTCGGCGGCTGTTACCCTCCCTGAAATTGAGCTGCCCATTCTCGGCAGCTGTCCGCTGGCGAACCCGCCCGTGTCTCGACGCATGGGATTTCCGGCACTCCATCGGCTGATCAAAAGAGAGTGGATCAACTTCGACGAGGCTTCCGAGAACGCTCAGGCCCGTCTCGGCTGGCGGCTTACGCTTCGGTCACGGCTTCGATCAGCGCCTCCAGCAGGACGTCGTCGCGCGCTTCCTGCTGCTCTCGCGCGTTGGCTCCGAACACGCTGTCGGGATTGGTCAACCGCTGGACGACGCACACCTGGTCGCATTCGACCGGCAGTCCGGCGGCAGCCAGGCGAGAGAGCACCTTGACCTGGAGCACCTCCAGCCAACGCTCGACCAGAGTGCGATCCTCCGCGCCCAGCGGCTGACGCGTGTCCCATCGCAGCAAACGGTCCATCGCCTTCACGACTTCTTCGTCCACGTCCCGCGACCGTACCCCGATGCGCACGGCGAAGAGTGTCGAGTTACGGCCCGTGAATGGCGACGGCGGCAAGGTCCCGGGCTCGACCGTGACCCTCGGTTCGATGCGCGCCCGCACGTCCCTCAGCAGCGGCACGAGCGCTCGCGCCGCAACGGTGACGTCCTGTACGATGGGCGCGGCAGTAGATGCGACCGGCTGAGGGATCACGCAACTGAGCAGCGCGACAGCGATAGCGGGGATGCGGCAGCGCATAGCCACAGTCCTCAGACGTTCGGCTGCAACTATCGGCCCGATCGTCCCGATTTTCATTTTGCTCACGTTCGTCTCGACCTGGCCCCTTGGCGACCTGCGGCAATCACAGCTTCCGGATCACGACGATGCGTTGTTTTCGGTGTGGCGTCTGGCGTGGGTCGCACATCAGCTGACGGTCGATCCATCGACGCTCTTCGACGCCAACATCTTCTGGCCCGAGCCGAACACCCTCGCCTACTCCGACGCGATGTTGCTGCTCGGCGTCGCGGGCGCGCCGCTCATCTGGCTGGGCGTGCACCCCGTCACCGTGCACAACGTCCTCCTGCTGATGGGTTTCCTGACCGCCGCCGTGGCGGCGGCGAGCCTGATGCGCTACTTTACGCCAAGCCGGCCGGCACAACTCGTCGCCGGAACCATCTTCGCTTTTGCGCCATACCGCATCGCGCACGCGGGCCATCTCGAGTTGCTGTGGACCGCGTTTCTCCCCCTGTCGCTTCTGTGCCTCTACCGCGTGCTCGAAAGCCCGACGCGGCGGCGTGGACTGACATTAGGCCTCACGCTCGGACTGCAGGCGCTCTGCAGTGTGTACTACTTTGTGTTTGTCGCGATTTGGCTCGTTCCGGCGGCTCTGCTCGCACCGCTGCATGTTCGAATCCAGTGGTCATACCGTCATCTTGTCGCGGGCGTGCTCGCCGTCATCACGGCCGCGTTGCTGCTCGCGCCGTACATCGGACCGTACTCGCGCGCACGGGAAGAATTGCCCTCGCGCACCGAGCGCGAGCTCGCGACATACAGCGCAGTCCCGATGGACTACCTCCGCCTGCCGGCCGGCAATCGCGTCTACGCCGCGTTCGAGTCGGAATCTTCCGACGAGCGCAGTCTCTTCATGGGCATCATCGCGCTCACCCTGGCGGTCACCGCCGTCGTGCTGTCGCGCACACGCGACGCGATCGCGCTGTCTCTGCTCGCCCTCGTAGCAGCGGAGCTGTCGCTTGGGGTCAACGGCGTCAGCTATGACTTTCTGCGCGCAGCGGTGCCGCCGCTGGGGGGGTTCCGGGCTCCCGCGCGCTTTGGCGTGCTGGTCCTGCTCGCCGTCGCCGTGCTGGCAGGGCTCGGTCTGGCACACCTGCTGTCGGGCAAGACGTCCCGGCGCACGCGTCTCTTGACTACGGCTGTAATCGTCGGGCTGACGCTCGAGTACTGGTCCGCTCCTCTCGCCAGCAGAACGCAGCCCACCAGTCCGCCCCCCGTCTACGCCTGGCTCGCCGGAGAGCCGCCGAGTGTCGTGCTCGAATTGCCGGTGCCCACGCCGGAAACGCTCTGGCTCTACGAGACGTCCCATCAGTACCACTCGATCTATCACTGGCAGCGGCTGGTGAATGGCTATAGTGGCTACGCGCCCGCGTCATATGGACGCCTGCTCCGCACGCTCCGTGATTTCCCATCCGATGCGTCAATGGCGTTTCTGAGGGACCGCAAGATCGACATCGTCATTTTTCACAGACGCTATCTCGACGCCGACGAGTTTACGCGCCTGTTCATAGCCTGCAAGAACCCGGAGTGGTTTACGGAGATGGTGACGTTCCCCCTGCCGCATGGGTGGGGGAGCGTCGCGTGCCGCATCGGCAGGTAGGGCGGCAGGGTCGTTGGGGAGGGTCGGCCGGTGGGCGCCAACCTGCCACCTGCCGGCCTGCCGGCCTACCCACCAGCCCACCTGCCCACCTGCCTTGGCTCAGACGTTGCAACAGGTCCGCCCAGTGAACACTCTCTGGAGGGCTTGAGTCCATGGGTATCCTCAGTTGGATTCTGTTCGGCTTGATCGCCGGCGTCATCGCCAAACTCATCATGCCTGGCAAAGATCCGGGCGGTTTCATCGTCACCATCCTGATCGGCATCGCCGGCGCCTTCCTGGGCGGCTTCATCGGTCAGGCGCTGGGCTTGTACGGCCCGGGGGAAACAGCCGGCATCTTCATGGCCATCCTGGGCGCCATTCTCCTGCTGGCCCTCTACCGGGTGGCCTTCGGTCGCCGTGCCGCGCGCCGCGTCTAACAGCCCAGGGTGGAAGTCCCAGCGAGCACCGAGAGCGGCAAGGCGCCCCGGTGGCAAAGCGCGACGACTGAGAATATCGGGCCATATGTGAGGAAGGAGCAACGCAGCCAGCGGGCTCGGGCTTCCGCCGCGCGGAGTGTGCGCGGTGGGGTGCGGCGATGCACCGCCGGTCGAATGCCGGCGGGACTCTCACCACGGGCTGCTCACCGTCGATGCGCCGCGTCGTCGTGCTTTCCGCCCTGCTGGCTGTAGCGTGGCTCGCACGCGACGCGCGTTGGCTCGCTCAGTTGAGCCCACTCTCCTACTCCAGTCCACATGCCGAATACCTCGCCGCCCTCGAGCGATCTGGAATCGCCGAGACGCCGCTTGCCATGGAATGGATCGCGGCCAGCACGCGTGCGCTGGCTCAAGCAACGCGTGTCACCCTCCCGTACGAACGCGAGTTGCCGTTTGCCGGCGAGCGCCCGGCCGCGTACGCGTTCCGCATCGCGCTCAACCGCGGGCAACGCGTCGACGTGATGACACAAGTGAGCACTGCGGTGCCTACCGCGACCTTCGTAGACCTCTTCGAGCCTGGTACTGATGAGCCGTCTCACGAGACCGGCGCCTTGTTGGCCGGGCAGTACGAGGCCAGCGCAGATCGTGACGTGATCGTACGGGTTCAGCCTGAGTTGCTGCGTGACGGGCAGCTTCACATTTCATTGCGCGCGGCGCCCGCGTTCCGCTTTCCGGTCGCCGAGGCACGCTGGCGCGATCTGCAAAGCGCCTTCGGCGATCCGCGCGATGGTGGCCGCCGCGAGCACGAGGGCGTGGACATCTTTGCCAGGCGCGGCACGCCCGTGCTCTCAGCGACCGATGGCATCGTCACCCGTGTCGGCGAAGGCGGACTTGGCGGACGCCTGGTGTGGGTATGGAATCCCGGACGCGGGCTCAGGCTGTATTACGCGCATCTCGACGAACAGCTCGTGACGACGGGTGAGCGGGTCAAGGCCGGGGACGTGCTCGGCACAGTTGGCAACACCGGCAACGCGCGCACGACCTCCCCTCACCTGCACTTCGGAATCTACGAGCGCGGCCGTGGCGCCATCGATCCGTACTGGTTCATCGCCCCGCCGGGCATTGCCGCGACGTCGAGTCGGTAGCGCGTTCCCAATCACCGGCCCTGGCTGCGTGGACCTCGATCACACATCGACAAAATCCGTTGTGATGAGCCGGCCCAATGCGCCGCCAACGCCGGGGACCTGTGACCAACGACACCCCCATCGTGTCGGAGTCCGTCATTGCACACAAATTTCACGACATCTCAACGGTCTGCGGGTGCCCGCGGGCGTAAAATGCGCCGACGTTCACATTTTGCACGTCTTGTTCCCCAGCGTTTCGGTCAGGAGGTTGAATCATGAGGTCTCGTGTCCGCCTGCTCGTCGGCCTTGCAATGCTGACGATAGCGGTTCCATCGGCGCACGCACAGGTTCAGACGGGAAGCATCTTCATCAGGGTTGCGGACGAACAGGGCGCCGTGCTGCCCGGCGCCACCATCACCATCAGCAGTCCGGTCATCATCGCCGGGCAGATGGTGGGCGTCACCGACGCCACCGGCAGCAGCCGGTTTCCGTCGCTGCTGCCCGGCACGTACTCGGTTCGCGTCGAGCTCGCCGGCTTTCAGACCGTCGTCCGCGACGGCATTCTCGTCAGCGTCGGGCAAACGACACCCCTCGATCTCGCGTTGCGAATCGGCGGGCTGACCGAAAGCATCACGGTCACGGGCGAGTCCCCGGTGATCGACACGAAGAGCGCGAGCGTCGGCGTCAACCTCGACGCCAAGCTGCTCGAGACGACGCCGAGCGGGCGCGACATCTGGTCGATCGTCGAGTACAAGGTGCCGGGCCTGGTGATGGCGACCCCTGACGTCGGCGGCAATCGGGGCGGGCTGCAGCGCTCGGTGAGCGCGCGTGGGACCAACAACAACCAGAACACGCAGATGCTCAACGGCGTCAATGTCGGCGACCCGGCCGCGATCGGCTTTGCCGGCTACTACTACGACCCGAGCTCATTCGAAGACATCCAGGTCTCGAGCGGCGCGCAGGACATCTCGGTGGCCACTGGCGGGGTCTTCATCAACATGGTGACCAAGAGCGGCACCAACCGCTTTTCGTCGCAGACGCTGTTCACCTATCAGGGCGAAAACACGCAGGGCGACAACATCGACGAGGCGTTGAAGAACTTCGGTTTGCGGCCGAAGGCCGCGGCCGTGGACAAGATCACCAACTTCAACTTCAACGCCGGCGGCCCGCTCGTCAGAAATCGCGCGTTCTACTTTGCCGCGCTCAACGATCAGCGGACGCACGTCAACGTCGTGGGCTTCCCGGCCACCGGGAATTTTTCCGGCGACGACATCATCGAGAAAACCGACATCACGTCGATCTTCGCCCGGCCGACGATCCAGCTCAGCACCAACCACCGGTTCGATGCCACGATCAGCCGTCAGGTCTACGACAAACCCAACCGCGCCGCGAGCAACACGAACACGCCGGAGTCGACGTGGCACGAGCACGATATTCTCGCGGTGTACCAGGGGCTCTGGAACTGGGTGATCAACAACAACACGTTCGTCGACACGCGCGTGAGCTACAACAGCATCGATTTCCCGCTCCAGTTGAAGACCACGCAGCAGACACTGGCCGACATCACCTTCAGTCCCGCGATTCGCACGCGCGCCAACACGCAGCAGCAGGTGATGTTTCGCGAACGGTTCCAATTCAGCTCGAACTGGCAGTACTACATTCCGGAGTGGGCCCGCGGCCGCCACGAGATCAGGGCGGGCTTCGACAATGCCTACACGCCGGACACCGTGGACATCCACCGCAACGACCAGGTGCAGCTCACCTATCGCAGCCAGCCGAGCGGCACGACCCCGGCCGGCTCGGCGCAGGTGATCTTTGCAAACACGCCGTTGCACCAGGAACGCGCCGTCATGAACACGGCGTTGTATGTGCAGGATTCGTACTCGCGCGGCAACCTCACGCTGGTCGGCGGTATCCGCTGGGAGCGTGTCGAGGGCTGGGTGCCCGCACAGTCGAGTCCGGCGAGCCAGTGGTTCCCCGAGGGCATGCAGATCCCGGTGCGCATCCTCGGCCAGAACACCACCTACACGATCCAGCGATCGTTCGACGAAGTGCGCAACGCGCCGCTGTGGTACCACTTCGGGCCGCGTTTCAACGCCGTCTACGACCTTGGCGGCAATGGCCGCACGGCGCTGAAATTTTCCGCCGCGCGCTACTACGATCAGATCGGCACGGGCACGCCCGGCAGCATCAACCCGAACGGGCTCGTGACACAGACATTCGCCTGGAACGATCGCAACGGCGACCTGACCTTCCAGTCAGGTGAACAGAGTGGAAATCCGACGACGTCCATTCCCGGGTTTGCGGTGTTGCAGTTCGTCGGCCGCACGACGCTCGACGTGGAGCGGCCGTTCCGCAACGAGTTCACCGTGGGCGTCGATCGCGAGCTGATTCCCAATCTCCGCCTGAGCGCCACGTGGATTCAGCGCCAGGAACACGACCCGCTCACCAACATCGAAGTCGGCATCCCGTTCGACTACTACGATCCGGTGCAGCGGCCGGATCCGGGCCGCGACGGGCTCGCCGGCACGAGCGACGACGGCGTCATCACCGTTTACAACATGCGCCTGCCGGCGGTTCCGTCGGTCACGATTCTCGGCAACGACGATCGCGTGGCGCAGAAGTACCGGGGGCTCGAAGTCACCGCAACGAAGCGCTACAGCAACAACTGGACGATGATTGCCGGCTACACCTGGTCGCGCACGGAGGTCGAAACGACCAGCGTCACCTCGCCCAATGCGTTCGTCAACGCGAAGGGCCGGCCGGGCATCGATCGCACTCACAATTTCAAGCTGACCGGCTCGTATCTGCTGCCGTGGGACATCCAGTTGGGCGGAAACTTCCGGGCGATGTCCGGCGAGCCCATCACGCGCATCATCGGCATCCCTGGCCTCAACCAGAATCCGAATGGCAACACCACCGTGCTGGCCGAGCCGCGCGGCTCGGACACGCTCCCGGCGCTCTACACCGTGGACCTGCGCGTCGGCAAACTGTTCCGGGCGCGAGGGCACCAGTTCGAGGCCGACATGGACATCTACAACCTGACGCACGAGAACACGGTTTACTCCGTCCGTACCAACACGGGACGCACGAACGTTCGCTACGCAGCGGATCCCACCGCCGCGCTCGTGTCGTTCCCGATGTACAAGTCGCCGATCAACGTGCTCGGCCCGCGCATCGTGCGGTTCAACGTGAGCTATAAGTTCTGATCGGGGCGGGTAGGGCAGGTAGGGCAGCCCCACCTGCCCGTCCCACCTCCCACCTGCTTACCTACCCTACCCGCCCTACGCGACCTACCTGCCTGCCTGCCCTGAGCGAGCGGAGCGCGTCGAAGGGCCGTACCATTACTTCGTGTGCCGTTCGATCCGCTGTTGCTGCCTCGTCGTCATCATCCTCTCCATCCTCTCCGCGTCCTGCAGCGAGCCGGCGTCACCCGAGCCCGAGACCATCGCCGTGGTCCGCTCCCTCGGCACCTTCTCAGGGCGCGGCAGTCAGACGATTGGCGTCGTCAGCGAATCGGGCCATCTGCGCGTGACGTGGGAAACCCGCAACGAAGAGCCGCCCGGGGCCGGGACGTTTCGCCTCGCGCTGCATAGCGGGGTGAGTGGCCGCCCCATCGAGCTCATCACCGAGCAGCGCGGCGAAGTCCGCGGCACCCGCGACGTCACCGACGACCCGCGCCCCTACAACCTGATGGTCGACTCGGCGAACGTGGACTGGACATTCACTGTCGAGGAAATCGTCGCGGCGAGAGCGCGCCCCTAATCCCGCAATTCACTTGAATTGGCGTGAATTGCGAGTGGCTCCTGGCTATCGGCGATCAGCCTTCAGCGCTGAAAGCCGACAGCTGACCGCTGAAAGCTGATGGGCGCGGCCCTCAACTCAAGTGCGCACCCGTGTAGCCGGCTGCCCGGCGAGCGGCAGCGTCCTACCAGTGTTTGCACCCGGGAGATGCCGATGTTCGAGATGCTTGCCTTGACGACACTGCTGCTCCAGGCCTTCGGTTCGACGGCGCACGGGATACCGCCACAACTGGAACGCCCGCCCTACGAGGGCCAATGGGTGGTCGAAATCATCGACCGCATCGAGGTGATGCCCGACTCGCAGGTCACCATGCGCATCGAGGGGCAAACGATCACGGGCCTTGCATCCTGCAATACCTATCGAGGCCGCTTCACCGTCACAGGAACGAGCGTGCAGGTTGGCGAGCTGCTGAAGACGATGAAGGCGTGCGATACGGCGCGGCTCAGCGAGGAGGAGGATTTCCTTTCACTGCTCCGTGACGTGGTGCACTACGAAGTGCAATCCCGAGACAGTCTCGCGCTGGAGACGTCCGACGGGAAGACTATAGTCGCCAAACGCGAACGCTGAAATTTTCCTCTGGAATTCGACCCCGGGGCGGAGTGTATGATCCGTGATGCCTCTCCCAAATTACGTAGGAGCCTCCATGATGTCTGATTGTCATCGCCCGTCGTGGCGACACTCGCTGAGTCTTCTCGCCGTGATTGCGACCGCGGCATGTGCCGGCAACGGTTCACCGACGAGCCCTTCAGGGGTGACTGCCGATGGTGATGCCAGCACCGCAGCGTCGAGCTCGATCTCGACATCCGCAAAACCCCAGACGGGAACGGCAGGCACCCAGTTCGTGGAAGTGATGCCTGGCGTGTTTGGGTTCGCCGCTGGAACGCTCAATGGCGAGACTGGTCGCGACGTCCAGTTGACCGGCGATATCGTCGGCGTCAACTTCGAGCCGGGCACCTGCCACGCTGGCGTCGACATGAGCCTCGGCTTCCCGACCAGTTGCGTGGTATTCGGCGACGGCCCGGGCCAGTTCACGCGCGCGCGCCCGGGCAACACGGCGTTCACCACGTGCCAGTGCACGGTCGCCGGCGTCGGCAACCCCGGCGATCAGGTCACGTTGCGGATCAGCTATCCGCCGGCGACGCCGCCTCAGTACCCGTTCGGGTTCACGAAGTTCTCGTTTCAGAACGGCACGGGAGCCCTCTCTGGACTCCGCGGCCAGGGCACGCTCGACTTCGCGGCGAATCCGGCGGTGAGCTTCAGCTACCACTTCGTCGCCACCCCGTAAGCAGATGGATCGAGGGTCGCGCGCGGCGTCGAGCCGCCACGCGCGACCGCCTTCTACAGATTGAGCGCGCGACGGATTTCGTCCACCAGCACGTCCGGCGGGCGGGAGGCATCAACGGTCAACGCCTCGCCGTGCGGCACTTCCAGATCTCGCAATTGCGTCGTGGCGAGCCCGGCCCCGGCAAAGTGTCCCCGTCGTTGCTCCAACCGATCTCTCAACAGCGTTTCATCAGCCCGCAGGTAAACCAGCCGCGCGTCGTCCACACCCTCGGTCAGGACGTCACGATACCGGCGCTTGAGCGCCGAGCACGCGACCACGACCGGCTGACGCTTCGCGACGTGATCGAGGATCGCCTGCCGCACGCGCGCCAGCCAGGGGCCGCGCTCCTCGTCGGTGAGACCGATGCCTCCACGCATCCGGTCGATGTTGTCGGCCGCATGGAAGTCGTCCGCGTCGAGAAAGCGCCAGCCAAGCGCGGCGGCCAGCGCGGCGCCGATGGTGGACTTGCCGGCGCCAGCCGCGCCGATGATGATGACGACCACGCGTGAGTTGCCTGTTCGTGACGGCTCCAGTTAGTCGTCGAGCACGAACGTCACCATCATGTTCACCTGATACTCGGTGATCCGGCCGCCCTCGCAGCGTACGTGTTGCTCTTTGACCCACGCACTGCGCATGTTACGCAGCGTTTTTGAGGCCCTCGTGAGGCCCTGCTGGATGGCGTCCTCGAAGCTCTTCGTCGACGTCGCGCTGATTTCGGACACTTTGGCAACTGACATCCTGCCTCCTTTGGATGATGAGGTGATGAGGTGATAGGCCAGTCAGAATAGCGCTGATTGACCGATCGGCGCGAGCTGCATCGATCAATCGATCAGATCAATCGATGAAATGCGCAGGCCCAGCTGGTCAAATGTGCACGCCCAGCTGGGTGGGAGTGTTCACTGCTATACTCGAGTGTTCTCCACCCACTCGAATTCGTATCAGTCAGCCCGGGCTTTCTTCCCAATGATCTCAGTCAGCGATGTCTCCATGCGGTACGGCGCCAAGGTCCTGTTCGAGGACGTGACGACCGCGTTTTATCCCGGCCGCCGGTACGGTCTCACGGGCCCGAACGGCGCTGGCAAGTCCACGCTCATGAAGCTGCTGACGGGCGAGCTGGCGCCCCAGCGCGGCAGCGTGACGCGTCCGGCCAGGCTCGGCGTGCTCGAGCAGGACCATTTCGCGTTCGACCAGTTTCGCGTCGTCGACACCGTCGTCAGGGGCAACCAGCGACTCTGGGACGCGCTCGACGAACGGGAGTTCCTCTACGCGAAGGCCGCCCTCACCGACGCCGACGGCATGCGGCTGGGCGAGCTCGAGGCGATTGTCGGCGAGGAAGAGGGTTACACCGCCGAAAGCGACGCCGCGATCCTGCTGCAGGGCCTCGACATCCCGGAAGAGCTGCACCAGCGGCCGATGGGCGAAATCCAGAGCGGGCAGAAGGTGCGGGTGCTGCTCGCGCAGGCGCTCTTCGGGTCGCCGCAGGCGCTGCTGCTCGATGAGCCGACCAATCACCTCGACCTCGAATCGATTCACTGGCTGCGCGACTTTCTCGTCCGCTACGACGGCGCGCTCATCGTCATCTCGCACGACCGTCATTTTTTGAATTCGATCTGCACGCACATCGCCGACATCGATTACCAGACGATCATCACCTACACTGGCGGCTACGACGAGATGGTCGTGGCCAAGACGCAGATCCGCTCGCAGGTGGAAAGCCAGAACGCGCAGCGCGAGAAGAAGATCGCGCAGTTGAACGACTTCATCGCGCGCTTCTCGGCCGGCACGCGATCGAGTCAGGTGCAGTCGCGCCGCAAGGAAGTGGAACGCCTGCAGACGACCGATCTGGCACGCTCGAACATCCAGCGACCGTTCATCCGCTTTCAGATGAATCGTCCGTCGGGCCGCATGGCGCTCGAGTTCAGCGACGTGACCAAGAGCTACGGCGAGCAGACGGTGATCGACGGCTTCAGCGCCGTCGTCAATCGCGGCGACAGGATCGTCATCGTCGGCAGGAACGGCGCCGGCAAGACCACGCTGCTCGAGGCGCTGATGTCGGACGCGCCGGGGCGTCCCGCGTCACCGGGCGACCTCGATTCGGGCACGACACGATGGGGGCACGAAGCGTCCATCGGCTACTTCCCGCAGGATCACGCCGGGCAGATCGCAAAGGGGATGACGGCGGTCGAGTGGCTCCATCAGTTCGATCCCGATGCATCTCGCCAGGACATCCACGGGCTGCTCGGCCAGATGCTGTTCAGCGGCGAAGAAGGCCTGAAGCCGACACACGCGCTGTCGGGCGGCGAAACCGCGCGCCTGCTCTTCTGCCGCATCATGCTGCTCCAGCCGAACGTGCTGATTCTCGACGAGCCGACCAACCACCTCGATCTCGAGTCGATCAACGCCCTCAACATCGCGCTGCAGAAGTTCGAGGGCACGGTCCTGCTCGTCACGCACGATCAGGACCTGATGGAGGAAGTGGGCACGCGCGTGTGGCACGTCGACGGTCGCCGCATCACCGACCACAAGGGGGCGTACGAGGAGTACGCCGCCGCGCTGGCGTAGTCTCGAGCGACCACGGCGTCACTGAGAGGCCGAAAGGCTTCTCAGATCGACGTACGCCCGACAGTATCACTTAGGCGACGACCTCGTCGTGCCCCATATCAGGACTCCCCATATCAGGAGTCCCCATTTCAGGACTCCCGTGATGTCCGCGTTCCGCTCACGGTATCGCCGAGGTCCGCGACCGACCACTTTCGGGACGAAATGAGGGGAGCTCGAGATTTCTGGTTGTGCGCGGCGCATTCGATCTCTAGACTTACCCACTCCGGCAGTGATGTCGGCGGCAATCTCTCAGTTCCAGAGGAGGTGGCTCGTGACGGTTGTAAGTCACTCGATCGCGATGAGGTGCCTCGCCCTCACGCTCTTATTCACCGCCGGCGCCGTTTCCTCGCAGGCCCAGCGGACCCTTCCCACCACCACCGCCCAAGCCGCGCAAACGGCCGGCGCGATCGTCGTCGCGAAGGTCATTGACATCCGCGTCCGCGATGCGGGCTGGTACTGGACCGACGTCGAGTTTCAAGCGCTCGAGGTCGTCAAAGGCACCATGCCCTCGCGCTTCAGGACGTCGATGCTCGGCGGGCGCATCAACGACAAGGAGACCCGGAGCGGCGAGCCGCTTCCGAACTTCGTGCCGGGCCAGGAAGTCGTGCTCTTCGTGACCCCGCAACAGACCGACGATGGCTCGTTCATCCTGCTGCGTGACCACGTCTACCACGTGATGGCGAGCGGCAGTGCAAAGACCGTGCATCCGGCGCCGACGGGGCTCGCCCTGGCCGTCGGCGACAGCCGTGGATCGGATACGGCGGTCACGCGTCTCGACGAATTCGTCAATGCGCTGAAAGGGAAGTAGCCGCGGCACTCCTCAGTGCCAGGAAGGATGACTCCGATGTCGTATCGCCCCCAACCCAAAACCCGGCGAGGCGTGTTCGGTCTGGCCGCACTCGCCTTCGCACTGGCCGTGGCGGGACTTCCTCACCCGGTGGCGGCTTATCACTTCTTCTACATCCGCAGTCCGTTGCCATTGCCCACTGCCTGGCGCGCCGTCGTCACCCCCATCATCGACAACGACTCGGCGATCTTCCAGACGACGTCACAGACGGCCATGGATCGCTGGAACGACGTGGCAACGGCGAAAGACATGTTCGGCACCGCGACGATGTCGGCCGTGAACTTCACGGGCGACAATTACCTGACCGCCTGGGGCATGCCCGACGATGGCAAGTTCGAGTTCGTGTGCGATTCCGATGGCTCGGTGCTCACGAAATTGGGGTTGTCGGCAGGCACTCTGGGCTTCGCCCCGACGATTGCGGCCGTGATCGGCGGGCAAGGGGCCATCATTGACGGCTACGCCGTGCTGAATTGCGCCGTCGCTGAAAGCGCCAACTACAACTGGCTGGCCACGATGGTGCATGAACTCGGTCACGCCCTGGGTCTGGCGCACACGCCTGTGTATCAGGGGCGCAGCGCCCCCGGCACGCTGGAGCCGGTCAACGCCGCTGATGCCCCAACCATGTATCCCTACGCCATTCCTGGCAACGACATCGCGACGTCCACGCTCGAGGAGGATGACAAAGCCGGGATCTCGGAGCTCTACCCCGACACGACGTTCGCGGCCGTCTACGGAACGATCAGCGGCACGGTCACACGCTGTGGCACGAACGAGGCAGTTATCGGGGCGATCATCCGCGCCGTGGATACGACGACCCGGAAGACGCAGTTCACCCGCTATTCCGGGTACGACGGCAATACCACGGGCAGTTACGACATGAAGGTGCTGCCGGGCACCTATCATCTCATCCTCGAAACGCTCGCACTCAACGTCAATGCCATGGCCGTGATCGGAACCCGTGGCGCCGCGGCGCGCGTGGACAAGGACTTCGCCACCGAATACCTCAGCCCGCCCGCGGAAGAAAGCGCGTGCACCGAAGATATCCCCGATTCCGCGACGAACGTGCCAGTCGCCGCGAGCGAGTGGACCGACGACAATGGCGGCCAGGGTCTGTTTGCCGCCGTCACCGCCGATCAGAACTTCAAGACCAACCCTGTGGAGCTCGCGTTTGTCGTCGATGACACCGGCAGCATGGGACCCGAGATTGCCGCCGTGCGCACGACGCTCACCAACCAGATCGAGCGGTTGAAAGCGGTGACCGACAAGCCGTACCCGAACACCGCCATCGTCACCTTCAAGGACAGCGTGCTGGTCCGCAAGATCAGCCGCGACCCGGCCGTGCTGCAGTCGATCGTCAACGGCCTCACGGCAAGCGGCGGCGGCGACTGCCCGGAATGGTCCAATGATGCGCTGCTCGTCGCCGGCCGCCTCCTTCGCAACGGCGGCAAGTCGATGCTGTTCACCGATGCCGATTCGCATCCGACCGGCGCGACCACAGCCGCTGTCTCGGCGCTCTACACCTCCAAGAGCCTGCGCATGTC
>DATKDY010000039.1:0-2553 GCA_035512515.1 Vicinamibacterales bacterium
ACGACGTACTTCATAGTGGCTCCTTTCCTCCAATCACAGAGCGGATCGAAGGAGCCCACTATGCCGACTCAGTGTGGGACTACAGGCCGGAAATCAAGGATGGAAGGGGACCTACTCGGTAATAGTCCGGGACGCGGAATAGTGCCGCCTATTCCGATTGCGTAATAGGCGCCACACGTTCTGTTCTCACCTGGCAATGCGTGGCGCGCCGGCACGCGCGATCCAGGAACTGGCCGGACACCAGGACCTGGGGACGACACAGCGCTACATGCACCTGAGCCCGGCGGCCCTCGATGCGGCGATTCGGTTATTGGAGACCGGGACCGAAACGGTGCGCGCGGCCGTGGAGAAATAATGGAGGCGGCGGGAACGGAGGGCCCGAAGGCCCATATTCATTGAAGAAAAGTGGTGGAGGCGGCGGGAGTTGAACCCGCGTCCGAGAATACGTCGTCGAAGACCAGCTACGTGCGTGTCTCCATTCGAAATGTCGCAACCGGTTGAGAACGGAGCCAACCTCCCCGGCCGCCATCTCCGATGTGTCTCGCCGGTGCGCCTCAGAGCCGAACGCACCAGCCAGCCCGCTAAATGACGGTCACTACCCGAGCCGCAGGCTCACTCGGGCGGACCGCTCACTGGTTATTAAGCAGCGAGAGCGTAGTCAGAATTCGCAGTTGCGAATTTTCCACCGGTTTTACGAGGAAATGGAACCTCGGCACGCGTTCCTCGATCTCATACCCCCGTCGAAGCCAGGTCGCCCCCGTGCGGTGGTCGATCGATCAAACGACCATCCCAATTGTAGCACCCCGGGCCCGCCCGGCTGATTCCACCGGCGGTGTGGGAACATACGGTCCCGTCCCATGCGTCGCCTGCTGCCGAGCTCTGCAACTACCTTCATGCCGCCGCTCGTCGCCGCTCTCCTTGGCGCCGGGCTGTTCGCGTGGATCGCCGGGTGGCGCGTCCTGTCGCCCACGTCGGTCGACTGGGTGCTCAAGCTCGATTGGCAGCATCACTTCATGGGGTGGCACTTCTTCCGGAACGATCCGTGGTCCTGGCCGCCCGGGCTCATCAGCTCGTACTACGCCCCCGTGGGCACCGCCATCGGGTTTACCGATTCCATTCCGCTGATGGCGATCCCGCTGAAGCTGCTCGACACCTCGCTGCCGACGCCCCTGCAATACCTCGGCGTGTGGCTGCTGCTGTGTTTTGCGGCGCAAGGAGCGATGGGCGTGCTGCTTACCGGCCTGTGGACGCCGAGCCCAATTCTCCGTGTCCTCGGCGGCGCCCTCTTCGTCGTCGTGCCCACGCTGCTTGGACGGGTCGGGCATCCGGCACTGGCGTCTCACTGGCTGCTGCTGTGGGCGCTGCTTCTGTACTTTCGTGATTGGCGCACGCCGGGCGGGGTGCCGAATTTCGCCGCCCTCGGTCTTGTCGCCGGGTTGATCCATCCCTACCTGGCCGTCATGGTGTTTGCGATCGTCGCGGCGATCACGGCACGGCGATTGTTCGTCGATCTCCCCGTGATCAGGCGGCTGTGGACCGCAGCACAACCGCTCCTTGCGCTGAGCGCAGGGTTGTTCGCCGGATGGTGGTGCGCCGGCTTGCTGTCACTGTCCGGATCGGACGATCTCACGTCCACCGGTCTCGACCTGTATTCGATGAATCTGCTGGGGCCGGTCGCGTCAGCCGGATGGTCTCGATTTCTCCCGCAGTTCGCCGTCGCCAGCCAGCTCCAGGACTTTGAAGGCTTTCAATACCTCGGCCTCGGACTTCTGATCCTGATTCCTCTGGCGACGATGATGGGCATCGCGCGACGGAGGCTGCCATGGCGGCAGATCGCGCCATTGATGCTGGTGACCGTCGCGATGGCGATCTATGCGCTGAGCCCTCGCGTCATGCTCGGGCCCGACACCATCCTCGACTACTCGACGCCTGCGCTCGACCGGCTTGCCATCTTCCGCGCGACGGGCCGTTTCTTCTGGCCAGCGACCTACATGCTGGTCTCGCTCGCCCTCTGGTCTGTTGTGACGCGCTTGCGCACGCCGATCGCCGCCGCGACACTGGCCGCGGCGCTGACCGTGCAGGTAGCGGACGTCAGTCAGCACTGGGTGACGCTCCGCGCCACCGCGCACTCGGACGAATTTCACACCTGGCCACAGACGATGCCCTCGCACGTGTGGCAGGGCATGCTGCCGCATTACCGGCACATCATCTTCTACCCGCCGGAACAATGCGGGCCCGCGCCCGTGCCCTTCCTGCACGCCGCCGTCCTGGCCGGGACCTACGGGTTGAGCGTGAACACCGGGCATCTCGCACGGCGTGATCGGGCCGCCAGCGCGCGGCACTGCGCACAGATCGGCAAGGACTTCAACGCCGGCCTCGTGCGTGACGACACCGTCTATCTGCTGAACCGCGATCTGGTCGCACGATTTCGCGAGAACGCGGCACGCCCGGTCGTCTGCGCCGAGCTCGATGGCATTCAGACCTGTGTCACGGAATCGTCTTATCAGCGGTGGTCGTCGCTCGCGGAGTTTCGCTGACCTTCAGGCAGGTAGG
>DATKDY010000040.1:0-2183 GCA_035512515.1 Vicinamibacterales bacterium
GGCCGAGACCCCGACCGCTCGCCGGCGCATCGGCGTCCTGGTCCTTGGCGCCGTGATCGGGGCATGCGCCGGCGTGGGCGTCGTTGCCGGCTACTGGCGCAATCCCGGCGGCGACATCTTCGCGTCCCGCACGCTGGCCGCGCTGTCGCTCGTGTGCCTTGCCGTGCCGGCGTCGTTCGCGTACGCCATCCTGCGTCACCGGCTCTTCGACATCCGCCTCATCGTGCGGCAGGGGATTCGCTATGCCCTCGCCCGCCGCGTGATCGATGCGCTGATCCCTGCGCTTGCCGCGATCGTGGTGGTGGACGTGTTCGTGCACCGCGACCAGTCTGTGGGTGTCATGGTCGAGTCCCGCTGGTGGATGTTCACCCTGGTGGGCGCAGCCCTGCTGCTCGTGCGCTCGCGCCGGGACCGGTGGCTCCAGGCCGTCGACCGGAGGTTCTTCCGCGAACGGTACGATGCGCAGCGCCTCCTGACGAGCATCGCGGATCAGGTCAATCGCGCCGTCGAGCTCGAGGCGATCGCGCCTGCGATCCTGCAGCAGATCGACGAGGCGCTCCGGCCGGCGTTCGTGTGCCTGTTCGAGCACGCGCCGGCCGAGTCGACGTTCGTGGCCTTTCCGCACGGGTCCGGGGGGAATGCACCCGCGCCGCTCCCGACCTCCCTCACCGTGATCGGGGTGCTGACCGTCCTTCGCAAGCCCCTCGCGCTGTCGCTCGGCGACACCGCGTGGGTTCGCCAGCAGCTTCCCGTAGGGGAGCGCTCGCTGCTCATCGGTCAGGGCATCGAGTTGCTAGTGCCCGTCTCCAGCCCGACCGCCGGCGAAGTGCCGCTCGGGCTCCTGGCGCTCGGGCCCAGGCGCTCTGAGGAGCCGTATGGCCAGGAGGATCACGAACTGCTGGTGCCCATCGCCGACGCCATCGGTGTACTCCTCCAGCGCTCGTCAGCAAAGGCACGGGCCATCGGTGAATGCGGGCACTGCGGTCGCTGCTTTGCCGGCGGCGTCCTGCGCTGCCCTCACGACGATCACCCGTTGACGATCGTCGCCGGTTCGCTGCTGCTCAACGGACGCTATCGCCTCGAGCGACGCCTCGGTCGTGGCGGCATGGGCGTCGTCTACGCCGCCGTCGATGTCGTGCTGGAGCGGCGAGTCGCCGTCAAGGTGATCAGGGACGAGGTCGCCTGCGACCCGTTACACCTCGCCGCCCGCTTTCGCGGCGAGGCCCGCGCGGCCGCGGCGTTTGCGCACCCGCACGTCGTTCGCGTGTACGACTTCGGCATCGACGAGGGTACCCGCCCCTTCCTGGTGATGGAGCTGCTCGAGGGCACGACGCTGCGCGAGCGCCTCGTCCCGGGTTTGCCCCTGACCGCCGCCGAAACGCTCGACGTGCTCCGCGGAGTGTGCGCGGCTCTGGACGCGGCCCATGACCGTGGGCTCGTGCACCGCGACCTCAAACCCGAGAACATCTTCCTGCAGAGTCATTCAACCGGGGCCGTGCCGAAGATCCTCGACTTCGGACTGGCGAAGGCGTTCGACCTCCAGCTGCGCCCGGAGCGAACAACGGCTTTCGGCACGAGCGCTGGGCTCATGGTCGGAACGCTCGAGTACATGGCGCCCGAACAGCTGACGGGCGATGCGGTAAACCCCGGGTGGGACGTCTGGGCCATGAGCGTGATTGCCTACGAGATGCTGACCGGCTCTCATCCGTTTCGGCACAATGCCACGTTTGGATCGACGCCATCCTCGGACCTCACTGGCAGTCGGGAGCCAGGTGTGGTGTTATCCGACGCTGCCAGGGCCTTCTTCCGTACAGCGCTGTCAACCGACCGTGCCCTTCGGCCGAGTCGGGCGGCCGGGTTTCTGGCCGCATGTGAGCAGGCGCTGGCGTGACGTCCGAGCGTGGCGCGCGGCGATTCGCCACCACCCGCTGGACCATCGTGACCGCCGCCGGGCGTCAATCGGATGTTCGCTCGGCCAGGGCCCTCGAGGAGCTCTGTGAGGTCTACTGGCCTCCGCTGTACGGCTACCTCCGGGGCCGCGGCTACAGCCCGGACGCTTCGCAGGATCTGACGCAAGGCTTTTTCGCCCGCTTGCTGCAAACAGGCGGCCTCCGCGCTGCCGATCAGGCGCGAGGGCGCTTTCGCGCTTTCCTGCTCACCGCGCTGAAGCGGTATGTCATCAA
>DATKDY010000041.1:0-3427 GCA_035512515.1 Vicinamibacterales bacterium
CCAGAGAAGTCGAGTCCACCCCCGCCGAGGCTAGGCATGAGCTTCATCGCGACGTAGTCGAGCAAGAGAAGGACTGCCGTGACAGCCAATCCCAGAATGGGAATGGACTGCCTTCGCCGATCTGACATGTCACCTCCTTCCGCTCAAGAGCGGTAGCACCGTGACGCCGACTCGCGCCATGTGCGCCGGTTCCGAGCCCTCGCCCAGTATGTCCGCCGAACGTGCCGCCGCTCAGCCGCGAGCGGCGCTCAGCGTCGCTCCGACTCAGCTCGATGGCCCCGCGCCGCTCGTCGGCTGCAGCGGCGTTAGGCGGCCCGCCGGGCGGAATCCGCCGCCGGCGCAACCAGAGAACGTCTGCACCATAGACCACGAGCAATCCCACAGTGTAGGCCAGTAGATCAAAGGGGTCAAAGCGACCGCGAGTTATCGCGAAGGGCGTGCCGGCGAGATCGTAGCGTTGCATCCACTCCCAGAGGTAGCAGCCGCCGAGCACCACGCTGAGCGCCGTGAGAGACCGGAGCCGGAGCCGACCCTGGCGCACCATCACATAAAGATACGGCGGAGCGAAGAGATCGGCACCGTAATCGGTCAAGAGACCAGCATTGACTCGGTACATCTGCAGTCCACCAATCCCGACGAAGACCGCGACGAAGTAGATATTGAGCAAGATGGCATACCGACGGGGCATTGTGCTCAATGGCTCGGTAACCCCCTGGGCCGTCTAACGGCAGGCGTTCACCAGCGGCCGCTCAGGATCGCACCAGCGGCCCGCCCGGTGCAACGCGTGTTAGGCCGCACCTCGCTTGCCATGAAGTGCTTCCGCCACCGCCTTGGGATTCTTCGCAGCCACTCGCAACAGCGCCAAGGCAGGACCATCCGGCGTCCGGCGCCCTTGCTCCCAATTCCGCAACGTTGCCACGCTTACGCCGATCATGAGCGCAAACTCTGCCTGAGACGCGCCGAGTTTTGCCCGCACAGCTTGAACATCGGTCGGCCGAAACACAGTCGTTCGCCCCGCTTTCAACCGACCGCGCCGAATACGCCCCGCCTGCCGAACGCTGGCCACGAGTTCCCGAAACGCGGCTTCCTTCACTTGAATTCCTCCCGCACCAGTTGTCCCAGGAGACGCGCTTGCGTCGGTGCCAGATCATCCTGCTCGTTCTTCGAGTAGGCGTAGAGCATGTAGAACAGGTAGGGGCGACACCGGGCGAAGGAGGCCGTTCTCATAGAGTGCATCGATCGGGCCCATGACCGGAGGATAGCACGACGTCACTCGGTAAACGTCGTCAGCCCAACGAATAGGGTTTGATCCGCACTGCCACGAGGATTCGGGCGAGCGCCAGCGGGGTGCAGTGCGGATAAAACCCTGTTGGACGAAGCCGCGTGGCGGTACGCGACAAACCTATGGGGATTGTAAGGCCCACCGGGCGTGCGGCGATGCCGCTTTTGAGCGAGAAGGCGTGCGCGTGAGGGTGCCTGACGTTGACCGATGCGTGCGGAAGCGGCACGGAGCGCGTGGTCGTGTGCGCGGCGAGGGTGAACATCGTGAGAATGGACGCCACCAGACACACGAGGAGCCACCGGGCGCACGTCCGCCATGGGTCGCTGGCGGGAGGAAGCGCAGACGGCCCTCATGCGGAATCCGGTGGTGGCTGCGCGTGCGTCATGGCGGTGATCTGCATTCGGCCTTTGCGGCAGACGGGGCAGCAGGTGGGATCGATCGGTCTGCGCGTTTCGGCGGCACCTTCGACGGTGTCATTGCCCTGCCTCCAATGGTGGCCGGAATGGCCATCACGCGCCCTTCGGCGTCCAGCGCTTTCGGGCCTATTTGATGGCGCGCAAGCTCTGTCCGCGTCCGATCGTCGGCGACGCGCTTAAATGTGCGTTCTGGCGCCCACCTCTCCTTTGCGGGGAGGTCACGCGAGCGCGCACGCGAGGCGCGTCAGCGACCAGATTTCCCGCGTCAGCGACACGATTTCTTGCGTCAGCGAGCAGAATTTTCCTGTCAGCGGACAGAATCTTCATGTCAGCAAACAGAATTTCTGCGTCAGTAACCAGATTTTCCGTGTCAGCACTCGCGTTCTCTTCGCCGACAACATCACCGCTGGATTGGCCAAGCCCGAGAAGCCCGACGTGTTGCCGATGGTAGGACAGTCGCCGGGCGCTCCTTGCATCCTCGACATCGGCGAGATGTTCTAATCGTCACGCCATGTGCGCGCTGGTCTCGACCAGCGCCGCCAGCGTGGCCAGCGCCATCCGCCAGCCGGTGTCATTGTCGGCCGGCGAGACGCCGGGCGGCAGCCCTTCGTGGACTGCGATCACTTCGGTCCCGTCATCAACCTCGCTGAGGGTGCTCGTAATCGCCACCTCCCTGCGCAGGGCCGGATCATCGGTCTCGAACTCATCGACCTCGACGACTTGCTCGTTCGCTACGAGTTTCAGGAACTGCCTCGGTAGGTGTCGGTGCGCTCGCTCGTCTTGCCTATCGCATCCGGCGCATCGTAGGTCAACGAGATCCGGAACGATCCGCCTTCACGCCCGTCGAAGTCGTGCACATGGCAGGTCATTCCGTCCGAGACCTTCCACTTCGCGACCGCGAGCGGATCCCGCAGCAACTGGTAACACGCGCGCGCGGCGCGTTGATGCGATGGGTTACCGGAGTAGATGCCATAGCACTCTGATCGCCAACCGTACCCCATGCCGGCAGCACGGACCAAGGAGAGAATCTCGAAAGAAGCAACTACGCTGGTACCGAACCCGAGAGGAGGGATTATACCGACTCGCTCGCCGGTTCATTGCGATCAGTTCCGTGCTTGCCGAGTGCGTCGGCCGCTCGATCACCTGGCTCGATTCGAAGCACTGGGCCACAGCAAGGCTCCACCAGGGTCGCGTGAGATACTCACCCCATGCCCTTGGTGAGGTTGAACGACCTGGCGACGCGAGAGATCTTTCCCGGCATCCGCGCCCGAGTGGTGCACAGCGAGCGAACGTCGCAGTCGTGGGTGGACATCGATGCTGGCGGGAGCTTCCCCGAACACCGGCATCCGCACGAGCAGACCGTGAACGTGCTCGAGGGCGAGCTGGAGCTGACCTGCGATCAAACCACGCATCGGCTGACACCCGGGCAGGTCTTCATTATCCCGCCCGAGGCGCCACACTCGGGCCGCGCGCTGACTGCGTGCCGCGTGCTCGACGTCTTTGCGCCCGTGCGCGACGACTATCGCTAGCGGCATCTTCGTCCGCTGGCGATTGCCGGACCGCACGTGATGCGGCGAGGTCGCGCTGCCGAATCTTTCCGTGCCTTCGCGTCCTTCGTGAACGTCGACCCGCCGTCGCTCGCGGAGTGCTGTGCCGCGAGCTTTGGCGAGGCAAGCTAGATGCCTTCGTCGCCGCCCCGATCCAAAGCCTCTTCCGGCTCCACCATGTA
>DATKDY010000042.1:0-17447 GCA_035512515.1 Vicinamibacterales bacterium
CAGGCGAACTCGCCTGACCCCGGCCGTGATTTCACTTATTGCCGACCGCGCTCTACCAGTCGTACTTGACACCGAACCTCATGATGCGCGGTCCAATGATCGTCGACGGGCGCAGGAAGCCCCCGCCGCTGCTCCACGTAATGTTGGACGCTGCGTCCGAATTGCTGATGTTGTAGATGTCGAAGAACCCGGACAGCCTCTGCGTGCCCTTGAGTCTGAACGCCTTTTCGACGCGCGTGTCGAGGACCACGATGTTGTCCTGGCGCCGGCTGTCGATCGGCTCGGCCAGTATCCGCTGACTGCCGTAGTTGATGCCATGCGCGGAGGTGGCGAGGAATGTCCGGCCAAATGGCTGCCCCGCCTGCACGCGCAGTGCTGGCGTCAGCGTAATGTCCCACTTCGTCCGGTAGCTGCCGTTCAACTTGAAGGTCCAGGTCGTGAACACGTAGCGGCCGTCGTCCGTGTTGATGAAGTCGTTCATCGTGCTTGGTGCGTCCTGGGACCTCAGGTTGTTCCCGAAATAGACGTTTTCATGATCCCGGTTCAAACGGATCGATCCAGAGGCGGCCAGCGACCAGTTGTCCGCCTGGCGGCGGGTGGCGCTGTACTCGATGGTGTGGAACTCGGCCTCGCCCGGCAGGTTGGTGCGGGTGTTGAGCACCGGCAGAAGCAGGTTGGCGGGATCCAGGTTGAAACCTGGAATGTTGGCGCCGTCGTCGGCGGTTCCGAGCCGGCCATCCTCTCCCGGATCCCGAATCGTGGTCGGCACGTTGTAGGCCGACAATGGCCGGTTGACGTTGACGGACACGTTGAGGTTGCCGATGCTGCGGTACACATACCCGGCGTGCAGCGCAAACCCAGGCAGCAGCTCGTGCTGCAGGAACGTCGCGATTTCGCGCGTGTACTGCTGCTCGAGGTCGGGATCGAGCCTCACGCTGCCGGCGCCGCCACGCCGGTCGATGAGCACGCCCTCTTCGCCTGGATCCCAGAGCCCGCTAGCGTTGCGGTCGGCCCATGCATACCGTTGGAACCAGTCGGGTGAATTGGGGTTGATGTCCTGCGAGATGCCAGTGCCCGGGTTCCACCAGTAGTTACCGACGTTGAACTTCAGCACGGTCCGCCCCCCCCCGGTCAGGTCGTAGACGATGCCGAAACGAGGCGCGACGGCGTTGAAAGTGACCAGGTTGTCGATGGCGGGGAAGGTCACCTGCGTCGTGTTGAACCGGCCGACAGGCGGGCCCTCCTGTGCGGGGGTGAACGTCAGGTAGCGGTCGTAGCGGACACCGAAGTTGACTGTGAAACGGCCGGCCTGCCAGGTGTCCTGCGCGAACATTCCAAGGGTCTTGAGACCGTTCTCCGATCGCGACGGCGACTGGAACAGATAGACCTCCGCCGGCGCGCCGTTGTTCAGGACGTGCAGGACGTCTCCGGGAACGCTACCATCGACGCCATCGCCGCGGACGAAGGTCGCGGTCTCTCGGAACACCTCGCCGCCAACCTTGAAGTTGTGCGTGCCGCCCCAGTTGTCCTTGTAATAGCTGAGCGAACCCAGCACCTGGTTGCGCCCGCGGATGTTGTGCCAGCCGTCACGATTGCCGCCGCGGACCAGGTTGTTGCCGACATCCTGGAAGGCCGGCGCCTCGGTGCTGCGGAAGTTGGGCCAGTCGTAGAAGAACTGCCCGCCGCGGACCTCGATGAACATCGCATCGCTCAGCACGGAGTCCCAGCCGCCCTTGAGCGTGCGGCCCCAGTACTGCTGCCGCCAGGTTGACTCTTCGGTTTCGTGGCGTGCCGTGAGCGCGCCGATTCGGAAGGTGTCCATTCGGTTCGGCTGCACCTTGCGTCCACCCATCGCGAAGAACGTGAGCTTGTTGTTGGGTGATACCGCCCAGGTGCCTTTGCCCGTCAGGTTGCGCAAGCCGGTCTCGAACGGCTTGACGGGGAAGTTCGGCAGCTGCGACTTGATGTTCTGGTCGCGCACGGAGAAGTACCACCACAGTTTGTCTTTCTTCAGATACCCGCCGACGTCGGCGTTGAGGTCGTGATAGCTCTCCATCCGGTTGAGGTCGGACGGCTGCAGATTGCCGCAGCGCCCGCCAGGACAGAGCTCGGTTCGATCGTCGTCGATGTTTCGCGCCTGGATGCCCTTGTTCTGGTAGTCGCCGTAAATCCTGCCGCTGTACGTGTTGCCACCGGATTTGGTGATGAAGTTCGACCACACCCCCGGCCACGGCATCTCGGCGGTGTTGCCGCCGGCGTTGATCGCGACCTCCTCGATCGAGCCGTAGTCGTAGTAGAAGCCGGCCCCGCCGGTGCCTTCGGTATTGACGATGCCCTCCATCATCGGCCGATGCTGATCCGACTTGGTGTCGTAGGCCGAATAGGGTGTTTGCGTGCCGGCGGCGCTCCCGGCCACGTCGATGCGCGCCACCTGGATCGCAGGCGACGCCGCAAGAATGGTCCAGAAATCGCGCGCGTTGGGCAGCGCCGCCAGGCGCTCCGCACCGAAGCTGGTGACCGACGTAGTGGACGTCACGTCGACCACCGGTGAGGCGCCCGTGACAGTAACGGTTTCCTGCAACGCCGCCACCTGCATGACGATGTTCAGGGTCGCCGTGAAGCCCAGCGTGATGCGGACGCCCTCGCGCGAGACGGTGGCAAACCCGGGCAAGTTGAAAGTGATGATGTATTCGCCCGGCGGGACCGCGGGGATTCGGAAGCTCCCGTCCTGCGAACTGACCGTGGTGCGCACGCCCTGCATCGACGGGCTCGCTGCCTCAATCGTGACGCCGGGCAGCGCCGCGCCCGAACCGTCCACTACCCTGCCGTTAATGGAACCGGTGGTTGCGCTGACCGATTGCGCCAATGCGCCGCTCGGGCACACCAGGGCCATAACCAAAACTGCTGCCGCGAAATTCCACGTGCGTCTCATGTCGCCTCCAGTGGGAAGACGGTCGAACAACGAAGATGAGAGCCGTTACGCGCCGCGCCGATGATGTGAGCCCAAACGAAGATAAAAATTAGTGCGGGATTGTAGCTGGCATTGCCCGCACGGTGCAACAAAGAATCGACGCCCTCGCACCCGGGACCACGATAGCGATAAACTCCGCGCATGCTGCGGGCTGGGTTCATCGCAGGCGGGCTGCTGCTGTGTGCGAACAGCGCTTATTTGGCCGTGTCCGCCTCGCCCTCGCTTGCATACTTCTTGAATGTGGTCGTCCATCCGCTGCTCGGCCTCGCATTGATGGGCCTCGGGGGGTGGTGGGTGCTCCGCGGCGCCCGCCGTTCGCCCCCATTTGGCTCGCCAGCGCAGCGGTAACCGGGGCAGCCGTCCCCGGGGTCCTGGTTCTCAGCCGCGGCGCCCTGGGCGCCAACCGATGGCTCCTCGAGTGGCACATCCTGGCCGGGGCTGCGGCAACGGTCGTAGTCGGTGTCCTCCTGGTGCGGGCGACCTGGGACCAACGGCGGACCTTGGCGGGACCATCGTACGGAGGGCCGAGGCCCGAGCGACGGCGCATCGGCCGCGCTCAGCGGCTCACCATCTTCTTGCCGTCGCGGACGGTGCGGTTGAAGAAATCCTCGATGCGGCGCCAGGCGTCATGCAGGATGTGCTCGCGCCGGAAGAAGTGCGCCTCACCCGGATAGACACCCATCTCGAAGTCTTTACCCAGTTTGAGCAGCACGTCGATGACGCGCAACGAATCACGAAAAGCGACATTGCGGTCGTTGGTCCCGTGCAGAACCAGCAGGGGCCGCTCCAGTCGATCCATGTGATGGATCGGGGCCGAGACCTCGTAGATCTCGGGATTCTCCACCGGCGTGCCCAGCCGCGGGGTGGTGTAGCCCGCACCATAGGTGGCCCAGTCCACCACGCCCGCCACGTTCACGCCGGCGCGCCACAGCGTGGGATCGCTATTGAGCGCCTGGAGCGTGAGGAAGCCGCCGTAGCTGAGGCCGAACACACCGATGCGATCGGGATCCACGTAGGAAAGGGTTTTCAGGTAGTCGGCGCCGGAGGCGACGTCCGCGGTGTCGGCGACGCCGAGATTCATGTGCACACCGGTGGCCCAGTCGCGGCTGTACCCCGAGCTGCCGCGGTAGTCGGGAGTCAAGATGACATAGCCCTGCTGCGCGAGGTACTGACAAAGCGAGTAGTACATCCGGTAGCTGCCCGGATGCCAGCCGAGGAAGTTCTGATCCGACCCCGACCCGTGGATCCAGACCAGCGCGGCATGCTTCTGCGCGCGGTCCAGCGTCTTGGACACCATCAGCGTCGCCGGTACTGGCGCTCCGTCGAGGCGGCTGGGGAACGAGACCGGCTCCGGCACGGTCAGATCGGCCTTGTCCAGCCCGGGGGGCATGGAATCGCTCAGCCGAATCGACTTCGCGTGGGCAGTCGCCGGTGCGACGTAAAGGTCGAGCGAATTCTCGACATCCGTGTGCTGATACAGAATGCGCGATCCGTCGGGCGAGTACATCGCGTCGAGATTGACGCCGCGCGAGCGAATGATCGACGTGATGGCGCCGCTGGCCACATCTACCGCGCTGATCGCCTTCTCCATCGGGTTGCCTGGCAGGCCGTGGTGATACGCGATCCGCCGGCCGTCGGGCGACCATTGGTTCAATCCAACCGCGAACTCACCTGTCGTCAGCTGCCGTGCCTCGTTCTCCGACGCTGCGTCCACCGGCATCGCGAACAGGTGCATCCAGCCCGGACGATCGCTGATGAATGCCACCGTCTCGCCATCGGGCGACACCAGCACCTTCGAATCCCGTCGTGTCGGCGACCACCAGCGCTCGTCGTGATCCCGCCAGATGGTCCGCGGCAATTGGCCACGGCTCGCGACTTTGATCTCACGGGTCTTGCCGTCGGGTGAAGCTTCTTGGTACAGCACCGAGCCGTCGGCGGTCCATTGCATTGCACTCACGCTGCCGACGGTGGGAATCCATGCGGGGTCGCCCCCATAGACGGATACGAAACCGAGGCGCCGCTCGGTGGTCGTTGTCCTCTCGAAGGATCGAATCAGGTTGCCATTCCACGGAAGGTCTTCCGCTTGCAGGGCGACATGCCCGGCCGTGAAGGTCAGCCATTTGCCATCGCGCGCGAACACGGGGACTGATGCGGTGACAGGAGCGGCGAGACGGGTGAGCTGGCGGGCGCTCTTGGTGGCCAGCGACGCGATCCAGATCTGACCCTCGCGGAGGAATGCGATTCGCTGGCGGTCCGGCGACAGCGCGAAACTCGACGCCTCGCGCAGGCCTGCCATGGGCGCCGGGTCAGGCCGCGTGTGCGCAACGCTCCAGAGCTGACCGTTGCGGGCGAAGAGGATTTCGTCGGGAGAGGCCCAGGCCAGCGCTCCAATATCCGACTGCAGCAGATCCTGGTCGACCGGAAAATCGGTGAGCGCCACGGGCGCCTGTCCCGGCGTGACGACGAAGACGTCCTGCTTGCCGGCGGCATCCCACAGGAACGCCACGCGGGCGCCGTCAGGCGACCACTCGGGACTGGTGGGGTACTTGATCGCCGCGATGCGATCAATCGTGATACTGCCGCGGGGCTCGTCGGCGGTGCCGATGGCGCCAAGCGCGAGCAGGAGCACGGCACAGAAGCACAGTCGTCTCATGGCTACCTCGGAGTGGAACGGACTTAGTAGTACTCGGGCTGCATCCTATGGCTGATTGTCGCCGGCGGGGACCGGCCCGAGCCGGCCCCCGCTGATGCCATCAGAATTTGTAGCTGAGACCCAGACGGGCCACGCGCGGCGGGAGAATGGCGGTCGGGCGGCCGAACAGCGCCCCAACGTTCGGGTTGATCACCGTCGCCGCTTCCTGGTTGAGGAGGTTGAAGACGTCAACCATTGCCTCGAGCTCCTGTCCAGCGCCGAAGCGGAAGATCTTCGAGAGACGGACGTCCCAGAGCGTGACGT
This sequence comes from Vicinamibacterales bacterium, assembly GCA_035512515.1. GTDB lineage: Bacteria > Acidobacteriota > Vicinamibacteria > Vicinamibacterales > UBA2999 > JACCSI01. The sequence continues at coordinate 5,928 of DATKDY010000042.1, forward strand.
TGTCCAGACGTGTCGTGCCGCGGGGTTCGGCCAGTATGCTGACGGTGCCCTGGTTCAGCCCGCGTAATGTCACCTGCTTGACCACCGGCTGCCCCGTGGAATACCGCAAGTTCGTGCTGAACGTGACCGCACGTGGGAAGACATAGGTGCCCACCAGCTTCAGCAGGTGCGTGCTGTCCTGCCCGATGATCGAGCCCTCGCGATTGATGTTCAGATTCGGGTTGTTGAAGTCGTCATTCAGGCCTCGATCGTACAAGCCCTCGGTCTTGCCCAACGTGTAACCGCCGAGGATCTGCCAGTTGTCGCGCATGCGCTTGACGATCGTGAACTCGATCCCGTTGTAGGTATTGTCAAGGCCAGGAATGGTGGTGATCACGCGATCGGCCAGCCCCAGCGTCTCGGGGGACTGCTGGTAAACGGTGACGGGCCCCTCAGGCCCGGCGACTGTGATCGCGGTGTAGTCCTCCGGAGTCACGGCGGTGTTGATACCGCTGAAGAGCCGGCGGTTGTGGCGGCGATAGTAGGTCGCGCTGGCCGCCAGATCCCCAACGAGCTGCCGATCGATCCCGACGCTGAACTCATCCGAATAGGCCTGCTGGAGATCCGGATCGATCCGATTGACTCGCCCGCCGAAGGGCCGCGTTGACGGGCCGAGCTCATTGGGCTCGGCCGTGTCGTTGCCGTTCAGATCGGTCCAGCTCCTGAAGTCGCCGCCGAGGCTGTTCGGGTTCACCTGCTGCACGAGCCGTGTACCTTCCTGGACCATGAAACGACCAACGAACGCTTTCACCGCCGTGCGTCCGTCGCCGTTGACATCGTAGGACGCGCCGAGCCGCCACATGCCGTTCTGCCACTTCGGGATATCGTCGAGTGCGCCGAACTGTTCCGCGCCAAAGAAGGCGTTGCCCGGGCGCGACTGCTCGGGTGCGGATCCAACAAGCCGCTCGAACCGGCCGCCGAGGTTCAGCGTCAGGCGTGGGTTGACGATCCACGAATCCTGCACGTACAGCGCCATCGTATTGATGTGGTTGTCGGATGTCACCGGCGTGTTGTACGCCTGCACTTCGAACGGCACGCCATCGAAGTACCGTAGTACGTAATCGCCGTTCGCGGCATACGAATTCCGGTTCGTGGCGCGGCCGTACTCGTAGCCTGCCTTGAACGTGTGCGAGCCCGCACGCTCGACGAAATACGACAGCGACGCATTCAGCTGGTTGCGTGTGGCCAGGTTCTCAAAGTCGTAGGTCGCAGCGTCTCGAAGTGTGCGGCGGATGATGTCCTGACGGGCGAAGTCCGTGGCGCTCACCTCGGGCTGATAGCGCAGCGGGAAGATCAGGTGCAGGTAGCCATAGCGCGCGTCGAAGAACAAGCTCTCGGAGAGCACCGACGTCCATTGGAATTGCGCAATGGAGGCCGGTTCGATCTGTCGCCAGGAGGCCTTTTCCTCGACGAGGTCGCCGGTCGGCCGGCGGAAAAAGCGGTTCTGGTAGTTGAAGTTGTACTCGCCGCTGATCTTGTTGTCGTCATCGACCTGGGCCGTGATCTTGCCGAGGAAGTTCGACTGGTGGTTGACGTCCGCGGCGGGGGAGCCATCGGCGCGGGTAATCCCGAGCACCTCGGTATTGATGTCGAAGCGACGGAACGAGGAGAAGAACCAGACGCGATCACGGCGAATCGGCCCGCCGAGGTTCGCGTTGAAATCATAAATGTAGTTGATCGGGTTGCCGCTCCTGACGCCGATGTTGCGCAGTTCATCGGTGATGTTGTCGCCCTGGAACGAGTCGTCCTCCCAGAAAATGCTGGTGCCGCCCGAGAGCGTGTTGCCCCCGGCCTTCGTCACCATGTTCATGTACACGCCGCCGGTGCCGACCTCCGCGGGGGCCCCGTTGGTCATGATGTTGATCTCGGCCGAACTGTCGTGATCGAAATAGAAGGCGGTCGCGCCACCGTTGCCGCCCGGCCAGTTCAGCTTCAGGCCGTTGATGGCGTACTCCTGCTGGCCGGGCATCGACCCGTGCACCTGCATCGAGCTCTGCTGGGCGCTTTCGGCACCGCCCACGTTGAACTTGCTCATCGTCGCGCCAGGCATCTGCTCGACCGTGGACCAGATCTCACGCGACTGCGGAATGTTTTCGAGCAGGTCCGTATCGAAGTTCGTGCCGCGCGACGTGCTCTTCGAGTCCACCACGGGCGCCGCGGCCGTGACGGTGATGTTCTCACTGAGGCCGGCGACCTGCATGGCTTGATTCACGGACGTGACCCTGGCCACTGCGACGCGGATGTCCGGGCGTTCGACTTGCGCGAACCCCTGCAGCTCGAAGCGCAGGCTGTAGCTGCCGGGAGGCAAGGCGATGAAGTTGTAGACGCCGCGCTCGTTCGTCACAGTGGACTGGGGCCGTATGAGGGTCGCGCCCGTCAGCTCCACCGTCACGCCCGGGAGGACGGCCCCCTGGTTGTCGGAGACGATTCCAGTGATGGTGCCGGTCTGGGTCTGGCCAGCTGCGGCCCATGGGGCCGCAAGACTCAGAGCCAGCACGATGACAAACAGCAGATTCCCCATGACACCTCCGTCTGCGATGGATTCGAGTTCACCGACGCGATCGCACACTGCCGCAGGTGACAGTGCGGGGCGTTTGGTCGAGCTGGCGGGATCGCATCACTCACGCGCCAGCCGACCTGCAATCTCATTGTTTCCTCCGAGTACGACCACACTCTACTCGGATGTGCCGCGTTTGCAAGCCGCCGTGGTTCGAATCACCGAACCAAAACAATTCGGCGTGCAACCGAGGGCCAGCAGTTTGAACGACGCGCCGTCCCGGCCGCCGCGAGATCGACGCAGCTCTCCATCGCGTCGAGATGCGGGGTATAACTGCCGTGAACACCACATTGTGCGAATGGGTGACGAGAATCCCTGACCCTCGATCCCGAACGCGTCCTCGTCATTGGATTCATCGCGTGATACCCAGATCCTTACCGACGTTTCAGCCGGTTGCGAAAGGTTTTGGTCAGCATCCACCGCCCATCGTCCACTGCTGTTGCTCGTTCAGCCGCCACGAGCGGGCTTCCGCCGTGCGCGTTCCGCGCGAGGCGGGAAGTCGGATGAACGTGTAACAGGGCGCCAATGACTCCGGCTGCGCGCCGAGCTGTTCGATGTGCACCGGATGAATCGTGCGCTGCCACGCGCCGCTGGTGACGACAACGGGACCATCGTCCCCCAACGGGCGGAATGGCCGGTCCAGCAGGTGCGTGTGGCCGAACACGATCACATCGAGGCCTCGGGCATCCTCGACGTGCTGCGCCACCTGCTGATCCCGCGATCGCCAGTAATACTCGAACGCCGGACCGACGGTTTCGGGCAGGCGCGGACACTCGGCGACCGGCGGTCCAGTACCAGTCAGTTGCGTCAGCACACGCTCCATGCGCCGGCGCGCACGGCGTATCGCTGCCCGGTAGTCACACACGGCGATAATCTGCTGGTCGCTCAGCATTTCACCCACGGCGCTCAAGTGCTCAGCCGTCGTATTCTTCACGACGCCGGCAAGCGGATCGTCGCTCGGCAGCGAGCCCGCGACGAATGTCGCGAGGTTACTCCGTATCTGCTTGACATCCCATGCCGGCGCTTGCACGTCGCCATCGTCGAGATCCATCCTGAACTGTTGCCAGCTCGTTTTGGTAAGGAGAAACCGCAGCAGCGGCGGGACGCGTTCAGGCCGATCCGCGCCCATGGCCGCCGCGACGAACTTTGCGCCGACACCTTCTTCCGCGATGTTGTCGACAATCGGATAGCGGGCCTCCGTACGGTTGTAAAACGGGAGGATGACTTGCTCCCCCCAAGGGCGCTCCAGATGACTGCGCCCATCGCTGGTGATCACGGGATTGGGCCAGTTGGAAAATCGATCGGCACTCAGAGGCAGCTGATGACCATGTTCGACGTGCACGCGACCGTCCGGCGAGATCCAACGGCCGGAGACCGCAAGCGCCACGCGGTCTGGGGGGGCACCGAACGACGCGACCGCACGACGCCACACCGGGGCCATCAGCAACGCGGCGTCGTGATCGCCGGGGACGATATGCACGCGATTCGATCCCGCCGCAGCGAATCTGCCGATCGCCTCGAGCTCCTCGGCGTGCCCCCTGATCACGGTCTCGAGCCGCTGCAGCGCCTCCTCCGCGGTGCACCCGAGCGCAGGATCGTCATACGTGCACGGGACGGCCGTCGATTGGAGCAACTCGAACAGATCGCCGTTGATGACCAGGTCGGTGTCGCCGGACTCGGCGCTGAGCGCGCCGAGGAAGCGAATGAACTCATCGCGCCAGCGAAAATCTTCATATGGGTGCCAGCCGGTGCCGGCGCCATCGCGGTCAGGATCCGCATCGCCCGCTGCTGGCGGATCGGCCTGACGGCCTGGCCCCATGTGCAGATCGCCGATGACGACGATCGATCGTGGAGCTGGAGCAGGGATCTGCCCTGCGACGGCAGTCAGCGGGCGAGCCTCGGCGAGATAGGCAAGATACAGGATGACGCCGCAGAGGATCGGTGACAGCCGCCGCAACACTACTCGTCCTTCGCGAGCGAGGCTTTCAGGATCTCCCGATCGTTGCGAACGAAGATATGTTTGTTCGCATACGCGGGATGCGACCAGTGCACGGCCCCCAATTCGCGCCGCCGGGCGTAGGGATGCGTCGGCTCGATCAACTTCGTCCGGCTGATTTCGTGAAAACCTGACGGGGAGAGCTTCGCGATGACGAGCTCGCCGCGATCGGTGTTGATGAAATATCGATCACCGTTCTTGACGAGAAACGCCGTGGCCCATCGCGCCCGCTCGTTGATCAGCGCCATGGATTCCCACACACGCTTTCCCGTTGTCAGCTCGAGACACCGCAGCTCCCCATGGCTGTCGATCCCGTAGATGTAATTGCCGTCGATGACCGGGGTGCTGATGGTCGAATGGATGGCATCGGTGGCGACTTCGCTGTTGCTCTTCCCGGCCCACAGCATCGCCGCCCCAGGCTTGTCGTCGTCCAGCTCGAGCATGCGGGCGCCGTTGTAGAACGACGTCACGAGCAAATGCGACCCGCTGTGCACGGGTGTCGCGACCGTCATTCCCATGTCCACTTCTGACGGGACCTCCCAATAGACTTTCCCGGTGACCGGATCCAGCGAGCTGATCGCACGTGGATGCCAGATGATCAACTGGCGGACGCCGGCGTGATTGATGATCGTGGGCTGGTTGTAGCCGGGTTCCCAGTCGGACGACAACGCGCGCCAGATTTCTTCGCCCGTCTCTTTGTCGAACGCGATGACTTTGGCATCCGGCTCACCCCCAACGAGCGCAATCAGTCGATCGCCATCGACGAGGGGTGCTGCCGACATGCCCCACGACGGAATGGATGCGGCAAAGTCGCGCACAAAATCCTTCTGCCAGACGATGTTGCCGGTGGCGGAGTCGAGGGCAAGCAGGCGTCCCATCGCGCCGAGCACATAGACCCGATTCCCGTCGACGGTGGGTGTCGCGCGCGGACCGATCGCGTAGATCAACTGCAAGCCCGTGTAGTCAGCCGGCCACTCCTGGGTCCACAGCACGGCACCCGTCTGCTCATCGATCGCCAGCGCACGCTCGACCGCGCGGTTGCCTCGAGTGCGGCGTGAATCAGTGAGGAACACGCGGCCGGCCGCTACGGATGGGCCGGCATATCCGGCATGAATGGGTGTCCGCCAACGTACCTCGAGTCCGTCAGCCGGAAAGGTCTCGATGATGCCTGTTTCGTTCCACACGCCGAGACGGCCGGCGCCGCGCCATTCGGGCCAATCATCGCCATGGATTTCGACCTGCAGAATGAGGGCACAGAGAAGTACGACGGTACGGACGCTGTTGGACACCGGCACCTCGCAGTGGGTCAGATTCTAGCCCGGGTTTCCGTCAACGCGCGCAGCGCCTGCACTCTGGCGCGAAACATCGAAGGTGAGTGGCTCCTCAGGTCGTTCACGCGCGACGTTCCGACCGTGCGCTTGAAGCTGGCCGCAGGATTCTGACATTGAGCCCAGACGGATTGCTTCGCTTCTGAGCCAAGGGCCACGCCGGCGCGATGGAAGTGATTCCCAGGGGACTGGCGGCGACTTTTGAAGAGCGATGTCGATCCGGTGCGGCCCATTTTCGCGGGAAGATGCCGGCACGCAGGGTTCAGGTAGAAATGGGGCAGGCCCATTTCTCGGCATTGCGCAGACCGTGTGAGGGGTACGCGACTTCTGCATAGTGCGCGGCGCCGAACGCTCACTTTCGCGCGCTGCAGGCCTCAAATGAGCCGAAATCCGCCACTCATCCGCGTTTCTCGCCACCTTCACCGAAATGGGCCTGCCCCATTTTGGCGGTCAAGCGTCCGTTCGACGGGCATGACAGCCGCCAGCTCGGAACCATCTGACTGGCACGGCGTCGGCGTAGCACAAGCCGCAGGTCGGGCACCCTTTCAACGCGTTGAAGGAACCGGTGGCGAGGTGGGCGAGCGACATCATGGCGGAGCCGACGATCCTGTGCGAAACGGCCCGTTCCAGCCTATACAGCGGACGCCGACTTCGCGATGATCAACTCGTATGGATGGCAGCAGGCTGCGTCAACTCCTGGCGCTGGCCAATCCCTTCAAAGAGGGCGATCTCGCCGTCGGTGGGACGACGGACGACCGCCTTCGGGAGGACGCGCAGGACGAGTTGCTCGCTATCGAGGTCGGGGACATCCGACGCTCGGTGGTCGTAGACGACGGCGTGACGGCTGCGCTCGAACGGTCACGCAACCGTCAGTTCGACAGCGAAGTGGATGAGCTCACGATCGGCCGCGTGAAATCCTTGTTGCTGGGGCACGGTGCGGCAGCGTGGGCGCGGCGCCACCAGGACGCGCTGGCCAGCGAGGCGATTGCGGCTGTCGTGAAGGTGATGTCCAACGACGAGCTCTCGACCGTGGCGCGCTCCCTGTTCAATCCTCTCGCCAGCGATGGCGTGACCATTGGAGCGCCGCACCAGCTTGGGTCGCGTATCCAACCCAACAGCCCTGGCGATGATGAGTACGAGATTCTGTTTTCGATTTTCGAGGGGCTGGCCTACGGCTGTGGCGACGTCGTCGTCGGGCTCAACCCTGCCGCAGACGACCTCGAGACGATCATTCGCCTCGAGCAGCTCCTCGAACAGGTCATTCGACGCCTGCGGCTCCCCACCCGCTACTGCGTGCTCTCGGACATCGTCAAACAGCGCGAGGCGCAAAAGCGTACGCACATCGACGTTGGCTTTCAGAGTCTCGCGGGCACTTCGCGGGCGCTTGCCGGCATGGTCGGACTCGACGTCGACGGCCTGGTGGATCTGGCCGGAAGTTTCGATCGCCTCTATTTCGAGACAGGTCAAGGCGCGGAAGTGACCAATGGCGTGGCCGAAGGTGCCGACATGGTCACGCTCGAAGCGCGAACCTATGGGCTGGCGCGCCACATTCGCCAGGCGGTGGGCACATCAACGGCCAGCGGTGCCGCGCGCCAGAATCGTGCGTCGGCACGCCCGTGGATGATCGTCAATGACGTGGCGGGTTTCATCGGACCAGAGGTTTTCCGGACCAGCGAGCAACTCGAGCGCGTGTGCCTCGAGGACACCGTGATGGCGAAGCTGCACGGCCTGACGATGGGGCTTGACGTGTGCGCGACGTTCCACATGGGCATCGCACCCGATGCGCTCAAGCGTCTCACCGAGCGCGTGGTCGCTCGTGCGGCGCCGGCATATTTGATGGCTGTCGCTGGCAATGCCGACCCGATGCTCGGCTACATGACAACCTCCTTCCGCGAGCACCCTCCTCTCCGCGCGTCGGTGCAGCGACGACCGGCATCTGCGATGGTGCAACGGCTGGCGGTCCTTGGCGTGCCCGGTGACGATGGCGAGCCGCGTGCGCGCTCGCACGCTGTTCCAGGCCTGTATGCTGCGTACGCCAAGGCGGGCGGCGACGGCCGGACCGTGGACGCGCTGGAAGATGAGGGGCGTCGTCGTTTACATGCGCTACGTGAACGCGGATTCGATCTGGGCGTCAGCCATGCATCCGAAGCCGACGCACGACTCGACGCGATCTACTCGCATGCGCGCGACGCGCTCTACGCTCTACTGAACGGGAGCGTCATCCGGGACGCGACCGCTCGTCACGTGCGGGTGCGGACGGCCGCCGTGGACCGCGACGATTATCTTGCGCATCCCACATCAGGCGAGTATTTGCCTCACGAGGCGGCGAACGCCATCAGGTTGCTGTACCCGGCACGACCACCCGAGGTGCAGGTGGTCATCTCGGACGGACTCAATGCCAACGCCATCAACGAGAACCTCCGCGCGTATCTGCCACGGCTTCGGCGCATGTTGGCTGAAGCCGGGCACCATGTCGGCGATGCCGACGTTGTCGTCACCAACGGACGGGTCCGCGTCGGATACGAAATTGGCGGGCTGGTGGGCGCCGCCATGGTGATCCACCTGATCGGCGAGCGCCCTGGCACCGGGCTCAATACGCTGTCCGCGTATCTCACGTATGGGCGCGACGAAGGCGGCCGGCCGCGATGGAGCCGGAGTCTTGATCACGCCGCGACAACCGCCATCTGCGGAGTTCATCCGCGAGCCAAGCCACCTCACATCGCGGTTGCCGAGACGGCGCGCACGGTCGCGCAGATTCTGACGCAAAAGAGATCCGGCGTCGCCCTTTGCATCCGGGAGTGAACTACTCCGTCCCAAACTTCGCCCCGGCCCTGGCAACCGGTGCACAATGGACGCAAAACTGTCGCGCCCTGAACGGAGATCTTCATGCTATCCGTGCTCCGCTACGCCGTCCGGCAGCTGCTCGAGTCGCCGGGGTTCACGCTCGTTGCCATTCTCGGTCTCGCACTCGGGATCGGCGCCAACGTTGCGCTCTTCAGCGTGGTGAACTCGGTCCTCCTCCGTCCACTGCCGTATCACGAGCCGGACCGGCTCGTCCGATTGAGCTCGACGAGCGAGGAGAACAACCTCACGCGCGTCGGTTTCTCCTATCCCCGCTACCTCGAAGTGCAGCAGCGTCAAGAGGTGTTCAGCGATCTGGCGCTGTCGGCAGGCAACGCGTTCACGTTGACCGGCCGCGGGGATCCGGAACAGCTCTTTGGACTGCATGCGTCAGCCACACTGTTGCCTGCACTCGGACTGGAGCCGCTCGTCGGCCGCAACTTCTCGGCGGATGAAGATCGACCCGGCGGCGAGCACGTCGTGCTGATCAGCCACGCAATGTGGCAGCAGCGCTTCAACCGCGATCCGGCGATCCTCGGAGAGGCGCTCACGCTCGACGGTGCGCCGTACACCATCATCGGCGTGTTGCCCGAGGCGGCGACGGCGTTCCCCTTGAATCAGCTGCAGATCTGGGTGCCCCGACCCGCGGAGGTGCCCTATCTCGTCCCGGCGCAGTTGAACAACGGCGGCTTTTTCTTCCAGGCCATCGCACGACTACGGCCGGGCGTCTCGCTGCAGCAGGCGAGCGAGGCCATGAACGTCATCGCCGCCGGCTACCGCGCGGCCAACCCCGCGAACGCCGACGCGCCGTCGCAGATCGAGCTCGTGCCGCTCCTGGACGATGCCGTTGGCGAGCAGCGGCAGAGTTATCTACTGCTCTTCGGCGCGGTCGGCTGCGTGCTCCTGATTGCCTGCGCGAACATCGCCAACCTGCTGCTCGCACGCTTTGCCGGGCGCCGGCGCGAGATCGCGGCGCGCTTCGCGCTCGGCGCGAGCCGGGCCGAGGTGGTGCGCCAACTCGTCACGGAAAGCATGCTCCTGGCGGTGCTGGGCGGCGCCGCCGGCTTGCTGCTGGCCGAGTGGGCTTTGAGTGCCCTGGTCACCTTCGGAGCGGATCTGATTCCGCGTGTCACCGAAATCAGGATCGACCCGATGGCGTTGGGGTTTTCGCTCCTCGCGACACTCCTCACCGGTCTGGCGATCGGCCTGCTGCCGGCGCTGCAGGCGTCGGGCGTGAACGTGTTGGAAGCGCTCAAGGACGCGGGCCGCGGCTCGGTCGGATCGAGCAGTCGTCTTCGCGCGGGCCTCCTGGTGGCCGAAGTTTCGCTGTCGCTCGTGCTGCTCATCGCCGCCGGTCTGTTGTTGAGCAGCTTCGCGCGGCTTCAGCGCGTGGAGCCGGGCTTCGAGCCAGACGGCGTCTTCACCGCGCAGTTGGTGCTGTCGCCGCAACGCTACCCGCAGGAGAAGCTCGTCGCCTTCTACGAGCAGCTCTATCAAAGACTGGCAACGCTCCCCGGCAGCACGTCGGCCGCCCTGACGGATCGCGTTCCGCTCACCGGCGGGCGGTCGCCGGCGCCGATAGCGGTCATGGGCCGCCCACTGGCGCCGATGAGCGAACGGCCGCTCGCGAACCGCCATCTGGTGTCCCCGCGCTACTTCAGCACGCTGGGGATTCCCCTTCGCGCCGGTCGCGATTTCGACGAGCGCGACAACGCGCGTGTGCCGCACGTCGCGATCGTCAACGAGACCTTCGCGCGACAACACTTCCCCGGTGAGGATCCGATCGGCCGTACGTTGATCACGGGGATGGCGGGGCTGGCGTCGCAGATCGTCGGCGTCGTGGCGGACGTGCGCAGCACCACGCTCAACGACCCGCCCGAGGCGGACTACTTCCTGCCTGCTCTGCAACGGCCGGAGACCTTCACCAACATCCTGGTGCGCACCGACGTCAGCCCCACCGCGATGGCGCCGCTCGTACGTGAGGCGCTCGGCGCGGTGGATGCGGAGCTGCCGCTCCTGCAGCCGCAAGCGCTCTCCACGCGCATCGCGGCAACGGTGGCGAACCGCAAGCTCGCGTTGGTGCTGCTGGCGGGGTTCGCGGCGCTGGCGCTCGTGCTCGCCAGTCTCGGCGTCTACAGCGTGATGGCGCACCTGGTGACCTTCCGTACCAGCGAGATCGGCCTGCGCATCGCACTCGGCGCGTCACCCAGCGCGGTGATGCGCATGGTGCTCGGTCATGGCCGGCGTCTCACGCTCGCCGGCATCGCCTTGGGCATCGGCGGCGCGCTCGTCGTCTCGCGGCTGATGCAGCAGGCGTTGTTCGAAGTCGATCCGGCGGATCCGCTGGTCTACGTGGCGGTGTCGCTGACCTTGCTGCTCGTGGCCGAGTGCGCCTCGTTCTTCCCGGCCCGGCGCGCGACGAGGATCGATCCGGTAATTGCGCTGCGGACGGAGTAAACGGCCACGCGGTGACGCTGGTCGCGTCCCTTGTTGCCTTTTCTCTCGCCACAGGCAGACATCCCGCGGTGCTCGACATCCCTGGTCGATCTGCTGGGCGGAAAATGCCGAAGTCCCAAGTGGAACCGTTGTTGCTCAGGCAGACGCCGTGCCTCTCGACGTCTTGATCGGGCGCGCTCTGGCGTGGTGCGTGCACCCGGTAGCGGCGTGGCAGCGCTTGCCGGCACGCGGTCGTGTACTGCTGGTTGCTGCGTATGTCAGCGCCAGCTACACGACCGTCCTGACACTTCTGTTCATAGTGT
>DATKDY010000043.1:0-4140 GCA_035512515.1 Vicinamibacterales bacterium
GGGGACGTTTACCGTGCAGCGGCGCTTCAATCAGGCGACCGGCGTGACCGAGGGCTCGTTCGAAGGGACGATTTCACCCGTGGGAGCTGGCCATCCGTGAAAGTGCTCAAGGGCGACGGCTTCCGCCGCCTCGTCCGGGCGGTGGGCGCTGCTCTGCCCCTGATGACGCGCCTTGCGACGGTCGCAGGCAGCGCTCGTCCAGCGCCGTGCCGAGATCGAGCACGTCGACCTCCCGCGGCCTTTGCACGGGCGGCGTCTTCCACGAGACGCCGAATCACCAACGACGCACAACGCGCGCCATCAGTACGCTCGCAATTCACGATGTCTTTCCGCGAGTGTGCCCAGAGTTTGCGCTCCATCATTGCGAAAATCAGGAGATCTGCAGTTGGACTTGACGAAGGCGAGACGACGCGAAAGAAAGCCGCGTGTGTGCCCAAGCCAGCGTGCCCAAACGAGCCGTCATGACAATGTCGCAACTCATTCCTGTTCCCTGCACTTAGCGTCGAAGGCGGTGGTCTGAACGCGAACCGCCCTCACGGCGTCACTGTCGAGCGCTTCCAGGTAACTGTCTGAGTCACGTATGCTTGACAGTCTGCGGCTCGCCCTGAGCGAGCGAAGCGAGTCGAAGGGTGAGGTGGCCGAGAGGCTGAAGGCGGCGGTCTGCCAAGGTCGCCCGAGATCACAGAACGGGCCCGAAATGCACGATTTCAGGCCCGTTCTTTCTTGCTTTCTTGGGAACTTGGTTGGCGTGGGCTGGCGGGTGATGGTCCTCGGACGGCGTTTGGGCGCACTGGTGGGCACACTGGAACCGATGCCAATGTGTGCCTTACGGGCACACGTTGTGCCACGCTGATAGCGGTGAAGTACCTCGCGTTACCAGACCCTGATCTCGAGCGTGCTGCCCAAGTACGCGTCCGGTCGCCTCAAAGAGGTCTAGAGAGAGCGCGTCGCCTTCGAGCTTAATCGACGCGCCGCCTGTGTGGACCCGTGTGGACCACGTAGTTTACGACCGATGCTACCCGAGACTCCTTCGAGCCGAACGTCAGCGAGCCGGCGTAAGATCCATCGCCTCGACGATGCGCGTGAACGGCAGACCAGCTGATTCGTTGACGTCGCGCACTGCGTCCTTCGTGTCGGCCTCGAAGAGGCACATGCATCGCGCCTCGCCGGGCACGAATGTGCTGCGGATGTAGCGCACCGGCGTCCCGCTCGTCGTCGACTTCTGTGAGCTGGCGATGGCGGCCTGCTGCGCTCCCGCCAGCTGCTCGTTCGAGATCCCCGGAAGGTCGCGTTCCACCATGTAAACAGCCATTCTGTCCTCCTTACCCGTTTGTAGTCGTGGTTGACCAGCGTAGAATCCTTCACTCATGGGGCGCGAGTCTTCAATCCGACGCTCAATTCCGCTCAATTAGGTTCACGCGATGGACGAGAGGGCGTACGAATTCGGCGACTTTCGGTTGGAAACCGGGTCACGGCGCCTGTTGCGTGCCGGTGTGGCGGTCGCCATCACGGTGAAGGCGTTCGATACGCTCGCCGCGCTGGTGGCACAGGCGGGGCGCGTCGTTGACAAGGACGAGTTGATGCGCCACATCTGGCCTGACGCCATCGTCGAAGAGGCCAACTTGAGTCAGCAGGTCTTCCTGCTACGAAAAGCGCTCGGCGAAGATCCGCGGGACCACCGTTTCATCGCAACGGTTCCCCGTCGAGGATATCGGTTCGTGGCCCACGTCGTGGAATCGAGAGAAGGGGCGCCCGCGTCGATGCCCGTGGACGATGCAGCCGCGCCGACACCGTTCGCTGCAGCGAGCGCCTCGATGAAACTGGTGCTGCCGCTGGCGCCGGGGCCGCCGCTGGCGCTCGGCCCCTGCGCGCCCTTTGCGTTGTCTCCCGACGGCCGCACCCTCGCATATACGGCTCGCGACGGCGCGTCGCAGGCGCTGTATGTGAGACGCCTCGATCGCCTCGGCGTCGAGCGGCTGCCGCGGACCGAAGGCGCAAACAGCCCCTTCTTCTCGCCCGACAGCCGCTGGATTGGATACTTCGCAAACGGACGCCTGCGCAAGGTGCCGGCCTTGGGCGGCTCGCCGCTCGACATCTGTAACACGGGCGCCGAGTGCCGCGGCGCGGCCTGGAACCACGACGACGAGATCGTGTTTGCGCCGACGCCTGCGTCGGGCTTGGCGCGCGTGTCCGCTGAAGGTGGCCGGCCGCAACCGCTCACCGCGCTGGACTTCACGGGCGGCGAGCGAACGCATCGCTGGCCGGCCGTGCTCCCGAACGGGCGCGACGTGCTCTTTACCGTCGCCCGCGCGGGCGTGGCTGCGTTCGCGGAGGCGGAGATCGCCGTGGTGTCGCTGGCGACCGGCGAGCGGCGCACGGTCCATCGGCTCGGAAGCGACGGCCGTTACGTACCGACCGGTCATCTCGTGTACGTGCGCGGAGGTTCGCTGATGGCAGCCCGATTCGACGTCGATCGTCTCGCGGTCAGCGGCTCGGCCATGCCGGTCGTCGACGAAGTGATGACGCAGCCGACGGGCGTCGGCTATTTCAGCTTTTCGCGGGATGGCTGTCTGTTGTACGTCACCGGCGAGGCTCAGGAATTCAGACAGCGCCTCGTCTGGGTCGCGGACGGCCACGCCATCCCACTCGACGTGGCGGAGCGCTGCATGGAGGAACCTCGCCTGTCGCCGGACGGGCGCCGTATCGCCTTCGGCCTCAGGCAGGCGACCAGCGACATCTGGATTTACGACATCGAAGGGGGTACCCTCAGCCGCTTCACGTTCGACGGCGACAACTTCGCGCCGGTGTGGTCGCCCGAGGGCCGCCGGCTGACCTTCAGTTCGAATCGCAGCGGCCCGTGCCAGATTTTTTCGCAGGGGTTGGAAGACCCAGAGCCGTCGCTTCTGGTCGGCGGCGAGCACGATCTGGTTCCAGGATCGTGGCATCCCGAGGGCGAATTACTGCTTTTCACCGAATACAACCCGATCACAGGCGCCGGCGTGTGGTTGTGCGCGCCGGAGAGCGGCGACGCGCCACGCTGTCTGGTGCATTCGCGCGCGAACACGTACGCGCCCGCCGTCTCGCCCGACGGCCTGGCGTTCGCCTACACGTCCGATGAATCAGGCCGTCCGGAAATTCACGTCGCGTCGCTTCGAGATGCCGGCGACAAGGCGCAGATCACCACGGACGGAGGCATCGAACCAGTCTGGTCCGCTGACGGGAGCCGTCTGTACTTCCGGCACGGCGCCGGCATCGCCATGGTGAACGTGGATCGGACGACGAAGCGCCGGACGTCTCCGCCGATCCACGTCGCCGAGGGCTCCTATCAGCCTGGTGCCATGACTGGGCTGCCGAACTACGATGTGGCGTCCGACGGACGGCTGCTGCTCGTCGCGCAGCGGTCCGCGGAAGCGCAGCCCGATCACCTCGCCGTCATTGTTCACTGGTTCGCCGACATCGCGCAGCGCCTCGCGTGAGGCGGAGCCGACGTGGGCAATACGGGCATGCTGCTGATTGACGGCCTCGTGTCTGGCGTGCGCGCCAAAGAACCGTGAACGCCTAATGGCATTAGACAGATCCGACGACCTTACGCGGTAGAGCGAGGCTCAGCCGTCCGCCCTGGACTGGCTGGGCTCGTCGGAAAGCCTCAACGACGCACAACGCGCGCCATCAGCCCGCCTCGGATTCCCGATGCTTCGCAGCGAGTGTGCCCAGAGTCGCTGTGATCGACCGCGGATTTCTCGCCCAAATTGGGCGAAGCTGGCGGTTTTGAAAAGCCGTTGTAGGTCCGACAGAAAAAGTTGGATCCGGCAAGTGCCGATCTCACGTACACTTGGAGGCCGCGGTGAGGTGGCCGAGAGGCTGAAGGCGGCGGTTTGCCAAACGTCCTTCAGCCCCTCGGCCGCCTTCGTTTTTCCGGCCTAAATTCCTCTCTTTTCAGCACTTCCCCGATCGACCGCATTGGCCAGCGTTGTCCCTGGAAGCCCACTTTTGGCGCGCCGCAGGGACAATCGCGGGGACAGTATCATTGCGGAATCAGATTCAATCAGATAATCTGAGCCTATGAAGACGCGGTCCGTTACCGACGTCGCGAGGAACTTCAGCGCCGTCCTTGACGCGCTCGAACGCGACCAAGAAGAG
>DATKDY010000044.1:0-5218 GCA_035512515.1 Vicinamibacterales bacterium
TTCCAGTCCCTTCTCGTTGTTGGCGAGCGTCGCCGATCCACGGTGCACGATCCACACGTGGTCTCGATCGTCCACCCACACCCCGATGGCGTTGCCGAGCAGCCAGTGATTCGGCAGCGGCTTCGGCCAGAATGGGTCCACCTCGAAGCGCGGCGCCTGGATTCCGGAACGAGCCTGGGCCGTCAGCTCGCGCTCCAACCACGCGTGCGCGGCGCCCAGCGTCGCGAACAGGAAGAGAAAGGTCACGACGATTCGTGTGTGTCCTCGGTGCATGGGCTGACTCCCTTCTGCGATTGACTGGTCAATTTCCTCTGACGGCGCTACTGAGCGGCGGCGAGCTTGCGTCGCTCCTCCAGAACATACGCACGCAGCGCGGCCACGGCCGCCCTGTCGAGATACTGGAAGCGCGGCATGCCACGCTCGACCAGCGCACCGTCGATCAGGATCTTCTCGTACGAGTTGTACACAGCCGGCGCCGATCGCCGGAGGTCGGGCAGGACGGTCGCGCCGCCATGACAACGCGCACAGTACGTCGTATAGAGTTTCGCGCCCGCGGCGATCGCTTCGGGCCGGGCGCCGCTGGCGATCGCCGTGACGGGGCGGGGCGCCGGGCGTGACGGTGACGCCGTCGCGCCGTCGAGCGCGTAGGTCAGGAGCCGGCCGCGCGTCCGCGCCTTACGCACGAAGGCGCCGCCCCAGCCGGCCATCACCGAAACATACTGCTTGCCGTCGATCGCGTAGGTGATGGGTGGCGCGACGATGCCGGTACCGGCGAAGGCGGACCAGAGCTTCTGCCCATCGCTGGCGCGATAGGCGATGAAGTCGCCCGCGGCCGTGCCCTGGAACACCAGGTTGCCCGCCGTCGCCAGCGTGCCGCCATTCCAGTAGTTGCCGTACTCGACGGTCCATCGCGGCTTGCGCGCGATCGGATCCCAGGCGATGAGCCGCCCTGCATAGGGATTGTCGTAGCGGTCGAGGTTGCGGCCGACCGGCGCGAGCCCCAGGTTGAATTCCATGGGCCTGAACTCGAAGGTCTTCGGCTGCTCGTAGTAGCGGCCGTTCTCCTGCGCCGGCAGATACACCAGTCCCGTCCGCGGGCTGAACGACATCGCCTGCCAGTTGTGGCCGCCCAGCGGCCCCGGCCGGATATACATCCCCTTGGTCGTGTAGTCGGCGCCGGGGATCTCGACGGGGCGGCCGGTCTCGAGGTTCACGTGCGACGCCCAATTGACCTCGACATACGGATCGGCCGACAGCAGCTCGCCGGTCGCGCGATCGAGCACGTAGAAGAACCCGTTCTTTGGCGCCTGCATGATCACCTTGCGCAGCTGTCCGCCGATCATCAGATCGGCCAGCATCATCGGCTGCACGGCCGTGTAGTCCCAGGTGTCGCCCGGCACCGTCTGGTAGTGCCAGACGAGCTCGCCGGTGTCGGGATTGAGGGCGAGGATCGAGGCCAGATACAGGTTGTCCCCGCCGCCGGGGCTGCGCACCTCCCGGTTCCACACGGCGCCGTTGCCGGTCCCGACGTACAGCAGGTCGATCTCCGGGTCGTAGACGATCGAATCCCACACCGTGCCGCCGCCGCCGAACTTCCACCAATCGTTGCCCTTCCAGGTCGGCAGCGCGCGCTCCAGCGCCTTGGATTCCTGCGGTTTCGAAGGGTCGCCCGGCACGGTGTAGAAGCGCCACGCCAGCTTGCCGGTCTCGGCGTCGTAGGCCGACACGTAGCCGCGCACGCCGTACTCCGCACCGCCATTGCCGATGATGATCTTGCCTTTCGCAATGCGCGGCGCCCCGGTGATGGTATAGGCCTGCGCCTGATCGACCGTCGTGGTCTGCCACGCGACCTTTCCGCTCTTGCTGTCGAGCGCCACCAGCCGTCCGTCGAGCACGCCGACGTAGACGCGGCCCTTGTAGAACGCGGCCCCGCGATTGACGACGTCGCAGCACGCGATGTTGTCGTATTTGCGGTGGACTTCGGGGTTGTAGGTCCAGAGCGGCTGGCCCGTGCGCGCGTCGACCGCGTGGACCACGCTCCAGGATGCGGTCGTGTACATCACGCCGTCGATGACGAGCGGCGTGGCCTCCAGGCCGCGATCGCTCGCCGTGTCGTAGGACCAGGCCAGGCCGAGCCGCTCGACGTTGCCCTCGTTGATGGTCTCGAGCGGGCTGTAGCGCTGCTCGTAATAGTCGCGCCCGTACGACAGCCAGTCCTGCGGGCGCGACTCCACGCCGGCCAGCGCGGCATCGTCAACCGGCCGCGCAGCCTGTTGCGCCCCTGCCAGCGGCAGCCACACCACGGTGAGAGCGGCGCAAGCCGCCACGGCCAGACGACGCATGCATCCCTCCAATCACGAGCCGAAGACAGCTTCCCTTGCGCGCTCGAGGCCTCTCCAGGACCTTCTCGACACGCGCCTTGTCGTCCAACATCATCTCCCAAAATGGGCGGCTCGCTTCAGACGATCCTCACCGCCTCGCCTGCAGCCACCGCTCTGCGGGGGATCAGCCAAGGACAGTCACTTTCGCGCCAATATCAATATGATGAAGGTGCCAAGGCGACCGCGGTCGCCGTTGCTCCCGCACATGTATCCGACCGAGGCCTCATCTACCATTCGCCGCGGACGTAGAAGGGCGCGACGCCGTAGCTTCCGAGCAGCCACTTGTAGGTGCCGGCGGTCATCACGTCGACGCCATTCCCGGCACGTCATTTCCGCGGAAGCCAGTTCGTGACGAGCGACAGGGTCTGAAATGGCGCGAGCTCAGAGGGCTCGATGATGAGGAAGCGTTGACCGTCGCGTGTCACGTCGAACTCGATGGAGTTGGTGCGCAGCGTCGGACGATGCAATTCGAACAGCGTGATCGGCGGCGCACTGCGGAACGCTGCCCCATCACCGTTCACGGCGACCGACATCATGCCTCCATCGAGCCCCAAGTAGAACAGCTCGCGTCCGTCGCCTCGCCAGCGCGGCATCGTCCCGCCTTCGGATGAGACCTGCCACATCGCTCCCGACGCGGGTTGTCCGGGCGTGAACGCCCTCACGTAAATCTCGCGGCGGCCGGTTTCGTCCGCGGAGTACGCGACCCAACGCGGCGGCGTCCCCGGCGCAAACTGCGTGTGCGCCTCGCTGACGGCTGTCTGGAGAAAATCGTACGACTGTCGTCCTTCGTCATCGATAGCGAGGATCTTCAGGTCGGTCCCAGTGCCGATGTTGTTCCGGGTGAAGGCGAGATACCGGGCATCATCCGACCAGTCCATCGGGTGCTGCGGTCCTTTGTCATTCGTCAGCTGATCGACGGCGCCCGAGCCGTCGGCCGGCTTGCGAAAGAGATCGAACGCGTTGCCGATGCCTGCCGCGAACGTGAGCATGCGTCCGTCGGGCGACCAGATACTGCTCGACGGTGGCCTCGAACGTCACGCGTGCGGCCGGTCGACCGAGCTCGCCGATCCAGATGTCCATGTTGCCGCCGTCGACACGCGCAAAGGCGACGCGAGTGCCGTCCGGGGAAATGCGCGCCGTCTGATAGTCGCCGATCCCCGCTTCGCTCCCTAGCGGTGTCCCGTTCCTGTCGCGCCAGCGCAAGTGGCTGAGCGCATCGCCGGCCGCGTAGACGAGCTGACCGCCTGGTGAGGCCGAGAAGCTGATGTGAGTGGCCGGAGTGCCAGCCCGGTTCACAAGGAGGCCGGTGGCAACGACAAACGGCTCGCCCGACAGCGTGAGGCTCGCATGGTCGAACGGCTGCGCCAGGAGTGTGCGATCGCGGACGAACAGCAGGTGCCCGTGTGAATACGCCGCGTGCGGGATCTCCGTCTCCACGAGCTGCCGGACCGCGTCGGGGGCGTCTAGCGACGCCGCCAGAATGGCACTCTCCGAGGAGAACAGGAAGGCGCGTGCACTTGGCAAGGTCTGCGGCCACGCGCCATCGACCACAAAGTGCGACTCGCCACCGCGCGCCGAGATCCGACGGATGCCGGGACCCACTCCCGTGACCAGCAGCACGTCGCCGGCGATCCAGGCACCCCCTGTGGCACGCGGGTCAGACGCGCTCACCGTCTTCACCGGACCGCCGTCGATGGTCACGGTCTTCAGGCTGTCGGGTGTGTAAAAGGCAATCTGACGCGAGTCCGGCGCCCAGAATGGGTAGAACGCGTTGTCGGTGCCGGCCAACGGACGGGCCTCGCCGGAATCGAGCCGCTGCAGCCACAGCTGGACGCGTGCGCCGGCCCGTGCCACAAACGCGAGCTGCGTTCCGTCCGGTGACAGCGCCACCCCTCCTTCGCGATTGCGTGCGACGAGAAATGCCGACCCAGGTGGCGGTGCGACCCGCAGGTGAAACGCCGGCACCTCGTCTGGCGACGTCCACGAACGTGACACCGCAAGTGCGGCGGCGACTGCCAGGAACGCGATCGCTGCCGCACGCCACCAGCGCAGGCGCGCCGCCACCGGCCCCAGTGCAGGCTGCGACAAGTCGATCGATTGCAGCATGCGACGGACGTCACGCGCCGACTGCCAGCGATCGTCAGGATTGTCGGCGAGGCATCCCAGAATGACGGCGTCCAGGTTGCGATGGCCGCTCGTGCCTGCCGGATCATTTCGTCCCGTGGCCATCTCGATCAGCACACGGCCAAGCGCATAGATGTCGGTGCGGGCGTCGGTGGCGAGCCCGGCAAGCTGCTCGGGCGCCATGTATGCGGGCGTGCCGACGCGTGCGCCGGGATTGGTCAGCGTGTCATCGCCAGTGATGCGCGCCACACCGAAGTCGAGCACCTTCACGCCTGATTTCGTCAGGAGCACGTTCGACGGCTTCAGGTCGCGGTGGATGATGTGCTTGCTGTGGGCGGCGTCGAGCGCGTCGGCGAGTTGCACGCCATACTCGATCACGCGACCGAGCGGCAGCGGGGCCTTCAAACGCTCGCCGTCGAGATACTCGAGCACGAGATACTCGATTCCGTCCTGCGAGCCAATGTCGTGCAGCGCGCAGATGTGCGGGTGCTGCAGGGCTGCAGCCGCGTGCGCCTCGCGCATGAAACGCGACTGCGCCTCGTCCCAGTCGTCGTGCAGGACCTTGATCGCGACCGTGCGGTGGAGCCGGGTGTCGCGGGCAGCATAGACGGTGCCCATGCCACCTTCGCCAATCAGTCGCTCGACGTCGTAATGGCCAAGTCGCGTGCCCGGTGATAGCCGCCGAGGCGTAGGCATCCTTCGGTAGTGTAGCG
>DATKDY010000045.1:0-7892 GCA_035512515.1 Vicinamibacterales bacterium
TACGATACCGCCGACATCTACACCTTTCAGTTCGCGCCAGAGCAGGAACGCCTCACTGACGGGCCCGCCTGGGGACGGTTCCATCTGGATTTCATGGACCGCCTGCGTGCGCTGCCCGGCGTGACCACCGTGGGGGTGGTCAACAACATCCCGCTCGACGAAGGCACCGGCACGGGAAGGTTCCTTACCGACTCGATGGCCCCCGAAAGCGGCGGGGCGCTGCTCGATCAGAACTTCGCCGGCGGCGACTACTTTCAAGTCCTGGGGATCGACGTGTTGCGGGGACGCCAGTTCACACCCGACGAAGCCTTCACGCCAAACAGCAGCGTCATCATCAGCCAGTCCGTCGCCACGCGGCTGTGGCCCGAGCGGGATCCTCTCGGACAGCGAATCCGTCGCACCGGCGATACGCCGCAGTGGTTCACGGTTGTCGGCGTGGTGGAGGACGTGAAGCAAGACGACTGGCGGGAGGCCGGCGAGGCGGTCTTGTACTTTCCGCTCACGGGACCGACGCCGACGGCGTGGGCGATGGGGTCGCCCGCTTACGTCGTCAAGTCGCCGCGGGCCGCGAGCCTGGGTCGCGAGGTGCGCGAACTCGTGCGCCAGGTGGCGCCGGAGGCGCCGGTGTATCGCGAATTCACCATGGAGTTCCTGGCGCGGCGGTCGATGGTGCAATTGTCGTTCACGATGCTGACGCTCGGCGTCGTGTCGGCGCTGGCGATGATTCTGGGCGCAGTCGGGTTGTACGGCGTGCTGGCATACGTCGTCGCCGAGCGGACGCGGGAGATCGGCGTGCGCATGGCGCTCGGCGCCACCGCCGGCGCGGTGCGGCGCATGGTGGTGTCGCAGGGCGCCAGAGTGGTGCTCGCCGGCATCGTCGTGGGCGTCGCGGCGGCGCTGGCCTCGACGCGACTTCTGGATGCGCTGCTCTACGAAGTCAACGCGCTGGATCCCGCGGTGTTCGTGGCGATGTCGATCATGATGCTCGGCATCGGCCTGCTGGCGAGCTACGTGCCGGCGCGGCGTGCGAGCAGCGTGGATGCGATCGAATCGCTGCGGGATTGACGCGGCTCTCAGCTATCAGCGATCGGCTTGCGCTGAAAGACAGCAGCCGAGTTTCTGTATGCTGGCGCTGGCGGCGTCATGCTAAACGGTGTCGAAAACCACCTCGCCGCCGAGATCTTTCGCCTGCATCACCGAACGCGCAACCCGGGCCGGACCCGAGATCGACGTTCGCCCGAGTCGGCCCTGAATACGGAACGGATACCCTGGTATTCCCATGGGTGGTAATCTATCGACATGAAGATCGGCGTCTCGCTCTCCGCCGAGCTGATCGCGTTCGCCGACGACGTCGCCAGGAAGCGCGGCACGACCCGCTCCGGGCTGCTCGCCGAGCTGCTCGAGGCCGAACGCGTCCGCCAGCAGGCGCAGGCCTACATCGATCGTCATGGTTGGGACGTCGCCGACGACGAAGCGGGCTGGCGGCGGTACCAGCGCCGGCGGATGGCCGACGAGTATCGCGACGATGAATGGTGACGCGCTCCCGCGCCGCGGCGAGGTGTGGTGGGTCCGGGCCGATAAACGGCGTCCGGCGGTGGTCGTGCAGACCGACAAGGTGCAGGACGCTCGCGTGCGGACCTTTCTCGTGGTTCCGCTGACGAGCCGTCTGCACCTGGAAGGTCTGCCGGGCAACGTCCGCCTCGATCGGCGTGAGACGCGGCTGTCGAAACCGTCGGTCGCAAACGTCTACGATGTGCAGAAAGTGCTCAGGGCCGATTTCGTCGAACGGCTGGCGGCACTCCCCGCCGAGCGGCTGGCGGCGCTCGGTGCCGGCCTGCGCCTGGTGCTCGATCTCGGCTGAGTAGAATTCCGGCGATATCGGCGTGGGAACGGAAGACCTGCCCCCCGTTCTGTCGAACCCTGATCGCGGCTTCGCGGACGTCATCCAGACGCACGGAATAACACCACGCCGTTCGCGGCATCGCTGGCGGCTTGTCGAACATTCCGCCGTACGGCACGCCGATCTGGCCGAAGACGAGGTAGGCGCCGTGTGGAGCCGAATCGCTCTCGCTGATCGTCTCCCAGCCAAACATCGCTCTGTAGAAGTCGAGCGCCGCGCGCCAGTCCGTGGTCGCCAGATCGTGCCAGGAGAACTAAGCGCTTGGCTTGATCGAGGCACCGCTCCAGGTGCCGTGATTTATTCCTTCACGCGTACGAGCTCGATAGTTGCCTTGTCGCTCGACCCCGTTCGTTCGGTCGTGCCCGTCATCGTCTCGCCATGGACTCTCAAGTAACACTTGTCGAACGCCACCGTTCGCCCTGGTCGTGGATGTGTTGTGAGCGTAATGAGGTTCCCTTTCACGACCCCATCCAGTGGATGCTGGTTGCGTTCATCAGCCCCGATCGAGCCGGTGACCTCGTCGCCGGTCTGTCTCAGCAAGGCCACGCCGGTAATCGTCTGATCGCCGAGTGCAATCGTGACCTTCCAGCGCCCGGTGATATCGGCTGCCGCGTTCGAAGCCGCTAATGCACACATCAGCAAGCACAGAAGCATCGTTCCTGTTTTCATCGCTCGCCTCCAAGGGTAGCGTCGGCGCGTTCCTCTGAGCGGTTGCGCCGCAACAGCATAGCCCGCCCGACAACGGGTCACCCCGACTTAGATGCAGGACCAGGCGAAGTTCCGCGGGACCAGCAGTGAGCGTGCCCTGCCAATCACCATCGATCGGCTGCGCGTTCGCCGTCGTGGTGGCCAGCATGGTGAGAAATAGCGCCCACGGATCATGACGTGGTTCCCTTTCTGAGCACGGCTTTCGCGGAGCTCGTCTTTGCGCGCTGAGTCAGATTCAGCCCAAGCAGCTGGGTGAATTCCATCAGTGCTTCTTCGAGTACAGACATTCGGAGGCGGTAGATGATCGCCTTGCCGCCTTTCTCGCTGTCCACGAGCCCGGCCTCGCGGAGCACCGCGAAGTGGGCCGACATGGTTGGCTTGGACACGGGGAAGTGCTCCGCCAGTTCGCCGGCGGACTTCGGGCCCTGGCGAAGGAGCTGGAGCACGCGGCTTGTCAACTATGGGGCTCCGGCCGTCGCGAGCAGTCGCCATATGCCGGGAAATCCTTGCAGCTGACATTCCTCGGCTGATCGGCGTTAGGGACGACCAATTTGGTGGACCAGGACAGCGCTCCTTGAAATCAATTGATTAGCTGGTTGCGGAATATCCAAGCCCTGCAAAGCGCCGTCTAGCTCGAGGCCAGCCTGTCGCGGTAACTGAAACCCTCCAGCTACGATCTCGAAGTTGTGTCGCGCAGCGCTCGATCCAGATCGGTCCACAGATCTTCGGCGGCCTCGATTCCCACACTCAGGCGCAGCAGCGTCAGCGGCAGGTGCTCCTGACCGGGAATGCTAGCCCGGCGTTCGATGGTGGACTCGACCGCCCCCAAGCTGGTGGCGTGTTGTACGAGTTGCAGCCCGGTGCACACCGAGTCGGCCGTCGCCGTGTCGCCACGCACGTCGAAGGAGATGATTGTGCCGAACCCCTTGAGTTGGCGGCGCGCGGCCTCGTGAGTCGGGTGGCTCGGCAGGCCCGGATAGCGCGTCACCGTCACGTTGGGGTGGCGCGCGAGGCGCTCGGCCAGAGTCATCGCACTCTGCTGCGCCCGCTCCAGCCGTAGCGCTAGCGTCCTCGCTCCGCGCACCGCGAGAAACGCCTCGAGCGTGCCCGGTGTGGCACCCGTGAGCTCCCGGGACTGCCGCAGGGCCGCCAACAGGTTGGCATCGCGGACGGTGACAACGCCCCCGAGCAAGTCGGAGTGGCCACCGATGAACTTCGTGACCGATTGCACGGCCACGTCAGCACCGAGCGTCAGTGGATGCTGATTGAGCGGTGTCGCGAAAGTGTTGTCGACGCCCAGGATCCCGCCGCGCTTGCGCGGCGCCGCGCAGATGGTGTCCAGGTCGCCCACTGTCAATAGCGGGTTCGACGGCGACTCCAGCCACAGCAAGTCGGCCACGCCGCACAGCTCGAGCCATCGTGGCGTGTCGGCCACGGCCACGCGATGCACGCTCCACCGGCCGCGTTGTTGGCCCGCTTGCGCGAGTCCCGCGACACCCTGGTAGCAGTCGTCCGGCAGGGCCACGACCGAGCCCGCGGGAAGTTGATCGAATATCGCCGCGATGCCCGCCATGCCGGAGGCGAAGGCGACCGCGGATCCGCCTTCAAGGCCGCCGACGATCTCTTCCAAGGCCTCCCAGCCCGGCGTGCCGTCATCGCGCGAGTACGCGCGACGGTCGCCCAGCACGAAGTTCGACGCCGGCATCGGCGGGACATTCAGCGGCGAGCCCGGGCGCCGATCCCGTCCTGCTGACACCAACCACGATTCGACCGAACCATGAGCGCCCGTGTTGTGTCGCGTCTTATCCATCGCTGTCATCACTTACTCCTAGGCAGGGGCCGTCAGCTTCATGACGCTCAGGCCGGCCACAATCAGCGCAGCCGCAAGAACGCGCCCGATCGTCAGTGGCTCTCCAGGCATCACCACACCGACAACAAAGGCACCGACGGCGCCGATGCCGGTCCATACCGTATAGGCCGTGCCGAGCGGAAGGGTCTTCATCGAGAGCGACAGCAGCGCGAAGCTCGCCAACATCACGAGTATCGTGGCGGCTGTCGGCGCTGGACGCGTAAAGCCCTGCGAGGGCTTCATCGTGTAGGCCCAGACGATTTCTAGAAGACCGGCGGCGAGCACAAACATCCAGGCCATGTCGGCCCCTCCTTCCGAAAGGACCGGGCCGTCCCGGATGTCGTCTCCTTAAGTGGGCGAAGGGCGTGGCCTTCAGCTGACGAGAAGCCTATTATCCCATATGCCCAGTTGCCCAGCCTAGAGCAATGCCAGTACGGCGAACGCGGTCGCGAGATCGGATGAACATTCGTCGCCAGGACTTGTTACGTCACAGGTTCTAGCCGCAAAATGTGTCGCAGGTTTCGGATTTTTGCGACAGTCGCTTTGAGTCTAATCCGATCATTGGTGGGCTGGCATTCAGGCCAGGGGCAACGCTAGGGTAAACCAACTACAGCAAGGAGTTTCCCCATGCACATGTATCAGGTCGATGCCTTCACCGACCGGCTTTTCGCGGGGAATCTGCTGCCGTTCTCATCCTTGACGACTGGCTGCCAGATGAACTGATGCTGGCGATTACGCAGGAGAACAACCTGGCTGAGACGGCCTTTGTCAAGCCCGCCCCGATGGGGCATGGGATTTGCGCTGGTTTGCCCCGGCGCATGAGGTCGATTTCTGCGGGCATGCCACCCTTGCGACAGCGCATGTCCTATTCACCAAGGCGAAGGCGGACACGCTACTCGTCTTTCACACTCGGGTCGGAGAGCTGCGTGTATCGAGGGAACCGGATGGATACTGGCTCGACTTTCCTCGTCTGACGCCCGAGGTCATCGACACTCTGCCGCAGGAAATAGCAGGGATTTTCACGGAACCGCCTGTCCGCATTTTCCGCAACTTCGAGAACATCTTTGCCGATCTCGGCAGCGCCGATGCCGTGCGCAGTTTCGTTCCCGACCTTGCGGCGATTGCTCTTCTCGGCCCTGTCGGCCTTGTGGTGACAGGGCAGGAAGTCGAGGGCGCAAAGGCGCATTTCGTGTCCCGCTACTTCGCCCCCGGCGCAGGTATACCCGAAGACCCGGTTACGGGGTCTATCCACGCTACTCTTGTGCCCTATTGGGCAGCGCGGTTAGGCCGAGACACGCTCAAGGCCTATCAGGCGTCGGCCCGTGGCGGATGGCTCGACTGCGAGTTGACCGATGATCGCGTTATTCTGGGCGGGAATGCCGTGACCTTCATGGAGGCCACGATTTCTCTGCCGGATCCGGCATAGCTGTCACGTCGCAAGAAACCAAAAGTGGGTTTCGGTGTCGCAAACGTTGCATAAGTCGGAACATATCCGACAACATTTGCGACACCCTGGAGGCGCTATGGCAGCCCACAGCTATGAATTGACCGTCAACCCGCAGAGGACGACATCACGAGTATCGTGACGGCTGTCGGCGCTGGACGCGTGAAGCCCTGCGAGAGCTTCATCGTGTAGGCCCAGACGATTTCTAGCAACCGGCGGCGAGCACAAACATCCAGGCCACGTCGGCCCCTCCTTCCGAAAGGACCGGGCCGTCCCGGATGTCGTCCCCTTAGGTGGGTGAAGGCCGTGGCCTTCAGCTGACGAGGAGCCTATTATCCCACATTGCCCGGTTGACCAGCCTAGAGCAACGCCAATACGCCGAACGCGGTCGCGAGATCGGACATGAACATGCGTCGCCAGGGTTCACCCTTTGGCCCGCCGTGCTCGCGGTCGTGGTTCAACGAGTAAGCGCGCCAAGGCGCCCACGCCGGATCGCCGACTCGCTCCGGCACCTGATGGTCGACCAACCACTGCTGGCCCGTCTGGACGGCGGGACTCGAGACCGGGCGACCAGACCGGCGCAGCGCATAGACCACGAGGCCCGTCGCATAACCATCCGATTGCGCGATGAGCGCGCGGTCAACCGTGCCCGGGGGAGCGAACGGCGCCTCTTGCCGGGTCCATCGCCACGCGCCGAGATCGGCGAGTGACCAGCCGCCATCGGCGCGTTGCAGCGACTCGAGGTCGGTCACGATCGCAGCGCGCTCCTGCTCGGTCATCAGGCCATCGAGGCGGGCCGCGGCGAGCAGCATCCACGCGCGGTTGAATGCGCGCTGATCGGTGGTATGCGATCGCAGGTAGGCGCGAAGCTTTGCTACGCCGGCGCGTCCGGCCTCGTTATCACTCGCCCGCCTTCCGGCAGGTGAGCCGGCGGCGATGGCGGCCATCGCCGCACCCTGGAAGACGGCGTCCGGCGCTTCGTACGGTTCGAGGCCGAAGTCGAGCCAGTCCCACGCGCCGTCGGGCCGCTGCACGTCCCACAGCCGCCCCATGGCCGCGGACACGAGCGGCTGCCGGTCGCTCGCGATGGCATCGCCGTCGAGACCGGTGAGCACGACCGCGTTGACGACGGCCTCGACGCCACGGGATTCGACCTTCTTGGCCTCGGTGTGGTCGTAGTACGGCTGGTCGTCACCCCGATATCCGATCCGGCGCGAGACCTGCTCCAGCACGCGCTGCTCGTGCGGCGTGGGCTGTGTCGCGGCCTGCGAATGGCGCAGGGCCTGCCGAGCCCAGACGTACGGAAGTGCGGTGTGACACGACAGACAGCGTGTCTCGCCGCCGCCCGTCTTAAGCGTTTTGGCATTGGCCCACCACGCGTCCATGCGGCCATCGAGGTATCGCGCGGCCGCGTCGCGGTCCCACCGGGGCTCCTCCACGGCACGAAGCGGCAGTGCGCCGGCCAGACATGCGACTCCTGCCAACCACAGCACCAGAGCTCTCGACCTCATATGAACCTCACCGGGAGACTATACGCCGATGGGCCCATTCTATTGAGCTTGGAACAGCAGTATGCAGATGACCTTGACGCGTTTGCGGCTCGTGCAGCCGTGCGACATTCTTGCAAACTTCGAACTTTCAAGAGACAACGTGCCCTGGCCTGCCACCCAGATACGGCGTCCTCGGTAGCGATAAGTCGCCAAGGGACTTCCTAACCCCAGTCGAGTGGGTCAAAAGCCCCTTCGGCGTTTATCGCGAGTTAACGTCGGCTTCAGCCGCGGCGCCTCTGGATCGCACTGGGCGCCGCCGGCTGCAAGCCCTTGATGCGGCCTTGCTGTCACTCCGGCAGTCGAAAATACCAATTCTCAATCAAGCAATTCATCCTATCCTCATTGCCGCCCTCAGCCGGGAAGATTGATGCGTCGCAGCAAATCCCGGAAGCGTGGATCGTCCCACAGCGGTTCGAAGTCCGGCGACATCGGCGCGTAGAC
>DATKDY010000046.1:0-12993 GCA_035512515.1 Vicinamibacterales bacterium
GAGTTCGAGGTGGAGCACGTCGCGCTGTCGCCGGATCGCGCGTCGCTGTTCTATAGCTCGAATCAGCGCATCCGGCGGGACATCTTCGATGAGACGACCGCGGACAACGACGATATCGATCGCCGGCACATCTGGCGTGTACCGGTGGATGGCAGCACCCGCGCCGCAAACCTGACGGGGGGTCGCGGCGCCGAGTGGATGCCGGCGCCGATCGACAGTACAGCCGTCGCCTATATCGCATCGTTGGGCCAGATTCCCGCGCATGTTGTCATCCACCAACGCAACACCACGACGAGGTTCACGGAGGAGATCACGAAGAACCTTCCGATCGGCGACCTCGTGGAGCCCCGTCGCGTGACGATCACCGCGACCGACGGAATGGAGATCCCCGGGCAGCTCTTCGTCCCACGCGATCTGAAACCCGGCGAGCGACGGCCCGCGGTGCTCTTCTTCCACGGCGGCTCACGCCGGCAGATGCTGCTCGCGTGGCATTACCTGTCCTACTACCACAACACCTACGCGATGAATCAGTACCTGGCGAGCCGCGGCTACATCGTGCTGTCGGTGAACTATCGCAGCGGCACGGGCTACGGCCTCGAGTTCCGCGAGGCGCGCGATTACGGCGCGACCGGCGCCAGCGAATTTCAGGACGTGCTCGGCGCCGGGCTCTACATGAAGAATCGGCCCGACGTGGATCCGAATCGCATCGGCGTCTATGGCGGGTCGTATGGCGGCTACCTGACGGCGCACGCGCTCGCGCGCGCGTCCGATCTCTTCGCGGCCGGTGTGGACATCCACGGGGTCCACGACTGGAACGTCGGCATCCGCACGTTCATGCCGAATTACAACCCAGGTCCGGAGATCGAGCGGCGCAATTTCCTGTCGTCGCCGTTGAACTTCGTCAAGGGATGGACGTCGCCGGTGCTGCTCATCCACGGAGACGACGATCGCAACGTGTCGTTTGCGGAGACGGTCACGCTTGCGGAAGCACTGCGGAAGCAGGGCGTCACGTTCGAGTCGCTGGTTGTTCCGGACGAGATCCACGGCTTTCTGCGCAATGAGAGCTGGCTGCGTGTCTTTCAGGCGACCTCGGATTTCTTCGATCGCCACCTGCGGAACAGGGATCAGGGATCAGGGATCAGGGATCAGGGATTAGGGATTAGCTCTGATCGTGGGTTCGGCGGCGCCTTTCCACACGAACCGATACGTCTTGTCGCGACGGACGTTGCCGACCAGCGCCGGGCGGAAGCACGCGACACAGGTGCCGCCGGCGTGACGCACGCTCGGGTAGACGACGCCGAGTGCGGCCGCGGCCATCAGGCGCTCGGCGAGCGCTTGCGATTCGATGTAGCTGCCAGGATCGAGGTACTGCTCGAAGCGGCGGCCCCTGAGATCGTGGAAGCCCGCGCTGAAATCCGCCAGGTAATCGTCATACGTCACGTCGTCCTCGAACCGGTTGATCTCGGCGAGCTGGACGGTCTTGTGGAACGCGACTTCGGCTTGGGCGGTTTCGACGGCGAAGCCCGCATACCATGCGCCGCGATCGGGCGTGCTGAAGCGGTTTCCGAGCGGATGCCCGTGACAGAAGGCGGCGTTGATGACGGCCGCCTGTGGTACGCCGAACACAAGCTCTTCGAGGCCGATGCCCGGCAGCACCTGTTGCGCGGCGAGCAGCCGGTCGTTGGTCGCGGCATCGAGCGCGAAGATCGCCTGAAGGTGCGCCTCGTCATCCGCGATATCGACGAGGACGCTGTCCCCGTTGGGCCGGTACTTCGACGGCACGAGGCGGTGTGTATCGAGCTGACGGATGAGCGAGATCGCGGGGAGTGTGGGCATTCTTACGACGCGGCTCCCTTCGACCCGCGCGATTTCGCGCGCAGGGCAGGGAAGCCTGCGCGCGCTCCGTCAGCCCGCGCGCCGTGCGTCGAGCAGGCGCCGGACGATGTGCATGGCCGGCAGGCCGCCGCGCGTCATGTATGCCAGCGGCGTGTCGCCGGCGAAAATCGGATTGGTGTTGGGCAGGCGCACCCACTCGTCCGCGAGACTCTTGCCATGCAGGATGTGAAGCGCCTTGTAGATGCCGATGAGATACGAGATGCGCGTCAGCCGATCGGGGTCGAGCGTGCGATCGGGATCGCGCTTCCATTGATAGAACGGCCCGTTGCTGAGGCCGCCGAGGAGCGCGCGCGCATCCTCGTCGCGCACCGCCCAGCGCGTCATGATGTTGAAGAAGGCCTTGAGGGCGGGTGCCGAAAGCCGCGCGCGCTCGCCGCGTGCGCTCAGATCAGCCGGCGCGTCGACAGAGAAGCGCGTGAGCGGGTAGTGCTGCGGCAGGGCCATTCATGCGACTCCTGATCAGGAGTATATTCACTCCTGATATCCTCGTCAAGCCATCGGCCCCGGCCGCCAGCGCGCCCGCGGCGTGTGACTCCGCGCTGCCGCCGGTTGAGACACCGCCCGCCGCGGTGCTCGAGACGTCGCCTGAGCTCGTCCTGAGCCAAGGCCCGCGAATCGCCGAGTCCAAGCCCGAAGGACGGACTATTCGGCCTTCGTGAACAGTCCGGGCGAGGCGTGCTGCGCTGCCGCCGATGCGTCGGGTGTCTCATTCTGACGCCGGCTGCGGGCCGGAGCCAGGGACTGATTCCGGTGTATCCTGCCGCAGCTCTGCCGTGCGTTGTCCGTCGCGGCCGTTCGCTGGTGATATATGCGCACCCATGCCGTTGTAGCCGGAATCGTCTCGACGCTCTTCGCCGGCGCCGTTGTCGTCGCCACCACGGCGCCGCAGTCCGCCGGCGCGCAATCCACGCCAACCGTGGACTTCGTGCGCGACGTGCAGCCGATCTTCAGGCAAAGCTGTTACGGCTGTCATGGACCCTCCCAGCAAATGAACGGCTTGCGCCTCGACCGGCGGTCCGCCGCACTCCGCGGCGGGACGATCGCGGTGATTGGCCCAGGCAACAGCCAGGCGAGCCGGATGTATCTGCGCCTGATCGGCAACGCATTCGGGCCGCAGATGCCGCCCACCGGCGCGCTGCCGCCGGATCAAGTCGCCATCATCAAGCAGTGGATAGACGAGGGCGCGCACTGGCCGGATGAAGCGTCCGGTGAAGTGGACGCGGCGCCGATCGATGCCGCCGCCAGCGAGCTGGTCGCGCTGCTCCGCAACGGCGACCTTCGCACCGTGCGGACGCGCATGGCACGCAACCCCACCCTGGTCAACGCGCGCGGACCCGGCGGCGCCACGCCGTTCATGTACGCGACGCTTTACGCGGACGTCGCGATGGTTCGCGAACTGCTCGACCGTGGCGCGGACGTGAATGCCAGAAGTGACGCCGGGGCAACGGCGCTGATGTGGGCCGTCTCCGATGCCGCGAAGGTGCGCGCGCTCATCGACCGCGGCGCGGACGTCAACGCGAAGTCCGACAACGGACGAACGCCGCTGATGATCGCCGCAGGCGAGGCGGGGACGGCGGCCACGGTGAAGCTGCTGCTCGACAAGGGCGCCGACGTGAACGCCCTCGGGCCGTCCCTGGTCGGCCAGACGACCGCGCTGACCGAAGCGGCGTACTCGGGAAATGCGGAGGCGTTCCGGCTGCTCGTCGCGGCCGGCGCGGATCTCGAGAAGGCCGGGCCGCCGGCGCTTGGCCTGGCGCTGCGCGCGGGCTGCATGTGGTGTGCGGACGCGCTGATGAAGGCGTTTCCGCCGGGGTTTGTCACGGCGGCGATGATGATGAGCGGCCCGCCGCTCGGACCGGGACTCGGCACGCCGATGTTTCTCGAGCGTGGTGCGGCCATCGATGCGCGCGATCAAGCCGGTCGATCGCTGCTGATGCTGGCGGCTGCGTCCGATGCCATGCCGATGGACGCGGTCAAGGCGCTGCTCGCACGAAAAGTGGACGTCAACGACCGCACCGCGAATGGCGAAACCGCCCTCGGGCTGGCGCGGCGACACGGCGACACGCCGATCGTGCATCTCTTGCTCGAGGCCGGCGCCAGGGACGAACCGCCGCCACCGCCGCCCATGCCGTCGCCGGCGCGTTCGTCGCGCGAGGCGCTGGATCGCGCCCTCCCGCTCCTGCAGAAAGCGGATGTGACCTTTCTCAGAAAATCCGGCTGCGTGTCGTGCCACAACAACTCGCTGACCGCGATGACGACGGCCGCGGCGCGTTCGCACGGCATCCGGGTGGATGCCGCCGTCGCCGCCGCGCAGGCTGAGAAGGTGGGCGCGTACCTCGAAAGCTGGCGCGAGCGCGCGCTTCAGGGTCTGGGCATCCCCGGCGACGCCGACACGGTGTCGTACATCCTGCTGGGCCTGGCGGCGGAACGCTACCCGGGCAATCTGCAGACCGACGCGCAGGCCTACTTCCTGAAGCGGCAGCAGGCGCCCGACGGCCGGTGGCGCATCCTCGCCAATCGCCCGCCGATCGAGTCGAGCGACATCCAGGTCACCGCCGCGTCGATGCGCGCGCTGCAGCTCTACGCGCCACGCGCGAGGCGCGCCGAATACGACCGCGCCGTGGCGGCAGCCGCCACGTGGCTGCGCCACGCGACGCCGAGGGTGACGGAGGAGCGCGTGTTCCAGTTGCTCGGCCTCCGCTGGTCGAATGCGCCGAAGGCGGCGATCCAGCAGGCAGGCCGTGCGCTCATCGCCGAACAGCGCGGCGACGGAGGATGGTCACAGTTGCCGACGATGGCGACTGATGCCTATGCGACCGGGCAGGCGTTGTACGCGCTCGCCGAGAGTGGTGCGCTCCGTCAGGACGATGCCGCCTACCGCCGCGGCGTGGCGTTTCTGCTGAAGACGCAGCTCGCCGATGGGTCCTGGTTCGTGCGCACCCGGGCGCTGCCGATACAGCCGTTGTTCGATGCCGATTTCCCGCATGGCGTCGATGCGTTCATCTCGGCGGCGGCGACGAACTGGGCCGCGCTGGCGATCACGGCAGCCGTCAGGGATTAACAGCCCGTGGTGAAAGTCCCGCCGGCATTCGGGCGGCGATCCATCGCCCCACCCCACCGCGCACAGTCCGCGCGGCGGGGGCCCCGGCCGGGGCGCCTCGCCGCTCTCGGTGCTCGCCGGGACTTTCACCACGGGCTGTTAGAGATCGCTCATCTCCAATCCCTCCGTCAGAAGGGCCGCACGACTGACGTCATCCGCGGCTCGCCGTCCGGGCCGTACGTCGCTTGCTGGAACTGGCCCGTCCAGCGATCGAAGACCACGACCGCCTCGCCGTCCGACCCATGGGGCGTCAGGGCATACCGCGGAAAGAGGGCGTGCAGCACCAGGCCCAGAGCGAGGAGCGTGGCGGCGGCCACCATCCACACGCCGGACCGCGGATCCATCAGCGACAGCTGATCACTCGGAGTCGTCATGAGCGCTGACTATACCGCTAGTGGACGACGGCGTCGTCTTCCGGTTCCCATTCGAGATGCGGGATGTCGAGCGCGCGGATGGCGTTCATGGCCGCCACGATCGCGGCGTCGCTCTTGGCGCCCTGGCGGGCGGCTCGAAGATTCTTGCGGACCTGACGCAGGGCGCGCAGCACACGCGCGCGATCGAAACGCTGGCCGTCGCAGTGTTCGCAGAAGCTCATTGAGAGATTGTAGTCCGGCTTCAGCGACCACCGCACTGAAGCACCCCGTCATCGTGTGGACAGGAGTCCGCGCTGCGGTGTGAGTGCAAGCGTCGGTCGTGACGCTGGGTTGGGCAGCCGTTCAGGTGCGGGCAGGAACCCGCAAGACCGTTACTGTGACGGTGAGTGAGAGCGGCTGTCAACCACGAGTGTCGCACTGCGATGGTCGCCTTGCCTGCGTTTCGTTGTCTATACCTTCTCTCCTCGAGGACGCCAATCACGCGTCCTTCAGAAACGACTATGCTCCTGGCGCGACGCGTTGTCAACTGGATGAATTTCACGGATGAATTTCACGGAACTCGCCGCCAATTTCTTCAACGCCGCCTCCATCTTCCTCGCAGGCCGCAACAGCATCCACATGTGGTGGGCCACCATCGTCGGCTGCGTGCTGTTCGCGTTCGTCTTCTACGAGGCCAGGCTCTATGCGGACGTGACGCTGCAGGCGTTCTTCATCGGCACGGCGGGGATCGGCTGGTGGCGGTGGCTGCACGGCTACAGCGGCTCGGCGCTGCCAGTGAGGCACAGCTCGCGCGCGATGATCGCCGCCGGGTTCACGGCCGGCGTGGTGGTGACGCTCGGATACGGGTGGCTGCTGTCGCGCTTCACCGACGCGTACGCCCCGTTCATCGACTCGATCATCCTCGCGTTCAGCGTGCTGGGGCAACTGCTGCTGATGGACCGGCGCGTCGAGTCGTGGTGGTGCTGGCTGCTCGTCAACACGATTGCGGTGCCGCTCTACGCCTCTCGCGGCCTGAACGTGACCGCCGTGCTCTACGCCGCGTTCTGGATCAACGCGGTGGTGGCGCTAGGTCACTGGCGGCGCCTGGCACGCACGTGAGCGTCATTCCTTCTTGTCGATCGCTCGCGCCAGCTCCTTCTTGTTCATCTGCGACCGCCCCTTGATGCCGAGCGTCTTCGCTCGCTGGTCGCCGCGTTTTCGTAGCTGTGCTCGAGCGCCGCAAAGGCGGTGCGGTGCGCGCGCTCGCCTTCGCCGTACTGCTCGACGGCGCTGTCGTGGGTCTTGATCCACGTGCGCTGGGCCCTGGGCGGGGATTTTTTCAGCCTCCGTGTGAGTTCTTGTCGTCCTGGCATGAAGGAACGGAGAGCAAGGCATACGCCGACCGCGACTCAGGAGGAGGCACGGCTCGGCCGATTGGCCCGCGCGATCACGAATTCGCCAGGGATGCGATACCGCCCCCCCTCGCGGAACTGATCGATTGACGCGATGTAATCGGCGCGCGCGCCGTCGCGCGTCGCGGCGTCGAAGCGCGAGTACGCCATGGCGACCGGCCCGCCGGCAAATGCGGCGTCGGCGGCGGCGTCGCTCGATTCGTAGAGCAGCTCGGTCGAGAGGCGTTCGGTGGTGACATCGCGGAACCCGGCGTGCGTGAAGCGTTCCGCCAGGCTGTCGCCTGTGCCCAATTGAAAGAACATCGGGCACACATCCGACTGCACGCGCGATTCGACAATGGGGAAGATGTCGGCCCATCCGCAGCGATTGCGCGCGCCCCAGACGGCAGCCACGGCGCGCCCGCCCGGCGCGAGCACGCGATGCATTTCCGCCAGCGCGGCTGCGACCTCGGGGACATACATGAGACCAAGCGCGCACAGCACGGCGTCGAACGACGCGTCGGGCAACTCCAGCGACTCGGCGCCCATCCGCACACACCGCACCTGCGACAGGCCGCGGCGCGCCGCTTCGCCGGCGGTGAACTGCACCATCTTGTCGGAGATGTCCGTTGCCAGGACGCTGCCGGAGTGCCCGACCGCCTCAGCCGCCGGAAACGTCACAAGTCCGGTGCCGCACGCGAGCTCGAGCACATGTTCGCCAGGCCGCAGCGCGGCGAGCCTCAGCAGCGCGTCCTGCGCCGGCTTGAGCTGCGCCGCCCACGACGCCTCGTACTGATCGACCGCGCGATCCCATCCGTACCGCTGAATCCGTCGCTGAAGTTGTGCTTCCATCACGCTCCAGAGAACACAGAACTCACAGAACTCAACTCACTGAACTCGCAGATCAAAGACGACCCACCAGGGCTTCACAGCCTCGAAAGACTTCCAGGACTCGGTCCGGCTGGTGCGAGTCAGCGCGTCGTCTGCGTCACGCGACGTTCGCACACCATCGGCACGGCGTTGGCGATGTTGTCGCGCCACGAGCTGTACTTGTCGGCGATGTCCAGCCACCGCTCGATGTCCTCCGCCGGAGCGGAGCTCGCGACCGTGACGATGTAACGAATTTCCGAGTAGCCGGGCCGGACATCGTCGCTGACGCCGAGCTCGCCGCGCACGTCGTACGTCGCATGAACCTCGATCTCGAGCGATTCCAGCGGCACGCCGAGGCGCGCGGCCCACATGGCGTAGCCGATCACCAGGCAGGAGCCGAGCGCGGCGCGGCCAAACACGCCCGGGTTGGGTCCCTCGTTCGTGCCGCCGTATTTTTCCGTCATGCCGGCGACCAGCTTCCACGGGCCTTCCTGGATCTCGCAGGTGAGCCCGTCACTTAACCGCGCCTTTGTGACCGCGGTGCCTTGACCGATCGACGGCCGCAGCGTGACGGCCTTGACGTTGCGTTCGATGGCCGAGCGGATTTGATTGGTGTCCATGTGCATGTCGCTTCGAGGAGAATGCCCTGGAACTCGGGCTCGCTATCATCGAGGTCAAGCCCGCTGTCGCAAACTTCGAGAGATTTAACCAAACTCTGCCGTCCGGCGCAATCACGGCCTCGTATTACGATCGGCACAGATGATCGCTCGCGTCCTGCTCTCGCTCGGTCTCTTTCTCACCGCGTGTTCCTCAACGCCCGCACGTGAGGGCATTGCCGCCGAGGTCCATGACCTGACCGGCGCGCACACGCGCGTCGTGTGGGTCCAGGGCGACGGCACCGACCCGTACGCGATGGGCAGCCAGCTCGTCCTCATGGGCCTGGACACGGACGATGGCCGGGGAGAGCGGGTGATCCTGCCGGAGCGCGGCAGCTACGTGAAGCCGATGCTCACGCCGCGCGGCGATCGCATCGTCTACTCGACGCATCCCGAGCTCGGCGATCCGTCGGTGCACATCGTCAATTTTGACGGATCGGACGGGCGTCGTTTCGACCGCGGCTTCGCGCTCGCGGTGTGGGAGGACCCCGCCGATGGCAGCGAGTGGGTGTACATCGGGAGCAATGGCGGCGTGCACGTGCGAACGGTGACGCGCGTGCGGCTCGACCGCCCCTCCGACCGTCACGAAGTCTGGAACGGCGACGCGATCTCGATCGACACGTTTCAAGTCTCTCCCGACGGCAGGATCGCGGGAGGCCTGTTTCCCTGGCCGGCGGCGGGCGTTGCGGATCTGGAGACCCGGACGTGGCGGCAACTGGGCGACGGCTGCTGGACGGCGCTCAACGATGTCGGCACGCCGCTGTTCTGGTATTTCGACGGCGCCCATCGCAACCTGCTGATGGTGGACGTCAACCGCGAGCGGCGCTGGACGGTGCCCATCAACGTGGCGCCCGGCTTCGACAACCCCGAGGTCTATCACCCGCGGTGGGCGCGGCATCCGCGCTTCATCACCATGTCGGGACCGTATGATCAGGGGGGTGCGAATCAGGTGCGGAGCGGGGGGACACAAGCGGAGATCTGGCTCGGACGGTTCAACGCGGATTTCACGGCAATCGACGCGTGGGCGCGTGTGACGAACAACGCGGGCGGGGATTCGTATCCGGACGTGTGGATCGATCGCGAGCAGAGTCCGCACCCGGTGCTGGCGAGCGGCCGCGTCGGTCCGGCCGCGGCCTCCACGTCGCGCGCCGGGGCGGCGCCCGATCGCATCGTGGTGGACGCACGCGTCGTGAGCCCCGGGACGGTCCCGACGCCGGATTCGATCGCGCCGTATCGTCATGCGCTGGTGGTGAGCCGCTACGAGGTCGTCAACGTCGTGGAAGGGGAGGGCGCCGACAAGGCGCTGGCGGTCGCGGAGTGGGCGATTCGAGACGCGCGCGTCCTGCCCAACGCGGGGAAGAATGCCGGAGAGGTGCACCGGCTGACGCTCGAGCGCTACGAAGCGCATCCGGAGCTCG
The DNA here is from genome assembly GCA_035512515.1 of Vicinamibacterales bacterium. Taxonomy (GTDB): domain Bacteria; phylum Acidobacteriota; class Vicinamibacteria; order Vicinamibacterales; family UBA2999; genus JACCSI01. Next base: position 9,685 of record DATKDY010000046.1, read on the forward strand.
AGGGTGAGCGATTGATTCAGGGCGGCGACGTCGCGAACCTGCCGCTTTACTACGCGATCTCGCAGTAGCGTGACTTGGTTTTCAGCTCCTACCTGTTTCTCTTCTACTTTCTTCCCGTCGCGCTGCTGCTGTACTACGCCGCGCCGCGGCGGTTGAAACACGCCATTCTCACCGCGCTCAGCTATGTGTTCTACGGCTGGGCGAACCCGCTGTTCGTTCCGCTGCTGCTGTTTTCGACAATGGTCGATTACGCGTGCGGGCTGTATATCGCGCGCGTGCAGGGCCCCGCCTCGACGTCCGCGTCGCCCCACGAGCACTCGCGTGCGCGCCGCGCCCTCGCGGTTTCCATCTGCACCAATCTCGGACTGCTCGGCTTCTTCAAGTACTTCAACTTCGGCATCGACAACCTGAACGCGCTGGCGATGGCGACGGGACTCGACGCGCTCCGCCTGGACGTGGCGTTCAAGGTGACACTCCCGCTCGGCATCAGCTTCTACACGTTCCAGTCGATGAGCTACACGTGGGATGTCTACCGCGGGCGCGCGCCGGCCATCACGAACTTCATCGACTTCGCCTGCTACGTGTCGATGTTTCCGCAGCTCGTGGCCGGGCCCATCATCCGCTTCTCGGAAGTCGCCGACCAGTTGCGCTCGCGCACGCACACGATCACCAAGTTCGCCCGCGGCGTGGCGTTCTTCTCCGTGGGGCTGGCCAAGAAAGTGCTCCTGGCCAACCCGTGCGGCAAGATCGCGGATCTCGCGTTCGACGCCGGCTCGCTCACGGCGCTCGACGCCTGGTATGGCGTCACCGCCTACGCGTTTCAGATCTACTTCGACTTCAGCGGGTATTCCGACATGGCGATCGGCCTCGGGCTGATGCTCGGCTTCGTGTTCCCGAAGAACTTCGACTCGCCGTACGTGTCGCAGTCGATTACCGAGTTCTGGCGCCGCTGGCACATCTCGCTCTCGACCTGGCTGCGCGACTACCTCTACGTGCCGCTCGGCGGCAACCGCAAAGGGGCGCTGCGCACGTACGTCAACCTGTTCATCGTGATGCTGCTTGGCGGGCTGTGGCACGGCGCCGCGTGGAACTTCGTGGTGTGGGGGGGCATTCACGGTGCGTTTCTCGCCTTTGAACGGATCCAGGGCAAGAACGCGCCGTACTGGAGGCTGCCCGCGCCGGCGAGAGTCGCCATCACGTTTGTCGTGGTGCTCATCGCGTGGGTGTTCTTCCGCGCGGCGGACCTACCCGCGGCCGGACGCTACCTGTCCTCGATGTTCGGAGTGGCCGAGGCGCCCGCCAGCGCGCAACTGCTCGCCGGCATCGTCTATCAGCCGTATTACCTGCTGACCTTCGTTGCGGCGGCCGTCGTGACGTGGGCGTGCCCGCAGACGTGGGACTGGTCGCGGACGATCACGGCGCCCAAAGCGGTCGCGGTTGGCGCCGCGTTCGTGCTGGCGGCGGTGATGCTGACGACGCAGGCGTTCAACCCCTTCATCTACTTCATCTTCTGATGACCAACGGCATCGGCACCGATCGCTCTGTTTCGCCGCTCGATCGCGAGCGGATCGCGCACCTGGAGGTGGGGCACACGGACATCAGTCCCACGCTCGCGCGCACGCTCGTCATCTCCTTTCTCCTCCTCCTCGCTGCGCTTCCCCTCATCGAGCTCGCGAAGCGAGGTGACACGGGTGGCGCGGGTGGTAAGGGTGCAGCAGGTGCGGCAGGTGCAGCAGGTGCAGCAGGTGCAGCAGGTGCGGCAGGTGCAGCAGGTGCGGCAGGTGCAGCAGGTGCACCAGGTGCCGTTGGTGCTGTGCGCGCTCTCGTGCAGGCGAATCGGGAGCTGCTGGCGAGGATGAGCGCGTTCGAGGCTGCACTGGAGGATCAATCGGCGATTGGAAACGCGCTCCGTCCGCCGACGCAGCGTGTGCTGACCGGCTCGCTGGGCGCGGGCAACGAACGTGTGTATGTCGGACGCGACGGGTGGCTCTTCTATCGTCCCGACGTGGAGTACGTGACCGGCCGCGGCTTCCTCGACCCGCGCGAGCACGAGCGGCGCATCGCCGCGGCCAGCGAATACGAGACGCCGCCCCAGCCCGATCCGCGGCGCGCGATTCTGCAGTTCACGCGTGACCTCGACGCGCGCGGCATCACGCTGGTGATCGTGCCGGCGCCGGTGAAGCCGACCATCCATCCGGAGCGCCTTGCCGGCCGAGCGCTCGAGGCGGGCTCCCGCGTGGTGCACAACGTCTCCTATCGCGCGTTTCTCGACGACCTGCAACGCGAGGGCGTGCTCGTGTTCGATCCGGCGGACGAGATCGCGCGGATGCGCGACGCCGGCACACCGCACTACCTCGCCACCGACACGCACTGGCGGCCCGAGACGGTGCAGCGCGTGGCCGAGGCGCTCGCAGCGTTCGTCGAGGAACACGCGGCGCTGCCCCCGCTCCCCCCCGCCGGCTACACAGCAGAGCGGCGCGAAGCGCGACAGACCGGCGACACGCTGGCCATGCTCGATCTCCCGGAGGGACAGACCCGCTATCCTCCCGAGCGCGTCACACTGCGCTTCATCGTCGATCGCGACGGCAATCCGTGGCGCTCGTCGCGCGAGGCCGACGTGCTGCTGCTCGGCGACAGCTTCACCAACATCTATTCGCTGGCGACGATGGGATGGGGCGAAGCCGCGGGGTTCGGCGAGCAATTGAGCTTCGCCTTGCAACGCCCCGTGGACCGCATCATCCAGAACGACCAGGGCGCGCACGCGACGCGCGGCCTGCTCGCCCGCGACCCCGGCCGGCTGGCCGGCACGCGCGTCGTCATCTGGCAGTTCGCGGCGCGCGAGCTGGCCTTTGGCGACTGGAAAATCATCGAGATGCCGTGAGCTGAGAGAGCTGACAGCCGGAAGCCGAGAGCTGATGGCGCTGACCGCTGAAAGCCAAGAGCTGCAAGCCTCCCGCGATCGCGTATCATGACGCCCACCCCGCCGGAGCGGGACCGTCGACCAACCCTCCAGGAGGGCACCCACATGACGAGACGAGATCTGATTGCGGCGGTGACAGCGCTGGTCGTGATGCGCGGCCACATGGCGGCTTCACAGGAGAAGCCGCCCGAATCCAAAACAGAGACGGTGACGCTCGTCATCTCCGGCATGACCTGAGAGGGCTGCATCGAGCCAGTGCGGTCCGCACTGCTGGCCGTGAAAGGCGTGACACGCGCGCGCGTGACGCTCGAGGAACACGAAGCGCTCGTCGTGTTCGACCCGACACAGACATCGGTCACGGCCCTGATCGAGGCCGTCGCGAAGGCTGA
>DATKDY010000047.1:0-15045 GCA_035512515.1 Vicinamibacterales bacterium
GTGGACCCATTCTGGCCGAAGCCGCTGCCGAATCACTGGCTGCTCGGCAACGCCATCGGGGTGTGGGTGGACGATCGAGACCACGTGTGGATCGTGCACCGTGGATCGGCGACGCTCGCCAACAACGAGAAGGGACTGGAACTGAAGGCCGCCGACTGTTGCGCCGGGGCCCCGCCCGTCCTCGAGTTCGATGCCCAGGGCAACCTGCTGGGACATTGGGGTGGGCCAGGGGCGGGGTACGACTGGCCCGAATCCAACCACGGAATCTTCGTCGATCATCTCGGCCAGGTCTGGATTGGCGGAAACGGCGCCAGCGACTCGCACATCGTCAAGTTCACGCGCGACGGGAAGTTTCTGGCGCAGTACGGGAAGCCCAACGCCCGCGCGAGCGGCAAGACCGCCAAGGGCGAACCGGCCTTCACGCGGGGCAGCCACGATCCGAACAGCTTTGGCCGTGTCGCCAAACTGTTTGTCGACCCGACAGCCAACGAAGTGTACGTGGCCGACGGGTACCTCAACCGCCGCGTCGCGGTGCTCGATGCCGCGAGCGGCACTCTGAAGCGATATTGGGGCGCTTACGGCAACAAGCCCGACGACACGATGGAACTGGGCGCGTACGATCCCGCAGCGCCCCCGGCGCAGCAGTTTCGTACACCGGTGCACTGCGCCGACCTTTCGCGCGACGGGCTTCTCTACGTGTGCGATCGCGTCAACAATCGTCTGCAGGTGTTTCGCACCGACGGCACGTTCGTGAAGGAGGTGTTTCTCGCGAAGGACACCAAGCTGTCAGGGGCGGTCTGGGACGTCGCGTTCTCCCGCGATCCGCAGCAGCGCTTCATCTACGTGGCGGACGGCATCAACGACCGGATCTACGTCCTGCAGCGGGACACGCTGGAGCTGCTCACCAGCTTTGGCGACGGCGGACGCCAGCCCGGCCAGTTCTACGGCGTGCACAGCATCGCCAGCGACTCGCAGGGCAACCTGTACACGACCGAAACGTGGGAAGGGAAGCGCCTGCAGAAGTTCGTCTACCGGGGCATGGCGCCAGTGACCACGCTGCATCAGGGGACCGTCTGGCCACGCCCGCCGGGACGCTGATCCGGCGCGAATCTGGTTCGAAGAGTTGAAGGCAAAGATGTCGACAGGGCGGAGGCTTCGTAAGATGAGCCGGAGGTTTTGTGAACACTACTCACACCTTAGCCCGAAGCGTCTGGCACACTGCGTGGTACTGCCTAATTGTTTGCGGCCTTGTGGTTCAGCTACGTGCGGAGCCGCAGATCACCGTCGGGACTGGAAACCGCGAGGTGACTATCGCGTTTCAACTTCCCGTGAGCGACGGAGATGACGTCGTTCCTGCTCTGGCGGCTTGCGCCAAAGTCACCGCCCGCTACAGTGTCGAGCTTCGCCGCATCGTCCCGGGCTGGCTGGACCGGGTAATGGCTACAGCTCTCGTGCAAAACGCTGCAGAGTGTGTTGAGGGCGCGACCTCCATCTACAGACTCGAGCGCCGTCTGAACAACGATGTCGTTGCCGAGTCGCCTGCCGCAGATGAACGTGGCGCGGTGCGATTCCTGACCGAGTTCGACGCCTTGCCGCTCTTCAGTGCCTGGATGGTCCGAGAGCCAGGCACCTACGGGATCCGGGTCCGGGTCCGGGCCATTGTGAATCGCGGCGGGATCATCCCACCGATCAAGACGGGCGTCCTCGCAGAAACAGCTTTCTCTATCGCGCGTTAGATGTCGCGATGGCAGTTTTATGGTCGTCGCCCAGTTCGTCTTGCTCCGTCGCCAAGCCGAACCCGACTATCGCGAAAGTGTCTGAGGCGGGGACCGCTTATCGACGCGAGCTCTTTTATCTCGAGGGCGACAAGTTGATGAGCGCGAGCGTGCGGCCGGCGACGACGCGATTCGAGTTCGAGGTGCCGGTGACGCTCTTCGAGGCGCCGGTCGTGCGAAGCGGCCAACCGCCAACGTATGACGTCGCCGCGGACGGGCGCCTGCTCATGCTGCAGACAGGGTCCGCAGGACCCGCGCCGCCGATAAAGGCCATCGTCAACTGGCGTGCACGTCTGACGACGGAATCGGCCGTAGCCTGGCGTCCCGAGTCATGACTTTGCGTTGCTGCAAGGGACCGCCTACACTGGCCTCGTGCTCGATGCCTTGCGCCGGACCCTGTCGGACGATTCGCGGATCGCGTATGCGTTGGTGTTCGGGTCCACCGCGCGCGGAACCAGTCACGCCCTCAGCGACGTGGATGTCGCCATCGGGACGACAGCGGACGCGCCCCTGGGCACTCTGGACATCGGCGAGCTGACCAGCCGGCTCGAAGCCGCCGCCGGCCGCGCCGTGCACCTCGTCGTCCTGAACGACGCGCCGCCCGGGCTGGCGTATCGCGTCTTCAAGGACGGCACACCTCTTCTGATCCGGGACACCGCCGCCTTCAAATCGCGACTGGCGCGCGCGATTCTCGAGTATCTCGATTTCCGGCCCGTCGAGGAGCTGTTCACCCGCGGCGTCCTCGGCGCGTCCGATGGTCGATAAGACGCTTCTGGCCTCGAAGATCGCGGCCATCAGAGATGCCGCCGCCCGCGTGCGCGAGGTGCTCCCTGCGGATCGCGAGGCCTTCGCCGCCGACCGCACCGCACGGGAGGTGGTACTGCTGAACCTGTTCGTCGCAATCCAGGAGTGCATGTCGCTCGCGACGCACTGGCTGGCCGACGAAGGACTGGACGTACCGCCGACCTATGCCGACGTCTTCCGCCGGCTCGGCGAGCGCGAGGTGATTACGCAGGACCTTGCCACCCGCCTGGCCGCAGCGTCGGGATTCCGAAACCTGGTGGCCCACCAGTACGGTGCGCTCGACTGGGCGCGCGTTTACGACATCGCCGCTGAAGGTTTGGGCGATCTCCTCAGCTTTTGCGACGCCTTGGCCGCGCGCGTGCGCTAGCGGCGCCGGACCGGCACGGCGGAGGAGCGCCGCGAGGCGAGCGATGCGCCCGGCCCAGTACGCGTCCTTGCACGCCCGGGCGGCGCCCCAGTCCCGGCCGACGAGCTCGCGAATGCCCCAGGTGAGCATAGCGGCCGCACCGGCTCGTTCGATGACAACGCTGGCCGGGCGAAGCCCCGTCAAAGACCTATGCATCGGGACCAGCCACAGAGCATCTGAACGCCCCACGCCGAGGACACCATGGACCAGCTCCGCCAGGACTTCCGCTACGCGCTCCGGACGCTCGGCCGGACGCCCGGGTTCGCAGCAGCCGTCGCGCTCACGCTGGCCCTCGGGGTCGGCGCCGCCACGGCCATCTTCACGGTCGTCGACGCCACGCTCGTCCGCGGGCTCCCGTATCCGGACGCCGGCCGCCTCGTGCAGATCACGATGACGAAGCAGGGCACGTTCGACGAGATGGAGGCCACCTACCCGGCCTTCCTCGACTGGAAGGCGCAGAGCGCCTCGTTCGCGTCGCTCGCCGGGTATCAGGGGAGCGGCGGCACGGCGCGCTTCGCCAGCGATCCGCCCCGCCCGGCGGCGAGCGCCGTCGTCACCGCGGATTTCTTCCGGACGCTCGGCGTCGAACCGGCGCTCGGCAGGGACTTCGCGCCTGGGAACGAGGATCCCGCCGGCAAGCAGGAAGCGATCCTCTCGTACGGCGTGTGGCAGCGGGAGTTCGGCGGCGATCCCGCCGTCGTCGGTCGCGCATTCGCCTTCAACGGGGCGAGCCACACGATCATCGGCGTGCTGCCGGCCAGCTTCTCGTTGCCGCCGATCGCGCCGACCGAGATCTACCGGCCGGTCGAGCGCATGCCCTTCCAGATGCGGCGCAACCTGCACTGGTTGAACGTGATCGGACGCCTTGCGCCTGGCGTGACGATGGAGGAGGCGCGCGCGGAGATGGCGGTAATCGCCGGGCGCCTGGCACAGCAGTACCCGGACTCCGAACGTGAAATCGGCACGCGCATCGTGACGCTGCACGAGGCCGTGCTCGGTGACATCCAGTCGATCCTCGTCCTGCTGTTCGCCGCGGCCGGCCTGCTCCTGCTCGTGGCCTGGGTCAATGTCGTCAACCTGCTGCTGGCCCGTCTGGCCAGCCGCCGGCAGGAGATAGCCGTGCGCGTGGCGCTCGGCGCCTCGCGGGGCCGTCTGGTGCGCCAGTCGCTGACCGAGTCGCTCGTGTTGTCGGCCGCCGGGGCCGTGGCGGGGCTCGTCATGGCGTACTGGGCGCTCGGTGCGCTGCTCGCGGCCGTGCCCGAGTCGCTGGTGCGCTTCATGCCGTACCTGGCGGCAGCCGGCCTCGATGGCCGGGCGCTCGCCTTCACGACGGCGCTGACGCTGCTGATCGGCGTCGTGCTCGGATTGGCCCCGCTCGTGCCGCGCGAGACCGATCGTCCGCAGGACGCCTTGAGCGAGCACACGCGCACCACGGCCGGCGGCGCGACCCAAAGGCTGCACGCCGTGCTGGTCGGCGGCGAGGTGGCGCTGGCGGTTGTCCTGCTGTCCGGGGCGTTCCTGACCACGCGCAGCCTGCTGGCGATGCTCGAGCAGGATCCCGGGTTCGACACACGAAATCTCGCGACGCTGCGCGTGCTGCTGCCGACCGACCGATATCCGGATGCCGACCGGATGGTGCCGGCGCTCCGCGAGATTCAGGCGCGGCTGTCGACGCTGCCCGGCGTGGAGGGCGTTGGACTGACGAACCGCGCGCCGTTCCAGGAAGGCAACACCGTCCGCTTCCGGCTGGAGCACGAAGCGGCCGCGACGGCGGGCGAGCAGGCGGAGGCCATGACACGATCCGTCGATCCGTCGTACTTCGACGTCCTGAAGGCGCGGCTGATCCGCGGACGGACCTTCGACACGCGCGACGAGGGCGACGGCCCGCCGGTGGTAATCGTCAACCGCACGCTGGCGGAGCGGTCCTTCCCCGGCCGCGATGCGGTCGGCCAGCGGATCGTGTTCACGTTCGCCCCGGATCAGCCGGCACGGGAGATCATCGGCGTGATTGACGACGTGCGGGAAGGGGCGCTCGATTCGGCCCGGCAACCCGTGCTCTACAACCCGCTGATGCGATCGGGCGCCCGCGTGGTCGACGTCATGCTCCGCACCGCCGGCGACCCGGCGGCACAGGTCACGCCGGCCGAACGGGCACTGAAGGAGGTCGACGCCGAGCTCCTGCTGCTGCGCGGCACAACGATGGAAACCGTGGTGGCAAGCGCGCCGTGGGTGTTCTTCCGCGAGTACCCGGCGACGCTGACGTCGGTGTTCGCCGTCTCGGCGCTGCTGCTGGCGGCGGTCGGGCTGTTCGGGATGATCTCGTATGTCGTCGTGCAGCGCACGCGCGAGATCGGCATCCGCATGGCCCTCGGCGCGCGTCCGGGCGACGTGATGCGCCTCATCATGGGGCGCGGTCTCGGTCCGGCTTTGGCCGGCATCGTCGCGGGGCTCGCCGGCGCGCTGGCCCTGGCCCGCGTGGCCGAGAGCCTGCTGTTTGGCGTGTCGGCAGGGGATCCGCTGACCTTCCTGCTCGTCCCGCTCGTCGTCATCGCCGTCGCGACGGCCGCGACGTACATGCCGGCTCGCCGCGCGATGCGTCTCGATCCGATGGCGGCGGTCAGGGAGCGGACGTGAGCGCCTGCGAACACGAGCCCGCGCGGGGATGCCAGGCGAGGGCACGTGCACTGGCAGTTCCTGCGACCCGCCAGCAGCCTATTCTCGTAGCAATGTGTCTGCAGAAGGTCTCGCTTGACGCGCTGCTCGTTGCCGCCCTTGACGAACCTGGAGTGAGTGAGGGGGCGACCCAGGCGATCGGGGCAGGTCACCCTGAGTGCAGTGACCGCCCCTGTCACCTGGTCGCGTTGGTAGATGAAAACCGACAGCTCGATGTCCCTGTAACCCCTGGTCTCGGTGACGGCCTGACGCCCGTCGTTCCAGGTGTACTGCGTCCACGTGCCATCGGACCTCCGCGTATCCGTGCGAGCGACTGTCCCGTTCTCGAGGTGATACGTGAAGTCGAACGTGTAGGGTTCGCGGTCCGGGAAGCGGTTCACCTGCCGCACGCAGCGGCCGTTCTCATACCTATTCTCGATCGATGTGCCGGGCTCCTCGATCGTCGCGAGCTCGTCGAGGTCGGTGTACGTGTAACGATGCACGATGCCGTCGTTGGTGGTGACTCGCGTCAGCCGACCTGGGCCGTCGTACGCAGGAAGAACGCTCCCGAGCTCACCGGACCCGCGAAGGTGACGGCGAGCGCCGCGCGGAGCAGGCCGATGGTGGCACCCAGCAACGTTCGCAAGGCAGGTCGACAGAGCAACAACGTTGCCATCCGCAGGCCGCCGAATCAGCGATGAAGCCGGCGATGCGCCGGCACGGTTTCGTCGTACCGGTTACAGATACGCGTCGACCCGCAGACGGCACGCCGCGCCGGGATCCAACACGCGAACAGGGCGATGGCCACCATCACGGACGTGACGATCAGGAAGGTCGCCGGATCAGGGCGACGCTCGCCCGCGACAAGACGGCACCGGCACCCTTCGACGCATTGCCCGGGCATATACTGGTCGCGTGAAGACGGCGCCGCTCCTGGAGTCCATCGCGCTCGAGTCCAGCCCCGCGATCGAGGCCTACAAGAGCGGGATCGATCGCTCACTGCTCCGTGAGAACCTGCGCCTGTCGCCGAGCGAGCGCGTCGAGAAGATGATTGCGGCGCTGCGCTTCGCGGAGGCTGTTCGGACCTCCCGCGTGAAGGCCACCCGGTGACCGACTTCGAGCGCCTGCTCGAGACGCTCACGACGCACCACGTCAACTACATCATCATCGGTGGGTTCGCGGCCACCGCCCACGGATCGGCCTTTCTCACCGTCGACCTGGACGTGGTCTACGAGCGGACCCCACCGAACGTGCGGCGACTGGTCGCGGCACTCGAGCCACTGTCGCCGTACCTGCGCGGCGCTCCTCCGGGACTTCCGTTCCGGCTGGACGAGCAGACCGTCTTCAGCGGGCTGAACTTCACCTTGCGGACGTCGGCGGGCGATCTCGACCTGCTCGGTGAAGCCACGGGCGGCGGCACGTACGAAGGGCTCCTCTCGCACACGGAGCAGCGCGAGGTGCTCGGTTATACGTGCCGCTTCGTGGACCTCGAAACGTTGATTCGGCTCAAGCGGGCGGCGGGGCGTCCCAAGGACCTCGAGCGCATCGCGGAACTCGAAGCCCTCCACGCCGAACGGGGCCAGGCGGACCAGTAGAGTGGGTCGCGTGAGTGCAGGCTCTCGCGGTTAGCACAAAAACACCGCCCTGAGGTCGGAGTCGGCCGGCGTGTCAAAGGTCTGGGTCCAACCTCCGGACGGAGCCGGCAGCGCCGTTCGGGATAGCTGGTACACTGGGCGGGCATGGGCGACGTCGCCAGATTGATTGAGGCACCTCTTGCGCCCGCAGAACTGGTGGCGCGTTGGCGGGATCTTGCCGCGGACCCGACCTTCCAGGAGGTTGCCGCCAAAATCGAGTTGACCGAGTGGGGGGAAATCCTGATGACTCCAGTCGGGAAGACCCACGGACTGACGGCCATGCGTGTCGCCGAAGGCTTGCGACGGGCGCTCGGCGGACACACCATGGCGGAGGTCGGCGTCGCCACGGCCATCGGCGTCCGCGCCCCGGACGTCGCGTGGTGTTCCGACACGTATCTGCAAGCTCACCCCGAAGAGATGCCGTTGTCTGCCGCGCCCGAACTGTGCATCGAGATCGTCTCGGCTCACAACGCCCTTCCCAAGTTGCGGGAAAAGGCGATGGCCTATGTCGGTGCCGGTGCGCGTGAGGCGTGGTTGGTCTATCCCGATTCCCGCCGTGTCGAGATCTACGGCCGGAACGGCCGTCGGGCAACTTCGGAATTGTCCGTGGAAGTCGCGTCGCTTTTCACGGCCTGACCACAATCTTAGAGGAAGGCTGAAGAAGCGGATCGCGCGGCAACGGCCGCGACCGACGCGCCTTGAGCCTCTCGCGACCCGCTATTCGAGTCTGATCTCGAAGAGACACAGACTGAGCTGGCGCACGTCGGGATTGCCGGCGATGCGGATTGGATGCGGGCCGCGCAGTTCGAGGCCGATCCAGTCCAGCTCGTTGGCCGCCTCCGGCAGCCGGAACGCGTGGAACGCCGGCGCCGTGTCCAGCGGCTGCACGCCCAGCCGCCGCCCGCGCCACCACAGCTCGAGCTCGTCGGCGCCGTCGGCCTGCGATCGGGCGCGGAACGCGATGGTGTGGCGGCGCACGCCGCCCAGCGGCACGCGCAGCGTGGCGCGCGCGCCAGTGGACCACACCCACGACTCGCGATCGTTTTTCTCCGGATACGACCAGCCCGACTCGGTCACGAGCAGCCCCGCCCCGCGGCCCATCTCAATCCGGTTGACCTGGAGCGCGCCCACATCGTCCGGAATCTGAAACACGCCGGGTGCCGCCTCGCGCAGGCGCGACGGATCGATCCAGGCCGGCGCCGGCCGGGTCGCGACGATCGTGCGCACCCCGTGGTGCCGCAGCAGGGCGTACAGCGCGTGCTGCGCGTCGGCGTCCGGCAGGGTCTCCTGCAGATTCGACAGCTGCCGGTAGAGGGTGGACTGGTGGCCTGAGTAACCGTTGACCAGGGGCACGCCGGCGAGGCGCGCGGACCACATGCGCGCGACTTCACCGTGCGGCCCGTGGACCCCGACCAGCGGCACCATCAGGATCGGGCCCGTCCTGGCCTCGGCGGGTACGCTGCGCGGCGAGAGCGGCGGCGCATCCTCGTACCACGCCCGATCGGGCAGCGCTTCGGCCGTCACGGCGCCGGCGAGTGCCAGCGTCAGGATCGGCGCGGTCACCCCCGGACGACGCGCCGCGATCGCCGCCTGGATCCGGGTCCACCCCGCGGCCAGCACCGGCGCCAGGAAAATTGCCGCCAAAAGCACGAACCGTGCCGGCACGCGCACCTGCGCGCCGCCCGGCATCAGCCGGTTGAAGAGCTCGTACGGGGTGTGGGCCCACGACCAGTGTTCCACGGTCAGTCCGGTCGCGGCCCAGAGCGCCAGCATGGCGGTGACGAGCCCGGCGGTGGCCAGGCGCGCCCGCGCCCAAATCACGGCCACCACGCCGACCAGCGCCACGGCAAAGAAGCCGAACCCCGCGAACAGCTCACGCTCCCCTCCCCGCGTGAACGCCAGCGCTTCGCCGTACAGCCAGTGCGGCGGCGCCGACACCCAGTCAACCAGGCTGGCGCTGTGGCGCGCGATCTCAACCCGGCTGCGTTCGAGCGTCTCGCCGAGCTGCCAGTAGTGCCGCGCAATCGGTACGTTCACGATCACCACCACCGCCAGCGAGGCGGCCAGCAGCGCCCAGTGCGACCACGTCCAGCGGGCCGCGAGCGCGCTGGCGACGATCAGCCAGAGGACGGCGAGCGGCAACAGGTACACGCCGAGTGAGGGCGTGAACAGCGTCTGCAGCGCCAGCGCGGCGCCGCCGGCCCAGGCCCATCGCGCCTGCCCGCGCGACTCGATGGCACGCCCGTAGCAAAGCAGCGCGAGCGGCAAGAAGGCCGTGAACTGCACGTGCAGATGCGCCATCTGGACATGGCGCCACGCGCTGTAGACGACGGTCATCGCCGCCGCGGCCGCCGGTGCCGGCGCCGAACCGCGGTCCCGCAGCCAGGCGTAGATCGCGAACGAGGTGGCCACCGACCCGGCGATCGACAGCAGGTTGACGATGACGACGGGCGACAGGCCGGCCCGGACCAGCGGCCACGCCGCGGTGCCGAGGCCGAGCATGTGATCGGAGTAGGCCAGCACGCCGGCGGCCGGATAGAAGAACGGCGGGTTCCACAGCGCCGGGCCGCCCAAGTGGTCGGCGACCCAGGTGATGAAGTAGGCGTTGAGCAGCGGATCGCCGTTGCCGCCGGCGACACGTCCGCCGAGGTCGGCAAGGATCGGCCACCAGTAGATCAGCGCCGCGATCAGGAGGGCCGCACCGGCAAGAACACCGCCGCGGCCTTCGATGACAAGCCCTATTAGCGGCCTCCTGGATCAACGAAGGTGATTGTCGGACTCAGCGCGTGTGCGCCAAAATGATAGCCGTATTAGCCGCGGAGCCTCAGCCAGACACGGGTTATTCACCTTCGGCTCGCCGGGAATGGGAGCGAATCCCTCAGTCCACATCGCCCATCGTTCGGCCTTCGGCCCCACTCCGCCTGCGCGCCGAGGCTCGCGGTTCGAGCGAGGTCGGGTGCGCCACTCTTCGAGCTTGACAGCCCTGCCAGTCGCCCGCACAATCGAGGCCCTGATTCTTCCCGGGAGGACCTCACATGGATCCCCGTGACATCGTCGATGCCTATCTGCAGGGCCGCATTGAATCGTGGGGTGTCTTCAGAAGGCTGACGCGTCTGGGGCTCACGACGGCAACGGCACTCGCGGTGGCCGGCGCGCTGCCGGCCGCCGTCAAGGCCAATGATGCCGGGGCCCTGAAGGCTGTCGGACACACCGCGCAGGAGTCGCCGCTGCTCGATCTGCTGCTGTCGCATTTGGCGTCGCAACTGGAAAGGGTCGCAGCGGGAGGACCGGTCCGTCCACTAGCGGCGACGCTGGCGCGAATCGGCGGCAACAACGTGAACCTGATTGACTGCAATAACCGTAACGACTGCGACTCGATCAAGTTGAACGTCAACGACGGTGTCAACAATCTCAAACGGCGAGTTGACCCCAGACCCCGGCAATGGCAACCTGATGCTCAATCTCAACGGCAGCATCGGCCAGTCGAACGTGAGCCTGTTCGGGATCTTCGATCAGAACAACAACAACTCGAACCTGAACAACGGCAACAACACCAACGTCGGCAAGATCAACATGAACTTCGCCGGCAACGTCGGCGATGTGCCGCTCAACCTGAACGGCAACCTCGGCAACCTGTCGAATCTGCGGAACGACAACCAGCGTTAACGGCGCGCGGCCGTCAACGAGTGCAGCTCGCCGAAGGCGGCCAGCACCTCGGGATAGAGGCCGCGCTCGAGCCGGCGCGCCGCCCGCTCGAACTCCGCGGCGACGTCCGGCCGCGGCGGCGGCCAGTGCAGTTCGACGACGTTCTGACCACGATCGAGTGCCAGCGCGACCTCGCTCGTGGTCCATTCCATGCCGGCCGGGACGGCCGCGACGCGGGCACCATTCACGAGTACCGCAACTTCACCGGCCGCGCGCAAGGTGATCCGTGCGATCAGTTGCTCGGCCTCGGCGCGAACGATCACGAAGCGCGAAACCGGAGCCGTCGCGCGCACGAAGCCGAGCGAGGGTCCGAGCCCCTGGCCGATCGCGTCGCGGAAGGTCGATGCGCGGTGGCGGGGCGCCAGCAGATCGAGCGGCGCCGGGGCCGCCTCCTCGAGCAGGATCGCGTCGACCAACCCGTCCGCGCCCTCGGACGCGGCCAGCGCGTGGGCCAGTGTGAGGTCGACAACACGCGGCGCCCGCATCATCTCGGGTGCGCCGAGGTAGCGGCGTCCCTGCGGTTCTTTCGCAATTGCCTCGAACGCGCGGCATAGCCACGCTTCGGCCCGGCGGGTCACGACCTCTGCGAGCGCCGCCGCGAGCCCGCGCACATCCGGATCGAGCGCGCGCGCACGCATCGCGTGGTAGCCGACGATCTCCGCCGGTTGGCCGTAGTGCGCGTTGTGAACCGCGGCGAGCAGATGCGCGCAGGCTGCGGTATGGTCGTCGGGCGGCGGCGTGGGGGCCGGGGCGACGCCGAGGATCCCGCCGAGCGCATCGGCGATTGCGGTGGCGGCCGCGCACAGGCCTTCGCCGGTCAGGTGGCAGTAGTCGAGAAACAGGTGGCGGTCCGGCAAGGGACCGAAGAGCTGCGGGAGATCGACGATGGTGAATCCGTGACGCCGCGCCGCCGATCGCTGCTCCTCCTGCACGACGCCCGGACATCGCGGCGAGTGCGACGTCATCAATCCGCAGAACGCGTCACGCGCGGCCTCGAGACGGCGCCGAGCCTCGGCCGCATCGTTGCGCTCGAGCGCCAGTCCGGCGGCGATCTGCTGAGACACAGCGCTGGTGCCGCCGTCGAGGACGATCATGTCGTCGGCCCGTCGCTCCGCTGCCAACTCGAGCCAGCGCCGCACGCCCGGAATGATCGGCACCATCACCGACGGCTCGCTGCGCCAGTCCAGCAGGTTGAACTCGGGCACGACAAGGCAGAGGGGAACGCCTTCGAGGCGCGCGGCGATCGCATCGAGCGTGGCGCGCGCCCGGCCGCGAATGAGCCGGTCGATGAACACCGAGCGGCAGCGGGCGAAGCCGCCCTCGCGCACGGCCCCGGCCAGCAGGTCGAGCTCCTCGAGCTCGAGACGGAGGCTGCTCCAGTTGTTGCCGGCGAACAGGATGACGGCATCCGGCTCGAGCGCGGGCAGCGCGTCGAAGAGCGGCGGCAGTTGCTCCGCCGTCAGATCGGTTCGCGCCAGATCGACCACTTCGACGCCGAGCGACGCCGCGAGCATGCCCGCGAGCGTCACCGCCGGATCGAACAAGTAGGCGCGGGCGACGGATTCTCCAACCAGCACGACCCGGCGTCCCGCCTTGCGCGGAATTCGCTCGACGTCCGCCCAATAGCGCCATTCGCCGGCCGTGTCCATGGTCCGCGAGAACTCGAGCGCGCCATCGTCGCCAGCGATCGGCTGCCAGATGCCGAGGCGGAGTCCGCTGTCGGGCCGCGCCGGTGCCGGCGCGCGCGAGGCCGCGAGCCTGAGGCGCTGCATTCGCGCCAGCGTCTGCGCGCCCTCGTCGGTGGCAAACGTTTCGGCCAGCTGCCGGGTGTGGCGGCGAAGCGACTCGTTCACAGCAGGGTGTAGACCGTATGCGACACACCGGTACGTCTGGCCGGCGTATCGCGGAAGGCCTCGATCCACGCCGGCGGGACATCCCGCCGATCGATCACCGTATCCTCGAGCACGAGGCAGTCGAGATCGGAGCGGACAAAGCAGAGCAGCGCGTCGATCGGCGTGCAGACGATGGGCTCGCCGCGCAGATTGAACGAGGTGTTGAGCAGGATCGGACAGCCGGTGCGGCGCTCGAACGCGCGCAGCAGCGCGTGGAAACCCGGATTGGCGCCGGCCTCCACCGTTTGCGGCCGGGCCGAACCGTCAACGTGCGTGATGGCGGGAAGGTCCAGCGCCGATCGCACCTGGCAGGTTTCGAGCATGAACGGCGCGTCGTGATCGAGATCGAAGTGCTCGCCCGCGCGCTCGGCGATCACCGCGGGAGCGAACGGGCGGAACCCCTCGCGCTTCTTGACGAACGCGTTGACGCGATCCCGCATCGCCGGGTTGCGGGGATCGGCCAGGATCGATCGCGCGCCCAGCGCGCGCGGCCCGAACTCCATCGCGCCACGAAACCAGCCGATCACCTCGCCGCACGCGAGGCGCTCGGCCACGTGATCGCAGAGCGCAGCCTGGTCGGGAAAAACCTGCGTCGTCACGCCGCTGCCGCGAAGCACGGCGCGGATCTCGTCACCCGAGTACGCGGGCCCGAGAAACACGTGCGCGAGGCGCTCCACCGGAGGAGCGGCGCCGGTCATTCGACGATGGGTAATCGTCGCGGCGCCAAGCGCGGCACCGGCGTCCGAGGCCGCGGGCTGAACGAACAACTCCTCGAATGGCCCTTCTCGCAGAATTCGTCCGTTGGCGACGCAATTGAGCGCCACGCCGCCGGCCATGCACAGCCGCGGTGAACCCACCTGCTCGTGCAGCCACGCGGCCTTCGCGAGCAGGATTTCTTCGAGCACGACCTGCGCGCTGCGCGCGATGTCGCGTGTGAACGCATCCAGCTCCGACTCCGGCTCCCGAGGGGGCCGGCCGAACAACGCGCAGAGCGCGTCCGAGAACATGCGGGCCCCGCCGAGAAAATCGAAGTACTCCAGGTCGAGCCGAAACCGGCCGCCTGGTACATTCTCGACGAGCATGCGCATCTGGTCGACGTACTGCGGCCGTCCATAAGGCGCCAGCCCCATGACCTTGTACTCGGCGTCGTTGACATCGAAGCCGAGATACGACGTGATCGCGCTGTAGAACAACCCGAGCGAATGGGGAAACTCAACCTCCTCGAACAGATCGATGCCGAGTTCATGGCCCCGTCCGTATGACGTGGTCGTCCACTCACCGACGGCATCGACGGTGAGGATCGCCGCGTCACGGAATCCCGAGAAGTCAAAGGCCGAGGCGGCGTGGGCGACGTGGTGAGGGACGAACTCGATGCGACCGTCCCAACCGAGCAGCTCGCGAAGCTCACGCGCCGGGCGGGCGGCGTCGAGCCGGAACAGAAACGGCGGCGCCGCCGGCGGCACCTGAGGCAGCCCCATCCAGAGCTGGCGATCGAGCTTGGCGACGGGATCTTCGTACCAGGCGATGCAGTCGACGTCGGCGATCGTCAGGCCGGCGTTGGCCAGGCACCAGCGAAAGGCGTTTCGTGGCAGCGACGAATCGTGCTTGACGCGCGTGAACCGCTCTTCCTGCGCGGCGGCGGCGAGCCGGCCGCCGACAAGGACGCAGCAGGCCGAATCGTGAAAATGGGCAGCCAGGCCGACGATGACCGGTTCCAGTTGACTCACCTCTTCCCCCCAGCGATAAGCCGTATTAGGGGGCTTTCCGGCCGGTCGCGTCAACAGAAGGTCCGTCGTCAGACTTGCCCCCACGGAGCCGCCGCCTCTCCGACGAGGAGATCCGCGACGAGGCCCTGACCATCCTCCTCGCCGGCCACGAGACGACCGCCAACGCGCTGACCTGGACGCTCTATCGACGGCGGACTTCGCCGGCCGCGCGGGGCCGCACCGAGCCGCCACACCGGGTCGCACCCAGCCGAACCCGGCCGCACGATCAGCGTGATGCATTCGTGGGCGGGGCCGTTGCTGCCTTCCGCGGCCGACCACAGAGGCGACCGTTCGCCCGTGAGGCGCGTGCCGTGGCGCTCCGACGCGCCCGACACTTGCGCTGGCCGGCGCGGACGCGCATCTCAGAACGCGCCGCCTGAATCGGCGCGGCGGGTGCGCGGCTCACTGGCA
>DATKDY010000048.1:0-11102 GCA_035512515.1 Vicinamibacterales bacterium
GGGATCTCGAAGCCACCGGTTGCCTCGAGAACGATGAGCCCGCAGGTTCGACCACGGAGGTTAGTGACCAGGGAGCGGATCCCCTCGTGATCATTCGGCACGCTCCAGGTTTCGCCTGCGGGGCCGATGGCGACGTCGAGCTGATCCTTGGCGACATCGACGCCGACCCACAGCGGTGCAGTCTCCATCGGCTGCTCTCCTGACGCTTGCGGTCGTGCACGGCTCGGTCTTGCAGATGCGGGCTCTGTGGCCCTTCCAACCGTTCGAGCTTTCACGACCTGGGGGCGTGCGGCGCCCCGGCTAACGCGCGGTTTCATAGCTACACCCTAGACGCAACGGGCTGCCGCACACCCCGAGTTTACAGCTTCAGGGCAGATGTTCGTAAGATACAAGACCGCAGGTCGACGGTGAACTGAGCTGGTGACAATGTGTCGGGACTGATGCCAGAATCTGAGGCGCGTCTTCGGGAGGCGCTCGCCGAGCGCTATGCCATCCACCGTGAGTTGGGACGCGGGGGCATGGCTACAGTGTACCTGGCCGAGGATCTCAAGCACCGCCGACCGGTTGCCGTCAAGGTCTTGAACGCAGAGCTCGCCGCGGCGCTGGGCCCGGAGCGATTCCTCCGCGAGATAGAGATCTCGGCGCGCCTCCACCACCCGCACATCCTACCCCTCTACGACTCGGGCGAAGTCGATGGCTTCCTCTACTACGTCATGCCCCATGTGGATGGCGAGTCGCTTCGGGACCGGTTGACCCGTGAGAAGCAGCTTCCCATCGACGACGCCATCCAGATCGCCCGGGAGGTGGCAGATGCGCTGAGCTACGCCCACAGCCGCGGCGTCGTGCATCGGGACATCAAACCCGACAACATTCTGCTCGAGTCAGGGCATGCGGTGGTGGTGGATTTCGGGATCGCCAGGGCGATATCGGAGGCCGGCGGCGACAACCTGACGTCGACCGGCATGGCCATCGGGACACCGGCCTATATGAGTCCGGAACAGGCCTCTGGAAGCAGTGAACTCGACGGACGCTCCGATCTCTATTCGCTGGGCTGTGTGCTCTACGAGATGCTTGCGAGCCAACCGCCGTTCACCGGGCCTACGGTCGAGGGTCTCATCCGTCAACATCTGACAACTCAGCCGCCGAACATCACGAGTATGAGGCCGTCGGTTGCCCCCTCGGTAGCAGCCGCACTCCACCGAGCGCTGGCCAAGACGCCGGCCGACCGATTCAATCCCGTGGCTCAGTTCGGTGAGGCCCTCGTGGCACGACCGGTACCGGAGGCCCGTGCGAATGTGAGCCCTGCTCCGTGGTTCACCGCGCGTTGGGCTGTAGCCGTGGCAATCTTGCTCATCACGCTCGCGTCGGTACTCATCATCTCCGTCTACCGCGGGCGGTCGGGTCCGGCCGTTACGCCCGGGCGCGTCCCGGACTTGGCCTCCGTGGCTGTGCTCCCGTTCGATAACATCAGTGACGACCCCGGCGATCTGTATCTGAGCGACGGGATGACCGAGGAGGTCATCGGCCAACTGGCACAGGTTCAGGGACTCAAGGTCATCTCACGCACCTCGGTGGCGGCTCTCAAGGGATCTGGACTCACGTTGCCGCAGATCGCTGACACTTTGAACGTGCGCTACATCGTGGAGGGTTCCGTGCGGCGGGCGGGCAACCGCGTCCGTGTCACGGCGCAGCTCATCGACGCCGAGACTGATGCGCACCTTTGGGCGAACTCCTATGAGCGCCCGATCACCGACCTCTTCGCTGTCCAGGAGGAGATCGCCCGGCAGGTCACTGGCGCCTTGGCGGTAAGAGTCGTCATCACGCGGCCGCCAGTGGCTGCGTCGCGCACGGACGTACCAGACGCATATGATGCGTACCTCCGCGGGCGTTATGCGCTCCATAGCCGAACGAGCGACGGCCTGCGGGAAGCGATGGCGTCATTTGAACGAGCGATCACCCTGGATCCGAACTTCGCGCCAGCGTACGCCACTCAGGCCATGGCGTACGGACTCTGGGTCACCTACGGCTACGGCGGAGATCCGGACCCGTATGCTGCCTACGGCCGCGCGATCGCATTGGCGGAGCGCGCCATTGCCCTCGATCCTTCGGTACCGGAGGGCTACATGGCACGAGGATATGTCGGGACGAAAGCTCATACTCCTTCTATTCGTGTGTCGGCTGATTTCGCAAGCGCCCTCCACTTGGCTCCGAACTCGGCGGATGTCCATGGGTGGTACGCGCATTTCCTCGCCCGTGAACGGGACTATGACCGATCCCTGCAAGAAGCGCAACGTGCAATCGACCTCGATCCGCTGGCACCCGGTCGGCGTGTGGGTTACGCCCTCGACGCCGTTGCGGCTCGTCGGTACGACGACGCACGGGGCGCCGCGCACCGCGCGACGATCCTTCAGTCGGGACTGGGGCTTGCGCACGCCCTGGAAGCGTGGGCCACGCTCCTGCTTGGCGCTCCGGAGCGGTGCGTTTCAGCGGGCACCGGGCCGTATGTTGCAGCACGGGCCAGCTGCCTGCATGCGGTTGGGCGGACGGCGGAGGGGAGGGCACTCATTGACTCTGTTCGCCACACGATACCCACCGTCGGCTCCGAAACACGTGACTACAACGCGGCCGTCTTCATGAGCGAGGTCGCGCTATACTGGGCTTGGGTCGGGGAGGCAGACTCCGTCGCCGTGTGGATGGGCCGGGCGTTCGAGCACTCACCTAGCGCCATCGACTTCCGGCTTATTGACTCCGGGATCTTCGATGGCGTGCGCGAGAACCCCGTGCTCAAGGCAGCCCAGTTGCGCATACGCGACGCCACAGAGCGCCGTTTCCGGGATCAGATCGCCATTGCGGAGCGGCAGCTCGGCCGCCGCTAGGCATCTGTTTCCGTGTTGTTGCCCTTGAGCGGTAAAGAACCTTGGTAACACCTAACTCAAGAGACCTGGGTTACAGTTCCGTCCTTTGTTATTGGTTCCTTGCGCCGCGCAGTGCGGCCCTCACCGTCAATGATACGCAGCTTCGCTTCCACGAAGCGGCCGAGCCATACGGGACCGAAATAGACGTCAAAGAGGCCCGCGTCAACTTCCTCCATGCCGATGGGTTCTTCGGCCAGGAGATGACTGACATTGACCCATTGATCGAACCACTTGATGCCCCCGTTCCTCGACACGCGGCGGACCTCGAAGTGGTTGGGATACGTGAGAGGCTCGAGGCAGCGCGGGTACGGCCGGGGCGACGACCGGTAGAGATCGCTCGGCAAGGCGCCACTCAGAGCTTCGTGCGGGCGTACCCAGTTGTACTCGTGGCGGAAGGTATTCAGCACGCGCTGCTGTGCCCTGAGGTTCGCTTTGGGCGGACGTGTCGCCTGTCGCTTCAGCACGAGGTGCATGTTCTCGTGCTTGCCGTTCTGTTGAGGACTCGCTGGTTCGATGAGCTCGGGCATAATGCCTAGGCGAATGAACCACACAGAGAGCTGCGAGAGGCGGCCGAGGGCGTTGGATGCGAAGGGTGCGCCGTTGTCGGAACGTATGCGCTCTGGCAGTGGCTCCAATCTCTCAAGGTCTGGAGCCTCCAGCAAACCCGGAGCGGTTCAGGCCGTTCAAATGGAAGTTCACGCGTGAAGACCTGTCGGAGCTGTTGGCCAAATTAATCCTTGAGAAGGCTGCGTGAATACGTCACCGAATTTACGTGCCACAGGACTTGGCCGCAGCCCTGTGCGCACGCTGGTCGCGGCTTCAACGGTCGCCTTCGGCATAGAGCGCCGGCCGGGCGCGCCGCCGCGCTGGGCTCCACAACGACGCTCCAACAAGGGGGTGATCGTCAATGAGGCAAACCACACTCTGCGTTCCACTCGAGGTCAAGCCTGAGAGCTGCAGCCGCCTGACCGCGCTGCTCGAGGAACTTCGTGTCGGAGAGGAAACCGGGCCGCGCGCGGTCCCGCAGAAGTATGCCGCGCTGGCGCGCGAGGTCCCGACGCTTCACTTCATGTCGATGTCGGTGTTCACCAGTGCGGCGTACGATCCCATCTTCGTGATGGAGGCTAACTTTGACGGCTCCCCCAGTGTGTTCTGGGGTCAGATGGAAGCGGCGTTTGGCGAGCGGCTTCGGAGCGTCCTCCGCTGCTGCAAGAGGCCGCTGGATGAAGACGGCCCGCTCTACGACTCCGTGACGTCGCAGGAACCGGTTCCGATCGCCCCGTATTTCGAAGCACGCACACAGAAGCCGAGTGCCTTTCACCAGGGTAACCGCGGCCTCACGCGCGACCGTATCCTGCGCGAGGCCAGGTTGTTTGACGCGGTGCGAGCGGAGCTCGACGGACCGGTCGGTGCCGGGCCGAGCCCTTATCGCGGCATCGAGCCTGTGGCCGTGCACGCGCGGCTGAAGCAACAGATGGTCACAGAACATCCCTGGCTGAATGAGCCATGGGAGAAGCGGCTCACGTTCGGCGAGCGGATTCGCGATTTCGTGCGTCTGCTCGCGTTCGCGGTGCTGCTGTTGCTGGTGCTGTCCGCGCCCGGCATCGTGCTCTCTGTCATGCTCCCTCCGTGGCACTACCTGGCGGCCATCCTGATCGTGGCCATGGCGGCGGTTGCGATCGTCTTCTCGAAGCGCAAGCCGCTGGGTGACACCGGCGTTGCGGACGACTTCAGCCTGCTGGGGTTTCTCGCGCGGAGCTGGTTGTTGATCGCGGGAATCCTGCTTGCCTATGTGGTGGTCGCCACCGTCGTGCTCGCCCCGGTTGTGTGGGGCCTTGGCTATGTGCTGGAGTTCGTGCGGCTCGTCGGCCACGCGCCGGATCTCCAGACCGTCTTCGCTGCCATTGCCCGTGCAGTGCTCCTGGGGTTCTTGAGCCTCGCCGCTACGGTACCGTTTCTGGTGCTCTGGCTCCGCTACATCGAGCGGCGGGACTCCTCGCACGATGCACCCGAGGCCAACGAGCACCTGCTGCGCGAGATGATCCGCCGTGAAGATTGGATCGTGCAAAACCATATGGGCTCCCTGGTGCTGGTCAAACCGGGCGTGTTGCGCACCCTTCTCGTCAGAGTCGGCCACCTCGGACTCGGCCTGCTGGTCCGCGCGAAGGCAACAAATGGCTATCTCGGAAACATGCGCACCATCCACTTCGCGCATTGGGCCTTCCTCAACAACGGCAGCCGGCTCCTGTTCTTCAGCAACTTCGATCACAGCTGGGACTCGTACCTTGACGACTTCATCGAAAAGGCGCACACCGGCCTGACGATGGCCTGGACCTGCAGCGTGGGCTTTCCGGCGACGAGATTTCTGATCTATGACGGTGCGACCCAGGGCCGGCAATTCAAGAATTGGGGTCTGGCGACCCGCACAGTGAGCCGCTTCTGGTACAGCGCCTACCCCCAACTGGCCGTCAACCAGATCGAGCGGAACACCCGCATCGCGTCGGGGCTGGCCGCCCAGGCCCTCACTGACAAGGAGGCTCGGGAATGGATGCGAGATCTGTAGCGCCGCGGCAGCGCTCGGCAAGTTGGAAGCTGGCAGCAGGTGCCGACAGCTCGACACAGGGGATTGTGGCCACTGGCTTCGGATCCCTGCCGACCGGCCGGGCGCTCTTTCTCGAACTCGGCGCGCCGGATCAGCCGTGGCGGAACGGCGGCAAATGGCTCGTGTCGCTGAATGCGATTGCGCCGATCACGGCAGCGGTTCCGCCATCAAAGCATGGGGAACAACGGACTGCGCGCCACGCGGCAGCGATTGCGTTCACCTGGACCGGTCTTCAGCGCATGGGCCTCCCCGAGACGGCACTGGCCTCGTTCTCGCGGCCCTTTCGCGAAGGGATGATGCAGACCGACCGGCTGCGCCGGCTCGACGACCGGCGCGGCGGCGTCTGGCGCGGCACGGTGCTCGACGGTGGACCCCGGTGGAGCGCGAACACCTCCTCGGCGGCCCCCCCGCCGCCACCCCCGGCCGCGTTTGACGTCGCGCGGGACCGCGAGGACGAAACGGTGCGGACGCCGATCACCGTCCACGCCATCCTGCTGCTCTACACCGAAGACGAGGCGTCGGCCAGGGCGCTCGAAACGCGCGTGACCGCAGAGCTGGGTGGTCAAGGGATCCGCGCGGTCCTTCGCCGCGAGCTTCTGTTGGACCTCGAACACGATGGGGTCAGCCGAGAGTTCTTTGGTTTTGCTGATGGTCTCTCGCAACCGGCCCCGTACGACGAGCGGGGAGCCGTCACCCTCGACGGAAAGCTCGTTGTCGAGCCCGATCCCATTCACGGTGTGCCCCTTGGAGAGTTCCTCATGGGCTACGTGAATGGTCACGGTGAGAAGGCGCCGGGCCCCGTCGTTCCAGGTGATCTCAACGGCACGAAGGACCCGCGTCCCGTGAATGCGGGGCTCGAGCCGAGTGCGGAAGCGCAGGGCTTCTACGATCTCGGGCTGAACAGCAGCTACATGGTCGTGCGCGAGCTGGAACAGGACGTCGCCGCGTTCTGGAAGAACATGGACGAGAACGCGGCGGCGATGAGGGCTCGGGACCCCGTGCACGCCGATCACATCACGGCGGATTGGCTGGCCGAACGAATCGTCGGCCGCGACAAGGACGGTCACCTGCTGTGCCCCGGCGGCAAGATGAAAGCGGACGCGAACAATCTGCCTGACAGCAACTACCTGTTCCACGAGCGCGACCCGCACGGTGTGGGCTGCCCATTGGGAAGCCATGTCCGCCGCGCCAATCCCCGCGACACCCTCGCCCCGTCGGAGAAGGAGAGACAGACCCTTCTCGACGCCGCGAACAACCATCGCATCCTGCGGCGCGGCCGGAAGTTCGGCCCGGAGGTTGACGATCCCAGGACCGACGACGGCAAGGAACGCGGCCTGCTGTTTATCTGTCTCAATACCGACATCGCGCGGCAGTTCGAGTTCGTTCAACAAACCTGGCTGCTCAACTCCGACTTCGCGACGTTGTTCGGCGAGGTGGATCCGCTGATCGGGTCCGATGGCCGGATGACGATCGCCGAGCAGCCGCTGCGGCGGACCGTGCACGTCAGGACGTTCGTCAAGATGGCCGGTGGGGACTACTTCTTTCTCCCGAGTCTTCCTGCCCTTCGCTACCTGGAGATGCTGTGAGCGCGCTCACAGCGCAGGACGTCCTCCGGCCCGGACCTCGTGGTTTGAAGGGCTGGACCGCGGCGCTGGTGAGGACGGCGATGCCGGTCGGCTTCCGGCTCCTGAGGCGGTTCCGCCCGATCTTCCGGTTCGGGACCACGTATCTGGTCACACGTCACGACGATGTACGTGAAGTGTTCGGCAGGGATGCGGCTTTCAAGGTCCCGTATCAGGCGAATCTCGAAGTGATTACCGGCGGCGAGCCGTTCTTTCTCGGAATGGCCGACACCCCCGAGTACCAACGTCAGCTGGCGGCCATGCGCCGTGTCTTCCGCGCCGACGATCTGCCGGCGCTCGCCAGGAAGGTGGAGGAACAGGCCAACGCGATCGTTCAGGGCTCGAATGGGCGCATCGAGGTCGTCGATCAACTCGTCCGGCGCGTCACGTTCGATGTGCTGACCGCCTACATCGGCGTCCCGCCGCCTCGCGAGGGGCGACTCGAGGTCTGGGCGACCCGATTGTTCGAGTTTCAGTTCGCGAGCTCGCCGAAAGACCACGATCTGCGCGCGCAGGCCAATGAGATCGCCCCCGCCTTCCGCGCACACATCGACCGCGAGATAGCGCGCCGGAAGGCCGAGGGAAGCCGCCATGACGATGTGATGGCTCGCTGCCTGGTGCTTCAGGCGGATGGGGCGCCGGGGTACTCGGACACGGAGATTCGGACAGCGCTCCTCTGCATGATCGTCGGCGGGCCGCCGCAGCCGCCGATGGTGGTGCCGCAGGCGATGGAGGAGTTGCTCCGGCGTCCCGCCGCTCTCGCCGCCGCCGGCGCCGCGGCTCGCGCCAACGACGACGCGCTGCTCCACGCCATCGTCCGCGAGGCGATGCGTTTCGATCCGCTCGCGCCCGGACTACCGCGTCAGGCGACGGAGGACGTGATGGTGGCGCGCGGGACCCGTAGAGAGAAAACGATCCCAGGCGGCGCGACAGTGATCGCCGCGTTCAGCTCCGCGATGATGGACGAGCGACGGGTTCCAGACCCACGGCGGTTCGATCCCAACCGGCGGCCGCACGAGTACATCCACTTCGGCCACAAGCTTCACGAGTGCTTCGGCCGGCACATCAACGCCGCGACCCTGCACCTGATGCTAAAGCCGTTGCTCAAGCGGTCGAACGTCCGGCGGGCGCCCGGGGCGGAGGGGCATCTGACTAGGAATGGACCGTTCGCGGAGCGGCTGGTCGTCCAGTTCTAGGGTGCTTTACATTGAAGGTGCGTTCCGGGAGTTCGGCCTGCCGGAGGTGATCCGCACCGATAAGCTCGACGGATCTGCCGGACCCGGTATACCCGGCGCACTTCGAACGGCGGCGCATTACGAAGACGGAGTGAATACCAGGAACAGTTGGTGAGTGGTGATGTGATATCTGCAATGTGGATCTCCAATTCCGCGATCGCAGCCGCATACGAATTCCACCACCGGAGGAAGTCATGGCATCCACACCGACCCGGCGCACGTTCATCCGCAGGACGGCAATGCTCATCGGGCTTGCGCCGTTCCTCGGCAGTTGCGAGAGCTGTTTTGAGCGAATCCGCAGCCGCCCGATCCGACGGAGTCTCGCGACGCTGTCGGACAACGACTCCATCATAGAGACGTATCGCGACGCCGTCGCGGCGATGAAGGCGCTGCCGTCGACGGACGGCCGGAGCTGGACGCGGCAGGCGCAGATCCACCAGGACCACTGTCCGCACGGCAACTGGTGGTTCCTGCCGTGGCACCGGGCGTACCTCAACGCCTTCGAGCAGATCTGCCGCGATCTCACCGGCAATGAAGACTTCGCGCTGCCGTACTGGGACTGGACCGTGAACTCGAGCGTGCCCGCGCCGTTCTGGGGCGACGCGACCAACGCACTGTTCCAGAGTGGCCGCACGGCCACGTCCTCGAGCACTGCCAATCCGGCCATGGTCGGACGCCCCGAGATCGACAGCATCCTCGACGAAACTGACTTCTTCATGTTCGCCAGCGGCGCCGCCACCACGCAGGGGCAGTTCGCCACGTACGGCCGGCTCGAGGCTACGCCGCACAACTACGTGCACGGCTTCGTCGGTGGCATCATGGGCACCTACGACTCGCCGCTCGACCCCATCTTCTGGATGCATCACAACATGATCGAGTGCCTGTGGGTCGAGTGGAACATCGTGCGCGGCAACGCCAACACCAGCGACACCGCATGGACGAACTTCAACTTTGCTGGCAACTTCTTCGACACCGTCGGCTCGCCCTTCGACATCCAGGTCGGAACGACGCTGCTCGTGCCGCTTCTTTCCTACCAGTTCGACGGCGAGTGCGGTGGTGCAGGCGGTACCGCCCGGATGCGTGCCGCCCTCGCGGACACCGCCGCTCTTCGCGCATTTCTCGCCGAGGGCGGAGCGCCCCGCATTCAGGTCGCCCAGCGGTTTCCGTTCCAGGAGCAGCTGTTGCTGACCACGCGCGCCCCCGTCTCCGCACGGCTGCCCGTGGACACACAGGCAGTGAATGCGGCGATCCAGCGGACCGGGGTGGAGCGGCTCCTGCTCCGTGTAGAGGACGTGACGCCGCCGCGGACCGAATCCTTCTTCGTCCGTGTATTCGTCAACATGCCCGACGCGTCGCCTGCCACGCCCATCGACGATCCGCACTACGCCGGCAGCTTCGCGTTCTTCACGGACCCGGGACATCGCACGGACGGCCCAATGGGAGCCTACATCGTGGACATCTCCGAGACGCTGCGCCGGCTGAACGCCACGCAGCCGGCGGCGGCGGTGGATGTGCAGCTGGTTGCTTCCCCGCTGCACGAAGCTGTGCCCGCCGACGACAACCTGGTGATCCGCGGCATGGCCCTTGAACTGGCACGCGTGCTGGAGCAGTAGATGACCGCATGGCTCACGATATCCTGCATGCGCGGCGCCTCCGCGCTCATCGCGTTCATCGCGGCGCTGCACGGCTGCGCCGACGCACCGCCCGATGACCGTCCTGCGCCCGACGCGCCCGCTGCGGCCCCGGTGGACTCGGCGGCGCCCGCCATTCCCGATGCGACTCCGGGCGCCATGCCGGATAGCGTGACACTGACGGCGGCGCAGCCGCGCACGCGGCTCGACATCGAGCCAGCCGCCATTGCGGGCAGCGACGTCTTCGTCTTTACCGTGGCGGATGTGCGCAACCCGGACGGCCTCTCCATCGGTGTCGAGGCCGGTTTGCGACCTGCCGACGCGGCCGCCGACGACGCGTCCGTGCTCATCGGCCGGATCGCCCTCTTCCCCGTGGACCGCGGCGGCACGTTCACCCTGCGCGTACCTCACGCCGTCGCCGCGCTGGTCGCGCGCGCCCAGGCCGCGGGCACGCCGCTGCAGCTGGAGCTGATGCTGGTGGGCAACACCGTGGCCGGCGAGAACCACCGCAGCCTCGCGGTCCACGGCATCCGCTGGACGCGAACCGGCGGCTGACGGCAGCGCCGAGCTGCTGCACATCGCGTGCGGAGCCTCGCCCGAGAATTGAGCGTGTCGCAGCCCAGCCGCCCGACGGTTCGTCGCCGCCGTCGTTCGACCGAAGAGCTTGCCGATCATGACGTAGCCAGTCTTCCGGTCCACCAGGGTCAGGATGCAGTCCCGGTCGAAGGCGCCGATCACCGTGTCCCCCTCGAGGTGACCGACCCGGGAGCGGTTCTCGGCGCCGGCGGGACGCTCTGATAGGGGCCGCTTGCCCCGCATGCGGCCACGGCTGTCATAGCTGCGATAGCGCTTCCAATTCTTCTTGCGGGAACCGCGCAGGAACAGGTGAAGGGACCCACCCAGGCGCTTGTCGTACCAGACGTATCGGTAGATGGTCTCATGGCTGATGGTCAGCAAGAGGTAACTTCAGAAGGTGTGGAAATAGGCTGAAGGCGGTGACACCTTTCGGGTGAGCTATCACCCGCGGGCCTTGTGCCCGCCGAAAGGAGCCACCGCCATGCCGGAAGTAAGCGTGCAGGGATCGCATTCGTCAAGCC
>DATKDY010000049.1:0-3257 GCA_035512515.1 Vicinamibacterales bacterium
GTCAGCGCGAGATGGAACGCGCTGCCGACCGGCTTGTCGATGCGGGTGTGAACCGTGTCGCCCTCTACTCCGGCTTGCAGGAGCTGCGCTTCAGCAGCACCTTCGCCGTAGCACCCCAACCGGCCACGCTTCGGGCAACAGCTACACAACTAATGAAAGCCGCCGATGCTCTTGAGAGAAATGTGTTTGACTTGGCCCGCCCCAGCAAACGTGACCGGACGGTGACCGACCTGATGACGGACCTTCGGGGGCTGGCGAGCGAGCTGCAGGACAAGGCCAAGGTTCTCCACCGCAGGCCCCAGCATCCGTCAAACGTCGTCATCGAGCGGTTCATCCAGGTCATCACAGAAGAGAGCCAGACCGGTGCGCATTCCAGGCATCGTGATCACTGCGTCCAGACCATCGTGATCACCCGGTCCAGAGCATCGTGATCGGAGCGAAGCGACGCGAGGGCGTCAGAGTTGTCGGTCAGCCTCCTCAGTGAAGGACGCCATTGTAGCCCCTTCTCTTTCTTCTTCAGAAAGAAGAAGGATGAAGCCTTGTGGACCGTTGTGGGCGGCGCGTTCTGTGCGCCGTCCAAGGAGCGGTGGGAAACGCGTTCTGGGCGTTTTCCATAGCTCCGGCACGGTCCACAGGCGGCCGCGCGTCCAGCACGACCGCACAGGATGCCCGAGAAACGACGATCGTCAGGTCCGCCGACCCGTTGCATGCCGGGGAGATCCGCATCGACCCGTTCATCACTCCTCCTTCGGACTCGACGATCCGTTCCCCGGGGCCTTGCGCCGGGACGGACCGGTGAGAGTTACGCGATGGGCGCGATGCACCACACGGTCGAGAATCGCGTCGGCGAGCGTGGGATCGCCGAGATGTTCGTGCCAGCGATCGATCGGCAGTTGGCTGGTGATGATCGTCGAGCGATTGCCGTCCCGGTCGTCCAGGATCTCGAGCAGATCCTGGCGCTGCACCTCTTTGAGCCCGACGAGGCCCCAATCATCGAGGATCAGGACGTCGACCCGCGCGAAGCGCGCGAGGACGGTCGGGTACGTGCCGTCGCCCTGGGCCAGCAGGAGTTCGGGAAAGAGGCGCGGAATACGCCGATAGATCACGCGGTGCCCGTGGCGGCAGGCCTGTTGGCCCAGCGCGCACGCCACAAAGGTCTTGCCGACGCCGGTCGCGCCGGTGATGAGGAGGTTCTGATGCTCGGCGACCCACCGGCAGGTGGCGAGCTGGCGCATCAACGCGCGATCCAGCTTGCGCCCGCTGTAGTCGAGATCCTCGAGGCAGGCCTGACTCATTTTCAGCTTGGCTTCTTTGAGCCGGCGGCGCAGGGCCCGATTCTCGCGGGCCAGCTGCTCGGCGTCGACGAGCATCCCGAGGCGCTCGTCGAAACTGAGCGACGCGGCGGCGGGATCGCGCTGCTGGGCGAGGTAGGCCTCAGCCATCGCGGCCAGGCGGAGGTGATGGAGACGGTCGACGGTCTGTTCAGTCAGCATGCGGCAGTTCCTCTTGGTAATAGGCCGGGCCGCGGACGTTGCCGTGGACCGGACGGGCGGACGGTGACGGAGAGTCAGTCTCGAGCGGCAGGCGATCGAGGCCGTGTTTGAGCATCGCCTCGACGTGGCGATAGGAGCGCGCCCCCATCGCCACGGCCCGACGGCTGGCCGCTTCAATGCGGTCGTGGCCGTACTGCTTGGCCAGCCGCAGCAGCCCCAGACAGGACCGATAGCCCTGTTCGGGGTGCGGACGGCTCGCGAGCATGTGCTCGATTAGGGCGGCGGTCTGTGGGCCGACGGTGGCGCCCCACTGAATCAGCCGCGAGGGACTCCACTCCAGATGCGCCCGGTGCGCGTGCGGCATATGCTCGGGGACGGTGGTAAAGCCGCCGGCGTGATGACTGCGGCGATGGACCCAGAGGCGCGTGCCCCGCTGAAAGACTTCGACGGTTGTCGCGGACAGGCGCACATCGACCAGCTCGTGAATCAGTCGATGGGGCACCGAGTAAAAATGGCGCGCGACGTCGATGTGGTAATCAATGTTCACGCGTGCCTGCCGCCATTCGGTGTAGACGAAGCGTTCGGCGGGCAACGGCCGCAGCGCCGGCTGGTCGCAGCGGGTGAAGAGGTCCCGGCGTGAGAGGCCGTCGTACCCCTTCATCGGACGGGCGTTGAGCTCCGTGAGCAGCTCGCGAATGCGCGCGTTCAGCGCCGCGAGCGAGAAGAACGTCTCATGCCGCAACCGCGCGAGGATCCAGCGTTGTGCGATTTGCACCGCCACTTCGACTTTGGCTTTGTCGCGCGGTTTTGCGGGTCGTGCCGGCAAAATCGCCGTCTGATAATGCGCGGCCCACTCCTCGTAGGTCCGCTGCAGGATCGGTTCGTAGCGGCAGGCGTCGCGGATGCCGGTCTTGAGCTGATCGGGGATGACCAGCGCGGGTGACCCGCCCAGATACTCCAGCGCGCGGCTGTGACTGGCGATGAAGTCCGCACTCCGCTGCGTCTCGGTCGCCTCGGCGTAGGTGTAGTTCGACGCCCCGAGCACCGCGACAAAGAGTTCGACCGCACGCACCACGCCGCTGACCGAGTCGACGATCGCCGGCTTTTTACCGGAGTAGTCGACGAAGAGCTTGTCGCCGGCTTTGTGCACCTGGCGCATGGACCGGCGCTGCCGCTCGACCCACGCGCGGTAGTGCCCGCAAAAGGCGGAATAGCGATAGCCGTCGGGATGCTGCTGGAGATATTCCAGATGCAGCAGCTCCAGCGTCACGCCCGCGCGCCGCAGTTCGGTGTGAATCCAGGCCGGATCTGGGAGCGGACGCGCCGTGCGGCCGGGGATCTTCGGGCCGTAGAGCCGTTGTTCCAGGGCGTCGTCGCTCAGCCCCTCCAACGCCTCGTCGGTTAGTCCGAGCTTGTGGGCTCGGCTCAGCACCGACGCCACCGCGCCGGCGCTGATCCCCAGGCTGCGCGCCGTCTCGCGATGGCTGCGGTGCAAGCGCCATTTCAGGCGCAAAATCTCTCGAATGTGTCGCATGGGTAGTCGTTCCGTCGCCATCGGCCTCTCCGCCGAACCGCGTTCGGCCAAATCGACGATGGTAAAACGACGCCCTGCGTCGCCCCGGCACCCGTTCAGGCGGCGCGGGGCAGGTGATCACGATGCGTGGAATCGGTGATCACGACCCGTGGAACGGGTGATCACGATGCTCTGGAATGAGTGATCACGATGGCGTGGAACGGGTGATCACGATGGCGTGGCGCGCGCAG
>DATKDY010000050.1:0-46887 GCA_035512515.1 Vicinamibacterales bacterium
CGCGTGCTCTACAGCGCCGTGTACTACCCGGCCGACTACGGCTTCATCCCACGCACCTATTGCGACGATGACGACCCGCTCGACGCGCTGGTGCTCGGCCAGGAACCGGTCTATCCCCTGACCATCGTCGAGGCCCGCGCCATCGGGGTGATGCGCATGCGCGACGAGAAGGGCATTGACGACAAGATTGTGGCGGTCAGCGTCCGCGACCCGGCGTTCTCGGACTACACCGACAAGGCGCAGCTGCCCAGCCACCTGTTGCGGGAGGTCAGGCGCTTTTTCGAGGATTACAAGGCGCTCGAACAGAAGCAGGTGATCGTGGAAGACATGCTGGGTCCGGCCGAGGCGATCCAGATCATCAACCAGGCGCTCGAGGACTACCGTCGTCTGCGCCGCGGCGAGATCGCACGCGAGCGCGTGTAACATCGCGCCATGATTCCGGCGCTTCGCGCGCGGTTCAATGCGTCGTGGACCGAGGCGCGGTATCAGGCGATGCTCGCGCACCTGCAGGCGCAGACCAACGCCGCCATCGAGTTCCCAGTTTCGGAGACGCCCTGCTTCTTCTCGAGGCCGCTGATCGATCGTCTGGCCGATGTCGGGAGGGATCTCATTCAGCAATGCTCGAACGGCGACGCCGGGGCGGCGGCCGAGCGCGCCGTGCCCGACCGCTTTCGGGGCGCCGCCGCCTCTGAGCCCCACCCGACGTTCATTCAGGTCGATTTCGGTCTCATCCGCACACCCGGCGGCGAGATCGAACCCAAGCTGGTCGAGTTGCAGGCGTTTCCATCCCTCTATGGTTTCCAGATGGCGCTCGTCGAGGCGTACTGCGAAGCCTTCGAGATGCCCGAGGGCCTCGAGCGATGCCTGGGCGGGTTGACGACGGCAGCGCTTCGACCGCTGCTGCAAGCGGCGCTCACCGGCGATCACGATCCTTCGGAAGTGGTGCTGATGGAGATTGAGCCCCAGCGGCAGAAGACGCGCCCCGATTTCGTCATCACCGAGCGGCTGTGGGGCGTCCGCGCTGTAGATACGGCGGAGATCGTCAAACAGGGACGGCGTCTCTTCTATCGTCGCGCAGGCAGACTGACGCCGATCCGACGCATCTACAACCGCGTCATCCCGGACGAACTGGAGCGCAAGGCAGTGAGGCTGCCTTTCGACTATCGCGACGACCTCGACGTGGAATGGGCGGGACACCCCGAGTGGTACTTTCGGATCAGCAAATTCTCGATCCCGTGGCTTCGTCACGAGTCCGTGCCGCGGACGTGGTTTCTGCACGACGTCACCGAGCTGCCGCTATCGCGTGAGGACGTGATCCTGAAACCGCTGTACTCCTTCGCCGGCGGCGGCATCGTGTTCGCGCCAACCGAGGCGCAGCTTGCCGCTATTCCGGCAGCGAGCCGGGATCAGTTCATTCTTCAGGAGCGGATCACGTTCGAGCCGGTGGTTGACACGCCGCACGGGCCGACGCAAGCGGAGATCCGCCTGATGTACGTGTGGATCGATCGGCTGCGCGCTGTGCTGCCGCTCGTGCGCATGGGGCGCGGCAGGATGATGGGCGTCGATCACAACAAGGGGCTGCGATGGGTGGGCGCGTCGGCGGGGCTCATCGCTTCGCAAGGTGCCTCAGGTGCCTCGGGTGCCTCGGGTGCCTAAGGTGCCTCGGGTGCCTGCGTCCGCGTGTGTTGGATGCGACCATCGTCCATGACGAGAATGCGGTCGGCAATCTGTTCGAGCTCCTGCGCGTCGTGGGTGACATAGATGAGCGGCACGTGCAGCTCTCGCCGGATGCGCAGCAGATAGGGCATGATGCGCTCGCGGCGCGCGCGATCGACCGCGGCCAGCGGCTCGTCCATGAGCAGCAGCGCCGGCTGCGTCATCAACGCGCGACCGAGCGCGATACGCTGACGCTCGCCGCCCGACAGGCCATGCACACGCCGATCGAGCAGCGGCGCGATTTCCAGCATTTCGGCCAGCGTCTTGATCTCGACCCGTGAAGACGACGCGCCGAACAGCAGGTTGCCGCGCACGCTCATGTGAGGAAACAGCAGCGCGTCCTGCGGCACGTAGCCGATTCGCCGATGGCGCGGCGGCACGTCGATGCAGCGGTCGGCCGAGAACATCGTGACACCGCCCACCACAATCTCCCCGCGGACCGGCTTGCGAATGCCGGCAATTGTCTCGAGCAGCGTCGTCTTGCCGGCGCCCGACGGGCCGAAGAGGCCGAGCACTTCAACTCGGGAGCGATCGGCGACTTCGAGGACGAACGCGCCGTGCTCGACGCGAATATCGAACGCGAGATCAATCATGCGATCTGCCGGCGCAGCACATGATTCGATGCGAGCATCGCGATGAACGCCAGCACGATCGACAGCAGCATCAATCCGGTCGCGTCGTCTTCGCGGCCGATCTCGGTCAGGCGGTAAATCGCCACCGAGAGGGTTTCGGTCTGCCCCGGAATACCGCCGGCGACCATGATGGTGGCGCCAAACTCGCCCAGCGCGCGCGCGAAGCCAAGCAGTGCCGCGGCGGTGATGCTGCGGCCGGCCAGCGGCAGGCTCACACGGAAGAACACCCGCAGCGGGCTGGCGCCAAGCGACGCGGCCATGGCTTCGAACCGGGGATTGAGCTGTTGAAACCCTGCTTTGGCCGTCAGCAGGATGATCGGCAGACTCATCACGGCCATGGCGATGACCACCGCCTTCCACGTGAAGATGATGTCGAGTCCGGCGGCGTCCAGCACCTGTCCCACGGGGCTGCGGCGCCCGAACACGCGGAGCAGCAGCAGGCCGGTCGCAACCGGCGGCATCACCAGCGGCAGCGTGCACAGTGTCTCGACCACCGAACGGCCGGCAAATGGCTTGCGGGCGAGCACCCAGCCGAGCACTACCGCGGGCGGCAGCGCTAACAGGGTCGCGACAAGCGCCATCAGCGCCGTGAAGCCGGCAATCCCCAACCCGTCCGACATCAGTCAGCGAGCCCCGACCGCACGAAACCCGGCGGATTCGAAAATGCGCTGTGCCGGGGCGCTGCGCAGAAAATCGACGAACTGGCGAGCCAGCGGGATTCTGCCGCCGGTGATGACTGCCGCCGGGTACGAGATCTCGGGGGCGTCCTCGAGCCGTACGACGTACGCGACGCTGACGTCGCGGCGATTCCAGGCGTCGCTCGCATAGACCACCCCGAACTCTGCACGCCCGGCGCGAACGGCGGCGACGACCGCGGGACTCGTGGGAAGAGGAACGACTTTGGGCTCGACCAGGGTCCACAGGCGCACCGCCTCGAGCCACTGACGCCCGTAGACGCCCGCTGGCACGGCGGCGGGATCTCCCATCGCAACCCTCCGGGTGCGGGGTGAGCCCAGATCGTCCAGCTCGAACGCCGCAGGATCCGGTAACGTCCCGACGATGACGACCAGTTGGTTGCCGACCACGTTGACGCGGGTGCCCTCGACGAGGCGGCCGTTTCGCTCGACGACGTCCATCTGCGCCGCGTCGGCGCTGACGAACGCATCGACGCGGGCACCCTCCACAATCTGCCGCGCCAGCGTATTCGACCCGCCAAAATTGAATCGCAAGTCGATTCCCGTGGCATCGTGAAAGGCCCGTGTCAGTTGCGGCGCCATGCCGCTCAGGCTGGCGGCCGCCGCAACGAGCAGATCGCGCCGCACGGGCCGCTGCGCGGAGTCCTTGGACGACGACAGCGCGACCGTGAAAGCCGCAATGAGAATGACGGCCCCGGCCCTGGCGAGGGCGGATGTAAGCGCCATAGGAACAGACATTCTAGTATGATTTAATCCGATTTCGAGGTCGATTTAATGCAACTTCTACCCGTCCGTGTGGCGGCTTCCCAGCTCGGCGTGACCTATTCGACACTCAAACGCTGGATCCATCAGGGCTCGGTCCGGACCGTGCGCACCGGGGGCGGCCATCACCGCATCTCCACCGATGAGGTGGAGCGCTTGCTGGCGAGTCAGGGCATGGCGCCCGTCCGAGGCACACCTGCGCGCAAGCCGGGGGGAGTCCTCGTGGCCCTCAGCGGCCGCAATCAACTGCGCGGAATCGTGGACGAGATCCGCACGGAAGGCCTGCTTGCACAAATTCGCCTGCGGGTGGGCGATCAGGTGCTGACGGCGGTCATCACGCGGGACGCCGTGCGCGAACTGAAGCTCCGGCGCGGTGACGAGGCGGTCGCCATCATCAAGTCCACGGAGGTCATGATCGGCAGGGAGTAGGGGCCGAGCATGCTCGGCCCGCCCACCGCGCATGCTCGATCCGCCGACCGGAAGCCGAGCCGAAAGCGATACAATGCCTCCCCGCACACAGGGAGGACCTATGAAGCGCTTTGTCTGGGC
The DNA here is from genome assembly GCA_035512515.1 of Vicinamibacterales bacterium. GTDB lineage: Bacteria > Acidobacteriota > Vicinamibacteria > Vicinamibacterales > UBA2999 > JACCSI01. Next base: position 4,355 of record DATKDY010000050.1, read on the forward strand.
CGTCGCCGTCGCCCTTTCCGTCGCATCGGTGCCGATGTTCGTCGCCGCTCAGGCGCCGGCCACCGACCGACTCACTCTTGATCTGTACCTCGAATACGAGACCGTCTCCGACCCGCAGATCTCGCCCGACGGAACGCAGATCATCTACACGCGTGGTTGGATCGACAAACACAACGATCGGCGCGAGTCGTCTCTGTGGATTATGAACGCCGACGGCAGCAAGAATCGCTTTCTCACCCGCGGCAGCAGCGCCCGCTGGTCGCCGACGGGGGACCGCATCGTCCATACGGCACCCGTCGAGCCGCGCGGCACGCAAATCTTCATGCGCTACATGGACGCCGAAGGCGCCACGTCGCAGATCACCCGCGTCGAGAAGTCGCCGTCCAACGTCGCCTGGTCGCCGGACGGCGCCAGCGTCGCTTTCCAGATGAACGTCGAGTCCAAGGTCAGTTGGCCCGTAAAGATGCCGCGCGCCCCGGAAGGCTCGAAATGGGTCGAAACCCCGCGCATCGTCGAACGGCTCGACTACCGCTCTGACGGCACAGGCTTCGACGACGATGTGTATCGGCACCTGTTCGTGGTGCCGGCGACGGGCGGCACCCCGCGTCAGTTGACCAATGGCGACTGGCATCACAACGGCATCGAATGGACGCCGGACAGCAAACAGATCCTGTTCACGTCCAACCGCGTCCCCGACGCCGATTACGAGTGGCGCGAGTCCAACATCTACGCGGTCAGCCTCGACACGGGCACCATCAAACAGCTGACCACGCGCAAAGGCCCGGACAACAACCCGCGTGTATCCCCGGACGGCAAGCGCGTCGCCTACACGGGCTACGACTGGACCAGGAACTCCTGGCAGGACAGCAAGCTTTACGTGATGAACATCGACGGCACGGATCATCGGGTCGTCTCGGGCGAGTGGGATCGCTCACCACAGAACATCACGTGGAAGGAAGACGGCAACGGGGTGTACTTCAGCGCACAGGACCAAGGGTCTCAGAACCTGCACCTGATTCCGATGGCCGGCGCGCGCGCCGACGCCGTGCAGACCGTCACGAAGGGCACGCACATGCTCAACACCGCGAGCATGGCGAAAGGCAAGGCCGTTGGCATTCTCACCTCTCCGAAAGCACCGCCCGACATCGTCATCTACGATCTGAACAATCCGTCGCAGATGAAGCAGTTGACCCGTGTCAACGAAGACATCCTGATCGGCAAGAAGCTCGGTGAGGTCACCGAAATGTGGTACTCATCGCCCGATGGGATGAAGATCCAGGGCTGGTACATCACGCCGCCCGATTTCGATCCCAAGAAGCAGTATCCGTTGCAGCTCCACATTCACGGCGGCCCGCACGGCATGTACGGCGTCGGATTCAACTACGGCTGGCAGGAACAGGCCGCCAACGGTTACGTGATTCTCTACACGAACCCGCGCGGCAGCACGGGGTACGGCAGCGACTTCGGCAATCAGATCATGCGTGCGTATCCCAGCAAGGACTACGACGACCTGATGGCCGGGGTCGATGAGATTCTCGAGAAGGGCTTCGTGGACTCCCGCAACATGTTCGTCACCGGCTGCAGCGGCGGCGGCGTGCTGACGGCATGGGTGGTGGGCAAGACCGACCGCTTTGCCGCGGCCTCGGCAAATTGTCCGGTGACCGACTGGCTCAGCTTCGTGGGCACCACCGACGGCGCGTCGTGGTACCACAACTTCGAGAAGCTGCCGTGGGATGACCCGAGCGAGCACCTCCGGCGCTCGCCGCTCACCTACGTGGGCAACGTCAAGACGCCGACGATGCTCATGACGGGCGTCAACGACTTGCGCACGCCGATGCCGCAGACCGAGCAGTTCTACAGCGCGCTCAAGTTGCTGAAGGTGCCGACGGCGATGGTGCGATTCAACGAGGAGGCGCACGGTACGACGAGCCGCCCATCGAATTTCATTCGCACGCAGCTGTACCTGCGGCACTGGTTCGACAAGCACAAGCGGCCGTCATCGGCGATGACCACGACGGCACAACAACAGTAAGCGTTGCCGCAGCGGGGCCCGGCTGCCACCGCGCCATCCGGGTGGAGAATGAGAAAACGCATGAAGGCAATCAACATCAGCACCGCTGTTCTTCTCTGTGTCCTCGGCGCCACCGCGTCCACGCAATCACCCGTCGACCTTGGAACAGTTGCCCGTATCAAGCAGGAAGCGCTGACCAACTCCCAGGCGATGGATCACGTCAGCTGGTTGAGCGACGTGTACGGGCCGCGGGTCACGGGCACGCCCAACTACGCGCGAGCCGCGGAGTGGGCGATGAAGCGGATGACCGAGTGGGGACTGGCCAACGTGCATCAGGAACGGTTTGCGTTCGGTCAGGGCTGGCGGGTGGAGCGGTTTTCGGCGCACATCGTCGCGCCCGAGCCGCAGCCGATCATCGGGTTCCCGCGGACCTATTCGCCGTCCACCTCCGGACCGGTCACCGCGGACGTCGTCCGGGTGGACATCAGGACGGATGCAGACTTCGCGCGGTACCAGGGACAGCTCAAAGGCAAGATCGTGCTGCCGCAGCCGGCACGGGCAGTGCGGATGCTCGAGGATCGGATCGTGCTGCGCATGAATGAGCAGGACATCGCCGAGGCGCTCACGACACCGATACCGGGTGCGCCGGGTGCACCGGGTGCGAAGACTGAAGCGGGCAAGCCGTCGTTGAACGAGCGGATTGCGCAGTTTTATGTCAGCGAGGGTGTCGCGGCGCTGATCGAGCGCGGGTCGGACAATCACTCGGTCTCGGGCGGAAGCAATCTGTCGTGGACCGCGCAGCGCGTGGACGGCGGGACGATCTTTCCCGGCGGCGGTGGCAGCCGCGATCCGAAGGCGCCGGCGCAGGTGCCGTCGGCCACCATTGCCGTCGAGCATTACAACCGCATGGTGCGGGTGCTCGACAAGGGCGTGCCGGTCCGCGTGGAACTGAACATTCAGACAACGTTCTTTCCGGAAGCCGCGACTGCGCCGAACGGGATCAACGTGATCGGCGAGATCCCGGGAACGGATCTGGCCAACGAGGTCGTCATCCTCGGCGCACATCTCGACACCACACCGGCAGGAACCGGCGCGACCGACAACGCGACCGGGTCGGCCGCGATGATGGAGGCCATGCGCGTCATCACGGCGCTTGGCCTGCGCCCGCGACGTACCATTCGGCTGGCGTTGTGGGGTGGTGAAGAACAGGGCCTCCTCGGCTCCCGAGCCTATGTGGCCGAGCACTATGGCAGCGCGACGAAGCCGAAACCGGGCCATGGCACCGTCGCCGGATATTACAACCTGGACAACGGCACCGGGCGAATCCGCGGGATCTGGGGTCAAAGCAACCTCGGCGCCATGTTGCTGTTCCGGCAATGGATTGAGTCGGTGCGCGATCTCGGCGTGGAATTCGTCGCGCCGCGCGCCGTGAGCGCCACCGATCATGCGTCGTTCGAGCAGGCCGGCATCCCGGGCTTTCAGTTCATGCAGGAACGCTTGGAGTACGGCTCACGAACGCACCACTCGAACATGGATTTCGTCGATCGGGTGCAGCGAGAGGACCTCGTGCAGCAAGCCACCGTTGCCGCGGTGTTCGCCTGGTACACCGCCAACTGGCCCGACAGACTCCCGAGAAAGACCATTGCCACGCCAGGCGGTACTGCACAATAATGGTCGTTCACATGTCGTGCGCGCGCGCCCACCACGTCCACCATCATCACCGTTTCATCGTCGGGCGGGCCCACGTGCGCGTGTCGTAACAGACGACTTCAACGAGATTTGACGCAAAGGCCCGCCCACAAGGCGGGCTTTTCTGTTTGGGGCCGCTTCGCGGCGGGCCGTCGGAAGGCCGCGCGTCGCGCGGAGGGGACGAATGGATTTCGCGAAACTGGACGGATTGATACCTGCCGTGGTGCAGGACGACACGACGAACGAAGTGCTGATGGTGGGCTTCATGAACAACGCGGCGTGGGCGATCACGCAAGACAGCGGCTACGTCACGTTCTTCAGCCGCACACGCCAGACGCTGTGGACCAAGGGCGAGACGTCGGGCAACCGGCTGGCCGTCAGGCAGATGTTCGTGGATTGCGACGAGGACACCGTGCTCATCAAGGCTGCGCGTGAGGGAGACGGCCACGTGTGTCACACCGGCGCACGCACCTGTTTTTTTACCGAGGTCACGCGATGAGCTCCGGAGGCGGCCGGCTGCGGCTCGGCATTCCCAAGGGATCCCTCGAAGCGTCCACGGTGCAACTGTTCGATCGCGCCGGGTTCAAGATCCTGATCAACGCGCGATCGTACTTTCCGACGATCGACGACCCGGAGATCGAGTGCATGCTGATTCGCGCGCAGGAGATGGCGCGCTACGTCGCCGACGGCGTGCTCGACGCCGGACTCACCGGGATGGACTGGATCGCCGAGCACCAGCTCGGCCATCCCGAAGAACAGCCGCTCGTGCCGGTCGCGGATCTGGTGTACTCGAAGCAGAGCTTCGGCAAGGTGCAGTGGGTGCTCGCCGCGCCTGAGGATTCGCCGTTTGCCACCGCCGACGACCTCGATGGCAAGCGCATCGCCACCGAATTGGTGCGCGTGACACGAAACTACTTCACACAGAAGGGCCTCGATGTCGCGGTCGAATTCTCGTGGGGCGCCACCGAGGTCAAGCCGCCCGTGCTGGCCGACGCGATCGTCGAAGCGACGGAAACCGGCTCGACGCTGAGAGCCAACCGGCTGCGCATTCTCGACACCGTCATGGAGTCGAACACACAGCTCATCGCCAACGGCCGGGCGATGGCTGACGAGTGGAAGAATGGCAAGATCGACAACATCGCGCTGCTGCTCAGAGCCGCCATCGAGGCGCAGGGCCGCGTCGGGCTGATGTTGAATGTTCAGCAAAAGGATCTGCTGTCGATCCTGGCGCTGCTTCCTGCGCTCCAGCGTCCGACGATTTCCTCGCTGAGCGATCCCGCGTGGGTGGCCGTCAACACGATCCTCGACGAGAAGACCGCGCGCGACCTGATTCCCCGGCTCAAGGCCGCCGGCGGGCAAGGTATCGTCGAGTACCCACTCAACAAGATTGTGGTGTGAATCATGATTCCGATTGTCGACGCAGGAGATGCGCGGGCGGCCGAGCTGCTGTCGGCGACGCGCGTGCGCGACGTCGCGACTGAGCGGCGTGCCGCGAAGATTATCGAGGCCGTGCGGACCCACCGCGATCGCGCGCTGCGGCGGTACGCGACTGAGCTCGATGGGCTCGTCGGGCCACTCGAAGTGCCTCGCAGCGAGTGGCAGACCGCCGCGCGGACCCTGCCACGAACCGTGCGGACGGCGCTGAAGCGCGCGGCGCTGCACATCCGCCGTGTCGCCCGCGCGCAGATGCCGCACGCGTCGCGCACCACGCTCACTGCCGGCGTCATCGTCGAGCAGCGGGTCATCCCTCTCGATCGGGTAGGGTGCTATGTTCCGGGCGGGCTCTACCCGCTCCCCTCGTCGCTGCTGATGACCGCCATCCCGGCGCGCGTCGCAGGGGTCAAGGAAGTGGTGGCGGTGAGCCCACGCCCGCATCCGGCGGTGCTGGCAGCAGCCCTGGAAGCCGGCATCGATCGATTCTTCCAGATCGGCGGCGCGCATGCTGTGGCGGCGCTGGCGTACGGAACACGGACGGTTCCACGCGTTGACAAGATCGTCGGGCCGGGCAATCGCTGGGTGGCCGCCGCCAAGACGCTCGTGAGCAGCGTGTGTTCAATCGACTTCTATGCCGGACCCACCGAGATCGTCATCGTCGCCGCACGCGGCCGCGCCGACTGGATTGCGGCAGACCTGGCGGCGCAGGCCGAGCACGACCCGGATGCGCGCGCCGTCCTGATCACCCCAAGTCGCCAGCTTGCCCGAGACGTGCTGCGGCATGTGGAACGACTGACGCCGGCTGACGGTCCAGCGCGCCTGTCGCTGACCAACCACGGCGGCATCATCGTGACACGCAACCTGACTGAGGCCATGCAACTGGCCAACGACGCGGCCCCGGAACATCTCGTAGTCGAGACCGAGGCGCTGGCGCGAAACGTACGGTGCGCCGGTGCGGTGTTCGTCGGCCCGTGGACGGCACAGGTCGCCGGCGATTACGCCATCGGATCGAACCACGTGCTGCCCACCGCCGGCGCCGCGCGCTTTCGGGGCGGCCTCAACGCCACCGATTTCGTGCGCCTCGTGTCGGTGCAGCGCCTCACGCGGCGCGGTCTCGCGCGCATTGCGCCGACCATCACCGCCCTGGCCCGCGCGGAAGGCCTCGACGCCCACGCCCGCTCCATCGACATCCGCATCCACCAAGGCACGGTAGAACCAAAGCCGCAGGCCAGGCGCCGAAAGCTGAGCGCCGAGAGTCGAGAGCGCCAGGCGCTGAAAGCTGCGCGCCGAGAGCCGAGAGCGCCGAGAGTTGAAAGCTGAAACCCGTATGACCCGCATTCAAGGTATTCCCGATCTCGGCCCAGGCCTGCGCCTGCACCTCAACGAAAACACCGGCGGCTGTTCCCCGAAGGTGGTGGACGCCGTTCGCGCATTCACCGCACGAGGCCTTGCGACGTATCCGGACTACCGGGCGGCCGTCACCGAAACCGCGGCGTTTCATGGTGTCGATCCGGATTGGCTCGTGCTGACCAATGGTCTCGACGAAGGCGTCCTGCTGTCCGCCATCGCCTTTCTCGCACAGGATGAGCAGCCGGCCGAGATGATCGTGGCGATGCCGGCGTTCGAGACCTACATCACGACCGCCAAGGCCCTCCGCGCGCGAGTCGTCCCAGTACCTCCAGGGCCCGGCTACGCGTACCCGCTGGACGGTGTGCTGGCGGCGGTGACACCGCAGACAAGACTCATCTACATCAACAACCCCAACAACCCGACGGGACAACCGGTGCCCAAAGACGCGATTCGCCGCGTGGCGCGAGAAGCCCCGCACGCTGTTGTTTTCGTGGACGAGGCGTACCACGATTTCATGGGCGAGAACTTCCTGAGCGAGGCCGCCAACTACCCTAACGTCCTCGTCGGCCGCACGTTTTCCAAGGCGCACGGCCTGGCGGGGATGCGCGTGGGCGTGATGATTGCGCGCCCCGAGGTGCTGGAGCCGATTCGATTCGTGATGCCGCTCTTCAATCTGAACGTCGTTGCCGTGGCGGCGCTCAGGGCGGCGCTGACGGACAGGGACTTTACGCCCTGGTCGGTTGCGCAAGCCGCCGAATCGAAACGATTGCTCTACGATGCTCTCGAGCGCATTGGCCTTCGCTACTGGAAGAGTGGGGCAAACTTCGTGCTCATCGACGGCGGCAACCGCGCGCGCGCGCTCGTCGATGGACTCATCGGCCGGGGTGTGCTCGTGAGAGATCGGTCAAAGGATCCCTACTGCCCGAACTGCTTCCGCCTCACCACTGGCGTCGTGGAAGACACGCAGCAGGCCGTGCAGGCGCTGGAGGCGTTATGCGCAAAGCCCTGATTGAGCGCGTCACGGGGGAAACGCAAATTCGCCTCGCGTTCACTATCGATGGGACCGGACGATTCGAAAACCGCACGGGCGTGCGCTTTCTCGACCATATGCTCGATCTCGTGGCACGGCACGGCGCCTTTGATCTGAAGGTGCAGGCACAGGGCGACCTGGACGTCGATCAGCATCATACGGTCGAAGACCTCGGCATCGCGCTCGGCGAAGCGGTTGACAAGGCGCTCGGCAGCCGCAAAGGGATCAATCGGGCTGGATACTTCGTCATGCCGATGGACGAAACGCTGGCCGTGGCGGCCATCGATCTCGGCGGCCGCCCTCACACGGTCGTGGACACGAAGGTCAAGGTTCGTCTCGTGGGCGATCTGCAGACCGAGCTCGTGCACGACTTTTTCGAAGGCTTTGCCATGGGTGCGCGTGCGAATGTCCACGTGAAGGTCATGTACGGCCGGTCCAATCATCACAAGATCGAGGCGTGCTTCAAGGCGTTTGCCCGCGCGCTCCGCGTCGCCTGTGCGCGGGACAAGCGCATGGCGAAGATGCTGCCGAGCACCAAGGGATTGCTGTGATCGCGCTCGTGGATTACGGCGCGGGCAACCTGACGTCGGTGCGCAAGGCGCTCGCCGCGCTCGAGGCTGACGTGGTCGTCCCGCGCACGGTCGACCAGTTGGCCATCGCGACTGGCATCATCGTCCCGGGCGTGGGTCACTTCGACCGAACGTCGGCGATTGATGCCTCGTGGCGAGACGCGATTCGCGCCGCCGTCGATCGCGGCGCCGCACTGTTCGGCATCTGTCTCGGCATGCAGTGGCTGTTCGAGGGGAGCGACGAGGCGCCGGAGCTGCGCGGATTCGGTGCATTTCGCGGCACCTGCGCGAAGCTCACCCCCACCAGCCCTACCAGCCCTACCCGCCCTACCCGCCTGAAAGTCCCGCACGTCGGCTGGAACAGCCTCGAGACGCCGCGCGCGAGCGACCTCATGAGGGACGTTCCAGGGGGTGCGCAGGTGTACTTCACACACTCATTCGCCGCACCGGTCGTTGCGGAAACCGCTGCAACAACGACTTACGGGAGCACGTTCACGGCCGCGGTGGCGCACGGCCGCATCGCCGGCGTGCAGTTTCACCCCGAGAAGTCTGGAGACGTGGGATTACGCATTCTTCGCAATTGGCTCGTTGTGAACACGAAGCTGTAGAACTGCGGCGTGTGAACTCTGGGTGTTGTGGAACCTTGGGTTTTGAACTCTGGGTTTTGAACTGGGAGTCTTGGCTGTTGAGAACTTGTCGCGATGTTGTCTAAACGAATCATCGCCTGCCTCGACGTGCGCGACGGCAAGGTAGTCAAGGGCGTCAATTTCCAAGGCCTGCGCGATGCCGGCGATCCGGCGGCGCTGGCCGCGCGCTACAACCACGAAGGGATTGACGAGGTCGTCATCCTCGACGTCACGGCGACCCTCGAATCGCGGCAGGCACGCGCGCACACGATCCAGGCCGTGGCGCGCGAGATCTTCCTGCCGCTCTGTGTGGGCGGGGGGATCAAGACCGACGAGGATGCCGCAGCAGCGATAGAGGCGGGCGCCGACAAAGTGAGCTTGAATACGGCGGCGCTGGACGATCCGTCACTCATCACACGACTGGCCACACGCTACGGCAGTCAGGCCGTCATCGTCGCGATCGACGCCAAGCGTCACGGTGGCCGGTATGAGGTGTACGCCCGCAGCGGCAGCGCGCTGGCGGCACGAGACGCCGTCGCCTGGGCGCTGGAGGCCGCCGAGCGCGGCGCCGGAGAAATCCTCCTCACCTCGATGGATCGTGACGGCACGCGGGCCGGGTTCGAGTGCGTCCTGACCGCCGCCGTCTCCGACGCCGTGCCGATTCCCGTGATCGCATCGGGCGGCGCCGGACAATTCGACCACTTCCGTGAGGTGTTCACCAGCGGACATGCCGACGCGGCGCTCGCAGCGTCTATATTTCATTTCAAGGAGAAGAGCGTCAGCGAGCTGAAAACGTTCCTCGCCGCTGCCGGCATACCTGTGCGCTTATGTTGATACCTTCCATCGATCTCCGCAAAGGCAAAGTCGTTCAGCTGATCCAGGGTGAAACCCTCGCCATCGAATCGAGCGATCTCGATGGGTGGATCGAGCGATTCGCGAAGTTCCCGGCTGTTCAGCTCATCGATCTCGACGCGGCGATGAGCATCGGCACCAACGACGACCTGGTCCGGCAGATTGCCGCCAGGCTGCCGTGCCGCGTGGGCGGCGGGGTGCGGTCAGTCGGTCGCGCCGAAGACCTGCTTGCCGCGGGCGCGAAGGCCGTGATCGTGGGGTCCGCGTTCTTCGATATCCGCCGCTCGGCCGAGGAAGGCGGCGTCGTCAAACACGACTTCGCGCGGGCGCTCGCCGATGCCGTCGGCATGCAGCACGTCATCGGCGCCGTGGATGCGAAAGGCGGCCGCGTGGTCATTCACGGCTGGAAGACGACGCTGCCGATCACCCCGGTGCAGGCCGTCAAGGCGCTCGAACCCTACTGCGGCGAGTTTCTCTACACCCACGTCGACAAAGAAGGCCTGATGCAGGGCACCGACATGGACGCGATTCGCGCGGTTGCCGCCGCGACCTCGAACAGGGTGACGGCGGCCGGCGGCATCACCACCCGCGAGGAGATCGACGCCCTCCAGGCGATCGGGGTCGACGCGGTGGTCGGAATGGCGATATATACAGGCGCATTGGATCTGGAGACGCGATGAAGTCACTGGCTCTGCTGATTGCTGCCGCCTTCGCCGTGCAAGCGCCGGCGATGAGCAAGAACGTCCAGCAATACGTCCGCACGAGCGCGCCGGTGATCGCGCTCACCAACGTGCGCGTGATCGACGGCACCGGCGCGCCTGCGCGCGCCAACCAGACGATCGTCCTGCGAAACGGCGTCATCGCGGAGATCGGCGACGCCTCTCGCATCACGCCGCCGCAGGGCGCCGAGGTCATCGACCTGACCGGCCGCAGCGTGCTGCCCGGACTGGTGATGCTGCACGAGCATCTGTATTACCCCACCGGCCCAGGCGTCTACGGACAGCTCGGTGAAAGCTTCACCCGCCTCTATCTGGCTGGAGGCGTGACCACCATGCGCACCGGCGGCAACATGAACGGCTACATGGACATCAACCTGAAACGTGCGATCGAGAACGGTCAGAAGCCCGGACCCGCAATCGACGCGACGGCGCCGTATGTGAACGGGCCGAATCAGTTTCAGCAGATGACACACGTGCAGGACGCCGACGAGGCCCGCCGCCATGTCGCATACTGGGCCGATCAAGGCGCGACGTCGCTCAAGGCGTACATGCAGATCTCGCGTGCGGCGTTGGGCGCCGCGATAGACGAGGCGCACAAGCGCGGTCTCAAGGTCACCGGGCACCTCTGCTCGGTCACATACAGCGAGGCGGCCGACCTCGGCATCGACAACCTGGAGCACAGCTTCCTGGCCGCGACTGACTTCGTCCCCGACAAGAAACCGGATGACTGTCCCGGCCAGGGACGCGGGCAGCAGACAATCATGACGCTCGACGAGAACGGCGCACCGTTCAAGGCGCTCGTCCAGAAACTGGTCGACAACCGCGTGTCGCTCACCTCCACGCTGACGGTCTTTGAGACCTTCACGCCGGGTCGGCCCCTGCCTCCCGGGCTCGACGTGCTCACACCGCAGTTGAAGCAGCAGTTCGAACAGACGCATGCGCGTGTCGCGCAGAACAAGGACTCGAACTACCTGACATTGTTCCCGAAGGCAATGGCGCTCGAGCTCGCGTTCGCACATGCCGGCGGGTTGCTCGTGGCCGGAACAGATCCGACAGGATCGGGCGGTGTGATTCCCGGCTACTCGAACCATCGTCAGATCGAGCTCCTCGTGGACGCCGGTTTCACGCCGCTCGAGGCGATTCGCATCGCAACGCTGAACGGCGCGACGTATCTCGGGCGCGAGAAGACCGTCGGCAGCGTGGCCGCCGGAAAGCAGGCCGACCTCGTGGTCGTCGGGGGCGATCCATCGACGCGCGTCGCCGACGTCCGAAACGTGGAGATCGTCTTTCGTCAGGGGATCGGCTATGACCCGGCCAGGCTCATCGCCTCGGTGGCGGGCCGCGTAGGATTGTTCTGATGAGCAGGATGGTTCGAGTCAAAGTGTTCGATGCCCGAGGGACGCTGGTCGGCCCCCTGGAACTGCCGCGCGTGGAGAAGAGTGATGCCGAATGGCAGGCGCGGTTGACACCTCAGCAGTTCAGGGTCGCCCGCGACAAGGGCACGGAGCGGCCGTTCTGCGGGACCCTGCTCGACAGCAAGAAGCAGGGCGTCTACACCTGCATCTGCTGCGGCCTGCCGCTGTTTTCGTCCGACTCGAAGTTCAACTCGAACACTGGCTGGCCAAGCTTCTTTCAGCCGATTGCGGACGAAAACATCGCGGAGGAATCGGACGAGGCTTTCGGGATGCGCCGGACGGAGATCCTCTGCGCGCGCTGCGACTGTCATCTTGGACACGTGTTTCCCGACGGCCCACGTCCCACCGGGCTTCGCTACTGCGTCAACTCCGAGTCGCTGGCCTTCACCGACAGCAGCGCGCTCGCCCGGCTGGCCGATCCCGCCACGACCTGATGCCCGGCTGAGGCCCCGGCAGGCGGAACGGCCAGTACAATCTGAGCAGGGAGTACAATCCGGACTGCCTGCGCCGTTCGTCCTAAGAGGTGGAAGTCATGCCCCTGATCCGCATTAGCCACTACAAGCGGACGGCTGTTGCCGCGGCATCCGCGCTGTGCCTCCTGGTGACGGCGCCGGCGGCTTTTGCGCAGGAACCGCAGCCTCCAACCGATCCTCAACCGGAGCAGCCAATCTTTCGGACCCGAGTGAACCTCGTCCGCGTGGACGTCTCGGTCTTCAGCCGAGACGACGAGCCGATCGAGGGTCTGCAGCCCGAGGACTTCATCGTCCGTGAGGACGGTATTCCGCAAGTCGTGGAAACGGTCCAGTTCGTCAAGCTGACCGGCGACACTCCGCCAGAGCTCAGAGAATCGACCAGCATTCGCTCTGCCGAACACGCGGCCGTCGAAGCCGCCCGAGAAGACGTGCGGTTGTTCGTCCTGTTTCTCGACGACTACCACGTGGCCAAGTCGCCGCAGGTGATGATTCCCCTCAGGCGCACCCTGCGCGCGTTCGTGGACAAGCTGCGGCCTTACGATCTCGTCGCCGTGATGGACCCGCTCACGCCGCTGACGCACATCGAGTTCACGCGCGATCGCAACCGCATCCTCGAGATCGTCAACAAGTTCGAAGGCCGGCGCGGCGAGCTGTTTCCCGTGCGGAGCGCCGCGGAGGAAGCCCAGCAGACGCAACGCAACCCGTGGGAGCTTCGCGCCGGCGTCACGCTCGATGCCATGAACGCCATCGTCACGAAGCTTGGCGGCATGCGTGAAGGACGCAAGTCCGTGTTGTTCGTCAGTCAGGGTCCGCCAATGAGCCTGCGCAGCTCGAATTGGCCGCGCATGGAAGACGTCGTTCAGTCCGCGAACCGAAGCAACGTCACCATCCACACGCTCGACCCGCGCGCGCTCGGTTCGTCCGAAATGGGCGGCAACATGGTGCTGCGGCGGTTTGCCGACGAAACCGGCGGGCGCGCGATCTTCAACACCAACGATCATGCCGGACACCTCGATGGTGTGTTTGCGGACGCGAGCGCCTACTACCTGATCGGCTACGCGCCGACGCGTGGCGAAATCGCCGACGGCAAATATCACAAGATTGACGTCGAAGTGAAGCGGCCGCGCGTCCGCGTCGTGGCGCGGCGCGGCTACTGGTCACCCAGGCTGTCCGAGCTCACCGCTCCGCCAGTCGAACGCGTGGACGAGGACGTCATGACGGCACTCTCCGGTCTGGTCGCGCCCAAGTCAGGTACGACGGCCGACGTGTGGGTGGGCTTCTCGAAAGGCGCCGAAGCCTCGACCGCCGTAACCATCGCCTGGGAGCCGGTCAGCCGCAGCGGTGGACCGTCGGCGGAACGTGTCGACGTAGAGTTGTTGAACACCGATGGGTCCAGCCACGGGCCGATTCAGCAGATCCCAAAGGGCGACCCGACAACCGGTCGCGCGATGGCCAGGTTTGCGATGGCTCCCGGCACCACAATCCTCCGCTTCACGAGCCTCGATGGCGACGATCAGGTCCTGGATCGCTGGACGCAGGACATCACCGTGCCCGAACTGGAGGGCGCGGAGCTCGCGCTCGCCACACCGCGATTCATGCTCGCGCGCTCGCCGTTCGAGTTCCGCGCGCTGCGGTCTCCCGATACGCCGCCGTCGGCGTCGCGACGGCTGCGCAAGTCCGATCGGCTGCTCGTCGAGATTGAGGCCTATGCCCAATCCGAGACGCCGGAGCTGTCGGTTGATCTGCTCAACGAGAGGGGCGAAAGCCTCGTGACGCTGCCCGTCCCGCCCGCCCCGAACGGCAGGGCGCGCGTCGAGGTGCCACTGCAGAGCCTGGCGCCGGCGACCTACGTCCTGAAAATCACGGCGAGAACGGCTGACAAGCAGACCGAACACCACTCGCCGTTCCGGATTGTGCCGTAACCGCGGGGCTTCCGCTCCGCGGGAGTTCCCAACCTTCTACTTCTCGAGGTCCTTAGCGCTGCTGGGGCCATTGAAGACCTGCCCAACATCTGGTTCCAACTGGCGAACGTTAGGCTCGGGATGACCCTGAGCGCGGTCGAAGGGCTACATAGAAATTCAAAACCCGAGGTCGGCGGCGGGCGGAACCGCCGAGGTTTTGCACCCTGGGTGGTTGTGAACCTTGGGTTTTGAACTGGCAGTCTGGCAGTCTTGGCGGTTTAGGCCGGCGGCGACAGCCGCGGAAGGACGTAGTAGAATCCCCTGTCGGCTCAAACCCGGAGGAGTCATGGAAGAGAAGAACGCCGTTTCCCGTCGCAAGTTCGTCGGAGGCCTGGCGGCCGCACTCGGGTACGTCAGCACCGGTCCCAACCTCGATGTGTTTGCGCAGGGGCGCGGAGCCGGTCAGGCTGCGCCGGGGGCGCGCCGGCAGCAGACTCCCGCCGAGTACGACGCGCTTGCCAAACTCGCGAACAACGAAAACAACTGGGGCATTCCGGACTCGGTCATGGAGGCCATGGAAGGCGCGTGGAAGTACGCGGGCCGCTACGGCTATCCCGACCCGGGCATCGATCAGGCGATCGCTGAGTACGACGGCATCAAGCCCGAGAACATCATGCTCGGCGCGGGCTCCGGCGAAATCCTCAAGGTCGTCGGCGTCACGTTCCTCCAGGGCGGCAAGAAAGTCCTCGGCGTCACCCCGTCGTACATGTCCGTCTACTCGCACGCGACCAGCCTCGAGTCCGAGGCGATCACGATGCCGCTGACCAAAGACCATCGCCAGGATATCGGCCAGCTGATCGACATCGCGAACAAGCGCCAGAACGAGATCGGGTTCGTCTACATCGTGAATCCGAACAATCCCACCGGCGTGATTGTCACGAAGGACGAAGTCAAGCAGCTCATCGAAGGGATCCCGGCCGACATGCCCGTGCTGCTCGACGAGGCCTATCACCACTATGTGGACGATCCAGCCTACGCGACCGGCATGCCCTATGTGAATCAGGGCCGTCCCGTGATCGTCGCTCGTACGTTCTCGAAGATCGCGGGCATGGCGGCGCTGCGCATCGGGTACGCCGCGGCGCCAACCGAGATTCTCCAGAAGATGCGTCCGTACTCGACGGGCAGCGTCAACGTGCTGGCGCGCTACGGCGCCGTCGCCACGCTCAAGGATCCGAAGGCGATGAGCGACGTCAAGCAGAAGACGAAGCAGCTGCGCGACAAGACGTCCAGGGAGCTGCGCGATCTCGGCTACGAGGTCATCCCGTCGCAGACCAACTTTTTCATGGTCGGCCTGCGCCGCGAAGTGCAGCCGGTCATCGCGGCATTCCGCGAAGAAGGCGTGCTCGTCGGCCGTCCCTTCCCGCCGATGACGCAACACCTGCGCGTGTCGATCGGCACGGCCGAGGAAATGGACCGCTTCATGGTCGCGTTCAAGAAGGTCATGGCGCGCCCGGCCACGACGACGGCGCAGCAGGGATAAGTGGTGGCAGAAGCAGGGCGGGGCTCCAGCCCCGCCAGGAACGGCCGGCGGCTCGCCGGCCTTTTCTTTTGTGCCCTCGCCATCGTGGCCGTACCGGCCGCCGCGCCGGCGGAACCGCTGCGCGTGTTGTTCATCGGCAACAGCCTGACCGCTTCGAACGACCTCCCGAACATGTTTGCCTCGCTGGCGCACATCGGCGGACACGAGCGGCCGGTCACGAGGACCATCGCGATCGGCGGTTTCAGCCTCGAAGATCACTGGAATCAGGGAGACGCGCAAAAGGCGATCGCCCAGGCGCCGTGGGACTTCGTCGTGCTTCAGCAGGGACCGTCGGCGCTGGTCGAGTCGCGCCGTCTGCTGGTCGAGTACACCCGCCGGTTCGCCGAGATCGCGCGAGCAGCGGGAGCAACGCCTGCCCTCTACATGGTGTGGCCCTCAGCCAACCGCCGGTCTGACTTTCCCGGTGTCAGCACGTCGTACGGCGCCGCAGCCCGCGCCGTGAAAGGCCGGCTGTTGCCGGCGGGCGACGTCTGGCGCACGGTCTTGCGCGAGCACCAGGACATCGCGCTGTATTCGGACGATGGCTTGCATCCGACACTGGCCGGTTCCTACCTGGCCGCGCTCGTCATCTATCGCGAGCTCTACCAGGCGAGCGTGACCAGCCTCCCGCCGCTTGGCCTTCTGGAGAACGACGCGAGACGCCTCAAGAGCGCGGTCCGCTGAGGCGATCGCCTACTTCCGATCGTAAAACGGCGGCGGGTCGATTCCGAGTGCGCGCAGGTAGACGTAGCCCTGCCCGCGGTGGTGGATCTCGTTGTCGATGACGTACAGCACAAGATCGTACGCCTTGCCCTTGTATTGTCCGAACGCGTTGAACGTCTGATGAAAGCGTTCCGCGGGAATCTGCGACCAGAGCTGATTGATTTGTTCGGTGCTGTCGTCCCAGAGGTCGAGGAGCTCGTCCTTGGGCCGCGGCTCCTGCGACATGGTCCAGTCCCACTTGTCGGTGACGATGCCCTGGAGCATCGGCGCGGCCATCCCCAGCATCTCCTGCGCGAGCTTGCCGAACGGGCGCATCTCGCCCACTGAAAAGGTGAACAGTTTGTCGTCCGGAAAGGCGCCGATCACGCGGCGTGTCAGGCGGCGATGCCCTTGCCAGTGGTCGAGCATGGCTTCAGGCGTCATGAACGAAGCAAGCTGAGCAGTCACGGAACCTCCAAGCGCGGTATTCTACCGCCCAACCCGACGCCGGATGTGCAGGAGAGTGGCGATGAGTCGCTAGACGCGGCGGGCGTCCAGCACGCGCATGATCGCCGCCGCCACCCGGCGCCATTCGCTCTGCTCCCGCGCCAGTTCGGCTCTGGTCCTGTCAACGTGTAAAAACGCGCCTTGCCGTTGTTGTCGGAGGTGCCCCACTCCGCGGTCACGAAGCCGCGCGTCGCGCGCGGCTTACGGCCTCCGCCCGCGCAGAGTCACACGCCGTTCAACCCGGCCAACGGCCGCGGCGGGGCTGCCTGCCTGCCTGCCTGCCTGCCTGCCCTGCCCTACCTGCCCTACCCGCCCTACCCGCCCTATCCGCCCTACCCGCCCTATCGCAGCGGCGGCGCGCTCACCGGCGGGCGCCGATGCCGCGTCTGTTGCTCGTACGAATAGGCGAGCTTGATCAGCGTCGCCTCTGACCACGCGCGGCCGAAGAAGGTGATGCCCGCCGGCAGCACGCCCCGCGTGTGGCCCATCGGCACCTGAATCGACGGAAAGCCGGTCGTCGGCGAGAAGAACTGGCTGTTGTCGCCGTGTGGCGTGTTGAGATCGCCGATCAACCGTGGCGGGTTGCTCCACGTCGGGTACACGAACGCGTCGAGTTTCTGCGCATCCATTGTCTTTGTCACCGCGGCGCGCACCTGGTCGCGGTACGCGTGCTCTGCCTTGCACGCTTCGCTCTCGGGGCCGTTCTCGGCCCCTTGCTCGGCCTGCTCCAGACGCCGCTGCACGGTCGGATGAAAGCGCCCGGACTTCACGATCTCGGCAAGGCTCTTGACGGGAACCTTGTCGCCATGTGACGCCAGATAGCGGTTGATGTCGTACTTGAAGCCCATGCAGGGGCCCACGCCCTGCTGGCGTCGGATCGTCTCGAGCCCTTCGACCCGCGCGGGATCAACGATGGTGGCGCCGGCAAGGCGGAGATCGTCAACCGCCTTCATGAACACGTCGACGATTTCCGGATCCGTCGTGTCCCGCTCGTAAGCCTGGCGCAGGATGCCGATGCGCGCGCCGCGCAGGCCGTCGCGCTGCAACGCCGCCGCGTACTTCTCCGTGGCGCGACCGCGCGCGGCGGCCGTCGCCGGATCGTCCGGATCTTCGCCGACTATTACCTGAAACACGGCGACCGCATCCGCCACGGTGCGGGCCATAGGGCCGGCGATATCTGCAAGCAGGTTGAGCGGCATCACACCCGCGCGGCTCGTCAGCCCCATCGTCGATCGGATGCCTGCCAGCGCCTGATGAGAAGAAGGGCCGCGGATGGAGTTGCCAGTGTCAGAGCCAAAGCCCACCGCGCCGAAGCTCGCCGCCACCGCGGCAGCGGTGCCGCCGCTCGATCCGGCGGTGACGCGATCCAGCGCGTAGGGATTCTTCGTGTAACCCGGGAGGATCGAGCTGACGGTCTCGTACGGCGTGAACGCCCACTCGGCCATGTTGGATTTGGCCAGCACGATCGCGCCGGCCTCCTTGACGCGCTTCACCTGAAAGGCGTCCTTGGACGACACAAAGCCCGCCAGGGCCAGCGAGCCGTTCGCGCTCTGCAGTCCGATGGTCTCGAAGTTGTCCTTCACGATCATCGGGACGCAGTGCAGCGGGCCGCTGACGCCGCGGGCGTCGATCGCAGCGGCCTGCTTCAGTGCCTCGGGATTGACCTGGACGATCGCGTTCAGCGCCGGGCCGTTCTTGTCGTAGGCCTCGATGCGGCGCAGATACTGCTCGACGAGCGCCCGGCAGGTGATGCGCTTGGCCTGGAGTGCCGCGTGGATTTCGGCGATGGTCGCTTCCTCCACACGAAACGGAGCCGGCGTTTGCGCATTGGAAACCCCGATCGCGCAAACACATAGAACAATGGCAAGGGTTCGCTTCACGCGGTGGATTCTATACTTTCGAAGCGCGTGAGGCGTCACGACCCGGCGGCGGTACGGCTTCTTCAACGCCGGAGGGTGTAGGGCAGCAGCATGTGTGTGTGCGGGGACTGAACGGACGGGCAGCGCTGGTCAAATGACAACCGCTATTTCGTTCGACGGAGACCCGGCGCCACAGCCGTTTCGCGCGCGAACACGGACATAGTACGTGCCCGGGGAGGCGGAGGCGCTGACGGGCGAGCTGAGAAGCGGCGCGACCAACAGATTGCTGGCGCCGGGCGCGCTGCCGACTTCGACAATGTAGTCGCTCGCGGCGGCCGTTGCATCCCAATCGAGCGTCACCAGCGATCCGGCACGTGTGAAGCGGAGATTGCCTGGCGCGGCCGGCGCCGAGCATGCGCCAACGCTTACGACAATCTCGTTCGACACCTCGCTCGGGCCGCACGCGTTGCGCGCACGCGCGCGCACGTAGTACGTGCCCGGGGGCGCGACCACCGAGAAGGATGGGTTGTTCGGCAGCGTCATCGACGCCGCGTTGGTCAACCCCGGAGCCGTGCCGGCCTCGAGCACGTATTCCTGCTGACCGCCTCCGGATGGCGCGAGCCAGTGCAGTTGAACGAGCTGTCCCGTGACGATGGACGACAACGCCTGTGGCGGGGCCGGCGGCGCACACGTGGCGCCGCGCCATCCGAGCTCGATCACTTCGAAGTCGTTTGCGTTGAGCGCACGAAACGCCGGGTTCAACACATCGTTGTTCCATCGCGGATCGAACGCCCCGCTGATGTACATGTCCGATCCGTTGTCGGCCACGATCAACCCGTAGCGCTGCATCGCGCGGAAGATGCGCTGAATCTCGGGCGGAAACGGCGAGAGATTCACCGTAGATTTCAGGCGCAGCCGCGCGCCCAGCGGCAGCGCAGACGTGTGGCTGCCCGCGCGATGCGACGCCGGCCACACGTAGAAGTTGTTCGTCGCGCGCACCGTGACGCGAAACGCGTGTCGAATCTCGCCGGCGCCGAACACTTCGTCGTAGCGCACGAGGCCCGGCAGAATCGCGAGCCCTGCGGCATCCGCCGACGTCCATCCGTCTGGCCGGCGCGCATTCGAGTTGAGGTCGAAGAACGCGCCCGATCCTGCGGTCCACTGCGTGCCATCCCAAGCGAGCGCGAACAGCTCGTACAGGTGCCTGTTGTCACGATCGACGATCAACATGTGACGATCGCCGCCGACACCCGCGCTGCCCGGCGGTCCGCCTTCGATCCAATAGGGCTGCGTCTTGGCCTCGTCCGGAATCGGATAGAAGGGCACGCTCACACCGGTGGCGTGATCGACACCGTCGCTTTCATCGGCGTAGTCGAACTGCACCGCCACCTTGGGCTGATCGCCTGACACCACCACGTAGGGAAAGCCATAGATGTTCTGGCTTCCGGGCGACTCGTATCCGCCGAAGTCGGGGTGCAGCCGGCGTGTGCCGCCATTGTTGATGAACGCGACGAGTTGCGCCGAAAGAGCGTCGACGGGGGCCGCACTGATGTCCTGGTTCCACCAGTTGTCCGCCGGAAACAGTGGCAACGGCCCCGGCAGAACGCCGTTGCGTTGTGGTGGGACAGATTGCGCCTGCAGGACGACCGCCAGCAGCAACACTGACAAGGGAATCGTGCGCATCGGATCAGCCGGTTCGCAAGAATCTTGCCGCGCGACTGCCAGGCATTCATCGAACGTCAGCGCACTGCGATCACAAAACGCGTGGGTGAAACGACAGCTCCGTGGTTAGACACGCTCGTGCGACCGACGTCTACTCGGCTCCGTCGGCACAATCCGTGCATTTCCGAGCCCCCTGCGCGAAGGAGAAGATATGGGGCTGACGATACTGCTGGGCAGCGGCTCATGAAGGCCGTGTCCAGCTGACGCGGGCGCGGGCCGGGCTCGTATAATTCGAGCCGTGGACGTTCGTTACGGGCGGTCAGGGCGGGGCCGGCATGCACGTTGAGCAACGTCGCTGGTTCTCGCCCCGCCTGAACCGCGAGATGGGCGTCGTCGTCTGCGGGCATTTCGGCCGACCGATCGTCACTTTCCCGACCAGCGGCGGCAACGAGTGGGAGTATCACGACCAGGGGTTCCTCGAGGCGGTCGGCGACTTCGTCGAGAAGGGACGCGTGAAGTTTTTCTGCGTTGACAGCCACGCGACTGAGGTGTTTTACGACAAGGCCGCCCACCCGCGACACCGGACCTGGCTGCTGCGGATGTACCACGAGTACCTCACCAAGGAGGTCGTGCCATTCGTGCACCATCACTGCCGCGGCTGGCAGCCGATCACCACGCTCGGCGCCTCACTCGGTGCGTACTACGCGGTAAACGCGCTCCTCAAGCATCCCGACGTCTTCAAGCGCTGCTTCGGACTCTCCGGCCTGTACGACATGAAGCGGTTCATGGACGGCAGCTACGACGACAACCTCTACTTCAACAACCCGGTCGATTACCTGCAGGACCTCTCGGACCCGTGGTTCTACGCGCAGCTGCGCAGCTGTGATATCCGGCTGGTCACGGGACATGGCCCGTTCGAGAACAGCGGACCGTCATACCACCTGTCGCGCATCCTGCACAGCAAGGGCATTGCGCACTCGCTCGACGACTGGGGACCGCTCGGCGGCCACGAATGGCCGTATTGGAAGAACCAGATGCGGGAATACCTCAACGGAATGTACTGACGGCGCCGTCGCACCCCTCAATTCCGTTTTGCACGGCCGCCTTGAGAGGAATAGCCAGGATCGGCCGCGCTGGCGGGCAGGCAACGAGGCCTGATCGATTTTCTCGTCGCGACACGTGGCATGGACAAAGACACCGCCTAGCAGCTCACCAGCATTGCGGGCGATGTCGCCATCACGCAGCTCGTCGACGGCACGATGGGAGTTCACGTGAAGATGCCGAAGGTTGTGTTCACTGCATGACCGCCCTTTCCTGCTCCACCATCACTCGTGAAAAGACTCCGCGGGCCACCCGCGTGTGAAACGAACGCGCGTTCTTGCGTTACCATGCGGCGATGATTACGGCCACCGCCTCTCCGTATGACCACGTCACGGCGGATCGGACCGAGGCCACGGTTGTCTCGTGGCCGATTTACGCGGTTCTCTTCGCCTCGACCAGCGTCGTTCTGGGCGTGATGTGGGACATCTCGTGGCACCGCACCATCGGGCGTGACACCTTCTGGACGCCGGCGCACCTCGCAATCTACCTCGGAGGCGTGGTGTCCGGGCTGACCTGCGGCTGGCTCGCGCTGCGCACCACCTTCGCCGGGTCTGCGCTGGATCGTGCGGCGACCGTTCGCTTCTGGGGGTTCCGGGCCCCCTTTGGCGCATGGGTCTCGATCTGGGGCGCCATTGCCATGCTCACCTCGGCGCCGTTCGACGATTGGTGGCACAGCGCCTACGGACTGGACGTCAAGATCATCAGCCCGCCCCACATGGTGCTCGCCGCGGGCATCGGCGCGATCCAGGCGGGTGCCATGCTGATGGCGTTGGCCGGTCAAAACCGTGCCGGCGGTGAGCGCCGCGCTCTCAACCGCTTGTTCCTGCTGGGTGCCGGGTTGCTGCTGCTGCTTGCGGCCACGGTCGCGACCGAATACACGCAGCGGTGGGACATGCATCAGTCGCTGTTCTACCAGGTCTCGGCCGGCGTGTTCGTGTTCTTCCTGGTCAGCGCCGCACGCGCCGCACGCACGAAGTGGCCCGCCACGACTGTGGCCCTGGTCTACTCGGCGTTGACGATGTTCATGCTGCTCCTGCTGCCGCTGTTTCCCGGGCAGCCGCTGCTGGGGCCGATCTACGTGCAGATCGATCGCTTCATGCCGCCTGACTTCCCGTTGCTGCTGGTTGCGCCCGCGTTGGTGATCGACGTGCTGATGCGGCGCGTCGCACCCGGCGGCTGGCGCGATTGGGGCCTTGCCGCAGCGCTCGCACTCGCGTTCGTCGTCACGCTTGTTGCGGCGCAGTGGCCGTTTGCCGACTTCCTCGTCTCGCCGTGGGCGCGCAACGATTTCTTTGGCAGCCACCGTATGGACTACGGCGTGCCGCCGCAGATCCAGGCGCGCTGGTATCAGCTCAACCCACCTGACAATCTCGCCATCGGTCTTCCCATCGCCATGGCAGTGGGCTTCGTGTCAGCACGCCTTGCACTGTGGTGGGGCAACTGGATGTCGCGGGTGCAGCGGTGACCGCACGCGGCTTGGTCTCGTACGCCTCGACGCTGGCGGTGGTGCTGTGTGCGTCGCTCTCAATGGCGCACGTCGGCAGCCCGGACACGTTCTTCTCTGGACAGGCGGGTCCTTACGATGTGCGCGTGAGTGTGCGATTGCCCGGTGTGATTCCCGGCCGTGCGCAGGTCACCGTGCGGGTCCTCGCTGCACAGGATCCGCGCGACTACCGCGTGGGCGTGCGCGCCGGGCAATGGAACGTGGGACTGGATGGCGCGCCGCCGCCGGACACCGCAGTTCCAGTGCCCGGAGATCCGACGCTCTACGCGGCAGAAATCTGGTTCATGACCCCTTCGTCCTACCAGATGGCCGTCGAGGTTGACGGCCCGTCTGGCCGCGGCACCGCGATCGTTCCAGTGCTGGCGCTGGCCACAACCGAGACCAAGATGCCGCCGTGGCTCGGTGCCGTGCTCGTCGTGCTGGGAATCGTGCTGACCGCGGGTTTGCTCACGTTGATCGGCGCTGCCGTCCGCGAGAGCGTGCTTCCACCAGGCGAGCACCCGGATGCCAGACGCCGGATGCGCACGCGCCTCGCGACTGCGGGCGCCGTCATTGGCGCCGGGTTGATCCTGTGGGGCGGCAACGTCTGGTGGGAAGCCGAAGCGGAGGGGTATCGCACGTTTGTCCGCTATCGCCCGTTCGAGACGACGACGTCGGTGTCGGATCGTGATGAGGTGCCAATGATGACGCTCGGCATCCGGGACGAGCGTTGGAACGGAAGTCCAGTTGCCATCAGTAGATACAACTCGCTGATGCCAGACCACGGCAAGTTGATGCACATGTTTCTGGTGCACGAGGACGGTCTTGGCGCATTTGCGCATCTGCATCCCGTCGCGCGATCGGGCGAGGCGCTCGATTTCGACGCCGCGCTTCCACCGCTCACACCCGGGCGCTATCGTGTCTATGGTGACATCGTTCACGAGAGTGGCTATGCACAGACGCTGGTGAATACGGTGGAGGTTCCCGCGACGGCAACGACTCGCGTGACCGATCCGGATGATTCATTTTTCGTTGGCCAGCCGACTGCCGGCGCGACATCGGTCGATCTCGGTGACGGCACACAACTGGTCTGGACCAGGAACGCCATGCCACTCGTGGCGGGACAGGAAGATGTGATCGCGCTCTCCGTGCGTGATGCCAGCGGCGGGCTCATGACCGTGGAGCCCTACATGGGCATGGCGGCGCACGTCATCGTGGCGAGCCACGACCATGGCGTTTTCGCGCATCTTCATCCCTCTGGCAGCATCTCAATGGCGGCGCTTCAGAAATTCACTGCTGAGGCTCCCGTCGACCACAGCGGCCACTTTGCCGCTGTGGAAGGTCGCGTCGAAGTGCCGTATGCGTTTCCGAAAGCCGGCCGCTATCGGATGTGGGTGCAGATGAAGCGCGCCGGGGAGGTGAAGACGGCCGCCTTCGACGTGGACGTTCAGTAGTCGGGCCGCTGGACATGCCGGTCGCCTCAACAGAAGGTCCGTGGTCAGACGCCGTCTGACACCTCAGTCCGCACCGCCTGGGCGCACAATGCGGACGTTCGTCGGGGCTGCGGGAATCCCGGCGGGCTGAGTCACCACGACGCTTTGTCCGGCAACCGTGACCGTCGTCGTGCGGGGCGAGGCCGTGGCGTTGCCTGTGGCTGCGATTGTGACCGATCCGCTTCCGCTGCCTTTGCTGCCGCTGGTGATGCTCAGCCAGGAAGACGACTCGGATGCCGCCCAGGCGCAGCCGCTGGTCGTCGTCACCGTAACGCTCGCACTGCCTCCGCCGGCCGCGAGCGAGGGCGGATTCGTCGGCGAGACCGCGAAGCTGCATGGCGCTGTGAAAATGAACGTATCGGGCGCGACGATGCTGCTGGCGCGCCCGCCGGGGCCAACCGCGGCAATCAAGGCGGTGTAGATCGTGCCGGTTGGTAGTGGCTGGGTCAGCAACGCCACGAAGTCGATTCGAATCCTGCCGTCGCCAGCCGGCGCTGGTTTTCCCAGACTCAATGTGTGAACAGGCTGACCAGTCTCCTGGACGAAGAAGTCCATCTCATAGCGATCGACCAGCAGCGTTCCATCTATCATTGCGCCGTGGTCCGGCGACGGGTCGAATTCGACTGTTCGGGTTCTCAATCGTTTGCGCGCCGAGGGGTCGAACTGAGGCGACGGACCCGATCACGGCAAGCAGAAGTGAGATCGCCAATACATGGGGTCTTCCCCTCACGATGCAACCTCTGCCCCTCTCGAGTGTGGCCGTTGGGTAATTCGCCTCCATCCCGGCCCCCGCTGCATGTCTCAGTCCCGCCACGCGACTGGACTGGCAGCGTCAAGAAAGTCGAAAACACGGCTTCGTCAGTGGATTGTCAGCCGGGTTGCCACGCCCCGTCCGTCTGTTCGTCCGTCTGCTCGTTGCCGGCCCCGAGCGGCGATTGGTACATGTTGCCCCGTGCCGGCTGCTCAGGTTCTAATTAGAGACCGCGTCGCACGTACCTGGCTCGGTACTGGAACAGGTTGTTATGAGCGCAGCTATCCTGGCGGCGGTGGGCCTTGGAGCCATGTTTCTGGGCTTCCGCTTCTATTCCAAGTTCATCGCCGAGAAGATCTACCGGCTCGACCCCACGTTCATCACGCCGGCGCATGCGATGCGCGACAACATCGACTACGTGCCGACGCATCGCGTCGTGCTGTGGGGGCATCATTTCACGGCGATCGCCGGCGCGGCGCCCATCATCGGGCCCGGCATTGCCGTGATCTGGGGCTGGGTGCCGGCGTTCCTCTGGGTGGTGCTGGGCACGATCTTCTTCGCCGGCGTGCATGATTTCGGGGCCATCTGGGCGAGCGTGCGCAACCGCGCGCGCTCGGTCGGCGCGCTCACGGGTGATGTCGTCAGTCAGCGGTCGCGGACGCTGTTCATGATTGTCATCTTCCTGCTGCTCCTCATGGTGAACGCGGTATTCGCCGTGGCCATCGCCGGCGAGCTGATCGCGATGCCGAGCGCCGTCATTCCGACGTGGAGCGCGGTGGCGGTGGCACTGGTCATCGGCGTCTTGATCTACCGGCTGGGCGTCCCCATCCTGTGGCCGACCATTGTCGGCACCGTCATCCTCTACTCGATGATCTACCTCGGCGAAGTGATGCCGGTCGTCCTGCCAGAACAGGTGTTCGGACTTGGCCGTGGCACGCAGTGGATTCTCATCTTGTTCGGCTATGCGGCCGTCGCGTCGATGCTACCCGTGTGGCTGCTGCTCCAGCCGCGCGACTACATCAACGGGATCCAGCTCTTTGTCGGGTTGGGCCTGCTGTACGGGGCCGTTGTGATCGCGAATCCCACCATCGTCGCCCCGGCGTTCAACGTGAGTGTCCCGGCGGGTGCGCCGCCGATCGTACCGTTGCTGTTCGTGACGATCGCCTGCGGCGCGATCTCCGGCTTCCACGGTCTCGTCGGGTCGGGAACGACCTCCAAGCAGCTCAACGCCGAGCCTGACGCGCGCTTCGTCGGCTATCTCAGCTCGGTCGGCGAAGGCGCTCTCGCGCTGGTGACGATCATCGCCGCGACGGCCGGCTTTGCCTCGGTCGCCGACTGGGAGGGGATGTACTCGTCGTTCGGGGAGGGCGGGATCCGGGCGTTTGTCGAAGGGGGCGGCACGATTCTCGCCGGCCTGGGGCTGCCCCTCGCGTTCGCGCAGACGCTGCTCACGGTGATGGCGGTGCTCTTCGCCGGCACCACGATGGACGCCAGTGTGCGATTGCAGCGCTACATCGTGCAGGAATGGGGCGCAATCTACCGGATCCCGGCGCTCCAGAATGGCTTCATCGCCACCGCGCTCGCCGTCGGCGCCTGCCTGACGCTCGCGTTCGGCGCCGGCGGCGCGGACGGCACTGGTGGCATGGTGATATGGCCGCTGTTCGGCACGACGAACCAGCTGCTCGCGGGCATGACGCTGGTGGTGATCAGCGTGATCCTCGTCCGACTCGGCCGCCCATCCCGTTACACGATGGTGCCCATGGTGTTTGTCACCACCATGTCGTTCCTGTCGGCGGTCTACCAGCTGTGGACGCTCTACGAGGCGGGCAACTACGTGCTGGTCTTCCTCGACGTGCTGATCATCATCGCGGCTATCTGGGTGATGCTCGAATCCGCGTCCGCCCTCATTAGCGCGCGCCGCGACAATGCCGCGCCGGTCGCGGCCGTCGTCGACTGATTGCTCAACCGGACGCCGCCGTGCCCTGAGCCCTCACTGCCCGGCGATTCCCTTCACGAGATTTACTGTCGCAGGACGAGCGGAAGCCTTGTCTGATTATATGCGACACCTACTGGCCAGCGAGGCTAGCGTCTGCGGGCCCCATCCCGAAAAACTGATGGCGATAGCCGTATTAGTTAGGGGCCTTCTCGCCGGTAGCGTCAACATAGGGCTGTCCACTGACAGGTCGATTGCAGAAGTGCGCTGGGTATTCGCTGAACCGCGATCTCGTTTCAGCGCGGGGCGGCGTGTCGTGCTCGCGGCCCGCCGAGGGGAAATGGGCAGGCCCATTTCGGCGCCGCGGCCAGCCGACGGGAAATGGGGCAGGCCCATTTCGGCGCGCGGCGCAGTTTCTCGCGACTGGGTGCAGATTGTGCGCGCGAATCTCGTTGCGGGGGGCATAGAGGCCAGTAGCCCGCTCGTGTACGGCAGCCTTAACCGCTTCGTCGCACATTCCGCGAGCCCCGCGACAATGGGCCTGCCCCATTTCCGGCGGAGCCGCCCTTCAGCGGCGAGTGTCGACGATCCCGAATCTCGAGGATGGAGCCGCATGTCATCGGAGGCACCGGTCGAAGATGACAATGCGGGATCGCCCTGGTGACGGGCATGCGTGGCCGGTGGGCTGTCTGGTTCGCGACGCACGCGCAGATCGCGCGCAACGTCAGGGACCGGGCGGTCTGACATCCGCGACGTTGTGGTGGCACTTCCTCAAGTGGAACGCGTTGCGCTCTCGTCTCGTCCCCACGACCGAAGTGCCGCACATGACGTCGGGCGCGTCACCATGAGGTCCTTGGCGGAGTCGCCCGCACGGAGCCTCTATGTAGAGAAACCAGCAGCGCAAGCCAAGACGAAGTAGCGCACCGCTCTAATCGGACGAAGCAGCCCTCACGTCCACCGAGAAGACCGCACGATAGGGAGCCTCGGGGACGTTGAAGCCGCCGCCGCTGACGCGGACGATCTCGAGCGCGTCGTAGACGATCTGCGTCAGGGGTGCGCTCGTGCTGCCGGCGAGGTTGCCGTCGCCGCCGTAGGTCGCCGTGATGAGATGGTCACCGACCGCCGACCGCGGTATTCTCCGTTCAGTGGCATGAGCCAACCAGGAGTGGACCACAGTGCCCGAACAATCTCACACCGCAGACTTCAAAACCCGGATGGCGGCGCTCGCAGGCTCGATCAAGAAGGGCGACCCGATGTTCTGGGTTTCCGACATGCGCGCCACCGTCCGCTGGTACGAGTCGATCGGCTTCACTATCCTCGATCAGTTCGAGGACGGCGATGATCTCGTATTCGCCAAGGTGGCCTTCGGCAACTGCGAGTTCGGTCTCAGCCCCGGTGGACAGCCCGGTCCGAGAGACGTGAGGCTCTGGTTCTACACCGATCGTATCAACGAGCTGTACCACCTGTTCAAGGGTCAACGTGGCGAGCCCGAGGTGCGATTCGAAGAAGATCTCTACACTCCCTTTTACGGTGGGCGCCAGTTCAGCATCTGCGACATCAACGGCCTGCACCTCATTTTCTGGCAGCCGGAAGATCTCGCGGCGTGACGGCCGAACGCCATGACACCCGCCGAAGGAGAAATCGCGATGACCAGAACGCTGATTCCCGTGGCTGCGGTTCTCCTTGCGGTGGCTGCCGCATCAACGGCCCAGTCGCCGCGGTTCGAGTTGATACAAAAGGACCTGTTTGCCGCCGGCGGCGCGTTCGTCAACGCCTGGGCCGACTACGACGGTGACGGCGATCTGGACCTGTTCGTCGGCTTCGACGGGACGCCCAACCGGTTGTACCGAAACGAGGGCGGGCGATTTGCCGACGTTGCGGCCGCCGCGGGAATTGCCGACGCGCGTCCGACCCGTGCGGCGGCATGGGGCGATGCGGACGGCGACGGCGATCCTGATTTGCTCGTCGGATTCACCGCCTCCAAGGAAACGGCCGGTCCCTCTGTGTTGAAGTTCTACCGCAACACTAACGGCGTCTTCGCCGACCATACGGAGGCTGTCGGATTGTCCGTGGCCACGGGCGCCGTCCGGCAGCCGGTGTGGGTGGACTTCGACGGCGATGGCGACCTCGATCTCTTCGTCGCGTTCCGCGATCGCCCCAACGCCATGTTTCGCAACGACGGCGGCGGGTTCGTGGATGTCGCGGAGGAAGTGGGCCTCGCCGACGCACGGCGCACGGTCGGTGCGGTCTGGTTCGATCACGACGAAGACGGCGATCTCGACGTGATCGCCGGCAACATGGATGGCGACGCCAACGGGCTCTTCAGTCAACAGAACGGCAAGTTCATCGATGTCGCACCAGCGGCGGGCGTGGCCTGGGGCGGCCGGACACCGAACGACAAGTCGAACGGTACCGTGCGCCCTTGCGTGGCCGACGTCAACAACGACGGACGCCTCGATTTGTTCTTTGCGAACTACGGAAAGAACGGACTATTCCTGAATCGGGGCAAGGGCCGGTTCGAAGATGTGTCGGCTGCCTGGGGCATCGACACCGATGCGAGGTACGACAGTTGCGCGTTTGCCGACATGGACAACGACGGCGACCTCGATCTCTACGTGAACGGCACGGTCACTGGAGGCCAGCAGTATCCGGACTATCTGTTCCTCAATGCGGGGACGCGCTTCGAGGACGTCACGACTGCAGAAATCGGGTCGCCGAACAGTGACCACGGGGTGCAATGGGCGGATTTCGATCTCGATGGCGCCATGGACCTTGCACTCACCAGTGTCGAGAAGACTGGCATGCACTGGCTGTTGCGCAACACCCTGGTGACCTCTGGCAGGACACGCGCGATCAACCTTCGCCTGCTCGACGCGGCCGGACGGTCAACGCTCGCCGGAACGGCGGTCACCGTTCAGTTTGGGGCGAACCAGACGACGGCACGGCGGACCACTCGGCTGATCGATGGCGGCTCGGGCTACAACGCGCAGAACGACGCCCCGCTGCATGTGGTCGTGCCTGACTCCACGAGCGTCACGCTGATGGTGTCGGTGCGGAGGCCGGGCGGCCTGGTGTCCACGTCCCAGCAGCAGCTCGATCTCACGGGCTGGCCACGGCGAGTCTACGAGCATCGCCTTCCCGCGCCCGCTGGCGGTCTGGCACCGATCCGGCTGGATCCCCAGGACACCATCGTCCCGGTTCACCAGGAACCGCGCCACCATCTCGTGTTCGATTCGCCCGGCACCCGCATCCTCGATGTGCAGATTCCTCCGGGCGAGACGACCCTCTTCCACACCCACAGCAACCCGATTCTGTATGTGACGATGAGCACGTCCCGCACGCGGAGCCAGAATCTCGGCGCCGACTGGAGCGGCTCCACCTCCGCGCCTGCCGGCGCTTCCGCGATCGCACCAGGCGCCATGCCGGACAAGCCTGCTGCGCCTGCTGCACCTGTGTCACCTGGCGCGCCTGCTGCACCTGTGTCACCTGGCGCACCTGCTGCACCTGTGTCACCTGCCGCACCAAGCGCACCTGCTGCACCTGACCCACCTGTGCCACCTCTCTCGCCCAGCGTCCCGCCCGGCCGGATGATGAGCACCACGAGCTACGCCGAGCGCCCGCTGACCCATCGCGTGAACAACATTGGATCGACACTGTTTCGCCTGATCGGGATCACCAACGCTTCGGCCGGCGACGACAGCCCTGGTCCGAGCGACGGCTTCGACGTCGAGCCCGAAATCAGCAACCGCTGGTTCCGCGGTTATCGACGCGCGCTGACGGCGCAGGACTCCACAGCACATCGCCATGCGAGTCCCATTGCGATCGTGCTGGTGTCGGGTGCCGCCACCGTTCGAACACCCGCCACTGCATCCGCCGCGCAGGCGCTCCCGCGACCAGGCGCGTTTGTGTTTCTCGAGGCGGGCGCCACGCACATCCTGCGGGCTGACGCGCCAGACACGCAGGTGGTCGAAGTCGAGGTCAGACGGCCTCGATAACCCTCGTGTCCTCCACGATTAATCCCTTGCGCCTCCTCCACCTGGCGGGAGCATCCGCCCCTTGCGAGCGATCCGGCCAAGCAACCAGAGGCGGCCGGCTGAAGCCCCGCCTCAATTCCCGTACAATCTAAGGCGTGCGGATTCTGCTGCTGACCCTCGTGCTGGCCGCCGCGGCGGCTGCCCAGGCCCAAGCCCCCGTTCCCGCGGGCCAGCCGCCGGCCGCCCCCGCGCAGGGCGTGGCCCCGCAGGAGGCGCCCGCCGCGTTCATGTGTCCGATGCACCCCGACGTCGTGACGACGGAACCCGGGAAGTGTCCACGCTGCAGCATGGACCTGGTGCCGGGCACTCCGCTCGCGTTGCCTGACTTCGCGCTCGAGGTCGAAACCACACCCAAGGTGCTCAAACCGGGGCAACCCGTCACGTTCCGCTTCACCGTCCATCACCCGGTCACCGGCGACCAGGTGCGAGACTTCGCGGTGATCCACGACAAGCTGTTTCACCTCTTCGTGATCAGCCGTGACCTCGAAGAGTTCGCGCACATTCATCCCGAACAGCACGCCGACGGCTCCTTCACCATCGAGCATACGCTCCCCAAGGCGGGCCACTACAAGCTCTATGCGGACTTCCTGCCGCTGGGCGGGGGCGCGCAGATTACCGGCGTTCCCTTCGCGACCGTGGGAGTCGACACCGACATCGTCGCCTCGCGGGCGAAGCTGACGCCGGACGTGTTCACGAAAACAGTTGACGGCGTGAAGATCGAGATCGTCAACGAGCGCGCGCTGATTCTTGGCGGCGAAGAAGTGGACTTCATCTTCCGCTTCAGCGACGAGCAGACGGCTGTGCCGCTCACCGATCTCGAGAAATATCTCGGCGCCTTCGGCCATCTCGTCATCCTCAGCGAGGACATGACCGAATACGTGCACGCGCACCCGCGCGAGGAGACGCAGCCTGATCTCAACGCGCCGCCGACCGGCGGACCAGAGGTGTTGTTCGACGCGCTGCTGCCAAAGCCGGGACGCTATCGCATGTGGTTGCAGTTTCAGCGCAACGGGAAGCTGTCCACGGTGACGTTTACTTTCGGCGCGCCGCGGCCCGGGGAGACACTGCCGTAGCCATCCACGCTTGCGGGCGCGCCTCGAGCGCCTGTTCACCAGGATTGTCGAAGTAGGTCGTCATCACGACCCGCGAGCCGCGCGGCAGAGGGACGGGCGCGGCCAGGTAGAACGGCGACCGCCACTCCGGACGATATTCGTTCACGAACAACAGCGGCGTCATCATGCCGTCGGGGGTCGTTGCGGCAATCTCGATTGACGTGACGCCCTCTCCGGGATTGGGCCAGAACGCCAGGAACGTCGTGTCGGCCACGAGCCTGGTCTCGACGCGCACCCGCTTGGCCGTGGTTCCGGGCGGCAGCGAGACTTTTGGAGCGGAAATCGAGATCGCGCCCGCAACCGGGCCATCACCCTCGCCGAAATACAACCCGAGCTCGCTCCGGTCGGTCACGTCTTCGCCGGTGCCGGTGTAACCGACCTCGACGGCAATGGCTGCCCTGGCGGGCAACAGGACATCGGTGTCACCCGCCAGCGTGGACAACGGCTGCCACGGCGTCCACCCGCCCAGCCACCGTCCGGTCGCACTGTCATAGAACGCGGCATGACGCACGACCCGCCGATCACCCTGCTTCAGCGAGATCGCGCGAACCCGTTTCGACGTCGCGAGATTGGTGGCCACGACGAAGCGCTTGACCTCGAGCGGCGACCCGCTCGTTATCGTGTGGCCGGTCCCGATTGGCAACACCAGATCGGGCTCGGCGTGATCCCAGGAAGGCGCGGGAGGAACGTACACGGGCGGGATGGATTCCTCCACCTTGAGCACCCCGCTCGGCGCCCCGCCATCTGCCCACGAGATGATGATCTCCTTCTCGCGGCTGTTGAGGCTGAGGTCATTGGCGAACTGTCCGTAACCTGGCACGGCCTGCCAGGGCGGCATCTGGCGATCGAGCACCTCTTCACGGATCGCCCTCGCCCAGGGCCGTGCGTCCGTGTAGGTGGTCAGCGACATCGCGAGGTTGTTCTCGCTGTGGCAATGGAAGCACTTGCGCTGGAAAATCTGCGCGATCTCGTTCTTGAAGAGGATGTTGGTGGTGATGGGCTTGTGCGTGTAAACGGGCGCAGGTCTCAACACGGCGAACACCGCCGCCACCCCGAAAGCCGCCGCCGCGACCGCTGCGCTACGTCGCATACGCCAATCTTAAGCGGCGCTTCGCGCCAAGTGCAAAACCACCAAGACCATCAGTTCAAAACCCGGTGGCGCTTCGCGCCAAGTGCAAAACCGCCAAGACCGCCAGTTCAAAACCAGGGGCGCTTCGCTGCCCACGTTCGAAACCGTCAAAAAATGGCCAGTTCAAGGCCCAGGCGTTCGAACCCCTGGTTTTGGCCTGGCAGTTTTGACGGTTGGCTTCCTTAGTGCTGTTGCGCGGTTGTGGTCCGCGTTTCCTTGTCGACGCTGTAGATGATTCCCGTGTACTGCATTTCTTCCCACGTCTGATCGCCCCAGTAGACGGGCTGCGTGGGATCCGGACTCGAGGGGTTGTCCTTCGAGTTGTCGTAGTGCGCGACGGACTTCAGGATCGACCCCTTTGGCAGACGCAGCGGCGTGGCAAACACGTAATCGGTCTGCCAGTTGAAATCGTACGTCGGCACCGAGAGCACGATTTCACTGCGGCCGTCCGGATACGTGACCGTGTATTCCCACGCCTTCCCCCGCAAGTGCGTGTGCGGCGCCAGGCTGTAGATGGTGACGTCCTCGAGAAACTCCATGCGCGCTTCGACCGGATGACGGGCGGCGCCGGCTGGAATCATGAAACGCGGGTTCATCATCGCCGTCGCATACACCGGATTCGACGGCGCACGCGAGGCGAATTTGAAGCCGATGCGCGACCTGTCGGTCGCGGCCGCGCCATTGGTCGTGTAATGTACCTGGAACGTCAACACCGTGCCGGCCTCGAGCAACATCGCACTGCCAGGCGCGTACACCGTCGCGTTGGTGCCCGGCGCAATCTGGGCGATGAGGTTGCCGCGCCGGCTTGACCGCTGGCGCAACTCCTTCGCCTTCGCCGGATCGGCTTTGGCCTCTTCCATCTCCTTCATCTGCGTCGGCGACAGCGGTCCCGGCGGATTCTGCATGCGGAATACCGGGGGACGCCGGGTCATCTGCGGCGTGCGTGCGTAGACGAGAATGTGATGGACCACCTCGCGGTTGCCGGGTCGCACTTCGAGCGCCTGAACCCACCTGTCTTCGGTGAAGTTCGTCTCCATCTCGAAGTACTGATACGGGATTTCGCCCTGCGCGGGGACGGCGTATTCCCGTTCCATCGTGACGACCGCATCAGGCTGGCCAATCGTCCACCCTTGCGCATACACCGGCGCTTTCGGCAGGTCGGCGGCGCTGCCCTGCGGAGCCCCGGCATCGACCCAGCGCACGATGACGTCTTTCTCCGCCTGCGTCATGCTGCGGTCGTTGACCCATTTGCCGTGGGCAGGATCCGCGTGCCAGGGCGGCATCACGCCGTTGACCACGTTGTCGCGAATCGCCCGCGCCCACGGGCGCGCCTGCTCGTAGGTCAAGAGCGACATCGGGGCGATTTCTCCCGGACGATGACACGTGGTGCAGTGCGTGTAGAGCACCGGCGCGACGTCCTTGCTGAACGTGGGCGCGTTCCCGGCCGCCTGGGCCGCTGCCGGAGCGGGCGCCATCGCGACCGCACCGACGAACATCACGCCGAAAACCGCCGGAAATGGACCGAATCGCTTTGTCATGGGACGCCTCAAAAAGGAGATCGTATGGCCGGGTACAGTATCGGTCAATAGGACGTATCTTTTCAGGCGGAAAGTTCAACATGGCCGTGACACCAGCGTCGTCCGGGCGACACGTCCTGCTGCTGACGTTCGTGGTGGGGTGCGCGATCGGCCTGGCTGCCGAGCAACCGGCTCCGACCAGCCCCGAGGGCGTCGTTCTCGTCACCCGCTTCACCGACGGTCGCACGACCCACACCGTCGTCACCCACTATTGGTGCACTTCGCACGGCAATGGCCGACACACGCAGCGGAATGCTCGACGATCTCGCCGAGGCGCCAGACGACGCCACCGCCTTCCGGCGCTGGGTTGCCGAGATCACGGCACTTTACGACAAGTGGCGTGAGCGCTTCGCCAGTCGATAACACAGCACTGCGACTCGCAGCAGAGTCTTGACTGCGTGAGATCTTGAGGAATGAGTCAAGTTTTCTCGGTCAAGACGACTGCCCCCGCCGGCCGGGGTCCCCGCCGCGCGGACTTTGCGCGGTGGAGTGGAGGAGGCGGGGCGAAAGTAATAGGGGCGCTAGCGAGGCGGAGCTCACCAAACATGCTTGCGCGGCTCAGGCTCCGCCTCGCTAGTGCTGCGTCGTCACGCTCGTCCGCTTCTTGCTGTCGAAGAACTCGAACATGGCCGCGAGGTTCGGGACGACGATGTCGGTGTGGTTGCCGCCGGGCACCTCAACGTAGACGTGATCGACGCCAAGCGCCTTCATCTGCGTCACCATGTTGCGCGAGCCGGCCACCGGTACGGTTGGATCGGCGTCGCCGTGGACGACGAACTGCGGGATGTGTTTCATGATCGACACGCTTTGCGGGTTGCCCGTGCCGGCAATCGGCCCCAGCGCGGCCCAGATGTCCGAATACCTGGCCGCCAGCACCCAGGTGCCAATCGCGCCCATCGAATGGCCCATGAGGTAGATCCGCGTGTCGTCGATCTTGTAATGCTGGCGCATGCGGGCCAGCACCTGCATCACATCCCGTTCGCTCAATTCCTGCTTGCGACGGGACGCCGGATCGTTGCCGTAGCTGTATCCATAAAAGCCATCAACCCGATAGCCAAGAGGCGACACCGCGATGTAGCCGTACTTTTCCGCCAGCGTGGGGAGCTGCCGCTGATAGCCGTCCATCCAACTGTCTTCGTTGGCGCCCAGTCCGTGCAGGGCCACGACCAGTGGCACCGGCTTCGACGCATCGTAGGACTTCGGGACATGTACGCGGTACGGCATGATCTCGCCCGCTCGCTCGAGGACATAGTGGCGCTCGAAGCCGCCCGTGCGTCCCACGAAGGGATCCCTGCCACCCGTAGCGACCGCGGCGATGGACTCTGCAGCGGTCAACTCGCGCGCCAGATTGAACTGCCCGATCTCCATGAGGCCGCGATTGACACGCCGCAGGTAATCGGCGGGATAGCGGATGTCGGCGCGCACGCTCTCCGGCGCCGAGGCCGCGGCCGTTTCCAGCGCAGTGAGTCTCGCGTCGAGCCGCTTCTGGACGGCGATGCGCAGGCTCGCCGTGCCGATGACCTGTGCGGCGTCGAGCACGTTCACGTCCAGCATGTACGCGCCATCGGGCACACTCGAGAGATCGAGGTCCATCGACAGCGGGGCATCGCGGAAGTCGCGGCTGACGTCCGTGAACTCGCCGAGCAGGCGAGACTCGGGAGCGCCGGCGGGCTGCGCCAGCAGGGGACGCACGGTTGCGCGCGCCATCAACGCCGCCGTCGTCAATTGCAGGGACGGGGCGTAGAGCTGCTCGAGCCGCACGGCATAGGGCGCGGATGAATCGACGAACAGCCGATTGGTGCGCAACACGAGCGACTGGTCGTAATCATCCTGGTCGGACCAGCCACGCTTGCCAAGCAGCGCCGTGGCTTTGGCCAACAAGCGCCGGACCTGTGAGGTCTGTCCGAACCGCGACGCCTCGGCGATCTCCTTGTCGAGGGCGTCGATCAGGACCTTCAGCTCGCCGTCAGGCTTGACGGTGTTCTTGAGCGAGTTGTAGCGGACACGTGCCGACGCGAGGTTGGGTGGCGCCTGCGCCGCCAGCGGCGCGGCAACCACGAGGAGCACGGACGCGGTGACGATCAGGCGGCGGATCGACATGATGGCGCCGGATCCTATCACCGTTGTGGTAGCGTGCCGCGACATGATGACTACCGCCGCCCGAGCCCGAAGTCGCCGCCCGCCATCCACCGAATCGGGTTTCGGATGGTTGAGTGTGGTTTCTGTGTTTTTCTGTGTGTTCTGTGTGTTCTGTGGATCGTTGATCGCGCAGCGAGGTTCGGCGGAGCAGTTCGTCGGCCACTGGCGGCTGGTGACGTTCGAGAACTTCGACGAGAAGGGCGTGGCGCGCGACGCCGGCTACGAGAGCGGGCGCATCATGTACGACGCCGCCGGCAACATGTCGGCGCAGTTGATGCGGACCGGCCGCACGCCGTTGTCTCAGCCCCCGGCGGAAGCCGAGCGCGCGGCCGCCTACAGCACCTTTGTCGCGTATTACGGAAAGTACACGATCGACGCCGCGACCTCCAAGGTCACGCATTCGGTGGAAGGTGCGCTCAACCCGAATTGGGTCAAGACAGACCTCGTGCGCTACTACGAGTTTTCAGCGGATGGCCGGCGATTGATGCTGTCACTCCGCAACGCGCAGGGCCGCGTCACCGGCACGCTCACGTGGGAGCGAATGTAATAACAAGTTCAAAACCGTCAAGGCCACCAGTTCAAAACCCAGTGGCGCTTCGCGCAAGTGCACAACCGCCTAGCTAGAACCCCAGTTCAAAGCCCACGGGTTCCGAACGACCGGGTTTTGAACTGGCGGCCTTGGCGGTTGGGTTCCGTGTGCCCCAAGCAACTCATTGCGCGCGGGCTTGTTTTTGGTAGGCGCGCGATTGTTGACCGACTATCTCGACCAGGTTCCCCATCGCGGCGTGCACGTCGATCAGGTGAAGGCCCCAGCTCGGGTTGGGCTTGCCGCTGGCCATCACGTCACCAGGGATATCGTCCGCCCGCGGATCGTGCGGATCTTCGTTGACCGTGATCTCGAGGTACGAGCCCTTTTCGTTTGAAACGCACTCAGCCGTCAGCAGCCTCGGCACGGTCACAAACGGCGTGGCGATCGATTCGGGCGGCGTGACCCATTGATGCGTTCCCGTACTGAGATAGGCGTGCAGATGCGCACGGCCGCCGCCGAGCGCCGCCGGGTTCGTGCACCCCGCTTCCATGCCGGCTTCAGCGACGCGGCCAAACCGCGACCCTTCCGGGGGCGGCATCGTCGATCGAAACGACACGTAAGTGATGACACAGCCGGTCTGCTCCGCCGCCCGGCACAGCGGCAGATGCTTGAATGCGCCGCCGACATCCTTCCCCTTGGGTACGGCGACGTTCGATCCGAGCAGCAGCGCCGACACGATCCGTGACTGAACCGGCTTGCCGTCGATCTCGTTGCGAATGAGCTGGGCCAGCACACCCGAGCCCTGCGAATGGCCAACCAAGACGACGCCACGGCCGTTGTTGTCGTTCTTCAGATAGTGATTCCACGCGTCGAGCACGTCGTTGTAGCCGAGCGTGCGATCGGCAGCGATGGGTTTGCCTGCCGCGTTCGCGCGCAGCGCCGTCAACGTGAACTGGCGATACAACGGCGCGAACGGCCGGCACCGCGACGTGAACCGTGCGAACTGCGCTCGAATGACGTTGCGTTCCTCCGGGCCGGCCGTCATGTCGCTGTTGCCGCCGGCATCGAGCGACACCGTGGGATACACGTAAAAGCAGTCGATGGGTGGGGTTGGATTCGGCACGAACTTCTCAGGAGTCAGCCGGCCGTCTTCGGTCAGGACGGTTGCGGTGAGATCCACGGCGCAAGCGTCCTGTCCGCCAGGCCGGCACAGCCAGGTCTCGGCCTGGCTGTAGTCGTTCTTCGGGGCAGTCGTCTTTAGACGCGCCAGGTAGGCCTTCGACTGCTGGCCCACGATGTCCAGCAAATTGCCCAGCGTCAGGTTGACGTCCACGAGATGCAGGCCCCAGTTCGCCTGCGGCTTGCCCAGCATGCCGAGATCGCCGGGAATATCGTCCGCGCGCGGATCGCCGGGGTCAGCATGGACCGTGATCTTCAGGAAGTTGGCGTGTTCGTTGGACGCGCACTCAGCCGACAGCAGTCCCGGCACGCTGACAAACGGCGTCTCGACGGCCGCCATATCCTTCACCCACTGGTGCTTCTGTGGTGCGCCGCCGGCGATGAGGCGGCCCTGTCCGGTGAGATAGGCGCGCAACTCGCCGCGTCCGCCGGCAAGCGCCGCAGGATTGGTGCACGCCGCCTCCATCCCCTCGTCTGTAACACGCCCGAACAGCGTGTTGGCCGGCGGCAGGAGCGTCGAACGGAACGTGGCAAACGAGATGAGGCAGCCGGTCTGCGAGGCGGTCCGGCACAGCGGGATGTTCTTGAACGCCCCGCCGACGTCCCGGCCCTTGGGCACGGCCACGTTCGTGCCCATGAGGATCGCAGACACCAGCCGCGACTGCACCGGCTTGCCGTCAATCTCTTCCGCGATGAGACGCGTCAACACCATCGCACCCTGCGAGTGGCCGACGATCACGACGCCGCGGCCCTGGTTGTCGTTTTTCAGGTAGTAGTTCCACGCGTCGAGGACATCGTTGTAACCCGGGCCCTGGTCCAGCGACAGCCGGCCGCCGCCGGCCATGGCGCTGCGCAGGCCCGACAGGGTCACCTGACGATACATCGGCGCAAACCTGCGGCACTGCGATCCGAAGCGCGCAAACTGCTGCCGGACGACGTTCTGTTCGGCCGGATCGATCGCCATGTCGCTCGTCGGCCCCGTGTCCGTGGACACCGTCGGGTACACGTAAAAGCAATCGATGGGTGCCGTGGGATTGGCGGTGAACGTCTCGCGCGTGAGCGTGCCGCTCGGCGCCACGACCGTCGCCGTCAGATCCACCGCGCAGGCGTCGTTGGCCTTGTCGGGGCGGCACAGCCAGTTTTCCGCCTTGCCGTAGTCGTTCGTCGCCGGGGCCGCGGCCTGCGTCGGAAAGGTGGGACTGGGCCTCTTGTCGGCCGGCGTCGGTATCTGACCGGATGCGAACGTCGTCCCGATCATCAGCTTGGCCATCAACATGGGCACGAGCAGCACTCTGCGCATACACTCCCCCTCGCGCCGAGGGCGCGCCTTCCGCGCGTGAGCGCGGCCCTCTGGCGATGCCGGCCCACCGCGGCGAAGCCGCAGCCTAATACGTCATCGAATACAACAAAACGTTGATCCCGAACGCATACCCGTCGACGGCGAACGCGTAAAAGTAATCCGGGTCGTCGCCTTCCCGTTCCCACGAATCGCCGAAATCCGTGTTGTGCGTCATCAGCACCATCGGCCGCCCGTCCGGACCGAGAATCGCGCGCGCGGTCGGCGTCTGGCTGTCGTACCCGCGCTCGGACGTGCCGCCGCCGCTTCCCATCCAGTGATTGATCGATGGAATCTGCGGCACCCGAGTGACGACAAACTGCATACGGAACATCGGGTGATCCATTGGCAGTTCGACGATCGGGTACTGCGCCGCGGGGAACACTTTGCGAATCTCGCTCTCCCAGCCGAACCACTCGCGCGATCCCCAGAAGTCGTCGGCCCACAGAAAGCCGCCCTTCGACACGTACTCGCGCAGCCGCATGACTTCGTCGTCGTCGAGATAAATGCGGCCCACTTCGGTCATCATCACGAACGGGCACTGAAACAACGCATCGTCGGTGAGTTGAACGACGAGGTGATTCGGCTCGCGCCGCTCGTCGAAGCTGACGCGCGTCTTCGTCAGCTCTGAAAGGCGT
The DNA here is from genome assembly GCA_035512515.1 of Vicinamibacterales bacterium. Lineage (GTDB taxonomy): Bacteria > Acidobacteriota > Vicinamibacteria > Vicinamibacterales > UBA2999 > JACCSI01. Next base: position 45,167 of record DATKDY010000050.1, read on the forward strand.
ATCGACAGGTTCGTGTCGGCCTGGGGATAATCCACACCCCACCCGCCGCCACGAAAGGCAACGCGGCAGAACTGAAACGCGGCTTGGTAATCCGCGGCGGTCGCTGCGCGGATGGGCGCGCCAAACCGTCCGCCACGCCGCTGCGCTTCACCGGTTCCCGTCAGCGCGAGAACGGCGATCAACAGCAGCCCGAAAAAGACCTTCGGGACCCTCACGCGCACAGTGTAGTGGAACTTTGGCACCTTATGCTTTGTCGGTGGAGCCAGAACCCCTTCCAACCCTGCGGCGCGCGATGCTCGGGCTGGTCGTGCTGGGGACCTTGGGTGTGTGCGTGGAGCTGGCGGCCCTCGAACATTACATCGATCCGAATCAGCTCATCCCTTTGGCCGTCAGCGGCATGGGTTTGCTCGCGGCAGCCTGGCTCGCGCTCGCGCCCGGGCTCGCGGCCCTCCGGGTGTGGCAGTTCGCCATGTTGCTCTTCGTGGGAACCGGCATCACCGGGATTACCATGCACCTCGACGTGGCGAGCGAATCCGTGGACCCTCCACTGCTCGCGCCCGGTTTGTTCATCCAGCTCGGGCTGCTCGGCCTGCTCTACACACTTCGGCATCCGGTTGCCGGCGGTGGCCCGGCCCCCCCGGAGTGAATGTGACTGAAGTGATACGCCGGGGCCGTCCAACGCACCACGCGCCGGCCGAAGGGGCCTGAGGATTCGTCCGGAAGTCCGCCGTTTCACGTTGACCGCGCCCGCCCCATTGCGCTATATCGAGCGTTCATAATGCCACGCAGTTTGCGGCGTTCGGGTCGGGGTGTCTCCAGGCGGCATTTTCTGCGCGACGCCGCGACGACGGCTGGCGTGGCGATTGCGGCCTCTGCGGGCGCCGCCAGCACAACCCAGCCGGCCGCCAACTTGCGCGCCGCCGAGTCTTCCCACGCGGCGACCTATCCGCTTCAGATTCCCGCCGAATTCTCTGCCGCCGATCAAGCCGCTCCTGCAAGCCTGCAGTTCCCGATGACGGGCGCGCAGGTCTTTGCGCAGGCGTGCAAGGACGAAGGGGTGGCGGCGCTCTTCTGCTGTCCCGGCAATTACGCAGTGGTGCATGCGCTGGCCGGCATTGGTGTTCCGACTTTTTCGGGCCGCCACGAAGGGTCGATGACCCATGCCGCCGACGCGTTCATTCGCGTGACCGGCGAGATCGCGGTCGCATCCGGCACCGAGGGTCCGGGCTTCACCGACATGATCTGCGGCATCGCGTGCGCCAACGCCGCCCGCACGCCGCTCATGATCGTCGCCAGCAACATGTCGATCCAGAACGAAGACACCGAGGCCGGCATTCAGCTCGCCTATCAGCAGCCAACGACGGAGGGGATGAAGAAGTACGGGAAGCGGTTGGTCACGGCCTCGCGCGTGCACGAATACGCGGCTTACGCGTTCCGCCAGCTGCACAGCGGCGTCCCGCGTCCAGTGCATCTGGACTTCCCGGTCGAAGTGGCCGCGGCGAGGTTCAAGGACGCCAGCGAACTCTCGTTCTTTCACGACAAGACGAAGTACCGCACCGACAGCCGCCCGCATCCGTCGTCGAAGGAGATCGACGCGGCGGTTGCCCTGCTCCGTCGTGCCGAGCGGCCGATGATCGTGTCGAGCAACGGCGTGTTCTATCGACGGGCGTGGGAGCCATTGCGGCGCCTCGCCGAGAAGGCGCAGATCCCTGTCGTCGAGT
>DATKDY010000051.1:0-4920 GCA_035512515.1 Vicinamibacterales bacterium
ACGGTACGGCGCTGAATCAGCGGCGTGATCGCGTAACTCTCGACGGTTTGGATTGCCAGGTACAACGCCCCCACCTGCAACGCGAGCGTGGGGTCTTCCGCCAGAGCCAGGATGGCGGGAGGCACGACGGAGAGCACCGGACCGAAGTTCGGAATAAAGGTCAGGGCCGCCGCGAGGAGACCGAAGGTCAGCGCCAACGGCACGTCCAATGCCCACAGTCCCACGGTCGTGAGCACGCCCACCAAAATCATCGAGAGGATCTTCCCGATTAACCACCATCTCAGGACGCCGGCGATCTCGAGCAGCACGGCATCGGCGCGATTCCTTCCGGCTACGGGAACGAGGCGTCGCAGGCCTCGCTGGTAGGTCTCCGGCTGCGTCGAGACATACAGCCCGACGAAGAGGATAATAAGGAACGCGCCGATTCCACCGATGGTCGTGACCAGGACACCGGCCGCTTGATCGACAAGGCCCCATCCGTCAGTCATCTGCTCCGGTTCACTGCGGCCGAGCAGCCACCGGCCCCATTCCCGCCGTTCAAACCAGGAGCGCAACTCATCGAGCGCCGCCGGAAACTCTTTGGTCAACTGGTCCGCCTGCTCGGAAATCGACGGCCAAAGCGCCAATCCAGTTCCCGCCACCGCAGCGACCAGCACGACCACCGTGAGCGTGAGCGCCAACCCCCGGCTCAGGCCGGATACGCGCACGAGTGCGTCGGCGATTGAGCTGAGAAAGACGCCGAACAGCAGTCCGGCGAACACCAGGAGCAGGACCTGTGCCGCCACCACGATCAGCGCGGCGATGCCGGCTATCGCAAGAACGGCCGCGGCCACTACCGCCGTACGCGCGGCGAGCGATGGCAGATCGCCAGCAGAGCTACGCCTTATCATTGATTTAAGCCCTCACGCCGCAACACCGCCTCCACGAGGATCGGGAAGTGATCGGATCCGATGTCGTCCATGCGTTTTAGGCCGCAGAGGCTGAAGTCGCCGGTGACGAATACGTGATCCAGGGGCCAGCGGAAACCCGCCGGCAGATCGGCGCTAAACGTGGAAAAGAGGCCCCGGCCCACTCTCGGGTCTAGAAGCTGGGCGCTCTGCTGGAGCCGCCGGGTCGTCCTCGACCACGCCACGTCGTTGAGATCGCCCGCCAGAATGGCGGGCCGACGCTGAGCCCGAATCTCTCTTGCGACGTGTATGAGCTCGGTGTCGCGTTCCCCGGTGTCGTCGCCGGGCCGAGGCGGGCGTGGATGCACACCGTAGAATTGCACGCGGTCGCCCGAGGGAAGTCGAATCTGTGCGGAGATCGACGGGATATCGTCCTCCACCAAAAACCGAACCTGTGGTTGAAGCAGCGGAAAGCGGGAGTAGAGAAGCATCCCCCATGAGTCCTCTTGCGGCTGTCGCACCACGTGCGGAAGACTCCGCTCGAGCGGCGCGAGTTGGGCTTCCCACCACGCGCCGGTCTCCGTGAGCATGACGACATCCGGTTCGACGGAAGCCAGCATCGCGATGAGGTCGCGGCTGTCTCGATTCGAGTACTCCACGTTGGCGATCAGCAATCGAATGCGCGTGCCCTCGGCGCAGACTTGAGCCATCGCCACTTCCGGCTCCACCAGCCTCGTGTACGGGACGATCAGAGTGAGTTGCGCGACGAGCGCGATCGCCGTGGCGACAAAGAGGACGCCCTGCCGCCACCCTCGATGCAACAGGAGAATCGACGCGCCGAGCATGAGAACCAAACCGAAGGCTATTTGATGTCGTGGAAAGTCTAGTACCCGGATCCACCACTCGTTCGATGGCACGAAGGACAACGCAGTTGCGCCAATGAGAAGCCCGGCTCCCGTCACTACAGCTCGCTGAAGGACGTGCCCGACTTTCCCGGCGTAAGGCATCAGGACAGCATACCCCCGATTCGCCACGAGGACAGCAGTATGACTTCAATCACCTTGAGATCGTTTCCGGGGCTCGGTGCGCCCCTCGTTAGGCAGTTGCCGGCCCGGCGCCGAGACCCCGCGATCATCGGGTTGCAACTCAACACGGCGAAGCTCCGAGCGTCAATAGAATGGAATCCCCTCCACCCTAGAGGGCCGCCCCGTGACGCTAAAATGGGAGGTAGCCGGAACCTCTTTAGTTAGAGCAGGATACCATCCCGTGCCTCACGCCGGTCACCTTCGGAGGATTCGAGATCCGCGCGGTATCCAAGGACTAGGACATCACCGTGACTTGCCGGGGCAGAAGTGGTAATATTTAAAAGAACTTACAGGACCCGGAATCATGCGGATTAGATGCCTGGCCGGGCTGTGCCTGGCGGCGACGTTTTCTGTTGCCGGTCTGGGCGCCACAGGCCCGATCGACGCCCCTAAAGATGCGCTTCTCGCGGACGCCGTACAGCGTGGCGACCGACAGGCCGTGTTGTCGCTCTTGAAGGAGCAGGCGGACGTGAACGCGCCCCAGAGTGACGGCGCCACAGCGCTGCACTGGGCAGCGTACTTAGAGGACGCCGAAACGACGGCGCTTCTGCTGTGCGCCGGCGCCCAAGTCAATACGCCCAACAACTACGGCGTCACCCCGCTGGTACTCGCCTCCGGAAATGGCAACGCTGCCGTGCTCGAGCAGTTGCTGAAGGCCGGCGCCGATCCGAACACCGCTGTGCGTAGCGAAGAGACTCCACTGATGCTCGCGGCGCGCACCGGGCGTGTGGACGGGGTCAAGGTGTTGCTGGAAGGCGGCGCGGACGTCAACGCGAAGGAAGCCTGGAACGGGCAAACGGCGCTGATGTGGGCGGCAGCCGCCGGGCACGGCCCGGTCGTGAAATTGCTGCTCGATCACGGGGCCGACATCCGGGCGCGGTCCAACGCCGGAACGACGCCGTTCTTGTTCGCGGTCCGCAAAGGTGATATGTCTTCCGTCCAGACGATGCTGGCGGCGGGCGCGGACGTGAACGAGAAGCGCCCGGATCTTGCGACCCCATTGCTCGTGGCGATCATCAACGGGCACGAGGACCTGGTGGACCTGTTGCTCGAGAAAGGGGCGGATCCCAACGCCGAGGGTGGATCGACACAGTTGACGGTGCAAGGCTCGCGAGCCAGGCCCGTGAAGATCCAACTCGAGACGCCCCCGATTCGCCAACAACTTCTTGAAGTTGCTACCGAGGGTGGGAATAGAAGCAACAATAGCTGGGGCAAGCCGCTGCAGGCGGCGGTGCATGTCGCCAATTGGCACATCAGCGATCAATTCATTGCGGTTAACATCGACAGGCTGCGCGTGATCAAGTCGCTGCTGGCTCACGGCGCCGACGTCAACGGCCGGAACACCGATATGGAGCCCCGCTGGTCGGGCGCGAGATATCGCAGGCGGCTGGTCGGCGCAACCGCATTTCTTTTCGCGGCGAAGGTTGCCGATGTCGAGGTGATGCGCTTGCTGCTCGATCATGGCGCGGATCCCACGATCAACACCGGTGTCAATATCACCCCGCTAATGGCGGCAGCGGGCATTGCCTGGGCTTCGAACCAGGACCGCGCCAGTGAGGCTGAGGTGTTGGAAGCCGTAAAACTGCTGGTGGAAGAAGTGGGCGCCGACGTCAACGCGGTCAACGACGTCGGTGAAACGGCGATGCATGCCGCGGCGTATCGCGGCGCGAACAGCGTCGTGCAGTACCTCTACGACAAAGGCGCGAAGCTCGACGTGGTTGCTCTAGACGGCCGGACACCCTTGATCATCGCCGACGGTGTAGAGTACGGTAATTCGTTTGCCGCGAACCCCCATACGGCCGAACTTTTGCGCAAACTGGGCGCCAAGGAGATGGAATGTCCGGGCCTATGCGAGGCCATGATCCCGGAGGAAGCGTTGGCGAACATCCCTGGGGAGGCGTTGCGATGAAGGGACGTCGCTTGGCGCCGCTCGTCGCGGTGTTGTGTTTCCTCGGACTGGCCGCCTACGACGTCGTTAGCGGCGCGCCGCCACAGACGGGCAGCGACCGTCCGCGGCAGGCGCCCTCCGCGAGCGCGGCAGTTGCTGCTTCGGGCCACCGTGCCGTTCTCGACAAATACTGCGTCACTTGCCACAACCAGCGCGCCAAGACCGCCGGACTCGCACTTGACGCGTTGGACCCGGCACGCGTGAGCGATAGCGCGGAGGCCTGGGAAACGGTGGTGCGCAAGATCCGCTCAGGGGCAATGCCCCCGGTTGGCATGCCGCGGCCTGACAAGGCGCTCGCCGATGGCGTCGTGTCGTGGCTGGAGACGGAGCTTGACCGGGCGGCCCTCGAAGACCCCAACCCCGGCCGGCCCACGCTGCAACGCCTCAACCGCGCGGAATATCGCAATGCGATCCGGGACTTGCTGGCGCTCGAGATTGATGCGGCCTCAATGCTTCCAGCGGACAGCGCAGGCCACGGGTTTGACAATAACGCCGATGCCCTGTCGTTTTCCGCGGCCCTGACGGAGCGATACCTGGAGGCTGCGGCGAAAATCAGCCAGATGGCGCTCGGACGGGTACGAGGATCCCCGGCGCCGGAGACGTTCTTCGTGCCGACGGATCGCGATCAGGGGAAGCGTTTCAGCGACGATCTGCCGTGGGGGTCGCGTGGCGGACTGGCGTTTCGCTATTATTTCCCCGTCGATGGCGAGTACGAGTTCCAAATACGGCCGAAACAGGGTGGCGCCGGCGGTGGCTATGTGGTGTCCAGCGGCGACCAGCTTGATGTGAGCATCGATCACTCCAGGGTCTGGACAAAGACGTTGAGCGGGCCGGGATTCGCCGAGCGCCGCCGTCGCGGAGGCAATGAGGACCCGGACTTGGACGCGGAGCGCGCAGAGAGCCGCGACAAATTGATTCTCGACGCGCTTCGGTTCCGCGTGCCGATGAAGGCCGGATCTCATCTGGTTCAGGCGTATTTCGTCGCGAAGACGTCGGCGTT
>DATKDY010000052.1:0-2041 GCA_035512515.1 Vicinamibacterales bacterium
GGTGCCTGAACGGCACCATCGCGTTCATGCTCACCTGGGGCAATTCACCGATGGCCGCCGAGGCTCCTCCGGGTTGGGACGCGAAGATCGCTCACGCCACCTTCAGAATCGGCGATACCGTGATCACGGGCTCGGACGTGCCGCCCGAGCGCTACGAACGACCCAAAGGTTTCGAGGTCGTTCTGCAAATGGACGACCCGGCCGCGGCAGAGCGCGTGTTTCAGGCACTGGCTGAAAAGGGCACGATCGCGATGCCGCTCCAGGAAACGTTCTGGGCGAGTCGGTTTGGGGTCCTGGTCGATCAGTTTGGAATACCCTGGTCCATCAATTGCGAGAGAGCCGTCGAGCCGGCATCCCACGTGAATCAATAGGCGCGCGGGGTCATTCCTGCCTCAGCGCAACCATGGGATCGACCCGCGCTGCGCGCAGCGCCGGCACGACGCCACACACCGTGCCGACCGCGAGCAGAACAACGACCGCCACCGCAACCATCGAGACGCCCTCGTACGGACTCACGCCGAAAATCAGCGCCCACACCAGGGTGCCGGCGATGAAGACGCACGGAAGTCCTGCGAGCACCCCACACGCCACCAGCCACAGCGCGTCCCCCACGACGCTGCGCAGGATGTCGGATCGCGAGGCGCCAACGGCCATGCGGACGCCGAACTCCCGGGTGCGTCGCGTGACCGTGCAGGACAGGACGCCGAACAAGCCGAATCCCGCCAGGCCGAGCGCGAGGGTGCCAAAGGCCGACGTGAGCAGCATGAGCAGCCGTTCCCTGCCGAGACCTCGCCGGAACCGCTCCTGCATCGTCTCGATGCTTTCGATCGGCAGGCCTGGCGCCGCGGCGCGGACGGCGCGCCGGACGGCCGCGATTGCCGGCGCAGGATCGGTCGCCGTGCGCACCTCCAGCGCGCGCGGGATGACGGGGCGCTGCGACAGCGGCACGAACACCGTCGGCACGGCGCCTCCCTTGATGTCGGTGAGCGTGCGCGCATCCTCGACGATCCCGACAATCTCGATGTCGGGCGTCGCGAGCCCGAACCGGCGCCCGATGGCCGCCTGCCCGTCGCCGAAATAGCTCGCGGCGAGCGTCCTGTTGACAACGGCGACCGCCGGCGTCTGTGCGAGGTCCCGTTCGGTCAGCGCACGGCCGGCGAGCAGGGGCATGCCGACCGTCGAGAAGTAGCCCGGCGTGACAACGTTCACCCTGAAAGCCACGTCCTCACCTGTTCGAGCCTGATACCCCTCGAGGGTGAATCCGCTTTCCCGGGCGCAGCTGCTGTGAAGCCCGCACATCGCCAGCGCCGCGGCCTGAACACCCGGCACGCCGCGCGCCGCCTCGAGGACGCGTCTGTACACGTCGGGCAGGTCCTGTGGCGGCACACCGGAGAGGCGCGGATCGACGCCAACGGTGAGCAGCCGTTCGCGCTCGACACCGGGATCGGCATCCACCAGCTTCTGGAAGCTGCGCACGAACAGGCCCGTTCCGGTGACGAGCACGAGCGACAGCGCCACCTGCAGCACCACCAGCGCGCGAGCGGGCCTGGCGGTCCCGCCGATCGCGCCCCGTGCGCCGGACTTCAGCGCATCGAGGACGTCGAGACGCGTCGCGCGCCAGGCCGGCCAGACACCGAAGGCCAGCACCGACAGGAATGCCACGCCGGCCGTGAACGCCAGCACCCGCAGGTCGATGGGCGCGGCAAACGGCGGCACGCCGTCCGTGGTGGCCGTCGCGATCCGGACGAGCAGGTCGGCGGCCCATCCGGCACACAGCACCGCCGCCACGCCCGCCATGGCGACGAGGAGCGCGCTTTCGGTCAGGAGTTGATGGAGCAGTCGCGCCCGCCCGGCGCCGATGGCCATGCGCACGGCGATCTCGCGCTGGCGGCCCACCGCGCGGGCCAGGAGCAGGTTCGCCACGTTCGCGCACGTGATGAGCAGCACGAGCGTGGCCATGGCCATGAGGGCCAGCAGCGGCGTCCAGAACTGCCGCCTGAACTGCGAGAATCCGCGCGCGAAGGGCTCGAGAACGATGCCG
>DATKDY010000053.1:0-2137 GCA_035512515.1 Vicinamibacterales bacterium
GCCTGCGGCCGCTGCCCGCGTCGCGGACTCGAAACCTTCCCAGTTCGTTCTGCCGGGCTCGTTGACGTGGACGTGCGTGTCCAAGAGCCCCGGCATCACGAGCAGATCTCCCGCGTCCACGCACCGGGCGTCCGACGCGACGTCGTCCCACTGTGCAACGCGCGCAATGCGACCCGACTCGATGTGCACCGAAGCCGCGCGTACGCCCTCGGACGTCAACACCCGCCGTCCGCGGATGATCGCGGGTACGGCCGTGTCGCTCAGTGTCTGTGTAGCCGCCTTGTCCTCCGAGACGCGGAAGGTGCAATAATAGGGCGGAATCGCCGGGCAAGAAGCCGCTGGCCCGCTGATGCTTCGGTCGCTAAACTGGCTTCTCGCATGTTTGCGCGCGCCGCCGACTCGGCTCGCGCCGCGGTAGTGTCATCCACATCATGATTCGAGATGAACCGTATTTTGTCTTTGTTTTTATGGTCGACGGCCCTCGCTGGCTCGCTTGTGTCGTGCGCCGATAGCCTCGTCGATCCCAAGCTTCCCCCCGGCGCGACCCAGTTTACGCCGCCGGCGGTGTTTACGACCTGGTGGGAGATGACGAAGGCTTGTTCCGGCCGGTCGGGCTCGCTCGACGCCGTAACCTGGTACGAGGTTCCGACCAACGTTCCGCTCGAATCCGATGGGAAACCAGTGTCCGCGTACTGGTCCGCTGCCAGCAATCAGATCGTGGTGTCGGCAGCCGTGGCCCGGAATGGCCAGGTCATTCGTCACGAGATGCTGCACGCGCTGCTGCGCACAAAAGGGCATTCCCGCGCGGATTTTCTGGAGCGTTGCGCCGGCCGCGTGACCTGCAGCTTACGATGCATCGAAGACGCCGGACCTGCGCCGGCTGTTCCAGCCTCGGTTCCGAGAGTCGTCCCCTCGGCCATGCAAGTCACGGTGAAGGCTGACCCGGTCAATCAGTACAGCTCCGTCAACGACGGTTACTTCAGCATGATCGTCCGCGTTCATAACCCAGCGCCCAATCCGGTGTTCGTCATTCTGCCCGAGCCGTCCACGGTGGGCGGGCCGGTCTCGTTCTCGTACCGGCTGTCCGGCCTCGGCAGTGAGGCCCTCGATTTGATCGCGCTCGACGGCGGCGTCGCGATGTTCGCCGCGGGAGAGACCAAGGAACACGTCTTCGATTTCTTCATCGGGAACGGCTCGCTGACCGGTCATGTGTACACGGGCCTGTACACGTTTTCGGGAGCATACGGGGGCCACGCCGCACCCGATTACTCCCTCTGGGTCAGATAGCCGCGGCTCGCTCCCGAGTCTAAGCGGTCTCCAGCCAGAATCGCCGCAGAAGGTTCTTCGCCACCTGAAGCCTGTACTCCGCGCTCGACCTGACATCGTCGATCGGTTTAATCTCGTCGGCGAGCACCCTCACCCCCTGATCGATTCCCGCGCCGGACGCCAGCGCTCTCTCCGTCAGAGGAACGCGCACGACCGTGGGCGCTACGCTGCCAAGCGCGATGCGAGGAGTGGAAGACCGCACGCCGGCCATGACGATCTTCGAGATCGCCTGCGCCGCACGTGTCCCGACTTTCCGGAACCACTGCTTCCCTTCCACCGGCGGAATCTCGATCGTGACGATCAGTTCGTCGGGGCGCATCACCGTGGTCCGATAGCCCGTGTAATACTGCGTGAACGGAACGCGGCGCTCCCCGTCGGCGCTGCGCAACACCACGACCGCGTCCACGGCGGCGAGCACCGGCAGCGAATCCCCGGCGGGTGAGCCGTTGGCGATGTTGCCGCCCACCGTCCCGCGATTCTGGATCTGCACCCCGCCAACCTGGCGGGCGGCTTCGATCAGCATCGGCAACCGCTCTCGAACCAGCGGCGACTGGATCAACGACGTGTACGTCGCCAGCGCGCCGAACACGAGCATGTCACCGCGCTCGGAGATCGCGCGTAGCTCGTCCACCGCCCAGATGTCCAGGAAGCGCTTCTGCTCCAGCGTCCCGAAATTCAGCGCCACGTACAGATCCGTCGCGCCCGCCACCGGAGTTCGCCGTTCATCGCGCAGAATTCGCAGCGCGTCGTCGAGCGAAGCCACGCTGCGCATGTCCAGCCCGGACACGGCCGTCCTCACGCCACCACCGCG
>DATKDY010000054.1:0-3235 GCA_035512515.1 Vicinamibacterales bacterium
CCGAGTTCCCGTCCGGCGGCGACCGGATCCTGACCCGCCGTGTGAAACCGCCGCACGGCGGTCAGCGGCCGCACGGTCAACGCGTCAATCCGTCCCAGCTTCGCGATCAGGCTGTCGGCGACGCCGACCTCCAGTGCCTCGTCGCGGCTCTCACTCACCAGGGGTTTGAAGGGGAGCACGGCCACCGTGCGGGGGCGCGCGTCTCCGGCAGCCCCCCGGGGGACGACCGGACGTAGAAGAGGCCTGCCAGCCCGGCGCCGATCAGGATCACGACGGCCAGGGCAACGCGGCGTGACAGGTGCCGCGGTCTGGCCTCCCGCTCACGCTCACGCGGCGTGAGCGTGTCGGCGACCGGCGCCGGGGTCACGCCAGATGACTCTGCTCCCTCAGCGCCGGGTACCGGCACCGTTACCGGCGCCACGAAGCGATAGCCTCGGCCCGAGACAGTGGCGATGTACTTGTTGTCTCCCGGCGATTCCCCGAGAGCCTGCCGCAGCTTGCTGATGGCCTGCCCGAGGTTGTTCTCCTCGACGACCACGTCGGGCCAGAGCGCGGCGCGCAGTTCCTCCTTGCTGAGCAACACCGAAACACTTCTTCGCGCAATCAATTCAGCAGTTTACGCTCCGCCGATGTTCCTTGATGTGACGCCGTAAACGTCGGTGTTCGTCACCCGTTTTAAGCCCACCTTACACAGTTCTTACACAGTTCCCGCTCGCGCTTGCCCGACTCTCGCTTGACGCCCACTTCCTCCGACCTACCAGGGCGGCGTAGTGCGAGCGCGTACGCGAATGCTCGTCTCACGCCGTTCAGCGACCACAATAAATGGAGGTTGAACGTCAATCGAGGACTCGCGTAACGCGTCGATCATGGCGAGGACGAATGCCGCTGAGAGTGTCCGGGGCGGAGGTAGACAATCCCGACGAATGATGCGCCGCCACGGATCTCAACCTTGCCGAACGCGAGATCGTGCGTGACGACGACGCGATGCAGGGCCGTTGCGCGTGCCAGGACTTCGCCGTCCCCACGACCGATCAGCCGCTCCTCAGCGGCGGACCGCACGTCGCAACCTCGTGCCCGAAGGCCGGCGACTACGTCAGCGGCGATGTTCTCGTCGGTAAGAAAGGGAAAGTCGAGTGGCCTCACGCCGTGGTCTTGAGATCCCAGACGTGCTCGCCCTTCAGCACGTCTGCGGCATACCGAAACGCCGCCGCCAAGCCATCCTGCGTGAGCTGGGGATACTGTGCGAGAATCTGCTCTAGCGTCGCACCGCTCGCCGCGAGTTCGAGGAGGAACTCGACGCTCAATCGCGTCCCGCGGACGCACGGCTTGCCACCGAGAATCTTCGGATCGGAGACGATCAGTTCTTCAGCCATCTCGAATCCATTCTAGCTCAGGATCCTGAGTGTAGTCGTCGGCGCCAGGCGTGTCGGCGAGCCGGACGCGCTCCGACACGTCCGCGTCCAAATTCGTAGCCACCACGCCGATCGAAGGCTTGCGCGTTCTCCGCTCTGGTCCACGCGAGTCCTGGTCGTGGGGATGGCCGCCGAGCCGTTTCCGGTAGCGCTGTTCGATGAACTCGCGCACCGGGAGCTTCCATCGCTCCTGCGGGCTCGGGCGCAAACCCGGGAGCTCCTCGGATTCATGCCGAGCGCGCGCGCCATTTCGACCTGCCGCGCTGTAAGCCGGCAGATCTTCTTCGCATTCGTCCACGCCTCCTCGTCGTGTGCTCGACGCTTCTTCGCCATGCTCCCACCTCGTGCTCTCAGCAGCGGAGCTCGACGCAGTTCCAGTCACGGGTGGCCCGTGAAAGAATACGTCAACTCGCAACCCTCACTTCCTAATTCCCGACAGCGGCGAACATATGCAGAGCCGTTCATCACAATCCGAGGCGATGGCCATCACCGAGAGTGAGACCTATCAGACGATGCTCGGGCGCGCACACCGGCGGACGGGTGGCGTGCCGCCCGAACGGATCGTACGTCACGTCCTGTCGGTCACGCACGGAGGCGACTGGCCCGTCCAGCGCGATGCCCTCGAGGCGGTGCTTCGCCGATGCGCGTCCGCACACACGGACGAGATTCAGATCGTCGGGCGGCCAAGGGTCCGGCCGTTGGGTCTGTACGCAACTCGCCGTCAAGGGTCGCGTGCACGCCCGTACCGCACGCTGCTCCGCCGAATCGAGCCGCTCGACGGCAGTTGCGACTGCGCCGATTTCCTCCGGAACTCGCTCGGGCTGTGCAAGCACCTGGTCGCTGTCGTCGAGCACGTCGCTTCAAAGCGGCCTCGCGGCGATGCCGAGCGCGGGGTGGCTTCCGAGCAGGCGCCATGGCGTTGGGACCCGGTCCGTCCGCTGACAGGCCCTGGCGACTGGCTGGAGCGCATTCGCTGGGTGAACGGCATACCCGACCGCGATCTGCGGCGCTGGTTGCGTGCAGCAGGGGACAACGGCTGGACGGCCCGAGTTCCCGAAACGTTGCAGCAGCGGCTGGCGCTCGTGGATCGATTGCTTGCCGCGCTCCGCGACGGTAACGGCGAGCCGGCACTGCACGCGCTGCTGAAGGAAGAGCGAGCACGGCTCGCGCGCCAGATCCAGACCGCGAGCGCGCGGAAGCATCTGGACCACGCGCTCCGCACCCTCAAGCTTTCGCTCTATAGTTATCAACGCGACGGCGTTGAACGGTTTCTCGCGCGCGGGCGCCTGCTTCTGGCCGACGACATGGGTCTCGGCAAGACCGCTCAGGCGATTGCCGCATGCCACGCGCTCTGGCACACCGGCCGTGTCCGCCGTGGTCTCATCATCGTGCCCGCCGCGCTCAAGCCACAGTGGCTTCGGGAGTGGCAACTCTTCACCGACGCGCCCGCCGCCGTCGTCGATGGCACTCCCGGCCAGCGCCGCGCCGCGTTCGAGGCGTGCCGGCGAGGATTCCTTCTGGCGAATTACGAGCAGCTTGTTCGCGACCTCGACATCGTTCGTGAGTGGCGGCCGGACATCGTCGTACTCGACGAGGCCCAGCGGATCAAGAACTGGGCAACCAGGACGGCGCTCACCGTGAAGCGCCTCGATCCGCCGTACCGGCTCGTGCTCACCGGCACCCCGATGGAGAACCGGCTCGACGAGCTCGCGTCGATCGTCGAGTGGGTCGACGACCTCGCGCTGGAGCCGAAATGGCGCCTAGCCGCGTGGCACACCACGCCCGTGGATGGAAAAACGGAGATCGGCGGCGCCCGGAACCTC
>DATKDY010000055.1:0-13854 GCA_035512515.1 Vicinamibacterales bacterium
GCGCGTTGCACCAGAAGCGTCAGCAGGATCGTGAACGTGGGCGCGAGGACCAGGGCCAGCATGTTGCGAAGGCCGGCGGCCCAGAGCAGGAAGAGCCCGAACACGCTGAGCGCAAAGCCCAGTGCCGGGCCGATCAGCGCGGCCGTGCGCCGCGCCTGCATCCCGCCACCAAGCGCCTGCGACACGAAGGGCACCCCCGGCAGGGCCATCCACAGGGCCGTGAGCACGAGCACGACAACGGCCGGATTGTGGATGGCGACGAAGAGTTCGGCGGCCAAGACAACACCGACTCCCGACAGCAGCAGGATGAGGGGGAGCTTGTTCTGATCAGTCGCGGGCAAAGTGGATGGCTCGGGCGTGTGGGTTCAGCTTAGCAGTTTGCTGATCCCTTCGCGACGTCACTCGGGCGACAAGTCCACGAGCCACACGTCGGCTTCGGTCGCGCGGCGTGAGAAATACGCGGATCGACCGTCCCGCGTCAGCCGCGGTGGCCCCAGCGTGTCGCGCAGCACGCTGAAGATCCGCTTCGACGTCCTCTCGACAGTGTCGATGATCTGGAACTCGCGCCCGCGTGACACGACGAGCACGTGGCGACTGTCGGGCAGCCACACGGGCCATTCGCCGAATTCGGCGACCCGTGAGAAGGCTCCTGTCGCGATCGTGTAAACCGACACGCCGACCAGCGCGAAGCCGTTCTGACCGGCGATTTTCGTCCCGTCCGGCGCCCATGAGTTCGTCACGAACGCAGAACCCAGATTCGGCGCGTCCGGCAATTCGTCGAGGACCGCGTTCTGCACGCCACGCGTGGCGTCGATGATGAAGCTGCGAGCGTCAGGGCCCGGCTCGGCTCCCCCACGCGTCACCGCGAGACGTGCGCCGTCCGGCGACCACGCGGCGACGCTCGCGACAGTATCGCCCGTCAACAACTGCTGCTCACTTCCGTCCACCCGAAGCTTCCAGACACCGAGCCGACCGGAACGGTTCGAAAACGTGGCGATCCACTGGCCGTCGGGCGACCAGCGTGGCACTCGATCGACCGCCTGGTCACTCGTCAGTTGACGCAGCCCGGTCCCATCGGCGTTGATCACATAGACGTCGCCCTCGGGCCGTACTTGCGAGTACATGACGACACGCTCGCCGTCAGGCGAGGGGTCGGGCGATGACCAGAACCTGCTGCCACGCGTCACCAGCTCAGGCTCGCCGATCGCCTCGTGCCGGTGGGGATCGATGCGCAGGCGCTGCAGGTTTTGCGTTTCGAGCACCGCGCTGTACGCCAGCTTGCGACCGTCCGCCGTGATCGACAGGTGCGCGGCAAAGGTGGCGGGCGAGGTCAGCGGCACCGCCGGGCCGCGCGGGGCTCCCGTACTTTCGTCGATCGGCACACGCCAGATGTTCGGGCTGCCGCCGCGGTCGCTGACGAAATACAGGTGGCGGCCGTCCGGCGCCCAGATGGGATTCCAATCGATCGCCGGGTCGCCCACCGCCACCGTCGGCGCCGACGACCCATCGGCCGCGATCGTCAGCACGTCCATCACGCGGTCCTCGCCGAGCCGCTGGCCGAACGCGATCCGTATCCCGTTGGGCGACCACGACGGCAGCGTCGCATCACCCTCGTACAGCCGCCGCGGCTCGCCGCCATCCGCGTTGACGACCCACAGCTCGCTGCGCCCATCCGAGTTCTGTGGCCGTAGTTCCACGCGGATCGACGCATACACGAGCTGCCTGCCGTCCGGCGACCAGGCGGGATTGAATCCGGCGCGGGTGATACGGCGCACCGCTTCGCCTGTGCGCCCCATGACGAAGATGCCGCCACCGTCGCGATTCGATCGAAACGCGATCAGCTCCCCGTCCGGCGAAAACGCCGGCTGGTCGTCGTCGTCCGGCGAATCGCTGGTGAGATTGATGGGCGTCGATCCCGTCACGCTCTGCAGGTAGATGTCGCGATTGCCGGCCCCATCGCCTGCATAGACGATCCACCGGCCGTCGGGCGAGAGGCTTGGGAACCACTCGATGCCGGGCACGTGCGTCAACTGCGCGAAGCTGGCGTGCACCGCCGAGTCAGCAGATCCTTGCCATAGCCCGCGCGAGACCAGGGCGTAGCCAGTCGCGAGCACGGCCACGCCGAGTGCCGCGAACGCGAGCCACGTCGCCGATGGCTTTCGTTCACGCGCGGGTGCCGGCAACCCGGTGGTCGCGCCGGCGTGCTTGGCCAACTGCAGGTCTTCGAGATCGTTGCGCAGGTCGATCGCCGTCTGGTACCGGCGGCTGGGATCCTTGACGAGGCACTTCCGCAGAATCCGATCGAGATCCGGCGGCGAATCCGCACGCCACGCTGCCGCCGGCGGCGGTGCGTCCTTGATGATCGACGACAGGAGCGCAAGCGTGGTGTCCCCGCCGAAGGGGCGCCGGCCCGTCGCCATCTCGAACAGGAGAATGCCAAGAGAAAAGAGATCGGTCCGGGCATCGACGTCGCGGCCTTCGGCCTGCTCCGGCGACATGTAGGCCGTCGTCCCGACGACCTCGTGCGGCGCCGTCACACGCGCCGTGGACAGCGCGCTCACGTCGAGCGCGGGCCCGTCGGCTTTGAGCTTGGCGAGCCCGAAGTCCAGGACCTTGAGCACGCCCTTCGGGCCAATCATGACGTTGGCGGGCTTGAGGTCGCGGTGGACGATGCCGCGCGCGTGCGCCGCGCTGACGGCGTCCACCAGCGGGATCGCCCATCGAAAAAACTCACTCCACGCCAATCCGTCAGGAGGAATGATAGCGTCGAGCGTTTGTCCCTCGATGAGCTCCATCGTCAGGAAGTGGACGCCCTCAGCTTCCTCGACGGCGTAAATGGTGACGACGTTCGGGTGGTTGAGCGCGGCAACCGCCTGCGCTTCGCGTCGGAAGCGCTGAAGGCGTTCCTCGTCGCTGGCTGTTGCTGGCGGCAGCACCTTGAGCGCGATACGACGGTTCAGACGGGTATCGTCGGCAGCATAGACCTCGCCCATCCCGCCGGCTCCGATGGCATGGAGAATCCGGTAATGCAGAAGCGTGGCGCCGACCACAGCGCGATAAGAATACCGCGAGCGGGGCGCGATGGGGCTTATCGGACGACGGGCCGCCAGCGCGGGACGCGATCGTTGCCGGCGCCGCGCGTGAGCCGGGTGAATTTTCCTGGCTGTTGAAGGTCCATGAGCGCGAGATCCCAATCCTCGCCCTGGTGGTGCTCCGGGCTGACCGAAAACACCACGTAGCGCCCGTCGGGTGAGTAGTCGGGGTAATAGCTCCAGAGCCGTGGGTCCTTGTGAATCACGCGCGGCCCCTCCTCGCGCACCGCCTCCAGATGCGACGGCTCTCCCATGCGGACAAAGGCGATTTCCTGGCTGTCCGGGGCGAACGATGGCCGGCAGGCGCCCTCGCCCGTCGTGATTTGGCGCGTGGCGCCGGTGGTGAAATCCAGCAGGAAGAGTTGAAAGCTAGCCGTCGCCATGGCGTAGGCGAGGTAGCGCCCGTCGGGTGACGCGGCGGCCATGATGGCGCGGTGGGGGCCGTGCGTGAGTTGCTCGACGCGCTTGTCGTCGAGCCAGACGCGATAGATCTGACCGTGGCCGTCCCGCTCGGCGGTGAAGAACACGCTCTTGTCGTCGTGAGCCCAGGCCGGCCCCTGCTCCGGCGCCGGGTGGTTCGTCAGCCGAATCATGTTGGTGCCGTCGGCGTCCATGATCCAGATGTCGATGTTGCGTCCACCGCCGCGCGTCGAACCGAAGGCGATCCGCTTGCCATCGCGCGACCACACGGGTTCTTCGTCCCACCAGTCGCCGGGTGCGCCGACACGCCGTTCGGTGCCGGTGGCGACGTCCCGAACGAAGATCCGCGTGGGCCCTTCGCGATCCGATTGATACAGAATCTCGCCGCGGGGTGTTTGCAGTGATGAGAAGGACGCGGGCTTCCCCGCTGTCTCGGCGAAGACGTGGGCGGCAAGCGCCAGCACGACAGTAAGAATGAACAAACGCATCATCAAGTATGACGCTGAGTGGGTCTATGACGTCTGAGGGTGGGGCGGGTAAGGCTGGTGGGGCCCCACCAGCCCTACCAGCCCTACCAGTGCTACCAGCCCTACCTGCCCTACCCGCCCCACCCGCCCTACCTGCCCTTTCGGCAGAACGCCATGAGATGCCAGCCCAGCGGCCGCACACAGGCCCGCGGCAGCGCGTTGAAGGTGCCCACAAACAGCGTGTTGAAGGCGACGCCCTTCCACCCTTTGTGCAGTCGCGACTTGACCGGAAACCGCTCGGGGACGATGCGGACCTCGGCGAATGGGGCAAGCAGCCGGCGGAACTCCGCGATGGAGTACTTCTTCAAGACCGGCGCGTCCTCGTGCTCGAGCTGCACTTTCATGAGCCGCGACAGCGCGTTGAGCCACGAGATGCGGTTGTAGACCATGAAGATCGCCTCACCGCCCGGCTTGAGCACGCGGTGACACTCCCCGATGAGTCGCGGCGCATCCGCGGTGTATTGCACGACTCCGTGACCGTAAACGACATCGAACGAAGCCTCGTCAAAGGGCAGCGCCTCACCGTTGCCGACGCGCAGGTCAGCGGCCGTCACGCGGTGGAGCTCACAGTTGCGCTTTGCGAGATCGATGGCCGTGCTCGACAGGTCGATGCCGGTCACGACGGCCCCCTGTTGCGCAAAGCGGACGAGGTCGGTGCCGATGCCGCAGCCGACTTCGAGCAGCGTCCGCCCGCGGTAGGCGGCAAAGTCGACGAGGCGCGGCAGGTAGTGGAGTTTGTCGAACCGGTATTCTTCGAGGTCGTCAAAGAACTCGCGCGTCCCGACCGGGTGCCGGGTCATCTCGAGGTCGTGAATCCGCTCATTCCAGTAGCGTTGAATCGCATCAATCGTCACCCATCGGCCTCCGGGAGGAACTAAGAACGAAGAACTAAGAACGAAGAACGGAACGAACGACGGAACCACGAAACGACGGAACGACGGAACGACGGAACCACGGAACCACGGAACCCACGGAACCCAGGAACTCGACGGAACCACGGAACCCACGGAACCCACGGAACCCACGGAACTATAGAGCGACAAAATCGACGGAAACGCAAAAACAGAGGCTGAAACAACAAACGAGACTTGAACCTGAAGGCGAGGGATTCTCGTGTCGACTAAAGTCGACTGAAGTTGGAGCCGTGCCGAAGGCGACCCTATTCGCTGACCCGAAAGGTCTCGTCACCGCTTTCGCCACGTCCTGTTGTTCGATGTAGCGCGCGATCACCTCATCGGTCACATTGCCGCTCGTGCACACAAAATACCCCCGCGCCCACAGGTGCCGCCCCCAGAACTCCGCCCGGAGCTTGCGACGGTCTTGGAGCAGATGATGCGACGTCTTGCCCTTGATCCGCTGCATCACCCGGCTCGGGGCCAGATGCGGCGGCACGCTCAACAGCAGATGCACGTGATCTGGCCGCACATGTCCCTGCAGAATCTCGACGGCCAGCGTCCGACAGATCTCACGGATCAGGTCGCGGACGTCGGTGCCGATCTCGCCGCGCAACACCGGCTTGCGATACTTCGTGATGAACACGAAGTGATAGTGCAGCGCATCGACCGTGTGCGCCGCCCGACGGTACTCCCGCATGCCCGGCATGCGTATCGCAAGCCTCCTAAAGGCGTCGCCTGAAGGCGAGGGGGTTCACCCATCCCAGAACGGGACCCTAACTAAGGACCCTGATCGGAATCGATTTGCCACCGTGATCGTGCCTGGTTGTTTCGTTTCGGCGTTCCGTCGTTTCCGTCGTTCTGTCGCTCTGTCCTTCCCGTCGTTCCGTCGTTCCGTCGTTCCGCCGTTCCGTCGTTCTATCGCTCCGTCGTTCTGCCGTTCCCGTGGTTCCGTCGTTCTTATCGTTCGGCCGTTCTGTCCGTTCCGTCGTCCCGCCGTTCCGCCGTTCCGCCGTTCTGTCCGTTCTGTCCGTTCTATCCGTTCCGCCGTTCTATCGTTCCGTCGTTCCGTCGTTCCGTCGTTCCGTTCTTCGTTCTTCGTTCTTCGTTCTTCGTTCCCTCATGACGCGGCGAGCTCCGCATCGAGCAACTGCTGGCGGTGCAGCGCCGCGTACAGACCGCCGCGCCTGACGAGCTCGTCGTGCGTGCCCTGTTCCGTGATGCGGCCGCCCTCGAGGACGATGATCTGATCGGCATCGCGGACCGTGGACACGCGATGAGACACGATCACCGTCGTGCGGCCGCGTCGAAACCCGCGCAGTCCCTGCAGAATCTCGTGTTCCGTCTGCGTATCCACCGCCGACATCGCGTCGTCCAGCATCAGAATGCGCGGATCGGTAAAGAGGGCACGGGCCAGGGCCGTGCGCTGCTTCTGCCCGCCCGAGAGCGTGATCCCGCGCTCGCCGACGCGCGTTTGATAGCCTTGCGGAAAGTCGGCGACGTCGCGTGCCAACCGCGAGATCTCGGCGACCTCGTCAACGGCCTCGGTGGCGCGGATCGCGTGGACGGCGCCGAAAGCGATGTTCTCCTCAATCGTCGCGGAAAACAGAAACGGTTCCTGCGGCACGAAGCCAATCACCCCGCGCAAGGTCGCCAGCGGCATCTCACGCACGTCGATCCCGTCGATGAACACCGTGCCCGGCGGCGGATCGTGCAGCCGCGCGAGCAGCGCCAGCAGCGTCGTCTTGCCCGTGCCGGTGCGGCCCACAATCGCGACGGTGTGGCCCGCCGGCACGTGCAGCGAGATCCGGTCGAGGATCGGCGGTCCGCCGTCCCGCCCATACGAAAACGAGAGATCGCGGATCTCAATCTCCCCGCGCACCTCGTCGGGACCGAGATCCGGTTTCGTCACGTCGCGGTCGTCAATCGACGGTTCGGTCTCGAGGACCGCCAGCATGCGTTCCCACGAGGCGCGTCCGCGCTGCAGCAGGTTCGTGACCCACCCGAACGCAATCATCGGCCAGGCCAGCATCGCCAGATAGGTGTTGAACGCGACGAGCTCGCCGATGGTCATGCGGCCGGCCATGACATCGCGCGCGCCGAGCCACAACACGATCAGCTCGGCGATGCCCAGGAACAGACCCATGCTTGGATAGAACAGGCCCTGCAGGCGAATCAGCCCGCGATTGCGCTCGACGTATTCCAGATTGGCGGCCCGGAAGCGCTCGAGCTCGCGCGATTCCTGACGATACGCGCGCACGACCCGCACGCCGGCCAGCGCCTCTTGCGTCACCGCGCTGATGTGCGAGAGCTGTTCCTGAATGCGTTCGAATCGCTCGTGGATGACGCGTCCGAAGTAGCGCGCGGTCACGGTCACGAGCGGCAGCGGCATCAATGCCAACAGCGTCAGCCGCACGTTGATCGACAGCATGAAGATGAGCGCGATCACGAAGGTCAGACCCGTCGTGCTGGCGTACAGGATTGCCGGCCCCACCATCATGCGCACGGCATTCAGATCGTTGGTCCCGCGCGACATGAGATCGCCCGTGCGATTGGCATGGAAGTAGGCCAGCGGGAGGCGCTGCAGGTGGGCGAAGAAGGCGTTGCGGATGTCGTATTCGACGGCCCGCGATGCGCCGATCAGAATGCGGCGTGTCGCGAAGCGCAGCACGCCGCCCACCGCGGCGATGGCCAGGATGAGACCGCCGTACAACAGCAACTTCGCCTGGCTGACGCCCTGCGACAGATCGTCAACCGCGTTCTTCAGGACCCAGGGCGCGGCCAGCGTGACGGCCGTAGTGAGCACCACACAGGACAGCCCCGCCGCATATCGTCCGCGATAGCGGACGGCATAGGTCAACAACTGTCCTGTCGTGTGGTCACGGCCGCGCGAATCCCCCGGAAGTGCTGACAATCTAAGACTTTCTGCCGTTTGGTCGTGCTGATATCATCCGGACCCTATATGCACGCTCTGTATTTGATCCTGCCGGCCATTGGCATTTTCGTGATCGCCTATCGCTATTACAGCGCGTTCATCGCCGCCAAGGTCATGGTGCTCGACGACACGCGGGTGACCCCGGCGCATACCAGGTACGACGGCCACAACTACTATCCCACGTCGAAATGGGTGTTGTTCGGCCACCATTTTGCCGCCATCACCGGCTCAGGGCCGCTGATCGGTCCGACGCTGGCGGCGCAGTTTGGTTACGCCCCGGGCTTCATCTGGCTGGTGGCCGGGTGCGTGCTGGCTGGTTCGGTGCACGACTTCGTCATTCTCTGGGCCTCGGTCCGTCGCGGGGGCCGCTCACTGGCCGAGATCACCCGGGACGAGATCGGCCCGGTCGCCTGGTTTGCCGGCGCCGTCGCGATCCTCTTCATTGTCGTCATCGCCATCGCCGGTCTGAGCATCGTCGTCGTCAATGCCCTGGCGGAGAGCCAGTGGGGCACGTTCACGATCGCGATGACCATCCCGCTCGCCATCTTCATGGGCTTCTACATGTATGTGTGGCGCAAGGGCCACGTCATGGAGGCCACGGTCATCGGCGTTCTCGGGCTGATGGCCTGCGTCGTGTTCGGTGAGCCGCTCAACCATCCCGACTCGGTGCTGGGCAGCTACTTCCGGCTGTCGCGTGAGCAGCTCGTCTTCGCGATCGGGATCTACGGCTTCGCGGCGTCGGTGCTCCCGGTGTGGCTGCTGCTCTCGCCACGCGATTACCTCAGCGCGTTCATGAAGATCGGCACCATCGCGCTGCTGGTGCTCGGCATCGTCATCGTCAACCCGACCTTGCAGATGCCGGCGATGACCGAGTACATCCACGGCGGCGGGCCGATCATCCCGGGCCCGCTGTTCCCGTTCTGCTTCATCACCATCGCGTGCGGCGCGATCTCGGGGTTCCACGCGCTCGTCGCCTCCGGCACGACGCCGAAGATGGTGGACAAGGAAACCCACATCCGGCCCATCGGCTACGGCGCGATGCTGATCGAGGGCACGGTGGGTGTGCTGGCGCTCATCGCCGCGGCGTCCATGTATCCGGGCGATTACTTTGCGATCAACACCACCCCGGCGGTGTTTGCCGGTCTCGGCCTGGAAACCGTCAACCTGACGATGCTCGAAGGGCAGGTCGGCGAGCAGGTGGCCGGCCGCGCGAGCGGGGCGGTGTCGCTGGCGGTCGGGATGGCGCAGATCTTCACCGCCCTGCCCGGCATGAGCGGGTGGATGGCCTACTGGTATCACTTCGCGATCATGTTCGAGGCGCTCTTCATCCTGACCACCATCGATGCCGGGACCCGGGTAGGGCGCTTCCTGCTCCAGGAATTCCTCGGCCGGGTCTACACGCCGTTCAGCAATCCCGCGTGGATGCCCGGCGCCTACATTGCCACGGCGCTCATCGTGTTGGGGTGGGGGTATTTCACGTATACAGGCACGGTCGACACCATCTGGCCCATGTTCGGCACGGCCAACCAGTTGCTCGGCGTCGTCGCGCTTTCGGTCGCGACGACGGTGATCATCAACATTGGCAAGGCGCGTTACGCGTGGATTACGGCGGCGCCGCTGGCCCTGCTGGCGGTCAACACGCTATGGGGCGCGTTCCTGAACATCCGCGACAACTACTTTCCGATGGCCATCGGCGACAACCCGGCGACGCAGTTCCAGGGCTGGGTGCTCACGCTGTCGTCGGTGATCATCATCGTGTGCGCCCTGGTCATCCTCGTCGCCGCTGCGCGCCGGTGGGCCGCCGTGCTGGGCGGCGGCCAGCCGCAGGTGGTGCCAACGGAATCGCGCTGAATCGAGGCGGGCTCACGCCCGAGGGCGCGGCTACGCCGCGAGGGCCCGGCTGCGCCGGGCGGGCGCGCCTTCGGCGCGAACGCTCCCTCGGCGCGAAGCGCCGCCTTCCACATGCAAGTGCGGCCCTCCGCACGTAGTGCGGCCCTCCACACGCAGTGCGGCCCCTCCGCACGTAGTGCGGCCCTCCACCCGCAGTGCGGCCCCTCCGCACGCAGTGCGGCCCCTCCGCACGCAGTGCGGCCCCTCCGCGCGAAGCGCGGCCCCTCCGCGCGAAGCGCGGCCCTCCGCGCCGGCAGGCGCGGCTTTCGTGTGCTATTCTGCCGTCAGCGCAGTATCCCAGCCGCGCTGACGAGCCCACCCCCACCAGGGCAGTCGTCGCTCGCGTCCTGCGGGCAATCGTAAGACACCGGGGTCGAGATCGTTTGCCGATGCGAATGTGCCTTTCTGGTCGTGTGAGTAGCCCTGCGGTCGTGTGCCTGGCGATGCTGCTGTGGTCCGTCCCCGCCAGCGCGCAGTATGCCGCGGCCGCCGCGAGTCCGGCTGTCGGCGAGGAATATCACATCGAAGCGGCGCTGGCGTGGTGGAACCCGGGACCGACGTTGATCGTGTCGAGCGAGTCGCTCGGCATTCCGGGTGATGACGTGGATTTGGTGACGGACCTCGGCATCCAGCAGAAGCGGCTGCGCGAATTGCGCCTGGTGCTCCGTCCCGCTGCCAAGCACAAGTTCCGAATCAACTACTTGCCGATCAAATACAGCGCCGAGGCGAGCGTGCAGCGCGAATTCGTGTTCAACGGCCTACGCTACCGCATCGGCCTGCCGGTCAATACCGAAGCCGATCTCACGACCTGGCGCTTTGGCTACGAGTACGACTTCATCCACCGGAGCCGCGGGTATCTGGGCGTGCTGCTCGATCTCAAGTACACCAACATCGACGTGGCGCTCGACAGCCCGATCGGCAGCGAGTTCACGTCGCAGGTGGCGCCGATTCCCACCATCGGCATCGTCGGGCGCGGTTACATCGTGCCTGAGGTCTCCATCACCGGCGAAGTGTCGTTCTTCAAGGTGCCGGAAAATCTCGGCGAGCAGCTCAATGGCGAAGGACGCTACCTGGATTACGACTTTTATGCGACGTACAACTTCACCCGCAATGCCGGCGCGCAGTTCGGCCGGCGATCGATCGACGTGCAGTACCGGAAGGATCTCGACTCCGGCACGCTGAACTTCACGGGGTGGTACTTCGGCGGCGTGATTCGCTACTGAGATTCCGGTTCACGTTCCTGCGGGAACTCGAGGCGCGCGCCGAGTGGCCGCGCGTCCTTCGCCGAGGCATCGAAATCCTTCGGGCGGAACACGCCGGTCGTCTCGACTCTCCAGAGGCCGCCGGGCACCTGCACCCTGCGGCGTTCGTGCGCGTCGAGCACGAGCGTCTGCGTCACACCATCCACCGTCAAGGTCAGTGTCAGCGGCACTGGCCCGGCCGTCACGTCGAGCTCAATTGGACCGTCGTCATCGGCCTGCACCATGACCTCTCCCAGGGCATCCCCGCGCGTCCAGATTCCCGCCAGCTCAATGTACAACGCGTCGTCCAGGGAAAATGACCGAACGCGCCCATATCGCGCGGCAAGCACCGCATGACGGCCCGAGACGTTCTCACTGACATCGACACGCTCGGGCCGGAGCGCGAGGCTCCCGATACGCGCACGCGCCGTGTCGTCTCCGCGGATGGTAAGGGAATCGACACCAACGGGGAGGCTCAGCACAATGGGGGTCAGCCCCGGCCGCAGGTCCTCGAGACTCCACTGCTCCGTCATCTGGGACGTGGCGCCGATAGCCGCGCTCAGCACACCCTCCAGGTGCGAGGCGCCCTCGTCGATGATCAGGCCCTCGTCGATGATCAGGCGGTAGTCCCCCGCCGGGAGCAGGCGCACGGCAAGAAGCGGGTGGTCGTGCGGCAGGCCGCGCGCGCGGACGGAACTGCGAAGCCGGATGTCACGGAGTGCGGCGTCAGGTGCCACCGAGCGCACCGGCGGCAGGCGCACCGTCAGCGGACGCACGTTGGGCCGCCACCGCTGGACGAACTCGATCTCCGAGGACTCGGTGGTCAGTGGATGCGTGCGTACGACACGCCATGACAGGCTGAGCGCGACGGTTGCCGCCAGCGCGACGGCCCACGACGTCATCGCCCAGCGCGCCCCTGGCGCGGCAGCGCGGCCACGCGTCGCGAACTGCAGCACGAGAAGCGCCACGGCCCCGGCCAACAGCCAGATGCACCCAATCAACAGACTCGCTTCGACACCGAGCCGGTGAACGCTCGGCAGCGCGAGCGGAACGTTTACCGTGCGCGAGACCCAGTCGAGGAGCAGGTCGTAACCGTCCCGGACGTTGTACAGCAGTGCGCCGCCCTGCGCGAACGCTCGCGCCGATGTGTTCAACGCACCGAGCACGGCCAGCGCGACGAAGACGCCGCGCAGCGCCGCGCCGCCGTACAACCACGCCGCAGCAAACAAGGGCACCGCCAGGGGCAGGAGCGCGACCAGGAACCGCGCGGGCGCGCTCCAGCCGCCCCACCACATGGCGAACGAGGCGACGACCAGCACGTAGGGCAGCGCGACCGCAGCCAGCTCCAGCGCCAGACGCCGACGCGTGCGCCACAGGGCGAAGAGCCCAAAGGGCAGCAGCGCAAACACCGGCGCGTTGGCTCCGAGCCCGAACTGCTGATCGAAGACGAGCCCGGCGGCACCGGCCGGCATCCATTCAACCGCACTTTGACGGCTCCCGCCGTAGGGTGCCGACGGATCGAACGTGCCGTAAATCACGTAGAACGACAGAAACCAGGCCGCGGCAGAGATGATCGGCACAGCCAGAAAAGCCGCGGCGGCGCGCCACCGGGAGGGAGCCCGGATCAGACGCAGCGCGAACACGACGCCAAACGCCGCGGCGATCAACGCGAACCGGGTGTGCAGCCAGGGCAGCCACGCGAGGCTCGTGCCGGCGAGCATCCAGTGACGGGTGTGGACACGCTCCGGCACGACGTCGAGGCTCACGAGCAGGTGAAACGCGGCAGCGACGATGACCGCGCCGACGGGATCGGGAAAGATCGTGAAGCTGTGCAGAAAGAAGGGCGCGCTGAGCGCCACTGCCGCCGTGGCACTCCAGGCGGCGCCGGCGCTGTGCGTCAAGAGAAATGCCGACCGCCAGACGACAGCGGCGGCCCACGCGCTCAGCAGCGCGATCAGCATCAGCGCCCCTGGATATCCTGCGACGGCAAACGCCGGCAGCACGAGCGCGGAGACGCCGGGCGGGTGTATCGAGTAGATCTCGCCATCCTTGCCACGGCGCAGATAATCCGGCGGGATGTCCTGGTGGACGTATTCGAGGAAGTCGCCGCGCTGGTGGTTGTTCTCGATCTTCAGATCGCCGTCGTAGAGCAGGCTCTGTGTGATGACGAGGTAGTGGGGCTCGTCACCGCTCGGCACGCGACCCTGTAACGCCGCGACGGCAGCCAGCGAACAACAGAGGAAGGCTGCGGCTGCCCATCGCGGTGCGCGCGCCGGATCAGTCCACGCCGCAGGGACCGTCGCGCGTGTCCGCGTGCGTGTGATGACGACACCGCCGGCGATCGCCAGCCAGAGCACGACCTCGAGCGGTCCGTCCCAGACAAAGAACGACGCGGGAACGGGCAGAGGAAGCCACGGCAGCCACAACATCAGGGCGAGGCTGAGAGGCCAGCTTTCGTGGAGGCGCAGGCGCGCCGCCCACGCGCCGGCGGCGGCCGCGAGCATCAGCGCCGGCAGCAGCCAGATCGGCGGGAGGGCGCCGGTTCGCGCGACGCCATCGCTGCCGATCGCCAGCGCGCCGAGAGAAATCCAGACAGATGCTCCGGCACAGGCAGCGAAGACGAGTGCACCGAGGTCAGCCCGGGGCATCGCTACGCTGGCTTACGCGCGTGGCACAGCAGCGAACTCCCCACGGGCATGTCAACGTGCCCCAGGGCCTTCGATTCGAGCCACACCAGTCCGGTGAGCAGGCTGTTGACCGGCGCCGGTGGCACGCGGATCTCGAACTCGCCGGGCGGGACCGGCTCGGGGCCGCTGCGCCACCGTTGCGCGACACGCACCGGCAACATGAGAGGAA
>DATKDY010000056.1:0-5380 GCA_035512515.1 Vicinamibacterales bacterium
CCCTGCGGCCCGACCGACCGCTACGACTGCCCCCCGGGGACGCCCGTCACCGACGATCAGTTCGGCGGTCCCGAGCCGGACGATGCCCACCTGACCGGCACCATTCTGCGGCTGAATCCCGACGGAACAGCGCCAGCCGACAATCCGTTCTTTGGCGCGGGGGCGAGCATGCTGGGAGAGGTCGGAGCGAACATCCAGAAGATCTTCTCTTACGGCCACCGCAACAGCTTCGGCATGGCCTTCGATCCAATCTCGGGCGACCTCTGGCTGCAGGAGAACGGGGACGACAGCTTCTCTGAACTGAACCGCGTGCTGCCGGGCATGAACGGAGGCTGGATCCAGATCGCGGGGCCGGTTGAGCGCCTCGCGCAGTACAAAGAGATCGAGACGAGCCCGGAGTTCTTTGGTCTCCAGCAGATTCGCTGGCCGCCGACCAACATCGCGGACAGTCCGAGCGAGGCGCTGTCGCGACTGTTCATGCTGCCCGGGGCACATTACAGCGACCCGGCGTTCAGCTGGAAATGGGAGGTCGCCCCGGCCGGGATGGGTTTCCTGAACAGTAAAGCGCTCGGCCCGCAGTATGCCGGGGACCTATTCATGGGAGCAGCCAGGCCCTTCCTCGAAGGAGGTTATCTGTTCCGGTTCAACCTGACCGGCAATCGCAGAATGATCGGGGTGGACGATCCGCGATTGGAAGACAGGGTAGCGGACAATCTCGCCAAGCACGAGATCACCGAAAGCGAGAGTCTGTTGTTCGGCCGCAACTTCGGTGTCGGCACTGACATTCACACCGGACCGAACGGCAATCTGTTCGTCGTGTCGTTGAGCAACGGCGAGATATACGAGATTTCCAGACGCCCGACGGGACGCCGTCGGTGATCGCGGACGGGGGCCAGCCGCCCCTTTTTCCTCGGCTCCGGCCAATCGCTTCGAGTTTCTTCCAAGGGTCGGGCGTTGCCGTTACTCGCGCCGGAGGGCGACGACCGGGTCGACACGAAGCGCCCGGCGCGCCGGCAGGTGCGACGCCGCGAGCGTCACCACTCCGAGCAGCACGGCGACGCCGCCAAGCGTCACCGGATCCGCCGGGCTGATGTCGAACAGCAATCCGGCGACCAGACGCGCCACGCCAAGCGAGGCCAGCAGGCCGACGGCAATGCCGATCGCGGCCACTCGCCCAACGGGCCCGAGCAGCGCACGTAGGATGTCGAAAACGGCGTGTGGGTGCCGCGCGGCGTCGGCGCGTCGGACGGAACGTCGTTTGCCGTCGGGGAGGACGAAGTGCGCTTCGGCACCAGCGTCGTGATCAATCCGGAACGGATGGTCAAGCTGAAGCCGTGAGTGTTCCGTTTCGCGGGACTTCAGTCCTGCGGCGAGCGCGTGCACTGGAAATCGATCCCGTTTCGTTGCGAGTTGGTAAGGCGGCATCGATCCAATCCGCACCGATCCACGGTTTGCTGATGATGACGACTGCCGACTGGAGTTCGAACCAGTTCGGGGCCGCCGGTGTTCCAATGACCGTCTGGGGATGGGCTATGCTGGTGCGATGAGCACCACCGTCAGCATCCAGATCGACCAGCGCACGGCGGACTTGTTGCGGACGCGGGCGGACGAGCTCGGCATCAGCGTTCCGCAGTTGATCGCCGAGTTGGCGGCACTGGACGGCGCTCCCCGGGAACCGGACGGCGATGAACTCGCAGAGCTCGATCGGCGATACGCCACGGCCACCGAGTCCGCGCGGGTGCCACACGAGCGTGTGGTGCAGTGGCTCCGCGCGTGGGGCACGCCCGGGTTCCGACCGTGGCCGGGCCAGTAGCGATCGAGTAGTCGCTCGACGCGCTCGCCGACCTCGACAGATTCGCAGCTTTCCTGCACGAACGGTTCCCCGACCTTGCTGCGCACGTCGGCCGGGAACTCATCGCGCGGGCCGACGTGCTGGCCAGGCACCCGAAGTTGGGCCGGCCCATCGCCGGTCGTGAGGAGTACCGGAATAGCCGTGGAACGGCGCCACACCTGCGGTCGCGACGTTTCGGGACGCTGTTGTTCGGCGTGACGCCCTATGGCGTGTCAACTTGTGCCACCGTCGTGGCCCTGTTCTTCGCGGTCGCGGCCGTTCGGTCCTACATGCCGGCCCGCCGTGCGGTGCGCGTCGAGCCGCTAGCCGCCTTCCTGCAGGAGTAGCTCGCCTTTTCTCAGCGGCGCCGCCACGGCCTCCAACGGGGCATTGACCACCAATAACTTCATATTGTAAAGTTCTTTGCGTATGCGAAGGGCAGCTCTGCCAGCGGACTTCGACCCGCCCACCTGGCGCGGGTGCTGGCGGACTGTCACGGGCGTGAGCGGCGGTCCGGCCGCCTGCCTGGAGGCGACACCGTGACCGAGGAGCGGAGGAGGCAGCGCGTATGAGTGACGACCCGGTTTCCGGGCACGCGAATCGTGGGCGGATCGAAGACGCACGAGTCGGCCACGGCACCTCCGACGGGTACTGCGAAAGTGGCGTTATTGGCCAGGCGCTCGTGGGGGCGGCTCGCCTCTATCCCGTGCCACCCGCCACCGTCGCGGCGTTGCTCGTGGCGGGCGTGGCCCTCGGCGCGGTGGGCGATGCGCTGCTGCGCGCTCCCGGCCCCGTGGGTCTGAACCTGTCGCTGTGGATCGCGTCGGTCGCGGTCGCCGCGGTCGCGCTGCACCGCCGCGCGGCTCTCGCACTGGACCGCGAACGCGTCGCGTGGCTGGTGATCGGCGTCGTGTTCGCGGCCGGACTCGCGTGGCGCGACGCGCCGCCACTGAAGCTGCTCGCGCTTGGCTGCGCGACGTTGACCTTCGCGATCGCGGCTCATCGCCTCGCCGCGGCCTGGGTGCGTCGCGCCGGGGTGCTTCGATACGCCGGCGCGCTGGCGCTGGGCGCACTGCACGCGTGGACGGCCGCGGCGCTTGCGCTTGTGGATGCGACGCGGTCCATCCCGCGTGTCGAGACCAGCCGTCCGGCCGGGTGGCGCAATGCCGCGGCCGTCGCGCGCGGCCTCGTGATCGCCACGCCGCTGGTCGCGGTGTTCGGGGCGCTGTTCATGTCGGCCGATGCCGTGTTCGCGGAGCTGGTGGCGAACGTGCTTCGTTTCGACTTCGAGCGGATCGCGAGTCACATCCTGCTGTTCTCGATCCTTGCGTGGCTCTCGACCGGGTACCTGCGCGGCTTTCTGACGGGCACGGAGCTACCGCCGCCTGCAGATCGCAGGCAAGGGATCGACGGTCGAGGCGCTCGGGCGCCGAAAGGGCAGGCGCTCGGAATTACCGAGGTCGCGACGGCGCTCGCTGCGATCGACCTGCTGTTCCTGGTCTTCGTGATCGTGCAGTTCCGGTATCTCTTCGGCGCCGACACGCTCGTCCAGATCACGCCCGACCTGACGTATGCCGAATACGCGCGGCGCGGCTTCTTCGAGCTGGTCTTCGCAGTCGTACTGGTCGTGCCGGTCCTGCTCGCGGCCGACTGGCTCGTCGACCGTCGCATCCGACGCGACGCCCTGGTGTTCCGCGGTCTCGCCGGCCTGCAGATCGGGCTGGTGCTCGCGATCACCGCGTCGGCGCTCCAGCGGCTGCGCCTCTACCATGCGAGCTACGGGCTCACCGAGTCGCGTTTCTACGCGATGGTGCTGCTGATCTGGATCGGCGCGATGCTGTTCTGGCTCGCCGCGACCGTGCTGCGCGGCCGCCGCGACTCGTTCGCGTTCGGGACGCTGGCATCCGGCCTCGCGACGGTCGCCCTGCTGTTCGTCATCAACCCGGACGCGGTCATCGCGCGCGCGAATGTGGCGCGGATGGCGTCGGCGGACGCGCCAGTCCGATTCGACGTCGCGTACGCGACGTCGCTGAGCGCGGACGCAGTGCCGGTGCTGATCGATGCGCTGCCCGCTCTGCCGCGCGACGTGCAGTGTCCGCTCGCGCGACACGTGCTGCGGCGCTGGCCGCCGGATCGCGATCGCTCGGTTCGCAGCTGGAACTGGTCGGCGGCGCGGGCGAGTGACGCCGTGCGCGAGCACCAGGCGCGGCTGCGGTCGATGGTGGGGCCGGATCAGGAGTGCGCGGCGCCCGGTTGAGGGGCATGACACTGATTCTCGACGCGCGCGAGGCGAGCGACGCGGTCCTCGCCCGCCTCCACCGCCGACTCGACGCCGTGCCAGGTCGCGGCCCAGCGCCGGTGGTTGTGCGGACGCTGGATTCGCACCTGAGCAAGACCGCGCTGGCGCCGTTACGCATCGCCACAACACTTGTGTCGGTGTCGGCGGCCACCGCGCTCGCGCTCGGCATGCTCGGCCTGGACGACGCGGCGAACGTGCTGCGGACGTCGCGACGGGCGATCTACGCAATGCTCGAACGCAGGCAATTGCCTGAGGTGATCCGGATCCGCGCACCGTGTCTTGATCCGCTCGGCGGAACTCCTAGAGTGGCTCGACCACAAGCGCGCGCCATCGCTGGAGGAGTAACAGCGATGAGCGTGACAGTGCGACCGTGCGTGAACGGCGGGTGAGAGGACATCAGGGTCCAGCTCCCGGACGGCAGCGTGATTCGCGAGCGCAAGAAGGCAGCTGCGTCAAGCAGGCAAGCGGCGCAGAAGTGGGCCGAGTCTCGAGAGCGAGTGCTGCTCGTCCATGGCAAGCCGAAGCCAGCGAAGGAGGACGTTCAGAAGATACCGACGTTGAGAGAGTTCGCCTTGCGATTTCTCGACGGATACGCGAAGGCGAACCGGCTGAAGCCGAGCGGCATCGCCTCGAAGGGGACGGTGCTACGTGTGCATCTCGCGAGGGCGTTCGGCGACAACGCAATCACGCCCCACTCCAGTGCCGTCCTCAGCACCACACTCAGCACCGTGAGCACGTTCTTCACGGTCTTCGGCGCACGCCCGCATTCGACGTGGAGATGGCCTGCCATGAGCGAGCCTCCGGCTCGCCGCAGGCGAGATGGAGGCGAGTCGAATGGAGGCGGCGGGAGTTGAACGCGAATGTAGCGCGATCGTGAACCGATTGATGGCGCGCGACTTCTGGGGCTATGCGTTCAACCGTCGACATTTGCCGCCGCTCGCCGACTTCACTGATGTCCTCGAGGAACACCCGAAATCGACCAGGTTCTTGGAGAGATATTGGAGGCGGCGGGACAATGTTCCCGTTCGCCGCGTCACCCCCTTTCCCACCGCCGTCCCCGCATCAGCGCCCTGAACCGCAACTCAGATGGGAAGTCTTGTGCGGAGCATCAGCTTCTGAAATCGCGGATCGTCGCCGAGGCGGTCGATCGTGAACGGGCTTCGTACTGCCCCGTAGACGTTCGGGTCACGCGCATCAATCGACTTCGACAGCCATTCCAAGGCCAGGTCTTTCTGCCCGGCATTCAAATA